>JACPUE010000035.1 GCA_016192425.1 Burkholderiales bacterium
CCTTCGGGCTGGCCCCGCAATGCGGCGTCTGCTTTGTCGGGCGGCTTGCCCATGGATAACCATGGGCTGCGCCACCCTTCGCGCATCCATCCGCATTGCGGGGCCAGCGCGTGGGGGAATTGAATGATGACACGCCCTAGAATCCGGCGGGTGACCGAAACGATTGCAAACCCCTCCGCGCGCCGCCCCATCCGCGACCTGCCCGACGAACTCATCAGCCAGATCGCCGCGGGCGAAGTGGTGGAGCGCCCCGCCTCGGTGGTGCGCGAACTGGTGGACAACGCGCTCGATTCCGGCGCCAGCCAGATCACCGTGCGCCTGCTCGCCGGTGGCGTGCGCCTGATCGCCGTGGAAGACGACGGCTGCGGCATCCCCCAGGCCGAGCTGCCCGTGGCCCTGCGCCGCCACGCCACCAGCAAGATCACCAACCTGCACGACCTGGAGACCGTGGCCACCATGGGCTTTCGGGGCGAGGCGCTGGCGGCCATTGCCTCGGTGTCCGAAACCGCCCTGCTCTCGCGCCCTGCCGACCAGTCCCACGCCTACCTGCTGGACGCCCGCAGCGGCGAACTGCGCCCCGTGGCGCGCAGCAGCGGCACCACCGTGGAGGTGAAGGAGCTGTTCTTCAGCACCCCCGCACGGCGCAAGTTCCTGAAAACCGATGCCACCGAACTGGCCCACTGCGTGGAAGCGGTGCGCCGCCATGCGCTGGCGCGGCCCGATGTGGGCTTTGCCATCTGGCACGAGGGCAAGCTGGTGGAGCAGTGGCGCGCCACCTGGCAGCCCGGTCAGGGGGATGTGCAGGACGCCCTGGCCCGCCGCCTGGCCGACGTGCTGGGCGAGGACTTCGTGGCCCAGTCGCTGCCTGTGCAGCACACCGAAGGCGCCATCACCGTGACCGGCCGCGCCGGCCTGCCCGACGCCGCCCGCTCACGCGCCGACCAGCAGTACTGCTACGTCAACGGCCGCTTCGTGCGCGACAAGGTGGTCACGCACGCCGCGCGCAGCGCCTACGAGGACGTGCTGCACGGCCAGCGCCAGCCGGTGTACGCGCTGTACATCCAGATCGACCCCGCGCGCGTGGACGTGAACGTGCACCCGACCAAGATTGAAGTGCGCTTCCGCGACAGCCGCGAGGTGCACCAGGCCGTGCGCCACGCCGTGGAAAACGCCCTGGCCGCACCACGCGCCCAGGCCCTGGCAGCGCCCGCAGCCCCCCTGGCGCCCGCCGCCAGCCCGGCACCAAATTCAGAGCCAAAAGTGCCTGCAGCGCCCGTCTGGAAAGCGCAAGGCGCTATGAAATTTGACGAACGCCCTGGCCACCGCGTCTCCGACCTGGGCGCCCTGTGGGGCGCACCCCGCCCCGCCGATGCCAGCCCGGCGCTGCCTACAGCACCCCTGCCCAGTGCAACCCAGGCCGCTACCGGCGCCACGGCGCAGCACCCCACAGCCGCCGCTGCACAGGCAAGCGCCGCTCCGCCCGCACAGCCCGCTGCCGACGACGCCGCGCCCTGGCCCCTGGGCCGCGCGCTGGCGCAGTTGCACGGCGTGTACATCCTGGCCGAAAGCACCCAGGGCCTGGTGCTGGTGGACATGCACGCCGCGCACGAACGCATCGTCTACGAGCGCCTCAAGGCCCAGGCCGACACCGGCCAGCGCATCGCCAGCCAGCCGCTGCTGATCCCCGCCACCTTTGCCGCCATACCCGAAGAAGTGGCCACCGCCGAGACCCATGCCGACACCTTGCTGCACCTGGGCCTGGAGGTCTCGCCCTTCTCCCCGCGCACCCTGGCCGTACGCGCCGTGCCCACGCAGCTGGCCCACGGCAACCCCGTGGAGCTGGCCCGCAGCGTGCTGGCCGACCTGGCCGCGCACGACGCCAGCACCGTGGTGCAGCGCGCCAAGAATGAAATCCTGGCCACCATGGCCTGCCACGGCGCCGTGCGCGCCAACCGCAAGCTCACGCTGGACGAAATGAACGCCCTGCTGCGCCAGATGGAAGTGACCGAGCGCAGCGACCAGTGCAACCACGGCAGGCCGACCTGGCGGCAGCTCAGCATGAAGGAGCTGGACGCACTGTTCCTGCGCGGGCGATAACCGCTCCACGGGCTACCTGAGGGCATGGCCCCAGGGCCGACTAAGCAATCAAGCGCGGCGCTCGCACAAGCGCCGCCAAAGGCCAGCGCTCCCGCGCAAGGGCCGCCAGTCTTCCCACGTGCAGGCGCTGGGAGCATCCCCCTGCCCGAATCGCGCAGCGATTCGAGAGCGGTGGGAAGGCGCCAAGGGCGCCTCAGGGGGCAGGGGGACTTCAGTTGTCCCGCGCCGCCTTGGCGTGGTCGGCAAAGTCGCTGAACACGCCATCCACCCCCAGGTTGTAGAACAGCTTGTATTCGGCCTTGGGATCGCCACGGAAGTCCGAGGCCAGGCGGCGTGCCTCGCTGCGGAAGGTGTAGGCGTGCACGAACAGGCCTGCGGCGTGGGCGTTGGGCACCACGGCGGTGGCGGGCATCATCACGCGGTCGCGCTCATCGATCTTGCCGTCGCCGTTCAGGTCGTCGGGCTTGCCGTCGTGATTGGCGTCCACCTGCTTGGACGGGATCAGGTAAGGCTTCCAGGGGCCGATGCCGTCGGCGTAGGTCTTGACTTCCTTGAGCCCCTCGGGCGTGAGCAGGCTGGCAAAGGTGCGCGGGTCGCCCGCCACGGCAAAGTCGTAGGGCTTGTCGTAGGGCGCCACGAGCGACATGCTGCCGTCGGCGTTCACGTCGTCGGCGTCCACCAGTTGCACCAGGCGCACCTGGGTCTTGCTGCGCAGGTACTTGAGGTTGGACACCTCGAACGACTGCACGATCACGGGCGAAGCCTTGCTGGTGTAGCCGTACTTGGCCAGCACTGCGAGCAGGCGGTCTTCGAGCTTGAGGCCCAGGCCTGCGTGGTAGGTGGGGTGCTTGGTTTCGGGGTACACGCCAATGGTGCGGCCCACGCGTGTGCCTTCGCTCTTGGCCAGGTCCAGCACTTCTTCGAGCGTGGGAATCTGGTACTTGCCGTTGTAGCTCTGGTCACGCTCGGCCAGCGGCTGGATGGCGCGCAGGGTTTTCAGCTCTGCCAGCGTGAAGTCCGAAACAAACCAGCCTTCCTCGGTGACGCCATCGACCACCTTTTTGGTCTTGCGCGCAGCAAATTCGGGGCGCTGGGCCACGTCGGTGGTGCCGGTGATGTTGGGCTCATGGCGCGCCACGAGCACACCGTCCTTGGTTGCCACGAGGTCGGGCTCGATGAAGTCGGCGCCCAGTTCAATGGCCTTTTTGTAGCCTTCCAGCGTGTGGTCGGGCAGGTAGCCTGCAGCCCCCCGATGGCCAATCACCAGCGGTTTCCCGCCGGTGAGCGTGGGATAGCCTTCATCGTCGCCGCCGCAGGCGGCCAGGGTGGCAACTGCAGCCAGGGCCAGCAGGCCGGTCGTCGCACGAAGCATGCGCATGGGTAGTTCTCCTCCAGTAGGTGTAAAAACCTGTGACTGTGCCGCCGCAGCGTGACAGACTCATGACCACAGCGTGACACGGCAAAGTCACACCTGGCAACAGGCACAAACGACTCTGCTACGCTCTGGCGCCTATGCCTGTGTCCTCTGTGTCTGCCATGCCCAGCGCCGAATCCGTACCACCCGGCCTGGCCATTGTGGTGCTCGCGCTGCTGCTGTCCATCCAGCCCGTCACCACCGATTTGTACCTGCCCGCCCTGCCCGCGCTCACGCGCGACCTGGGCGCCAGCGTGGCCACCGGGCAGCTTACGCTCAGCGCGCTTTTGCTGGCGTTCGGCTGCTCGCAGCTGGTGTGGGGGCCGCTGTCTGACCGCTTTGGCCGCCGCCCGGTGCTGCTGGCGGGCCTGTGCATCTACACCCTGGCATCGGTGGGCAGCGCGCTGGCGCCGTCCATGGCGCTGCTCATTGCGTGGCGCACCGCACAGGGCGCGGCCATGGGCGCGGTGGTGATGTGCGCACGCGCCATCGTGCGCGACCTGTACACCCCGCTGGCCGGGGCGCGCGCCATGTCCAAGGCGCTCACCGGCCTGGGCCTGGTGGCCTGCCTGTGCGCGCCGCTGGGCGGGCTGCTGACGGTGTGGCTGGGCTGGCGCGCCGCGCTGCTGGCGCTCACGGCCTACGCGCTGCTGACGCTGGCCCTGGTGGCGCTGCGCATGCCCGAAACCCTGGCCCGGCCCAACCCGCAGGCGCTGCAGCCGGGCGTGCTGCTGCGCACCTGGGGCACGGTGCTGCGCCACCCCACGTTCTGGGCGTTTTCGCTGCTGACCACGGCGGCCTACGGCGGGCTGTTCACCTTTCTGGCGGCATCGTCGTTCGTGTTCATCGAGGTGCTGGGCCTCTCGCGCACGCAGTACGGCGGGGTACTGCTGTCCACTGCGCTGGCCTACTTTGTGGGCACCTTCGTCTGCCGCACCCTGCTGGCACGCCACGGCCTGCGCCGCACCGTGGCACTGGCCGGGGGGCTGAGCCTGAGCGGCTGCACTTTGATGGCGCTGGTGGCCTGGGCGGGCTGGCACCAGCCTTGGGCGCTGCTGGCGCCGTTCTACCTGTTCATGCTGGGGCACGGCATCCACCAGCCCTGCGGGCAGACCGGCGCCGTGGGGCCGTTCCCGCAGGCGGCGGGCGTGGCCTCGGCGCTCAATGGTTTCATGATGATGCTGGCCGCCTTTTCCATTGGCGGCTGGGTGGGCACGCACCTGGACGGCACCGTGTGGCCGCTGGTGCGCGGCGTGTGGTTCTGGTCGGTGCTGCTGGCCGCCATCGCCTGGACTTTGGTACAGAAATTTGGAGAACCGCGTGAGCCGCGTGAACCTCGCTGAAGCCCCGCAAGCCATCGCCCTGGCAGGCCCCACGGCCTCGGGCAAGACCGCTGGAGCCCTGGCCCTGGCCGCCGTGATCGGCAAGCGCATGCCGGTGGAGATCATCAGTGTGGACTCCGCCCTGGTGTACCGGGGCATGGACATTGGCACTGCCAAGCCCACGCCGCAGGAACTGGCCTGCGTGCCCCACCACCTGATCGATATCCGCGACCCTTTGCTGGCCTACAGCGCCGCCGAGTTCGTGCAGGACGCGACGCAGCTCATCGCCGACATCCGCGCGCGCGGCGCGCTGCCGCTGCTGGTGGGCGGCACCATGCTGTACTTCAAGACGCTGTTCGACGGCATTGACGACATGCCCGCCGCCGACCCGGCCGTGCGGGAACGGCTGGAAGCCCAGGCCGCCGAACAGGGCTGGCCCGCCCTGCACGCCGAGCTGGCGCGCGTGGACCCGGTGACTGCCGCGCGCCTGGCGCCCGGCGACAGCCAGCGCATCCAGCGCGCGCTGGAGGTGTGGCAGGTGTCGGGCCGCCCGCTGTCAAGTTTTCACACTATCAAAAATATAGCTGACAGCGCACGCCCCATAAGCGCTGGAGCCCTTTTTTCCTTGGAACCCAACAACCGTGCCTGGCTGCACGAGCGCATCGCCCAGCGCTTTGACGCCATGCTGGCCGCAGGCTTTGTGGACGAGGTGCGGGCCCTGCGCGCCCGCGGCGACCTGCACGCCGACCTGCCCTCCATGCGCTGCGTGGGCTACCGCCAGGCGTGGGAGGAACTGGACTTCCAGGCCACACGCCCTGCAGGCACGCCGCTGAACCTGGCCCTGCTGCGCGAGCGCGGCATTGCCGCCACGCGCCAGCTGGCCAAGCGCCAGATCACCTGGCTGCGCGGCATGCCCCAGCGCCAGCCCATCGCCTGCGACCACCCGCAGGCCGTGGCGCACCTCGTGCAGGCCGTGTTGGCACGGCTGGACGGCGGCGCGCCATAAGCCTGGCAGGCGCTCTGGCGGCTTACTCGATGTTCAGCCGCTGCGAGCTGTTGTTCACCTTCTTGGGCAAGGTGAGCGTGAGGATGCCGTTGTCGTACTTGGCCTTGGCCTGGGCGGCATCAATGTCGGCGGGCAACTGGAAACTGCGCGCCACCGAGCCGTAGTAGCGCTCGGAGCGCAGCACTTTTTCGTCCTCGGTCTTCTGGTCGAGCTGGCGCACTTCAGCGCGCAGGCTCACCACATTGCCTTCGATGGACACATGGATGTCTTCCTTGGGCACGCCCGGCACCTCGGCCTGCACGGTGTAGCCGCCCTCGGTTTCCTTGACGTCCACCTTGATCTGCGAGGGCGCAGGCAGGTTATCGCCATGCAGCGGGCGCACGTAGAAGCCGGGCGCAATGTCCTTGAAGAAGTCATCAAACAGGCTGCCGCGGGTCACCAGAGAGTTCATGGTCAAGCTCCTTGTAGCTTCAGGGTTGGGGTTTGCGAAAGGGCCGCTGGCGCAGCGGCTTCTCATTCCCAGTGTGGGATCGCTGCCAGGCATTTCAAGGGTCTGCCCCAGGGGCAGGGGATCAGTCGAGCGTTTTTGCAAGTCACTCGGGCTTCACGCGACAATCGTGCAGCGTGACCATGAGACTTAACACTGGTCGACACGGACGTCCAAGGGTGTCTGATCCCTTCGGTCGTTCTGACCTCTAGGCTCTAGGCGCCGGTCACATGCACGTTGGGCACTATTGATCCAGACTTTCATTTGACGGAGGACTCTTGAATTTCATCGGCAAACCTTCTCTTCTCGCTGCAGCAGTCTTCTTTGTGAGCGGCTGCACGACCACTGCGTATGAGGGGCCATCGCGCCTGGACAGCGAAGTCGCAACGATTACTTCCGAGCGAACGTTGATCACTTCAATAGACGGAAAAGAAGTTCCGTACAGCGGAGGAAACTACGCCACCTTCAAGGTTTTGCCCGGCAAGCACACAATCGGCGTCAAGCTGAATGACGCGGGCGCATACCCACGCATTCGATACTCAAAGGATGCATTTCCGGTCGTCTTTTTGGCCGAAGCGGGCAAGGTCTACGTCACTCGACCGGTCTACAAGAGCGGCAACACATGGCATCCGGAGATCTCCGAGCGCACCGGACTGAACTCCTCCACTGTAAGGCAATGATTTGGCCCGCGTGATGCGAACCACTCGAGAGGGACGTCCAAGAACTGTCACTCATGGCCGACCCAATACAGCAGGAGACGGCTTCTCTTTGAGTGACCACTTTTTCTGGCAACAACTGGCTGCTCTGGCCGTCAGCAGCCGTGAACGGCTGCACTGATCTGCCCGACAATCCCCCCATGACATCCCCCACCCCCTGGCTCCACGAAGCCATCGCCCGCATCGAGGCCGATTACCAGCGCAGCGCCGACACCCACCTCATCCCCTTGCGCCTGCCCGCCTTTGAGCAAAGCGGCATCGACCTGTACTTGAAGGACGAGTCCACACACCCCACAGGCAGCCTCAAGCACCGGTTGGCGCGCTCGCTGTTCCTCTATGCGCTGTGCAATGGCTGGGTGCGCGAGGGCTCGACCATCGTCGAGGCGTCGAGCGGCTCCACAGCGGTGAGCGAGGCCTACTTTGCGCGCCTGCTGGGCCTGCCCTTTGTGGCGGTGATGCCGCGCAGTACCTCGCCCGAGAAGGTGGCGCAGATCGAGTTCCACGGCGGGCGCTGCCATTTTGTGGACAGCGCGGGCGCGGTGTACGACGCGGCGCGCGAGGTGGCCGCGCAGACCGGCGGGCACTACATGGACCAGTTCACCTACGCCGAGCGCGCCACCGACTGGCGCGGCAACAACAACATTGCCGAGAGCATGTTCACGCAGATGCAGCGCGAGCGGCACCCGGTGCCGCGCTGGATCGTAGTGGGCGCGGGCACGGGTGGCACCAGCGCCACCATAGGCCGCTATGTGCGCTACCAGCGCCATGCCACGCAGGTGTGCGTGGCCGACCCGGCAGGATCGGTGTTCAGCGCGTACCACCGCACGGGCGACGCGCAACTCACGGCGCCGGGCTCACGCATCGAGGGCATTGGCCGCCCGCGTGTGGAGCCGAGCTTCATCCGCACCCTGGTAGACCGCATGGTGGGGGTACCCGACGTGGAGTCGGTGGCCGCCATGCGCACGCTGTCGCAACTGCTGGGGCGGCGCGTGGGGCCGTCCACGGGCACCAACTTCGTCGCCATGCTGGCGCTGGCGCACGAGATGCGCGCGCACGGCGAGCGGGGCTCCATCCTGTCGCTGCTGTGCGATGCGGGCGAGCGCTACCTGCCCACCTACTGCGATGCGGGCTGGGTGGAGCGCAGTTTTGGCGACTGCACGGCGGCGCAACAGAAGATCGACGCACTGCTGGCCTGAACCGCGCCCGCCATGGCGCGCTTTCAGCGCCCCGAAGGCCCCGCCTTGCGGCGCGCGATCCAGGCGATGATCTCGCCCATGATGCCGCGCCGGAAGGCGAGCACGCAGACCACGAAGATCAGGCCGGTGACCATGGTGACCGATTCACCCAGGGTCTTGAACCATTCCACGGTGGTGAGCGCGGCCAGCAGGTTGCCGAACTCGCCGATCTTGTTCTCCAGCAGCACGACCACGGCCGCGCCCACCAGCGGGCCCGACAGCGTGCCCAGGCCGCCCACCAGCGTCATCAGCACCACGTGGCCCGAGGCCGTCCAGTGCACGTCGGACAGCGTGGCGAAGCCCAGCACCAGCGTCTTGAGCGAGCCCGCCAGGCCCGCCAGGCCGGCCGACAGCACGAAGGCCAGCAGCTTGAAGCGGTTGGTGTCGTAACCCAGCGAGGTGGCGCGCGACTCGTTCTCCTTGATGGCCTTGAGCACCTGGCCGTAGGGCGAGTGGATGGTGCGCATGATGAGCAGGAAGGCCGCCACCACGATGACCAGGGCGACGTAGTACATCACCAGATCACTCTGCAGGTCGAGCACGCCGAACAGCTTGCCGCGCGGCACGCCCTGCAGGCCGTCTTCGCCGCCGGTGAACGGCGCCTGCAGGCAGACGAAGAACAGCATCTGCGCCAGGGCCAGGGTGATCATGGTGGAGTAAATGCCCTGGCGGCGGATGGCGAAGAAGCCCACGACCAGGCCCAAGAAGGCACCGGCCAGCGTGCCCAGCACCAGGCCCACCTCGGGCGAGAAGCCCCAGACCTTGATGGAATGCCCGGCCACGTAGGCGGCCCCGCCCAGGAACGCGGCATGGCCGAAGGACAGCATGCCCGTGTAGCCCAGCAACAGGTTGAAGGCCGAGGCGAACAGTGCGAAGCACATGAGCTTCATCACGAACACGGGGTAGGCCCCGAGCAGGGGCGCCACCAGCAGGCCGATGAGCAGCAGGCCGTAGCCGATGGCGGTGGAGTTCTTGGAGTTCATGCGGGCGGCCCCTTACTTTTCCTTGCCGAACAGGCCGGCGGGGCGAATGAGGAGAACAATGACCATGATGACGAACACCACGGTGGACGATGCTTCGGGATAGAACACCTTGGTGAACCCTTCGATCACCCCCAGGCCCAGGCCCGTGAGGATGGAGCCCATGATGGAGCCCATGCCGCCAATCACCACCACGGCGAACACCACGATGATGAGGTTCTGGCCCATGAGCGGCGTAACCTGGTACACCGGCGCAGCGAGCACGCCAGCAAAGGCCGCCAGCGCGGCGCCAAAGGCGTAGGTGAGCGTGATCATCACCGGCACATTGATGCCGAAGGCCTCGACCAGGCGCGGGTTCTCGGTGCCGGCGCGCAGGTAGGCGCCGAGCTTGGTTTTCTCGATCACATACCAGGTGCCCACGCAGACCACCAGCGATGCCACCACCACCCAGGCGCGGTAGTTGGGAAGGATCATGAAGCCCAGGTTGGTCGCTCCTTCAAGCAGTTCGGGCGTGTCGTAGCCCAGGCCCGACACACCGTAGATGGAGCGGAACACGCCCTCAATCAGCAGCGTCAGGCCCAGGGTCAGCAGCAGGCCGTAGAGGTGGTCGAGCTTGTAGATCCAGCGCAGCAGCAGCCGCTCGATGACGACCCCGAACGCGCCCACCACCAGCGGCGCCGCCACCAACATCACCCAGTAGTTGACGCCGAAGTAGCTCAAGCCCATCCAGGTCATCAGGGCACCCATCATGAACAGCGCACCGTGCGCGAAGTTGATGACGTTGAGCAGGCCGAAAATCACCGCCAGCCCGAGGCTGAGGATGGCGTAGAACGAGCCATTGACCAGCCCCAGGAGGAGCTGGCTCAACAGGCCGGGCAACGAGACACCAAAGATTTCCATGGGAAGCGGCGGGTGGTGGGAGGTTCAGGTCAGACGATTACTTCCAGAGCGCGCACTTGCTCTCGGCCTTGGCGGTGAACACCTGGTCGCCGGGCAGCTTCTTGATGAGCTTGTAATAGTCCCAGGGCTTGTTGGAGTCTGCTGGTTTCTTCACTTCCATCAGGTACATGTCGTGCACGTAGCGGCCGTCGGGGCGCAGTTGGCCCGAACCGAAGAAGTCGTTCATCTTCATGTTGCGCCAGGCTGCCATGACCTTGTCGGCATCGGTGCTCTTGGCGGCTTCCACAGCCTTGAGGTAATTCATGGTGGCCGAATAATCGGCGGCCTGGATTTCTGTGGGCATGCGCTTGGCCTTCTCGAAGAAGCGCGCCGAGAACTTGCGCGTTTCCTCGTTCAGATCCCAGTACCAGCTGGTGGTGAACTGAAGGCCCTCGGTATTGCGCAGGCCCAGGCTGTGCACGTCGGAGATGAAGATCAGCAGGCCGGCGAGCTTCATGCTTTTGCCAATGCCGAACTCCTTGGCGGCCTTGATGGCATTGATGGTGTCGCCGCCCGCGTTGGCCAGGCCGAGGATCTGGGCCTTGGAGTTCTGGGCCTGGAGCAGGAAGGAGGAAAAGTCCGAGGCATTGAGTGGGTGGCGCACGGCGCCCACCACGGTGCCGCCCTTGGCCTTCACCACGGCACTGGTATCAGCCTCCAGCGCATGGCCGAAGGCGTAGTCGGAGGTCAGGAAGTACCAGCTTTTGCCGCCACCATCGACAATGGCCGAGCCCGTGCCCTTGGCCAGGGCCACGGTGTCGTAGGCGTAGTGCACAGTGTACGGAGTGCACTGCTCGTTGGTCAGCGCCGAACTGGCGGCGCCGTTGTTGATGTAGACGCGCTTCTTCTCAGCGGCCACCTTGGCAGAAGCTAGAGCCGTGCCGGAGTTGGTGCCGCCGAACAGCATGGTCAGGCCCTGGGTGTCGATCCACTCGCGCGCCTTGGAGGCAGCGATGTCGGCCTTGTTCTGGTGGTCGGCCGTCAGCAGCTCGATGGGCATGCCCAGCACCTTGCCGCCGAAGTCGTCGATGGCCATCTGGATGGCCATGGCGCCGTTCTTGCCTTCCACGTCCGCGTACAGGCTGGACATGTCGGTAATGAAACCGATCTTGACCTTGTCCTGCGCGGCAGCCGAGGTAGCCAGGCCAGCGGCACCGAGCATGAGAGCCAGGGCGGTGGGTTTGATCTTCATGGTTTGTCTCCTGTGGGTTGAGTGGACGAAAAAAATGCCATGCAGGCGCTTCAGACACCCAGCAATTCGTTGAGCACCGGCATCTTTTGATCGAGCTCGGCAGCGCCGAATTTTTCGACGATGCGGCCATGCTCCATGACGTAGAAGCGGTCGGCCAGCGGCGCAGCAAAACGGAAGTTCTGCTCCACCATGACCACGGTATAGCCCTTGTGGCGCAGCATGGTGATCATGCGCGCCAGCGCCTGCACGATCACCGGGGCCAGCCCTTCGGAAATTTCGTCAAGCAGCAGCAGGTTGGCGCCAGTGCGCAGGATGCGCGCGACGGCCAGCATCTGCTGCTCGCCGCCCGACAGGCGCGTGCCCTGGCTGTTCTTGCGCTCGGCCAGGTTGGGGAACATGGCGTAGATCTCGTCAAGCGACATGCCCTGCGAGCCGGTCTTGAGCGTGGGCGGCAGCAGCAGGTTTTCCTCGCACGACAGGCTGGAGAAGATGCCGCGCTCTTCCGGGCAGTAGCCCACGCCCAGGTGCGCGATGCGGTGCGTGGGCATGTGGATGGTTTCCACGCCGTTGATCTTGACCGAGCCCTTGCGCGCGCCGGTCAGGCCCATGATGGCGCGCATGGTGGTGGTGCGGCCCGCGCCGTTGCGGCCCAGCAATGTGATCACCTCGCCAGGCTGCACGACCATGTCCACGCCGTGCAGCACGTGCGACTCGCCGTACCAGGCTTCCAGGTCCTTGATTTCCAGCGCAGGCACGCCGTTGTTGTTTGAAGGATTAGCCATCTCAGTTGTCCATTGCGTTCCGCGCTGTCTGTAGAAACCGGCACGCACAAAGCCAGCGCCCCCGCGCAAGGGCCGCCCCGCCGCGCTGGGGGTGCCCCCCTCCCGGCTCGCGCAGCGAGGCGAGAGAGGGGGAAGGCGCGAAGCGACTCAGGGGGAGCTTCATTCAATGCGCTCCCTGCAACTGGCCGTCGGTCGTGCCCATGTAGGCTTCCATCACCTGCGGGTTGTTCGAGACTTCTTCGTAGGGCCCCTCGGCCAGCACGGCGCCGCGCTGCAGCACGGTGATGCGGTCGGCTATTGTTGAGACTACCTTCATGTTGTGCTCCACCATGAGGATGGTGCGCCCGGCCGAGACCTTCTTGATGAGCTGGGTGACGCGGTCCACGTCCTCGTGGCCCATGCCCTGCGTGGGCTCGTCGAGCAGCATGAGCTCGGGCTCCATGGACAGCGTGGTGGCGATCTCCAGCGCGCGCTTGCGGCCGTAGGGCAGGTTTACCGTGATTTCGTCCGCCAGATCCTGCAGGCCCACCTCGGCCAGCAGTTGCATGGCGCGGTCGTCAAGCTGGTGCAGCGTGCGTTCGCTGCGCCAGAAGTGGAACGAGGTACCGAGCTTGCGCTGCAGGCCCAGGCGCACGTTCTCCAGCAAGGTCAGGTGCGGGAACACCGCCGAGATCTGGAACGAGCGGATCACACCGCGCCGGGCGATCTGCGCGGGCTGTTCGGACGTGATGTCGTGCCCGTTGAACAGGATCCGGCCCGAGGTGGGCACGAGGAACTTGGTCAGCAGGTTGAAGCAGGTGGTCTTGCCTGCGCCATTGGGTCCGATCAGCGCGTGAATGGAGCCCCTGCGCACGGCCAGATTCACACCGCTGACAGCGGTGAAGCCCTTGAACTCTTTGGTCAGGCTGTGGGTTTCAAGAATGACGTCGCTCATTACGCGCTGGCCGCTCCATTAGGGTGGCTGGCTGGATTCCTGAAAGGCCTCCGCCAGCAAGACATGCTGCGATGCATGCTAAGTTGGCGTAACGCATACCGTCACTAGGGGTATCGCCTATGTATTAACGCCTACCCTGTCCCGGCTGCGACAGAGAGGTCTGCGCTCAGGCGCAGGTGGCGTTGCACACAAGCTCTGCACGCGAACGCATTGTCAGGAAATTGACAGCAGCTCCCTCTGCACGAGCAACAGGCGATACCCGTGCGTCCTACACTGCCGCCATGGCCCTTTCCACCCCCCCCATACCAGTACGTGGCACAGCGCGCTCACTTTCTGGCCTGCGCCCCTTTCTACGCCCCTACCGAAACCGAATCGCTCTGGCCTTGGTGTTCTTGTTGCTGGCTTCTGGAGCCACGCTGGCATTTCCGCTGGCATTGCGCACCCTGATCGACGGTGGTCTGGTGACCGGCGACCGGGGTGCGCAGGCATTGGCGCTGCGCAACCACTTCGGGTTGCTGTTTGGCGTGGCCGTGATGCTGGGGGTGTTTGCATCGGCACGCTTCTACCTGGTGAGCTGGCTGGGCGAGCGCGTGACCGCCGACCTGCGCAACGCCGTGTACGCCCATGTGCTGCGCCAGAGCCCGCAGTTCTTTGAGACCACGCAGACCGGCGAAGTGCTTTCGCGCCTGACCACCGACACCACGCTGGTGCAGACCGTGGTGGGATCCTCGCTGTCCATGGGCCTGCGCAACGCGGTGGTGGGTGGCGGTGCAGTCGTCATGCTGGTGTGGACCAATCCGCGCGTGATGGGCATCGTCATCCTCATGCTGGTGGCGGTGGTGTTGCCCGCGCTGTGGATCGGTCGGCGCGTGCGCAAGCTCTCGCGCGCCAGCCAGGACCGTGTGGCCGATTCAAGCGCCATTGCGGGCGAGATCCTCAATGCCACCCCGGTGGTGCAAAGCTACACCGCCGAGGAGCGCGAGGTGCAGCGCTTCACCACCGCCACGCAGCATGCGTTCGAGACTGCCGAGCGGCGCTCGCGCGCCAGGGCTGCGCTGGTGGCCTTCATCATCATTGCCAACGCAGGGCTGCTGCTTTGGGGCCTGTACCGTGGCACGCAGGCCGTACTGGCAGGCCAGATGAGCGCGGGCCACCTGGGGCAGACGGTGGTGTACGTAATGCTGCTGGCAGGCGCAGCCGCGGTGCTGGGCGAGGTCTATGGTGACCTGCTGCGCGCCGCCGGGGCCACGGAGCGCCTCATGGAACTGCTGGCCACCGAATCCCCGGTACGCGAGCCTGCACGGCCCCTGGCCCTGCCCGACACAGGCCGGGGCCTGGCGGTGCGCTTTGAACGGGTGGATTTCCACTACCCCTCCCGCCCCACCCAGGCGGCCTTGCAGGGCTTCGGTCTGGAGTTGCGGCCGGGCGAAACCGTGGCACTGGTGGGCGCCAGCGGAGCGGGCAAAACCACGGTGTTCCAGTTGCTGCAGCGCTTTTACGATGTGGACACCGCCCCTGCCAACGCCCCCGGCAACGCAGGCCGCATCTGCATCGAAGGCGTGGACCTGCGGCAGCTTTCGCTGCAGGCGCTACGCAGCCGCATCGGCACGGTACCGCAGGATCCGGTGATCTTCTCGGCCAGCGCCATGGACAACATCCGCTACGGGCGCCCGGATGCGAACGACGACGAGGTCATGGCAGCCGCAAGCGCGGCGTTTGCGCACGACTTTCTCAGCGCGCTGCCCGAGGGCTACGGCACCTTTCTGGGCGAGCGCGGCGTGCGCCTGTCGGGCGGGCAGCGCCAGCGCATCGCCATTGCACGTGCTTTGCTCAAGAACCCGCCGCTGCTCTTGCTCGACGAGGCCACCAGTGCACTGGACGCCGAGAGCGAACGCATGGTTCAGGCAGCTCTGGACAGCGCGCTGCACAGCCACAAGGGCCAGCGCACGACGCTGGTGATTGCGCACCGCCTGTCCACCGTGCAAAACGCCGACCGGATCGTGGTGATGGACCACGGCCGCATCGTGGAGCAAGGCACACACACCGAACTGCTGGCGCAAGGCGGTGTGTATGCGCGCCTGGCAGCGCTGCAGTTTGCGGCTTGAAGTGAAACACAGTTGCTGAGCCGCCTTCGGCGCCTTCCGCCCGCTCAGTGCAGGGTGTCGGTCGCCGTGGCGGGCAGCGCCAGCACGGGAATGCCCTCTTCGAGCAACTCCAGGGCCTGGGCCGCGCTGGCCTGGCCGCGGATCGGGCGCTCGGGGCTGTCGCCACGGTGGATGTTGCGCGCCTCCTGGGCAAACCGCTCGCCCACATCCTCGGACTGGGCCGCAGCCTGGCGCGCCCATTGCAGCCAAGCCGCCTGCAAGGGGGCTGGCAGGCCTTGGGCAGCCTCTGGAAGATCGGGGCTGGAAACAGATGCTGCGTGCGGCGAGGCGCTTTGAGCGGCATGCTCTGGCACCAGCGCAGACCGTTGGATGCGCGGCGCACTGAGCACCTTGCGAACGTGGGTCTCACCGCACACCGGGCACTGAAGCAGGCCTCGGGAAAGCTGGCCCTGAAAGTCATCTTCGCTGGCAAACCAGCCTTCGAAGGCATGGTCGTTCGCGCACCGCAGATCCAGTACTTTCATGCTTGTGTCACGCCAAGGCGCCTTCAACGCCTGCGCAGCAGGTACTGGTAGACGAAACCAGGAAACGCCAGGGTCAGAAAGAGCGCGGCTGTGACCGCATAGAACTCCCACCCCTGGGGAGCCACCTGCCCGACGCGCCCCTCCAGCACCAAAGCCAGGCCGCCCACCGCAAAATAAAACAGCAGCAACTCCAACAGGCGCACCCACAGGGCCTTGCTGGGGGCTCGCATGGGGCCGAGCGCAAGAATACGATGGTTGAGGAAAGGCAAATTGGCGGCCACGCAGGCCGCCAAGATCACGATCCAGATGAAGCTCGTCTGCGACACGGAAAAATCAGGAAGCCAGCGAGCGCATGATGGCGTCAGCGCACAGCGACATCAGGCCGCCGGGCACGATGCCCAGAATCAGGATGAGCGCGCCATTGAGGGTCAGCACCATGCGCACGTCCAGCGGAGCCGACACCGTGGTGGCCGTCAGCGGAGCATCGAAGTACATGACCTTGACCACCCGCAGGTAGTAGAAAGCGCCGATCAGCGACATCAGCACGGCAAACACGGCCATGGCAATGTATGCCGTCTGGCCCGATGCCAGCAATGCCTGCAGCACGGCCAGCTTGGCATAGAAGCCCACCAGCGGCGGAATACCCGCCAGCGAGAACAGGCACACTGCCAGCACCCCGGCGTAGAGCGGGCTACGCTGGTTCAGGCCAGCCATGTCGGCGATCTCTTCGCTCTCGAAGCCTTCGCGTGCCAGCAGCAGAATCACGCCGAAAGAGGCCAGCGTGGTGAGCACATAGGTCACCACATAGAACATGGAAGCGCTGTAGGCAGCTTCAGCCGTGGAGGCATCCACATGGCCGCTGACCACGCCGGACATCAGGCCCAGCAGCACAAAGCCCATTTGCGCGATGGTGGAGTACGCCAGCATGCGCTTGAGGTTGGTCTGCGCAATGGCCGCCAGGTTGCCCACCAGCAGCGAGCCGATGGCCAGCACCGCCAGCATCTGCTGCCAGTCCTTGGCCAGGGGCAGCAGGCCATCGACCAGCAAGCGGATGACGATGGCGAAGGCTGCGAGCTTGGGCGCGCCGCCGATCATCAGCGTGACCGCCGTGGGGGCGCCCTGGTACACGTCGGGCACCCACATGTGGAACGGCACGGCCCCCAGCTTGAACGCCAGACCCGCCACGATGAACACCACACCGTACACCAGCACCTGGTGGCGCAACTGGCCGGAATCGATGGCCTTGAAGACTTCGCCAATGTCCAGTGAGCCGGTGGCACCGTACAGCATGGACAGGCCATACAGCAGGAAACCGCTGGCCATGGCGCCCAGCACAAAATACTTCATGGCGGCTTCGGTGGCCACGGCATGGTCGCGGCGCATGCCCACCAGGGCGTAGCCCGACAGCGTGAGCAGTTCCAGGCCCAGGTAGATGATCAGGAAGTTGTTGCCGCCAATCATGATGAACATGCCCAGCAGCGACAGCATGGCCAGCGTGAACATCTCACCGCCGCGCAGCATGCCGCGGTCGGCGGCGTATGGGCGGCTGTACACCAGCGTCACCATCATGGCGATGGTGGCAAAGCACTTGAGCCAGTTGCCCATGGCGTCGCTCACTACCATGTTGCCAAAGCCGTAGAAGGTGTTGCCGCTGCTGGCATAGACACCCTGCATCACAGCCACCGCCGCAAGGGTCAGCATGCTCAGCACGTAAGTCGCTGTGCGCCGGGTGCTCTTCACACCCAGATCCACCAGCGCAATCACGCAGGTCATGACCAGCAGAACGATCTCTGGGTAAATCGCCAGCCAACTGATGTTGTCAATCATCTCGGGTCTCTCTGTTCAGTCAGGTCAGTTCAGCTTGCTCTGGGCCACATGCCGCAGCAATTCGGTCACGGAAGCGTCCATCACATCCGTGAACGGACGTGGATACAGCCCCATGTAGAGCACAGCCACCGCCAGCAAGGCCATGATGAAGAATTCACGTCCGCCAATGTCCAGCAAGGCGCGCACATTGGCGTTGGCCACGGGACCCAGGTAGACGCGCTTGAACATCCACAGGCTGTAGGCAGCGCCCCAGATCAGCGCCGTCGCAGACAGCACACCCACCCAGAAATTGGCCTGCACAGCACCCAGGATCACCATCCACTCGCCCACGAAACCAGCCGTGCCCGGCAGGCCGCAGTTGGCCATGGTGAACAGCAGCACGTAGGCGGCAAACTTGGGCATGGTGTTGACCACACCGCCGTAGGCAGCGATGTCACGGGAGTGCACGCGGTCGTACAGCACGCCGATGGACAGGAACATGGCCGCCGAGACAAAGCCGTGCGAAATCATCTGCACGATACCGCCCGACACGCCCAGGCCGTTGAAGATGAAAAAGCCCAGGGTCACGAAACCCATGTGCGCCACGGACGAATAGGCCACAAGCTTCTTCATGTCCTTCTGCACCATGGCGACCAGGCCCACGTAGATGACGGCGATGAGCGACAGGCCGATCATCAGCCAGGCCCACTCATGCGATGCGTCAGGGGCGATGGGCAGCGAAAAGCGCAGGAAACCATAGGCGCCCAGCTTGAGCATGATGGCTGCCAGCACTGCAGAACCCCCGGTGGGGGCCTCGACGTGCACGTCGGGCAGCCAGGTGTGTACGGGCCACATGGGCACCTTGACGGCAAAGGCTGCAAAGAAAGCGAAGAACAGCAAGGTCTGCGCCATTTTGCCCAGGGGCAGCTTGTGCCAGGAGGCGATGTCAAAACTGCCGCCAGACTGGTTGTACAGATAGATCAGGGCCACCAGCATGAGCAGCGAGCCCAGCAAGGTGTACAGGAAGAACTTGAAGGCTGCGTAGATCTTGTTCGGCCCGCCCCAGATACCGATGATCAGGTACATGGGAATCAGGGTGGCCTCGAAGAACACATAGAACAGCATGCCGTCCAGGGCGGCAAACACGCCAATCATCAGGCCCGAGAGGATCAGGAAGGCGCCCATGTACTGGTACACGCGCTCGGTGATGGACTCCCAGGATGCGATGACCACGATCACGGTAATGAACGCCGTGAGCGGCACGAACCAGAACGAGATGCCATCCACTCCCAGGTGGTAGTGGATATTGAAGCCCTCGATCCACACAGCCTTTTCGACAAACTGCATGGCCGCCGTGCCCAGCTTGAAGCCCTCGTAGAGCGGCAAGGTCACGGCAAAACCGACCAGGGCGCCGACCAGGGCCAGCCAGCGGACAACGCCCGCATGCTTGTCGCTGCCAAAGGCCAGCAACAGTGCACCGAACGCGATAGGCGTCCAGATAGCAAGACTCAACAAACCCATTTTTGTTGTTCTCCTACTTGTTGAGCAAGACGAAGTACGTCATGAGCACAAAGATGCCCAGGATCATCACCAGCGCATAGTGGAAGACGTAGCCCGTCTGCACCTTGCGCACCAGGCCGGCAATCCAGCCCACGACCTTCCAGGAGCCATTGACCAAGGCGCCATCGATCACGGCCTGGTCGCCCCCCTTCCAGAGCCCCACGCCCAACGCACGGGCGCCACGGGCAATCACGTTCTCGTTGAACCAATCCAGGTAGTACTTGTTTTCGAGCAGTGTGTACAGCGGCTGGAACATGCGCTGAATGGCAGCAGGCAGCGCCGGATTGACCATGTACATGTAGTAGGCGACTGCCACCCCCGAGACGGCCAGCCAGAACGGCAGCGTCTGCAGACCATGCAAGGCCATGGCCACAGGTCCGTGGAACATCTCTGCCATTTCGGCCATGGCCGGATGGCGGGCTGCATCGACAAAGATCACGTTCTTGAAGAAATCGCCGAATAGCATGGGCTGAATGGTCATGAAGCCGATCACTACCGAAGGAATCGCCAGCAACACCAGCGGCACCGTCACGACCCAGGGCGACTCATGGGGGCCATGGTGGTCGTCGTGCCCGTGGTGGCCATGGTCATCGTGGTGGTGCGCATCGGGATTCTGGTCGTAGCGCTCCTTGCCGTGGAAGACCAGGAAGTACATGCGGAACGAATAGAAGGCCGTAATGAACACGCCCGCCAGCACCGCAAAATGCGCAAATCCGGCAGCTGGCAAATGGCTGGCGTGTGCTGCCTCGATGATGCTGTCCTTTGAATAGAAGCCAAGAACAGCGGCGTCCCGATCAACGCCAGCGAGCCCAGCAAGGAGGTGATCCAGGTGACGGGCATGTACTTGCGCACGCCGCCCATCCAGCGGATGTCCTGGTTGTGGTGCATGCCCATGATGACCGAGCCAGCGCCCAGGAACAGCAAGGCCTTGAAGAAAGCGTGCGTCATCAGGTGGAACACCGCCACCGAGTAGGCCGAGGCACCCAGGGCCACGGTCATGTACCCCAGTTGCGACAGCGTGGAATAGGCCACGACGCGCTTGATGTCGTTCTGGATGATGCCCAGAAAGCCCATGAACAAGGCCGTGATCGAGCCAATGACCAGGATGAAGTTCAGGGCGGCATCCGACAGCTCGAACAGGGGCGACATGCGCGCCACCATGAAGATCCCTGCCGTCACCATGGTGGCGGCGTGGATCAGCGCGGAGATGGGCGTCGGGCCTTCCATCGAGTCGGGCAGCCAGACATGCAGCGGGAACTGCGCCGACTTGCCCATGGCGCCAATGAACAGGCAGACGCAGATCACGGTGATGAGCATCACGTCCTGGCCCATCACATACCAGGGGAACTCGATCGCACCCAACTGCGTGGCTTTGGCAAAGACCTCGCCGTAGTTCAGCGTGCCGGTGTACGCCGCAATCAGGCCAATGCCCAGAATGAAGCCGAAGTCACCCACGCGGTTGACCAGGAAGGCCTTCATGTTGGCAAAAATGGCTGTGGGCTTGTTGAACCAGAAACCGATCAGCAGGTAGGACACCAGGCCCACAGCCTCCCAGCCGAAGAACAGCTGCAGCAGGTTGTTGCTCATCACCAGCATGAGCATGGAGAAGGTGAACAGCGAGATGTAGGCAAAGAAGCGGTTGTAGCCTTCGTCTTCTTCCATGTAGCCGATGGTGTAGATGTGCACCATCAACGACACGAAGGTCACCACGCACATCATCATGGCCGTGAGGCTGTCGATCAGGAAGCCCACTTCCATCTTGAGGCCACCTGCCACCATCCAGGTGTAGATCGTCTCGTTGAAATGGGCACCCTCGACGGCAACGCTTTTGAGCGTCAGCGCCGACAGGATGAACGCCACCAGCACACCCAGGATGGTGAGGCTGTGGCTCAGGCGGCGACCGATCCAGTTGCCGCCAAAGGTTGTGCCGAAAATGCCCGCGAGCGCGGCGCCCACCAGTGGCGCGAGCGGAACGGCCAGCAGCGTTGAAGCAGAAAGGGTTTGACTCATTGTGGAGAACCTTGGCTTTCGGGGACTCAACCCTGGAGGGTGTCGAGGGATTCCGCGTCGATGTTGGCCTTGTTGCGGAACAGCAGCACCAAGATGGCCAGACCAATGGCCGACTCGGCCGCCGCCACCGTCAGGATGAAGAACACGAACACCTGTCCGTGCATGTCACCCAGGTAGTGCGAGAAGGCCACGAAGTTCATGTTGACGGCCAGCAGCATCAGTTCAATGGCCATCAGCAGCACGATGAGGTTGCGGCGGTTCATGAAGATACCCACCACTGCCAGGGCGAACAGCATGGCGCCCAGTGTCAGAAAATGGCCCAACGTCGGTGTCATGCTTTCTTCTCCTCGGCATTGGCAACAGTCTCAGGCGCCGGTGCCTGGCGCGTAGCCGCCATCTTGACCACCTTCAGGCGGTCGGCAGCACGCACATGCACCTGCTGCGACGGGTTGATGGTCTTGGTGTCCTTGCGGCTGCGCAGCGTCAGGGCAATGGCGGCAATCATGGCTACCAGCAGGATCACGGCTGCAATTTCCACGGGGTAGAGGTACTTGGTGTACATCAGCTCGCCCAGGGCCTTGGCGTTGGACACCACGACCGGCTGGCCCGCCGCATCCAGCACGGCAGCCACGGTCTTGGGCTCATCCATGCCTCGGAAGCCCCCCATGAGCACTGCCGCCATTTCCAGGGCAACGAGTGCGCCGATGGTGGCTGCCAGCGGGAAGTGTTTCCAGAACCCCTGGCGCATGCCCTCCACGTCAATATCGAGCATCATCACCACGAAGAGGAACAGCACCATCACCGCGCCCAGATACACCAGCACCAGGGCGATGGCGAGGAACTCCGCCTTGAGCAGAAGCCACAGGCCTGCAGCCTGTGAAAAAGCCAGCATCAGGTGCAGCACGGCATGCACCGGACTGCGTGCGCTGATGACCCGGAAGGCTGCGTACAGCAGCACGACCGAGAACAGATAGAAAAAACCAGTCTTGGCGTCCATGAATCGGTTCTTTGTAGTGGTCTGCCGCGTCAGCGGTACTTGGCGTCCGCAGCCTTGGCAGCAGCGATGTCGCCTTCGAAGCGGTCACCCACGGCCAGCAGCATTTCCTTGGTGAAGTAAAGGTCGCCGCGCTTTTCGCCGTGGTATTCAAAGATGGAGGTCTCCACGATGGAGTCCACCGGGCAGCTTTCTTCGCAGAAACCGCAGAAGATGCACTTGGTCAGGTCGATGTCATAGCGCGTGGTGCGGCGTGTACCGTCCTCGCGCACATCCGACTCGATGGTGATGGCCATCGCGGGGCACACGGCCTCGCACAGCTTGCAGGCGATGCAGCGCTCTTCGCCGTTTTCATAGCGGCGCAGGGCATGCAGGCCCCGGAAACGGGGCGACAGCGGGGTCTTTTCTTCGGGGTACTGAACAGTGACCTTGCGGCGCAGGGCGTAGCGCCCGGTCAGGGACATGCCCTTGACCAGTTCGACCAACAGAAAGCTCTTGACGAAGTCGCGGAGCGAGAAAGAAGCAGCAGCAACGGAAGCCATGGGTATGTCCCCGCCTTATTTCCAGATATTCCACGGCGAGAGCAACCAGCCCCCGACGATCAGCAGCCACACCAGGGTGACCGGAATGAAGATTTTCCAGCCCAGACGCATGATCTGGTCATAGCGGAACCGTGGGAAGGTGGCACGGATCCAGATGAACATGGAGATCATCACAAAGGTCTTGATGCCCAGCCAGATCCAGCCCGGAATGAAATCCAGCGCAGCCACCGGCGCCTGCCAACCGCCAAAGAACATCAGCACGGCCAGAATCGAGACCAGCCACATGCTGGCGTACTCGGCCAGGAAGAAGATGGCGAAGCCCATGCCCGAGTATTCGACCATGTGGCCGGCCACGATCTCGGCCTCGCCTTCCACCACGTCGAAGGGGTGGCGGTTGGTTTCGGCCACGGCAGAGATCATGTACACCACGCAGATGGGCAGCAGCGGCAGCCAGTTCCAGGACAGGAAGGACAGGCCCATGTGGGCGCCAGTGCCCCGCGTCTGGCTCAGCACGATGTCGGTCAGGTTCATGCTGCCCGTCACCATGATGACCACCAGGAAACAGAAGCCCATGGCAATCTCGTAGCTCACCATCTGGGCCGAAGCGCGCAGCGCACCCAGGAAAGCGTACTTCGAGTTGGAGGCCCAGCCCGCGATGATCACGCCATAGACCTCGATCGATGTGATCGCCATCAGCAGCAGCAGGCCTGCGTTGACGTTGGCGAGTGCCAGCTCGGGGCCAAAGGGAATGACCACCCAGGCTGCCAGCGCAGGCATGATCGCCATGACGGGACCCAGAATGAAGAGCCCCTTGGCAGCAGCGCTGGGCTGGATGATTTCCTTGGTCAGCAGCTTGAGCGCGTCGGCAATGGGTTGCAACAGACCGAACGGACCCACGCGGTTGGGGCCATGGCGCACCTGCATGAAGCCCAGGAGTTTGCGCTCCCACAGCGTGATGTAGGCCACGGCACCCATCAGGGGCAAGAGCACCACAACAATCTTGATGAGGTTCCAGATGACCGGCCAGGCCACCCCTGTCCACCAGCCCTGGGCCAGCAGATTCAGGCCGAAGTTGTAGATTGCATCGATCATGCTGCCACTCCTTCACGGGCCATGCGGGCGTCAGTGGTCAATTGCAGAGAAGCAGATCGGCGCACCAGACCGTCAAGCTGGTAGATGGATGCCACCACCGGAGCGGGAGCATCTGCCACTTGCACATCCTGGGGCATGGTGGCTGCAGCATTGTTCAGCAATCCGGCCGGAACATGGGACAGCGCCCCCACGGCGGCACCGGTCGCACGCACCAGCACGTCTTGCGAAGTCTCGAAATCAAAGCCCTGCAGACCCAGCAGATTGCCCAATACGCGCATCACCTTCCAGGCCGGACGGGTGTCACCCAGCGGGCGAACCACGGCGTGGAAACTCTGAAGGCACCCCTCGGCGTTCACAAAGCTGCCCGACGTTTCGGTGAACGGTGCAATGGGCAGCAGCACGTCGCTGAATTCCAGGTTGGTCTTGAAAGGACTCAGGGTCACCACCATTTCCACTTTGCCCAATGCAGCCACGGCCTGGGCACCGGCGGCGCTATCGAACTCCGGTTCGTTGTTCAACAGGAACAGGCCCTTGAGCTTGCCTTGCAGCATCTGCGCGGCGTCGAGTCCACCCTCGCCCGGCAATGCCTGCATCCACTGGGCGCCCACGGTGTTGGCGGCCTCGGTCAGGTAGCCCACAGTGGCATCTGCCTGTTGTGCAATCCAGCCTGCCAGGGCAAGCAGTTCGCTGGCCTGTGCGTGGTGGGCCGCTGCATTGCCCAGCAGCACGGCCTTGTGTTCACCGCGCAGCAGGGCCTGGGCGATGGCACGGGCCGTGGGTTCATCGGCACGGCCTTGCGCCACGGGTGCGCTCATGCCCTTTTCCTGTGCCAAGGCGGCGGCAACGTCGGCCAGGGCCTGCAGCCAGGCGCCATGATCGGCCACCAAGGTTTGGGCGACGGGCATGGCCCAGTCGCGCGCAGCATTGTCAATGGACAGCACTGTGCAACCCTTGCGCGCAGCCTGGCGGATGCGCTGGGCGAACAGCGGATGGTCTTTGCGCAGGTTGGAACCCACGACCAGCACCGATTGCAGCTGCGACAGCGAGGCCACCGATCGGCCCAGCCAGCGCACGCCTTGCGGCTTGCGCAGATCGGCATGGCGCAGGCGGTAGTCCAGGTTGGGGCTGCCCAGGCCGCGCATCAGGGCGCTGGCAAGGTACAGCTCTTCGACCGTGCTGTGCGGGCTGACCAGGGCACCCAGGGCGCCAGCGCCGTTTTCCTTGGTGATGCACTGCACACCGTTGGCGATGTATTCCAGCGCGGTCTGCCAATCGACGTCGACCCATTGGCCGCCCTGCTTGAGCATGGGCTTGGTGAGGCGCTCGGCGCTGTCCAGCGCTTCGTAGGAGAAACGGTCACGGTCTGCAATCCAGCATTCGTTGACCTCGTCGTTCTCGAACGGCAGGACACGCATGACCTTGTGGTTCTTGACCTGCACGATCAGGTTGGAACCCGTGGAATCGTGCGGGCTGACCGACTTGCGGCGCGACAGCTCCCAGGTACGGGCGCTGAAGCGGAACGGCTTGCTGGTGAGCGCACCGACCGGGCAGATGTCGATCATGTTGCCCGACAGCTCCGAGTCGATGGTGTCGTCCTTGACGGTCGTGATCTCGGCGTGCTCGCCCCGGTGCACCATGCCCAGCTCCATGACCCCGGCAATTTCCTGGCCGAAGCGCACGCAGCGGGTGCAGTGGATGCAGCGGGTCATTTCCTGCATGGAAATGAGCGGGCTCACGTCCTTGGGCTTGACCACGCGCTTTTCTTCATCGTAGCGCGTGGACGAAGCGCCGTAACCCACTGCCAGATCCTGCAACTGGCATTCACCGCCCTGGTCGCAGACAGGGCAATCCAGCGGGTGGTTGATGAGCAGGAATTCCATGACCGACTTCTGGGCATGGATGGCCTTGTCGCTCTTGGTGCGAACGATCATGCCCTGTGTCACGGGCGTGGCGCAGGCGGGCATGGGTTTAGGGGCCTTTTCCACTTCCACCAGGCACATGCGGCAGCTGGCAGCGATGGAGAGTTTCTTGTGGTAGCAGAAGTGCGGAATGTAGGTGCCCGCCTTTTCGGCTGCATGCATGACCATGCTGCCGGCTGCAACCTCCACCTTCTGGCCGTCAAGTTCGATTTCAACCATATGCTTTTCTCGCGATCAGGCGGAAGTGGCGGCCTGAGGACTCGTGGTGCGGATCATTGCCGCAAATTCGTGCCGGTAATGCTTGAGCATGGCGCGTACCGGCATGGCAGCCGCATCACCCAGGGCACAGATGGTGCGGCCCATGATGTTGCTGGCCACGTTGTCGAGCAGGTCCATGTCGGCCGGACGCCCCTCACCGCGGTGGATACGGTCCACCAGGCGCCAGAGCCAACCCGTGCCTTCACGGCAAGGCGTGCACTGCCCGCAGGACTCGTGCATGTAGAAGTACGACAGGCGCTTGAGCGACTCCACCATGCAACGGCTGTCGTCCATGACGATGACAGCGCCCGAACCCAGCATGGATCCGGCCTTGGCGATGGAGTCGTAGTCCATGGTGCACTCCATGATGACGGAGGCAGGCAGCACTGGCGAGGAAGATCCGCCGGGGATCACCGCCTTGAGCTGGCGGCCGGTACGCACACCACCGGCAAGCTCCAGCAGCTTGGCAAACGGGGTGCCCAGCGGAATCTCGTAGTTGCCAGGGCGCTCCACATCGCCGCTGACCGAGAAGATCTTGGTCCCGCCGTTGTTGGGTTTGCCGCAGGCCAGGTAGGCCGCGCCACCGTTGCGGATGATCCAGGGCACAGCCGCAAAGGTTTCGGTGTTGTTGATGGTGGTGGGCTTGCCGTACAGACCGAAGCTGGCCGGAAACGGCGGCTTGAAGCGCGGCTGGCCCTTCTTGCCTTCCAGCGATTCGAGCAGTGCGGTTTCCTCGCCGCAGATGTAGGCACCAAAACCATGGTGGGCATGCAGCTGGAAGCTGAAGTCGCTGCCCAGGATGTTGTTGCCCAGGTAGCCCGCAGCGCGCGCTTCTTCCAGTGCAGCCTCAAAGCGCTCGTACACTTGGAAGATTTCGCCGTGGATGTAGTTGTAGCCCAGGCTGATACCCATCGCATACCCGGCAATGATCATGCCTTCGATGACGATGTGCGGGTTGAACATCAGGATGTCGCGGTCCTTGCAGGTGCCGGGTTCACCCTCGTCCGAATTGCACACCAGATGTTTCTGGCCTGGGAACTGGCGCGGCATGAAGCTCCACTTCAGGCCGGTGGGAAAGCCCGCGCCCCCCCGACCACGCAGGCCGGATTCCTTGACGGTGGCAATCACCTGGTCCTGGTTGAGGCCTTCGCCGCCATCCTTGCCCAGAATCTTCTTCAAGGCCTGGTAGCCACCGCGCGCCTCGTAGTCCTGCAGGCGCCAATTGGAGCCGTTCAGGCCTGCATAGATCTGCGGATCGATGTGCCGGTCGTGGAAGCAGGTTTCCACACCGGTAGACTGGAACTGGGAGAGTACCTGTGCTGCCGTGGTCATTACTTGCCCTCCGCAGTACGCAGGCTATCGACCAGCTGGTCGAGCTTCTCACTGCTCATGAAACTGCACATGCTGCGGTCATTGACCAGCATGACGGGCGCATCGGCACAGGCCCCCAGGCATTCGCATTCCTGCAGGGTGAACATGCCGTCGGCCGTGGTTTCGCCTGCGGCAATGCCCAGCTTGCGCTCCAGGTGCTCCAGCGCCTTGCCGCCATCGCGCAGCAGGCAGGGCAGATTGGTGCAGACGTTGAGCTTGTACTTGCCCACGGGCTGCTGGTTGTACATGTTGTAGAAGGTCGTCACTTCGTGGACGGCGATCTCTGGCATGCCCAGGTACTCGGCAATGCCCGCTTCGCTTTCCTGGCTCACATAGCCCTGTTCTTGCTGGACGATGGCCAGGCAGGCCATCACGGCGGACTGCTTTTGCTCTGCCGGGTACTTGGCCACTTCGCGCGCAAAGCGCGCCTTGGTCGCTTCAGAAATCATCGGTCAATCTCCCCGAACACGATATCCATGGTGCCGATGATGGCGATCACGTCGGCCAGCATGTGGCCGCGCGCCATTTCGTCCATGGTGGCCAGGTGCGCAAAACCGGGGGCGCGGATCTTCATGCGATACGGCTTGTTTGCACCGTCGCTGACCATGTAGATACCAAACTCCCCCTTGGGGTGCTCCACGGCGGCATAGGCCTCGCCCTCGGGCACATGGAAGCCCTCGGAAAACAGCTTGAAGTGGTGGATCAGGTCCTCCATGCCGTACTTCATACGTTCCCGAGCGGGCGGTGCCACCTTTTGGTTGTCGGTGATGACCGGGCCGGGGTTGGCACGCAGCCAGTCCACGCACTGCTTGATGATGCGGTTGGACTCGCGCATCTCCTGCACGCGCACCAGGTAGCGGTCGTAGCAGTCGCCCGTCTTGCCCAGGGGGATGTCGAAATCGACGCGGTCGTAGACCTCGTAGGGCTGGGTCTTGCGCAGATCCCAGGCAATGCCGGAGCCGCGCAGCATGGGGCCGGTCATGCCCAGGTTCAGGGCGCGCTCGGGGGTGACCACGCCAATGCCCACGGTGCGTTGCTTCCAGATGCGGTTGTCGGTGAGCAGGGTTTCGTACTCGTCCACATAACCGGGGAAGCGGCGGGTGAAATCCTCGATGAAGTCCAGCAGCGAACCCTGGCGGTTGGCGTTGCGCTCCTGCACCGACTTGGCGCTGCGGATGCGGCTTTCCTGGTGCTGGGGCATGGAATCGGGAAGATCGCGGTACACGCCGCCCGGCCGGAAATACGCTGCGTGCATGCGCGCGCCCGACACGGCTTCGTACATGTCGAACAGGTCTTCACGCTCGCGGAAGGTGTAGATCAGGATGGTGGAACTGCCGCAGTCATTGCCGTGCGAACCCAGCCACATGAGGTGGTTGAGCAATCGCGTGATTTCCGAGAACATCACACGGATGTACTGCGCACGCAGCGGCACTTCTATGCCCAGGAGCTTTTCGATGGCCAGGCAGTAGGCGTGCTCGTTGCACATCATGGACACGTAGTCCAGACGGTCCATGTATGGAAGCGACTGCAGGAATGTCTTGTGCTCGGCCAGCTTTTCAGTGCCGCGGTGCAGCAGGCCAATGTGCGGATCGGCACGCTGGACGACCTCGCCGTCCAGTTCGAGCACCAAGCGCAGCACGCCGTGGGCTGCAGGGTGCTGCGGACCGAGGTTGAGGGAGTAGTTCTTGATTTCAGCCATGGTGAATCACTGGAAGGCGCTGGGGCTTCAGTGCAGGCCTCCGTAGTTCTCTTCGCGGATGATGCGCGGCGTGATCTCGCGCGGCTCGATGCTGACGGGCTCGTACACCACACGGCGCTGCTGCGCGTCGTAGCGCATTTCCACATGGCCCGACAGCGGGAAGTCCTTGCGGAACGGATGGCCGACGAACCCATAGTCCGTGAGGATGCGGCGCAGGTCGTTGTGCCCTTCGAACACGATACCGAACAGGTCGAAGGCTTCACGCTCAAACCATGCGGCAGAAGCCCACAGGCCCGTGACCGAAGCCACCACCGGCATGTCGTCCTGCGGACAAAAAACGCGCACGCGCACGCGCTGGTTCAGGCTGACGGACAACAGGTGAGATACCACGGCATAGCGCGGACCTTCGTTGACGCGGTCACCATAGGCGGAATAGTCCAGGCCGCACAGGTCGATGAGCTGCTCGAAGCGGCAGGTGGGCGCGTCGCGCAGCAACTGCATGGCCTGCAGGTACTGGTCAGCAGCGACCACTACGGTGACTTCACCGCGGGCCAGGGTGACCGAGCGCGCCAGCGCGCCCAGCGCCTGGGCGACCTGATCCCTGAGTTCCTCGGGTCGAATGGCAACAGATGTCATGGCCCTCCCCTCAGGCACGTGCAATGGTGTTGGTGCGGCGGATCTTCTGCTGCAACTGGATGATGCCGTAGATCAGCGCTTCGGCCGTGGGCGGACAGCCCGGCACGTACACGTCCACCGGCACGATGCGGTCGCAGCCACGCACCACGGAATAGCTGTAGTGGTAGTAGCCACCACCGTTGGCGCACGAACCCATGGAGAGCACCCAGCGCGGCTCGCTCATCTGGTCGTACACCTTGCGCAGCGCAGGCGCCATCTTGTTGCACAGCGTGCCTGCCACGATCATCAGATCGGACTGGCGGGGGCTGGCGCGGAACACCTCGGCACCAAAGCGGCCGATGTCGTAGCGCGCAGCGGCTGCGTGCATCATCTCGACCGCGCAGCACGCCAGACCAAACGTCATGGGCCAGATCGAACCCGTCTTGGCCCAGTTCACCACGGAGTCGTAGCTCGTGGTGATGAAGCCTTCCTTCATCACGCCTTCAATCATTGCGTCGTTCCTCGTGCTAGCCGATCATTCCCAATCGAGGGCGCCTTTTTTCCACTCGTAAGCGAAGCCCACGACCAGAATGGCCAGAAAAATCACCACGGCCACAAAGCCAGTCATTCCCACCTCCTGCAGCGCAACGGCCCAGGGGAACAGGAAGGCAATTTCCAGATCGAAAAGAATGAAAAGAATAGCGACGAGGTAGTAGCGCACATCGAACTTCATGCGCGCGTCTTCGAAGGCGTCGAAGCCACACTCGTAAGGAGAGTTTTTGGCAGCATCAGGGCGGTTGGGGCCCAGGATGTACCCCAAAGCCAGGGGCACGATACCTACCGCAATGCCAATCAAGATGAACAGGAGGACGGGGAGATATTGATCGAGGTTCATCTTGAGGATGCGCTCACCGTGGAGCCTCGCCCGTCATGTCCGCAGGACGGAACACGCGGACAGGCCTGTTTGTATGTTGTTTGGTGCCGTCGGCGAGACTCGAACTCGCACAGCTTTCGCCACTACCCCCTCAAGATAGCGTGTCTACCAATTTCACCACGACGGCATATCGTGTCTGGGTGGCATGAGGAACCGATTTGGTTTTGGCTTCCCAGACAGACTCAAATTCTACCCCGGAAAAACCCTATCAAGGTGTCCGATGTCGCATTTCTTGCGTTTTTATTTCGCAGGAATTTGACCTGCGCCAGATGCAGGAGTTTCAGGGGCGGTAGCAGCCGAAGCCGCAGGCGCAGCAGCCCCCGCAACGGAGGATGCCGACCCAGCATCGGAAGAAGCCGCAGGAGCGACCGCTGCAGGCGTTTCAAGCACGCTGCCCGTGCTGGTCGGACGCGCATTTCCAAAGTATGCCAGCATCAGCGTGCACACAAAAAACACGCCCGCCAGCACCGCCGTGGTGCGCGAAAGGAAGTTGGCTCCGCCCGTTGCGCCGAACAGGCTGCCCGAACTGCCGCTGCCAAACGCAGCCCCCATGTCGGCACCTTTGCCGTGCTGGATGAGGATCAGCCCAATCATGCCCAAAGCGGCCAGGATCTGGGCCGTCAACAACACGTTCACTAGCAAGTTCATTCTAAAAACACTCCTGATTTAATAGCGTGTACCGCTTGCCCTTATTGGGCTGCGGCAATAATTTGTAAAAAGTCTGCTGCCTTGAGCGATGCACCGCCCACGAGGCCGCCGTCGATGTCAGGCTGCGCCAGGAGCTGGGCTGCGTTGCTGGCGTTCATGCTGCCGCCGTAGAGCAGCCGAATCTTTGCTGCCTGGGGGCTGGCTGCTGCAAGCTGCGCGCGCAGCACGGCATGCACTTCCTGCGCCTGTTCGGGCGTGGCCGTCTTACCGGTGCCGATGGCCCAGACCGGCTCGTAGGCCACCACCACTTCACTGATGCAGTGGCCGTTGAGATGGATCACCGCAGCCAGCTGGCGGCGCACCACGGTTTCGGTCTGCCCGGCTTCGCGCTCGGCCAGCGTTTCGCCCACGCAGACGATGGGTGTGATGCCCGCCGCCAGCGCACGCTGCGCCTTCACGGCCACGTGCACATCGGTTTCGCCATGGTATTGGCGGCGCTCCGAATGCCCCACCAGCACATAGCGCACCGCAAAATCGCGCAGCATGGCGGCCGAGCATTCGCCTGTGTAGGCGCCGGATTCGTGCTGCGACACGTCCTGCGCCGCCAGGGCCAGCGCAGAGCCAGCCGCCAGCGCCTGCACCTGTGCCAGGTAGGGCGCAGGCACGGCCAGCGCCACGTCGCAAGCGGGCGTTCCCATGCCGTCGCGCAGGGCCCGCACCAGTGTTTCGTTGGCAGCCAGGCTGCCATTCATCTTCCAGTTGCCTGCAATGAGTTTTTTCATCATGGTTACCAGGTCAAAACAATTTTGCCGATGTGGCGGTTGGACTCCATCAGCGCATGGGCCTGCGCCGCCTCGTGGGCGGCAAAGCTGCGGTACACCACCGGGCGCACCGCACCCGATGCCAGCAAGGGCCACACGTGCTCGCGCAAGGCGCGGGCAATGGCCCCCTTGAAGGTACTGGAGCGGGCCCGCAGCGTGGAGCCGGTAATGGTCAGCCGCCTGCGCAGCAGCTTGCCTGCATCGAACGTGGCCTGCACCCCGCCCTGCACGGCAATGATGGCAATGCGCCCGTCTTCGGCAAGGCAATCGACCTCGCGCGCCACATAGTCGCCCGCCACCATGTCCAGCACCACATCGGCACCCCTGCCCCGCGTGATGCGCAGCACTTCGGCCACGAAGTCCTGGCTGCGGTAGGCGATGGCGTGGTGCGCCCCCAGCGCCAGGCAGGCAGCGCATTTTTCATCGCTCCCGGCCGTCACGATGACGGTGGCACCCCATGCACGCCCCAGTTGGATGGCCGCCACGCCAATGCCGCTGCTGCCGCCTTGCACCAGCAGGGTTTCACCCGCCTGCAAATGCGCACGGTCAAAAACGTTGCTCCAGACGGTGAAGAAGGTTTCGGGCAAAGAGGCGGCTTCGGCATCGCTCAGCGCCGCAGGCACCGGCAGGCACTGCTCCACCGGGGCCACGCACCACTGCGCATAGCCGCCACCTGCCAACAAGGCGCACACACGGTCGCCCGGCTGCAAGCCGTGGGCAGCCATGGCCTGCGCATCCCCGGACTCGATCACGCCTGCCACCTCCAAGCCCGGAAGATCGCTTGCACCAGGCGGCGCAGGATAGTGGCCCTTGCGCTGCAGCACGTCGGGGCGGTTGACCCCGCTGGCCGCCACGCGGATCAACACCTCGCCCACGCCCGGCACGGGCTGCGCGCGCTCGCACATGCGCAGCACCTCGGGGGCGCCAAAGGCGGAGATTTCGATGGCCTGCATGGGTGGTTGGATTTGATGGATTATTTTGGCTGCTTGCGTCCGTATATCAAGCGCAAACAGCTATCAAAATAATAGCAACACCTCAGCAATCAGGCCTGCATCTGGTCTTGCGTACCCGATGTCGGCTGCTGCTGTTGCTGCTGCTCGGCACCCTGGTCGCGGGGCTCACGCGCCTCGCGCGGTGCGCGGTACTCGCGTTCGCGGCGCTCTGCGGGGGCAGGACGGTCGCTGCTGCCAGCGGGACGCTCGGTCAGCGCCTTCATCGACAGCTTGACGCGGCCCTTCTCGTCCGTCTCCAGTACCTTGACCTTGACGATCTGGCCTTCGCTCAGGTAGTCGGTGACCTTTTCCACGCGCTCGTGGGCGATCTGGCTGATGTGCAGCAGGCCGTCCTTGCCGGGCAACAGGTTGATGAGGGCGCCGAAGTCCAGGATCTTGGTGACCGGGCCTTCGTACACCTTGCCGATTTCCACCTCGGCAGTGATCTGCTCGATACGGCGCTTGGCCTCGTCGGCCTTGGCGCCGTCGTTCGAGGCGATGGTGATGGTGCCGTCTTCCTCGATGTTGATCTGGGTGCCGGTTTCTTCGGTCAGCGCACGGATGGTGGCGCCGCCCTTGCCGATCACGTCGCGGATCTTCTCGGGGTTGATCTTCATCGTGTAGAGCTTGGGCGCAAAGCTCGAAATCTCGGTCTTGGCCTCACCCATGGCTTCCTGCATCTTGCCCAGGATGTGCATGCGCGCTTCCTTGGCCTGGGCCAGCGCTACCTGCATGATTTCCTTGGTGATGCCCTGGATCTTGATGTCCATCTGCAGCGCGGTGATGCCGTTGGTCGTGCCGGCCACCTTGAAGTCCATGTCGCCCAGGTGGTCCTCATCGCCCAGGATGTCGGTCAGCACGGCGAAGCGGTTGCCGTCCTTGATCAGGCCCATGGCAATGCCCGCCACATGCGCCTTCATGGGCACACCGGCGTCCATCAGCGACAGGCAGCCGCCGCAGACCGATGCCATGGACGAGGAACCGTTGGACTCGGTGATTTCCGACACCACGCGGATGGTATAGGGGAATTCTTCCTTGCTTGGAAGGCAGGCCACCAGGGCCCGCTTGGCCAGGCGGCCGTGGCCGATTTCGCGGCGCTTGGTGCTGCCCATGCGGCCCACTTCACCGGTGGCAAAGGGAGGCATGTTGTAGTGCAGCATGAAGCGGTCTTCAAACTCGCCGGCCAGCGCGTCGATGCGCTGGGCATCGCGCTCGGTGCCCAGCGTGGCCACGACCAGCGCCTGCGTCTCGCCACGGGTGAACAGTGCGGAGCCGTGCGTGCGCGGCAGCACGCCGTTGCGGATTTCGATGGGGCGCACGGTGCGCGTATCACGGCCGTCGATGCGCGGCTCACCGGCCAGAATCTGGCTGCGCACGATGCGCGCTTCGATGTCGAACAGCATGCCTTCGACCTTGACGGCATCGAATTCGACACCGGCCTCCTTCAGGTCGGCCATAACCACGGCGTAGGCCTCTCGGCAAGCATGCGTGCGGGCCTGCTTGTTGCGGATCTGGTAGGCAGCGCGCAGCTTGTCTTCGGCCAATTGCGTGACCTTGGCGATCAGTGCATCGTCCTTGGCCGGAGCCTGCCACTCCCAGGCGGGCTTGCCAGCGTCGCGCACCAGTTCGTGGATGGCGTTGATGGCGATCTTGCCCTGCTCGTGGCCGAACACCACAGCGCCCAGCATCACGTCCTCGGGCAGTTGCTGCGCTTCGGATTCGACCATCAGCACGGCGGCCTCAGTGCCAGCAACCACCAGATCCATCTGGCTGCTCTTGCGCGCCGTCTGGCCGGGGTTGAGCACATATTCGCCATTGATGTAACCCACGCGGGCCGCGCCAATGGGGCCGCTGAAGGGAATGCCGGAGACCGCCAGGGCAGCGCTCGAAGCGATCATGGCGGCGATGTCGGCGTCGACCTCGGGGTTGAGCGACAGGGTGTGGATGACCACATGCACTTCGTTGAAGAAGCCTTCCGGGAACAGCGGACGGATCGGGCGGTCGATCAGGCGGCTGGTCAGCGTCTCCAGCTCGCTGGGCTTGGCTTCGCGCTTGAAGAAGCTGCCGGGGATCTTGCCGGCGGCATAGGTTTTCTCGATGTAGTCCACCGTCAACGGGAAGAAATCCTGCCCCGGCTTGGCGGACTTGGAGGCCACCACCGTGGCCAGCACCACCGTATCGTCAATGTTCACCAGCACAGCGCCGGAGGCCTGGCGGGCGATCTCGCCCGTTTCCATGACGACGGTCTTGTCGCCCCATTGGAAAGACTTGGTAACCTTGTTGAAAATGCTCATAGTTGCTCCTGAGTTAATAGCTGGTAACGCAATACCAGCAGGCTCTGGCGGCCAATTCAGCAAACGATGCCATTCCAGTGAAACCGCCCGCGGAGTTCATTGGAATGACACAGCTTCGATCTGCTCGGCACACCAGCAAAAGTAAAAAACGCCTGAGCTAGCGTACTAACCCAGGCGTTCATGCGTGCAATGCGGCTTACTTGCGCAGACCCAGTTTGGCAATCAGCGCGGTATAACGGTCGGCGTCTTTGGCCTTGAGGTAGTCCAGCAGCTTGCGGCGACGGCTCACCATGCGCAGCAGACCACGGCGGCCATGGTGATCCTTGGCATGCTCCTTGAAGTGAGGCATCAGTTCGTTGATGCGGGCGGTCAGCAGCGCCACCTGGACTTCGGGGCTACCGGTATCATTGGCAGCGCGTTGGTTGGCCTTGACGACTTCGGCCTTGGCGGAAGAGGAAATCATTGGAAATGTCCTTGGATAAACGGCGCACACGCTTTGCACGGCAAAAACTTGCGCACCTGGGTTTTACTTGCGCCAGGAACCGGAACAAGCCCTGACGTGCGTCTTGCACCATGCAAAACAGGCGGATTATAACCGCACCAGGCCAGCCGCCCCACCCCTCCACCAGCCATGACCCCACACCGCATCACCCACCTCCCCATCATCACCTGCGCGCTGGCCCTGGGCCTGGCACTGGCCGCCAGCCCTGCTGACGCCTGGGCCAAGCGCAAGTCCAGCACCTACCACAGCACCCAGACCGACAAGCCCCGCAAGGGCGTCAGAAAAGTCACCTACCAGCGCAGCACCTCCGAAGAAACCCCTGCCCAGCGCGACCAACGGCTCCGGCGCGAATGCAAGGGCATGAACAACGCTGGCGCCTGCCTGGGCTATACCCGCTGACCAATAGCCCCAGACAATCACGCGGCGGCAACCGCTTGTCTGTACCAACAAGCCATTCGTCGGCACCACCCAGTCACCCTTTCACCACAGCACCTAGGATGCCCTCATGCAAGCCTTGAACCCAGTGCACCATCCCCCTGCCCCGGCTACCTATAGGGTCGAGAAGACACGTCAACACGGATTTACAGCCATCGAATTGATGGTGGTAGTAGCCATTGTGGCCATTTTGGCCGCTTTGGCGGCACCAAGCTTTACGCCTTTGATTGAACGCTGGCGCGTGCGGCAAACGGCAGAAAGCCTGACGTCCAGCCTGTACTTGGCACGCTCCGAGGCCATCAAGCGTGGCGGCGGTGTTGCACTTGATGCCACCGGCGGATGGGATCAAGGCTGGAAAGTGACACACACCCAAAACCTCGTCACGACCGACCTGCAGGTCGTTGCAGCCCCAGCCAAAACGAACATCGCCCAAAACAACGGCAAAACCATGCTGTTCATTGATCGCTGGGGAATGATCTCAGAAACCAATGGCGGAGCGCCTGCTTCCATGAATTTCCCGATATACCCCGCTGGAAAGACGGATACCGACACCAGCGCCATCAGGCTTTGCGTGACCAGCGGAGGACGGCTTACGCAAATGAAGCAAGGCGCAAGCTGCCCTTGAGCAATTCGGAAGCACCACCATGCCGTCTCAACCAAGCAACGCCATCATTGCACCCTCCAGGCGGGCAGCAGGTTTCACTGCCATTGAGTTACTAGTGACTGTTTCTATTGTGGCCATCCTGGCAGCCTTGGCCGCACCTGGCTTCACGCCACTGATCGAAAGCTGGAGGGTGCGCCAAGCCACTGAACAGCTCAAGTCCAGCCTGTATCTGGCCCGCTCTGAAGCCATCAGGCGTGGCGGGCAAGTAGCAATTCAAAAACTGCCCAACAACACCAACGGCTGCACAAGCGCTACTGGAAGCAGCGATTGGGATTGCGGGTGGTTCATCTGCCATAACACCAACAACGACAGTAACTGCGACGCTGGCGAACCCGTGTTGCAGCGGGTAGAAACGCCAGCACGTGTGCAGGTGACCCGTACGGGCGGCGGTGCCAGCATCAAACTTAACCGATGGGGATTGGTTGACGGCAAGTGGCTGGGCTTCAGCTTGGTGCCGCTCAACAAAACCACCACCCACCCCGGTGCACGCGGCGTCTGCATGAGCTCCGGCGGCCGTTTACGCACCATCCCCCCAGAATCCATCCCCTGTACTGGCTAACAACCATGACACACCACATCGCTGCCACTAGCCGCCGCCAACAAGGTATCTCGCTGATCGAGTCCTTGGTGGCCGTTGTCGTCACCGCCCTGGGCATCCTCGGCATCCTGGGCGTACAAATGCGCACACTCACAGACACATCCACCACCGTACGCCGGGCACAAGCCATACGGCTGATCGAAGATTTAGGCGAACGCATGAAAACCAACCCTAATGCACTTGCCAATATCAACGTTTACCTTACAACCTTTTCCGACACCCCAGCGCCTGGCAGTTGTGCGACAGGCTGCAACAACTCTCAATTGGCCTTGTATGACATGCAGGTGTGGAAAAAGGCTATCCGGGACAACATTCCTACAGGCAAAGCCGCTATCTTCATCCCTCCAGCGGAGGGGGGCGTACCGGCAGGCCAGGGGCGCCAGCTTGGCGTCATGGTGGCCTGGCGCGAAAACGAGCGGGACACCAGTTCAGCATACAAGGACGACATCGATGCCACAAAGGTGCGTGCCAGCGACGGCTCGTTAAGTGCTGGCGCGACCCTTGCATGCCCTGCCAACCACATTTGCCACCTGCAATACCTGCCTGTCTCGGGCCGTTGTGCGCCTTATACCCCCGGCGCATCCACCACAACGTACTACTGCCCAGGAGCCTGACATGCGCTCAATGCCCTTTGCCACATCCGGCCTCCAAAGCACCCGCATCACCACCCGGACGGGAGCACATCCCACCCACCAGCGCGGGGTAACCTTGATAGAACTGATGGTTGGCATCGCCATCGGTCTTCTTGTGGTTGCTGTTGCCATGGGTGCTCTCATGGTCTCACGCGGTGTGTCGGGTACGGTCACGGACGCCAGCAGCATTCAGCAACAAGCATCCTATGCGATGCGGGTGATTGGTCAGCAAATCAGACAAGCTGGTTCATTACGACTCAATCTCGACCCAAAGAGCACTGCAACTGCTGAAAAATATTTGGCTCCCGTGGCATTTGAAACAATGGCAGCAGCCAGCACAAATCCCACATACAGCTTCGATGCAGGACAGGCAACAAATGTTATCCAAGGCACAGCATCCCCTGTGACCGTAACCACGGGTTTCCGCCGTTATACAGAGCCTGTCTTTATCAGCGCATCTGAACAGACATTAGGACGAAACTGCTTAGGTGGTCCATCAGATAGTGGCAATGACGATCAGCGAGTGGAAAGCGTTTTTCAGTTTGATACAGCCAATAATATCCTTCTTTGCAATGGAAATGGTGCAGGTGGCCAGGCGCTTATACAAAATGTAGCTAATTTCCAGGTGAATTACTTGGTGCAGGACATCACAACCACACCAGGCATACCCACCATCAAATCCGTGAATGCAACGGGTGTCGCCAACTGGGGGCAGGTGCAGGCCGTGGAAGTCTGTCTCGTGATTTACGGCGCCGAGCCTATCGACCTACCTGCGGGCAGCAACTACACCGACTGCGACGGAACAACGCTGGTGGACATGAGCACCCTGACCGGTTCACGCGCAAAACGCATGCACATGGTCTTTCGCAACGTCTTTCAACTTCGCAGCCAGGGCCTCATTGGTACTGTGCTCTAACCAATTGCCGAGCAAACCATCATGCAAAGCATGCCTATTCCACCCCATCAACGCTTGCGCCACCAACAGCAAGGTGTCGCGTTGTTTGTCGTGATCGTGTTCGTCATGCTGTCCATGCTGCTGGCGCTGTGGGCATCTCGAACCTCGCTGTTCAACGAGATGATCGTTGGCAACGATGCCGATTACCAGCGCGCATTCGAGGCGGCACAGGCTCTGCTGCAAGACGCTGAACTCGACATTCGCAGCGAGAACCCCGATGGCTCCCCCTGCACCGGTGCCAGTTGCCGCAACAACATCGGCGCAGCTTACAAAATCCCAGTAGATTCGCCAGAGGTTACGCCGCTGCTGGCTGACCTCGACCTGGAGGCCACCAAATGCAAGGATGGCCTCTGTCTCAAACGTGCAGGGCGTCAAGACTTCTGGAACACCAACAGTTCCACCACATTACAGGCTGGGGAAGTCAAGCTTGAAGACATGATCAAACCGAATGTGGGTGCACGTTTTGGTCAGTACTCAGGCGCAACGGCAGGCAGCACCAGTACACCTGCGAACCCCATCCTGGCAGATACAAGCGCAAACGACCGTGGAGGCTGGTATTGGATAGAAGTCTTGCGCTACGACGAAAGCAGCAAAAACTCCGGGGTGATTGTGGGCAATATCACCACCGACAACCTGCTGCGCCTGAACCTCAGGCCCAACCTGGTCTACCGCATCACCGCGTTGGCCTTTGGTCGCAAGTCTGGAACCATAGCAGTATTGCAGCAAACCTATGTCCGGCAAACCCGCAAAGATTGATTTTCTATAAAAATATAGCAATCGATTATTACTTCGTAGCCGTCAAGGCTCATACCCCATAACCTTTCAGCCAAGGAGCTTCCCATGGCCCGCAAAACTTCTCCCCGTTTTCGCAAATCCCTGCTGGCCTTGGCCGCTGGAGCGACCTTTGCCCCCTGTGGCGCATGGGCTCTGGATCTGGCCGAATCGCCCCCTGGCACAGTGGAGCCCTATGTCCGCCCGAACGTCATCATTTCTATTGATGATTCTGGAAGTATGAAATGGGTGGTTGATCAACAATGGGTAGATGGTGATTCAGCTTATACCGAACCGGATGCTTTCGGTGTTTGGCATCCAAAGGCACAACGAATTAGTATATTAAGATATGCTTTAATATCTATTTTTGACCCACTCCACCCAAAATACGATCCCAGCTTAATGCCCGACAAGAAATTACGGCTCGCTTGGCAAGTCATGTGGAACAACGGGGGGGCAAGTGACGCGAAAAATGTCAACAGCACCACTATGAAAACCAATTCGATGCGCGTGTTGCAGGGCAGTCACCGCACAAATTTCCTGAATTTCGTCAACAGCCTGTCGCCACGGAGTGGCACTCCATCACACTGGATGTTCAGCCAAGCCGATGCTTACATGCGCCAGCCCCTTGGAACCAACAGCGCCTGGGCGAATGATCCAGGCACCACCGGCTCACCCTATTTGGCCTGTAGGCGCTCTTACCATATTTTCATGTCTGATGGACGCTGGAATTCGGTTTCTTCTGGAGGAGCACAAGACAACGCCACAAATCTGACCCTGCCAGACGGTATGGTCTATGGTGGCACAACCGCCCCAGACCGCGCAAAGTCTGCACTCTACAGAGATACTGTCAACGATACGCTTTCAGACTGGGCCTTCCGGAGTTGGGCCGTGCCCATGCAAACCAGTGGAATGACGGGAACCCTACAACCGGCCGCAGATTACAGGGCTGCCCCTGCGACAGAAAACTTTGGCAACGACTCGAATGGCACCCCCGCCATTCTTGAGCGCTATTGGAACCCACGCTACGATCCCGCAACTTGGCCACACATGGTGACTTACACCATTGGTTTTAGCACCGACGCAACCACCTGGCCAGGAGCACCCACGATCATCGCACCACCGGTTGCCGAGCGAGTGCCTTTTAGCTACAAAGGCAGTTTCCCGGACTTGGTGACCGGCAATCGGACATGGCCAGACATGGGCATAGGGGAGGACGTGCGTGCACTGGATCTATGGCATTCCGCCCTTAACGGTCGAGGTCGTTTCTATGCCGTAATGAAGGGCGAGGATCTCGAAAAAGCCTTTCGCGAGATTCTCGGTCAAATCAACACAGCTACAGATCCTGACTTGAGTTCCAGTGCCACCAGCGGCGCCAATGTCTCGCGCAGCGAAGTTGGGAAATACACCGCAGCCTACCAGCCGGAGAACTTCTGGAAGGGCTATGTCACCGCCGACAAGGTCAAGCGCGACGGCACAACCTACCCCGATCCAGGCTGGGGTGGGAAAAACACTGCCGACAAACTGGATGCGCTTCCCAGTGTGTCCAGCCGCTTGGTGTTGAGCTGGAGCGACAAATGGGACAGCACCAATTACAAGGGTGGAGTCCCCTTCAAATGGGCCTCGGATGAAAGCAACCTGAGCAGCCCGCAAAAGGTGTGGCTGCAAAAGAATATGGCGGGGACCGACGAGGGCGCCACCAAAGGACAGCAACGACTCAACTACATCCGAGGCGAGCGAGGCATGGAGGGTGTGGATCCCAGTGGCTACACCCCATCCAATCCGTTCCGTCAACGCAAGAGTATCCAAGGCGACATCATCAACTCCGATGTCTGGTACACCGGCGCGCCTGCTGCAGACTATTTGCTCAAGGGCTATACGGCTTTTGTTCGAAGCAATAAATCACGCCCAGGCATGCTGTATGTGGGTGGCAACGACGGCATGCTGCATGGCTTTGCGGCGGCAGATGGCCAGGAGAAGCTGGCCTACGTACCACGCGGTGTCATTCCTACGCTGACCCTGCTAACGGATCCGCAGTACAACAACAAGCACAAGTATTTTGTGGACGGCTCGCCGATGACTGGCGACGTGGACATGAATGGGGGCATCCAGGATCCCACCGACCCCAACTACGGCACCTACTCGCCAGATTGGCGTACCATGCTTGTGGGCACCCTGGGCCTGGGCGGTAAAGGTTACTTTGTGCTGGATGTGTCCAACCCCACCGCCACCACCACAGTCAGCGGCCTGCTGGGCTTTGCCGAAGGCAATGCCCAGCAATTGGTCAAGCAAGATCGCACCCGCGGCCCCTCTGAGCCTGCTCCGAACTGCGCTGCCATGACCGGCGCTGAAAAAACGACGTGCCTGCAAGTGGTCGATGAAGACAAGGACATTGGGTTCATCGCCGCCCGCCCAGTACGTGACGACAACGACGCCATGCGCACTACGCAAATCACGCGCATGAACAACAACCGCTGGGCTGTGGTTCTGGGCAATGGCTACAACAGTGCCAACCAGCGCCCCGTGCTACTGGTACAGTACCTGGATGGCGCCAAGGAACTCTTGCGCCTTCCGGTCACGACAGATGCCCCAGGCACCGGTAACGCCAAGGACAATGGCCTCGGCTCCCCGCGGGTGGTGGATATCAACGGCGACGGCATGGCCGACGTGGTGTACGCAGGGGACAACCTGGGTAACCTTTGGAAATTTGACCTGACCAATGCCAGCGCCGCCAATTGGAAGGTAGCATTTAACGGCAATCCACTCTTCACGACCCGAGGTCCTGCCGCCTTGGGTTCTCCATCACGTTCTAAGATCCAGCCTATTGCAACGGCACCGACGGTACGGGCCAATGACCGCACCAAAACTATTGGCAGTGGCCCCAGTGCCAAGACTGTACGCGTGGGCGGGATGATGGTGGCGTTTGGTACGGGCCGCAATGTCACCAAGGATGACCCATCCAATATCGACGTCCAAACAATTTACTCTGTGCTGGACAATACCCGTTACCGCGAGGTCTCTTCTGCCTTGGGCAAGCGGCTTGAAGTTCATCCGGGTGGCGGCACCTGCCCTGGTGGCGCCGACTGCGTGCCCGCGCCTGCCACGCTGGGCACGGGGGTCACATCTGCCAAACTTGCACAACAAAAGTTCACCGAGATCAGCGGTGGCGATTTTGCAACCGTGGACATTGTTGACGAACTGAAAAAGGAAACCTGGGATAACTTCAACGGCTGGTATCTCGATTTGCCTTCAGTGGGTGAACGCTTGCTCAAGCCGATGGACTTTTACGATGCCAGCAACCTGCTGACGGTTTGGTCGCAGGTACCTGCAAAGGGCTCCAATGTCGATCCAGACGTGGAAAGCTGCGACTCCACCTCGGTGGATGGAGAGCGCCAGTACCGGACTTTCGTCAATATCATGGACGGCAAGCGCCCCTCCGTGCAGATCGTGGATAAGAACAACGATAACAAGTACGACTCTGCAGATGCTGGCGTCTCTAGAAGAAAGGTGGCCAAAGGCCCACACAGTATCATCAAGAAAGATAAATACGAGAACCGGGATATTGATGCCAAGAACAATGGGGAAAATACTGCAGCACTCCCTGAAGAATCCTTGCGCCCAAGTTGGAGGCAAATCCAGTAAGTGAGGAACATCGCTATGCAATCAAACAGACATTTCGCTTATGCGCAGCAACATGGCTTTACCCTGATCGAGTTGATGATCGTGGTGGCTATCGTGGGAATCCTCTCTGCCATTGCCTACCCTAGCTATGCGGAGTACATTCGCCGCGGACACAGAGCGGACGCCAGGGCAGGCTTATTGCAGGCCCAGCAGTGGTTGGAACGGGCGGCCACGGCGACTGGGCAGTACCCAACAACGCTGGCTGCCGGATTGACTTGGTCTGGTGATACGACTAAGCGCTACACCATTGGCTTTAAAGGCGTTCCCACAGGAACAACTTTCACTTTGATCGCCACGCGGAGAGCGGGAGCTCAAGCCAACGATAAGTGCGGTGATTTCACCATCACCAACGCAGGCCAACGCGGAGCAGACAACCTAGGCCCAAGCACAACAGCAGCAGAGTGTTGGGGCAAATAGTCCTTGTACCATCCGCTACCATCTAGGGCGCAATGACCACACCTGCGCCCCCCATGACCCGAGCGCTTGGGCTTGCCACCCAGGCGCTTTTTCTTTCCAACCCCAACCCACGCGTGGGTTGTGTCATCACCGCGTCCAATGGGCAGGTGCTGGGCGAAGGCTTCACCCAGCAGGCTGGCGGCCCCCATGCCGAGGTGATGGCGTTGCGCGATGCCGCTGCGCGGAACCACGACGTGCGCGGTGCCACGGCCTGGGTCACGCTGGAGCCCTGTGCCCACCAGGGCCGCACGGGGCCATGCTGCGATGCGCTGATTGCCGCAGGCATTGGCAAGGTGGAGGCCAGCCTGGAGGACCCCAACCCGCTGGTGGCAGGCCAGGGCTTTGCCCGCCTGCGCGCTGCCGGGGTGGAGGTGGCGGTAGGCCAGGGAGCAGCGCAATCGCGTGAACTGAACCTGGGTTTTTTCAGCCGCATGGTGCGCGGCACGCCCTGGGTGCGGCTCAAGGTGGCTGCATCGCTGGACGGTACCACGGCGCTGCACAACGGCGCCAGTCAGTGGATCACTTCAGAGGCGGCACGGGCCGATGGCCATGCTTGGCGCGCCCGCGCTTGTGCCGTGCTCACGGGCGTGGGCACGGTGCTGGCGGACCAGCCCCGGCTGGATGTGCGTGCTGTGCCCACGCCCCGCCAACCGCACGCGGTGGTGCTGGACAGCCGCTTGCAAATGCCGTCAGATGCTCCTGTTTTTATAGCTTGCCGCGCTTGCTGGATCTATGCTGCAGGCCAAAATGGCACTGAAACAGATCGCGCTGCCTTTGCCATCCGCCGCCAGGCCCTGGAAGCGCGGGGCGCCACTGTGACGCTGCTGCCTGGTGCCGATGGGCGGGTGGACTTGAAAGCCGTGTTGCACGACCTGGCCCGCCGTGGCGTGAACGAACTGCATGTGGAAGCAGGGCACACGCTCAACGGCGCCTTGCTTGATGCAGGGCTGGTGGACGAGTTGCTGCTGTACCTGGCCCCTACCCTGCTCGGCCCTGGGCGCGGCATGGCAGACCGCGCACCGCTGACCGACTTGGCCCAGGGTGTCCCCCTGGAGTTTGGGCCCGTGCAGCATGTAGGGCCAGACCTGCGCGTGCTGGCCCGCGTGCGCGGACGCGACCAGTTCTGACCCAAAAGCCTGCCACAATCGACGCCATGTTTACTGGAATCATTACCGGCACGGGGCACATTACCGCCGTGCAACCCCTGGGCGAATCGGCAACCCACGGCAAGCGGCTGAGCATTGCGCCCCCCCCCGGCTACCTGGATGATGTGGGCCTGGGTGACAGCATTGCGCTCAACGGCGCATGCATGACGGTCACCCATATCAACGCCGAGCACAGCGCGTTCAGCGTGGATATTTCCGCCGAATCGCTGACCAAGACCACGGGACTGGACGCCCCTGGCCCCATCAACCTGGAAAAAGCCCTGCGCGCCAATGACCGCCTGGGCGGGCACCTGGTGTCGGGCCATGTGGACGGTATAGGCACCGTCACCCATTTTGCGCAGGTGGGTGAGAGCTGGGAACTGCGCGTGCTGGCCCCGCAAGACTTGGCGCGCTTTTTGGCCACCAAGGGCTCCATCACCGTCAACGGCGTGAGCCTCACGGTCAACCGCGTGGCAGATGTGCCCAATGGCTGCGAGGTGAGCATCAACCTGATTCCCCACACCGTGCAGAACACGGCATTGGGCCACTTGCGCAGTGGCTCCAGGGTAAATCTGGAGATTGACCTGATCGCGCGTTATTGCGAAAGAATGCTGCACCTGGAGCATCGCGAAAGCTCCGGCACCACCGGCTGATAATTCAAACTTAGAACTTGTCCGTAATCGGCATAGGAGGCCTCCATTGTCGGAGGCGCCCCTGCCACACCACCCGGCATGCGGGTCCGCACCGGGCGGTTTGAGGATTTGAGGTCAGGACAGCCTGGGTACTAACCGGTCGAAGTACGCAAGGGTCAGCACCTTGTTGAGCAGCAACCGCTGTTGCGCCACCTGGTTGGCTACCTCATCGGATGCATCCAGCAACGGAAAGTGCGAGGCAGCACCACGACCCAGCGGCCCCAAGCGAAGGCCGAAGCAGATAGTACGCAGCACGGTACGCAAGGAATCGGCTGCACAGATGGAATTGCTGCTGCCAATCGGCTGCATCATTGGGTGATGCCCGGCAACAGTACCCACTGCACGCACACCAGCCGATGCTGGAAATCACGTCACGCTCGAATCCCAAGCCCCCACGGTGGGGCTTTTTCTTTGCCTGCGCTGGGCGGCCTACACGGTGTAAAACCCCGTACCGTTGGCTACATGGTGGCTACAGATGACCCGCAAAACAAAAAACCCCGCTACCGAATTGATAGCAGGGTTTCCTTTGTTTACTTGGGGTGGCTGATGGGACTCGAACCCACGACGACAGGAATCACAATCCTGGACTCTACCAACTGAGCTACAGCCACCGTAGAGCCTGTGATTATAGCCTGAAATTCAGGCTATAAGTTCAATTTTCAATTTTAGATTGAACTGAAGAAGGACGTGGTACCTTGATCTGGGCTTGGTAGCGGGACTTCAGGGTCTCGTAGTAGGCAAGGCCTTCAGCTGTGGACCACGACTGGGTGTATTGCTGCTGCATTTGCTTCACGAGCTGCTGGTTGATGCCCTCGCTCGGCATGATGCGGATCACCTTGACGACGGCGTAGCCCACCGGACCGAGATCCACACCTGCCCACAAAGGCAGCGCATCGGGTTTGGCAGAGAGTGCTGCATCGACCACTGCACGCGACTGGCCCTGTGCCTGGTCGCGCGAGAGCACGATGGGGGTCGGCAGGCCCTTGGCCAGTTCGGGCTTTTCAGTCCAGGCCTCTTTCTTGGCCTGTCCCTCCTGGCGTGCCAGCTCTGCGGCCTTGTCGGCCACGTAACGCTGGCGCACCTGGGCCTTCACTTCGTCAAAAGGCTGGGTACGGGCGCTTTGGTGTTCGATCACACGGGCTGCAGCCATCTGGTTGGCACCCAGTTCCACCGCTTCGGTGTTGCGCTTGTGCTGCAGCGAATCGGAGGAAAAAAGCGCTTCCAGCAACTTGGGGTTGGCCAAGGCACCCACTGCACCGGGCCCGGGCGTGCGGGTCACGCCCTTGGCGGTCTGGATCTTGAGCTTGAGCTTGTCTGCCACGGGCTGCAGGCTGTCCGCCTGCTCGTACACCGTGTTGGCAAAGGCTTCTGCCGTTTCGGCGTACTTGCGCTGGGCTTGCTGTTGCTTGAGTTCGGCCTCCAGCTTGGGGCGCAGTTCTTCGAAGCTCGGCTCGCGTGCTGCCTTGATGTCAGTCAGCTGGATGATGTGGTAGCCGTATTCGGTTTCCACCACGTCGCTGATGGCACCCTTGGCCAGCGCAAATGCTGCTTCTTCAAAGGGTTTGACTGTGGCACCCCGCGCAACAAAGCCCAGATCACCGCCTTGGGCTGCAGAGCCAGCGTCTTGCGAGTGTTTTTTGGCCAGCGCAGCAAAGTCTGCAGGGTTCTTGCGCAGTTGCTGGAGCAATTCGGTGGCGCGTGCCTTGGCCTTTTCGCGCTCTGCAGGCGGCGCATCCTTGGCGGCGGTGATCAGGATATGGCTTGCACGGCGTTCCTCCTTGCCCATATGGCGCGAGAGGTTTTCCTTGTAGTAGGTGCGCAGATCATCTTCGTTGAGGGTGATGCCGGAACGCACGCTGTCGATGTCAAACACCACGTACTCGACGTTGATCTGCTCCGGCTGCTGGAACGAAGCGCTGTGTTCCTGGTAGTAGGCCTGGAGCTCTTCATCGGTAGGCCGCACCTTGGCTTCATAGTCTGCCGCCTTGAACATGGCCACCTGCACCTCGCGCCGCTGGAACAGCGGCTCGATGGCGGCAAGCCCTTGTGCAGACGTGGCAAAGCTGCTGCCTACCACGCCGCCCAGCACCTGGTTCAAGGAGATGTCTCTCCGCATGGAGGACTCGAAGCCTTCAGGGGTCATGCCCTGCGCGGCCACCAAAGCCCGGTAGCCTTCGGCGTCTAGCGTGCCGTCAGGCTTGCGCAGCGCTGCAATCTGGGGAATCTCCTGCAGGCTGCGGGCCAGGCGGGCGTCGGTGGTGGCCAGGTGCATCTTCTGCGCTGCGGCCTGCACTACACGGTCGCGCACCAGGCGCTCCAGCGTGGCATAGCGGGCCTGGGGGGTGTCCAGGAGCTTGGCGTCGATCTGGGGCTGCTCGCGGCGCTGGCGGTCAGACTCGATACGGTGCGCGTTGTCCCATTCGGTTTGTGTGATGTCATGGCCATCGACCCGTGCTACCACGGTACTGCTGCCCGAGAAGTAGTTCCGGTCGATGCCTACCAATACGAACGAGGGGATGATCAGCAAGAACAGCAAGAACATCGCGATCTTGGTGTGCTTGCGGATGGATTCGAACATGGTCAATCTTTCTGAGACATAAAACAAAAGGCGAACTTGCGTTCGCCTTTGCATCAGTGGTGGGTGCTGACGGGGTCGAACCGCCGACCTACGCCTTGTAAGGGCGCCGCTCTACCAACTGAGCTAAGCACCCACTGAAAAACCGATGGTCAGTTCAGGGCGTCCTTGAGGGCTTTGCCCGGACGGAACTTGGGAACCTTGGCTGCCTTGATTTTAATCGCAGCGCCGGTGCGGGGATTGCGGCCCGTGCGTGCAGCGCGCTTGCCCACTGCAAAGGTACCGAAACCGACGAGCGACACCGTGCCGCCTTTTTTCAACGTCTTCTTGACCGCTTCGATCGTGGACTCCAGCGCCCGTGCAGCGGCTGCCTTGGAGATGTCGGCATTGTTTGCAATGTGCTCAATCAGTTCGGTTTTGTTCACAAGAAGCCTCTCGGGAATGTGGTTGGGTTGTCTCTGGTGCTTGTTCAACTCGCCCAGCCCGGCGTGTGCTGGGGGCGGGTGGCTGGCTGGCGTTGGCAGCGGGCACTGCCACTCTCGATTAAAGCCATCGACTCTCCGGGTGTCAATACAACACGCCGGATTGCAACGGCGCAACGGTCAATTCTAGTCGCTTTTGCATCCGCCCATGGGCCATGCAGGCGCTTTTTTGGCATGGCGCACACGCTCGGCATCTTTACCGATTGACAAGCGTTCATGCGGCCCTGCGCACTTTTGATTCAATCCTTGACGCGCGCCCGTATCTCCGGCAACGCCTTTTGCAGGTAGTACACCATGGACCACACCGTGAGCACTGCAGCAATCCAGATCAGCCAGGTGCCCCACACACCGGTATCGATCATTCCCAGCACGCGCCCGTCGTACAGCAGGAAGGGGATGGCCACCATCTGCACCGTGGTCTTGAGTTTGCCCAGCATGTGCACGGCCACGCTCTTGCTCGCGCCGATTTGTGCCATCCATTCGCGCAGGGCGGAAATGGCGATCTCGCGCCCGATGATGATGAGCGCCACGAACACATCGGCCCGCCGCAGGTGCACCAGCACCAGGAGCGATGCGCACACCAGGAATTTGTCTGCCACCGGATCAAGGAAAGCGCCAAACGACGAGGTCTGCTTGAGCCTGCGTGCCAGGAAGCCGTCGAGCCAGTCCGTGGCGGCAAACGCCATGAACATCAGTGCGGCAATGAGGTTGCGCGTGGGCTCGTCCAGCGGTGTGTAGAACACCCCAACAATCAAGGGGATCGCGATGATGCGCGTCCAGGTCATGAGGGTGGGGATGGTCCAGAACATGGCGTGATTGTGTCACGCCCCAGGCACTGCAGACACCTGAAGCCTGTTCAGCGCAAGGCGCGGTAGATTTCCTCGGCCAGCTCGCGCGAGATGCCTTCGACGCTGGCAAGATCCTCCACGCTGGCGTCCTGCACACCACGCACGCCGCCAAAACGCTGCAGCAGGCGCGCACGCTTTTTAGGCCCGATGCCGGGAATGTCTTCCAGCCGGCTGCCGCCCACGCGCACCTTGGCACGCGCCGCACGCATGCCGGTGATGGCAAAGCGGTGCGCCTCGTCACGGATTTGCGCCACCAGCATGAGCGCGGCCGAGTCCCGGCCCAGGTAGACTTTCTCGCGCCCGTCGGCAAACACCAGTTCCTCCAGCCCCACCTTGCGGCCCTCGCCCTTCTCCACGCCGACGATGCGCGCCAGGTCCAGGCCCAGTTCGGTGAACACCTCGCGCGCCATGGCGACCTGGCCCTTGCCACCATCAACCAGCACCAGGTCGGGCAGGCGCGCCTGGCCCGCGGCGGGCTCGGCACCGCCGGCCTCGCGCAGGGCCTGTGCCACCTTGGCGTAGCGGCGCTGCAGCACCTGGCGCATGGCGGCGTAGTCGTCGCCGCCGGTGATGCCTTCGATCTTGTACCGACGGTACTCGCTGCCCTGCATCTTGTGGTGGTGGAAGACCACGCAGGAGGCCTGCGTGGCCTCGCCCGCCGTGTGCGAGATGTCGAAGCACTCGATCGTGAGCTGGTCCAGGTCTTCCTGCGGCAAGTCCAGCGCCTCGGCCAACGCCCGTGTGCGCGCCTGCTGCGAGCCCTCTTCGGCCAGCAGGCGGGCCAGTTGCAGGTCGGCGTTCTGGCGCGCCATGTCGAGCCAGGTGCGGTGCTGCCCGCGCGGCTGGTGCACCACGCCCACGCGCTGGCCGGCCTGCTCCGCGAGCGCCTGCGCCAGCGCCTTGTCCACCGGCTCGCTGGCGATCAGCAGGGGCGGCACGGGCACGCCGATGTAGTGCTGCGCGATGAAGGCCTCCAGCACCTGCTGCTCCACCGCCGGGGGCGCAGCCGCAGCATCCTCGGCCGCATAGACACTGGCTGCATCCTCCACATGCACCGGGAAGTAGGCCCGGTCGCCCAGGTGGCGGCCGCCGCGCACCATGGCCAGGTTCACGCAGGCGCGGCCACCCTGCACGCGCACGGCAAGAATGTCCACATCCTTGTCCGAGGTGGTTTCCACCGCCTGCTGGTGCAGCACGCGCGAGAGCGCCGTGATCTGGTTGCGCAGCTCGGCCGCCTGCTCGAATTCAAGCCTATCGGCATGCGCCATCATGCGCGACTCCAGCTCTTGCAAGAGCGCCTGCGTCTCGCCGCGCAAAAGCGCCTCGGCATGTGCCACATCCTGCGCGTAGGACTCGGGCGCGATCAGGCCCACGCAGGGCGCGGTGCAGCGCTTGATCTGGTAGAGCAGGCAGGGCCGCGTGCGGTTGGCGAACACCGTGTCCTCGCAGGTGCGCAGGCGGAACACCTTTTGCAGCAGCTGGATGGTTTCCTTCACCGCCCAGCTGTTCGGGTAGGGGCCGAAGTAGCGGTGGCGCTTGTCGATGCTGCCCCGGTAGTAGGCCATGCGCGGAAAGCGCTGCAGCGCCGCCTCGCCCTGGCCGTCCTTCGCGGCCACGCCGGTGATCTTCAGGAAGGGGTAGCTCTTGTCGTCGCGGAACAGGATGTTGTACTTGGGGTTCTGCGACTTGATGAGGTTGTTTTCCAGCAGCAGCGCCTCGGCCTCGGAGCGCACCACCGTGGTCTCCAGGCGCGCGATCTTGCCCACCATGTGACCAATGCGCGTGCCCCCGTGCTGCTTGGTGAAATAGCTGGACACGCGCTTCTTGAGGTTGCGCGCCTTGCCCACGTAGAGCAGCGCGCCCTCGGCGTCGAAATAGCGGTACACGCCCGGCAGGGGTGGCAGCGCGGCCACCTGCGCCAGCAGTTCTTCGGAGTGCGCATCGTGCATGGCGCTATTGTGCGCAGACAATGCGGGCCATGCGTTCGCAAACCCCTACCGCCGCCCTGCAATGGGACATCTTCTGCCGCGTGATCGACAACTTTGGCGACATCGGCGTGTGCTGGCGCCTGTCTGCCGACCTGGCGGCGCGCGGCCAGCGGGTGCGCCTGTGGGTGGACGACGCCTCGGCCCTGGCCTGGCTGGCGCCGCAGGGCCATCCCGGCGTGCAGGTGCGCGCCTGGGGCAGCCTGCCCGCCGCGCACGAGCCCCCCACACAGGTGCTGGTGGAAGCCTTCGGCTGCGAGATTGCTCCTGAATTCATAGCTAACAGCGCCCGTATTTCAAGCGCCACAGGTGAAAAATACCTTTGGATCAACCTCGAATACCTCTCGGCCGAAGCCTATGTGGAGCGCTGCCACCGCCTGCCTTCGCCCGTGCGCGAGGGCGCGGCGCTGGGCGAGGTCAAATGGTTTTTTTACCCCGGCTTCACCCCAGCCACCGGCGGCTTGCTGCGCGAGACCGGGCTGATGGAGCGCCAGGCACGCTTTGACGCCGCTGCCTGGCGCGCAGCCCAGGGGCCCGGCACGCCCGACGATGCACCCGACGCCTGCTGGATCTCGCTGTTCTGCTACGAGCCCCCCGCCCTGCCCGCGCTGCTGCAGCAGTGCATGCAGCGCCCCACACGGCTGCTCGTCACGCCGGGCCGGGCTGCGGCAGCCACGCGGGCTGCCCTGGAAAATTTGGATAAAAACAGCCTGCAAGGCCTTCCAGACAAGCGCGGGCAGCTATCAATTTCATATCGAACCCCTTGCCCTCAGCCTGCCTTTGACGACATGCTCTGGGCCTGCGACCTGAACCTGGTGCGCGGCGAGGATTCGCTGGTGCGCGCACTGTGGGCCGGCCGGCCGCTGGTCTGGCAGATCTACCCGCAGCACGACAACGCGCACCACGACAAGTTGCACGCCTTTCTGGACTGGCTGCAGGCGCCCGAGTCGCTGCGCCGCTTCCACGCCACCTGGAACGGCCTGGGCAACGCCCCCCTGGTGCTGCCAGACACAACCCAACTCGCACAATGGGCGGCCTGTGTGCAGGCCGCGCGTGCGCAGCTGCTGGCCCAGGACGATCTGGCGACACAAATTCTGGGGTTCGTGCGCGAAAAACGGTAAAATCCAAGGCTTTGCGCAAATCGGCAGGCGCTTTTGCAGCCGCCGCCACAGCGCATTCCCGCCGCGGAACATGCATCGGCACAGCAGCCCCCAGGGCTACAGGCCCGCGCATTGAGCGGCCCCAACCCCAGGCAACATGCTATGAAAATCGCTCAAGAAATCCGCGCCGGCAACGTCATCATGCACGGCAAGGATCCCATGGTCGTGCTCAAGACCGAATACGCACGCGGCGGCCGCAACGCCGCCACCGTGCGCATGAAGCTCAAGAGCCTGATCGCCAACTTCGGCACCGAAGTGGTGTTCAAGGCCGACGACAAGATGGACCAGATCATTCTGGACAAGAAGGATTGCACCTACTCCTACTTCGCCGACCCGCTGTATGTCTGGATGGACGCCGACTACAACCAGTACGAAGTCGAAGCCGAAAACATGGGCGACGCCCTGAACTACCTCGAAGACGGCATGGCCGCTGAAGTGGTGTTCTACGACGGCAAGGCCATCTCGGTCGAACTGCCCACCAGCGTCGAACGTGAAATCACCTGGACCGAACCCGCCGTCAAGGGCGACACGTCCGGCAAGGTGCTCAAGCCCGCCAAGATCGCCACCGGTTTCGAAGTGCCTGTGCCCCTGTTCGTGGACCAGGGCGACAAGATCGAAATCGACACCCGCACCGGCGAATACCGCAAGCGCGTCTAAAACAACTTCGCCCCAGCAAAAAGGCTTCCCTTGGGAAGCCTTTTTGTTTTTAAGCAATTTCAGGCTCTAGCGCCCGTCCAGAAAGCGCTACTAGCTATCAAATAAATAGCATCAGATCGGCTGCGCCACCAGGTCGTGGCCCTGCACGCCGACAATGCGCGCCTTGGTGAATTCACCCACCTTGAGCTGCTTGCTGATCTTCTCGGGCGCAAGCAGCTGCACGGTGCCGTCGATCTCTGGCGCATCGGCATAGGTGCGGCCCACACCGCCCTTGCGGCCCATGGCGGGCGCATGGTCCACCAGCACCTGCATGGTGGAGCCCACGCGGCGCTGCAGGCGCGCAATGGACACCTCTTCCGCCACCGCCATGAAGCGCGCACGGCGCGCTTCGCGCTCCTCCAGCGGCAGCATGCCGGGCAGTTGGTTGGCCTCGGCGCCGGTCACGTCGCTGTAGGCAAAGCAGCCGGCGCGGTCGATCTGTGCCTCGCGCAGAAAGTCCAGCAGGTGCAGGAACTCCTCTTCGGTCTCGCCGGGGAAACCGGCGATGAAGGTGCTGCGCACCACCAGCTCGGGGCACATCTCACGCCAGCGCTGGATGCGCTCCAGGTTCTTCTCGCCGCTGGCCGGGCGCTTCATGCGCTTGAGCACGTCGGGGTGGCTGTGCTGGAAGGGCACGTCCAGGTAGGGCAGCACCAGGCCCTGCGCCATCAGCGGAATGACATCATCGACGCTGGGGTAGGGGTACACATAGTGCAGCCGCACCCAGGCGCCGTAGGGCGCGGCCATGGCGCCCAGCGTCTGCACCAGTTCGAGCATGCGCGTCTTGACCGGCTTGCCGTCCCAGAATCCGGTGCGGTACTTCACGTCCACGCCATAGGCCGAGGTGTCCTGGCTGATGATGAGCAGCTCCTTCACGCCGCCCTCGAACAGCGCGCGCGCCTCGTTGAGCACGTCGCCAATGGGGCGCGAAACCAGGTCGCCGCGCATCGAGGGGATGATGCAGAAAGTGCAGCGGTGGTTGCAGCCCTCGCTGATCTTGAGGTAGGCGTAGTGGCGCGGCGTGAGCTTGATGCCCGCCTCGCCAAAGGCGCCGGGCACCAGGTCGATGAAGGGATCGTGCGGCTTGGGCAGGTTGCGGTGCACGGCGTCCATCACGTCCTGCGTGGCCTGCGGGCCGGTCACGGCCAGCACGCGGGGGTGCACCTGCTGAACGTAGTTGCCGCCATCGTCGCCCGCGCGCGCGCCCAGGCAGCCGGTGACGATGACCTTGCCGTTCTCGGCCAGCGCCTCACCGATGGTGTCCAGGCTCTCCTTGACGGCGTCGTCGATGAAGCCGCAGGTGTTGACGATGACCAGATCCGCACCCTCGAAGGACTTGGCGGTCTGGTAGCCCTCGGCGCTGAGCTGCGTGAGGATGAGTTCGGAGTCGGTCAGGTTCTTCGGGCAGCCGAGGCTGACGAAACCGATTTTTGGGGTCTTGGTGGGGGAGAGTGCTTCGCTCATAACCCCGTATTGTCCCAGTTCTGGCCCGGGAGGGCGCAGCCCTCAGCGCTTGATGCCGAAAGCGCCCAGCATCTGCTCGGTCTGCTTTTGCATCTGCTCCTGCATCTGCGTGAGCATGGTGCGCGACTGCTCGGCATAGTTGCCCATCAGGCCCGCCATCATGGGGGACTGCGGTGCCATGAACTGCTTCCACATCTCGGGTGTCATGCCTTGGGTCTGCTCGGCCATGCGCGCCTGCAGGTCGGTGAACATCTGGACGTTCTTCTCCAGCGTGCTGCCCATGAAGCCCTGCATGGCGTGACCGTAGAAACGGATGATGTTGGCCAGCACGGCTTCGCTGAACATCGGCGCGCCGCCAGCCTCTTCTTCCAGGATGATCTGCAGCAGGATGCTGCGCGTGATGTCTTCGCCCGTCTTGGCGTCACGCACCACGAGGTTCTCGTGCGCCATCACCAGCTGCTTGACCTCGGCCAGCGTAATGTAGGTGGAGGTATTGGTGTCATACAGACGCCGGTTGGGGTACTTCTTGATCACCCGCTGCGCCGACTTGGCGGCGGATGCGGCTTGGGTTTCTGGCACGGAAGGGGCTCCTCGGATCTGGCTGGGCGGCCATGTTTTGCACTGCAGCAGATTTTAGAGGGAGCACTCGAAGCCCCATGCAGAGGAATACCCTGAGTGCACCTGCTGCGATGCAGCAAAAACACCGCCATCTCGTGCTACTGTGGAGCTTGTCGCCAGCCCACCTGCACATCCCATGACACCCACCACCGAATGGCTCGAAAACATCACCTACGACGAGCTGCAGATCGGCCACAGCGCCAGGCTGCTGCGCACCCTGAGCATGGCCGACATCCAGGCCTTTGCCGCCGTCTCGGGCGACACCAACCCCGCGCACCTCAACAGCGACTACGCCAACGACACCCTGTTCCACGGCGTGATTGCGCACGGCATGTGGGGCGGCGCATTGATCTCTGCGCTGCTGGGCACGCAGTTCCCGGGGCCGGGCACCATTTATGTGTCGCAAGACCTGCACTTCACCCGGCCCGTGCGCGTGGGCGATACGCTGACCGTAACCGCCACCGTGCTGCGCAAATTGGATGAGCGCAAACAGGTTGAGCTCAATTGCCAGGCCGTCAACCAGAACGGCGAGCCCGTGCTGCACGGTCTGGCACGCGTCCTGGCGCCGCAGAAGAAAGTGCGCCTGCCCCAGTCGTACGCGCCCCAGATCCAGCTCTTTGATCCCCAGGCGCGCCAGCGCGAACTGCTGGCCATGGGCCTGGGCCTGCCCCCCGAACGCTGCGCCGTGGTGCACCCCTGCGACGCCGAGTCGCTGCGCGGCGCCATGGACGCCGCCGCCCATGGCTTGATCGCACCCGTGCTTGTGGCCCCTGAAGCCCGGCTGCGCGCCTTGGCCGACAAGGCCGGAATCGACCTGCGCGGCGCCGAAATCCTGCCCGTGGAGCACAGCCACGCCGCAGCCGCCAAGGCCGCTGAACTCGCAACGCTGGGCCAGGTGGGCATGCTGATGAAAGGCAGCCTGCACACCGACGAGCTGATGCAGGCCGTACTCGCACAACCTGCGCTGCGCACGGGACGGCGCATGTCTCATGTGTTCCGCTTTGACGTACCGCTGTACCCCAAGCCGCTGCTCATCACCGACGCGGCACTCAACATCCGCCCCACCCTCGCTGAAAAGGCCGACATCATCCGCAATGCCATCGACTTTGCACGCATTCTGGGCGTGGACGTGCCGCGCGTAGCCATCCTCTCTGCCGTGGAAACCGTGAACCCCGGCATCCCCTCCACACTGGATGCGGCCGCCCTGTGCAAAATGGCAGACCGCGGCCAGATCGCGGGCGGCGTGCTTGACGGGCCACTGGCATTCGACAATGCCATTTCGCTGCAGGCAGCGCAAATCAAGGGCATCCACTCCCCCGTGGCCGGGCAGGCCGACATCCTTGCCGTGCCCGACCTGGAAAGCGGCAATATGCTGGCCAAGCAGCTTGAATACCTTGCAGGCGCCTCCAGCGCCGGCATCGTGCTGGGGGCACGCATACCCATCGCACTGACCAGCCGCGCCGACGGCCCCCAGGCGCGCGTGGCATCGGCCCTGCTGGCACGGCTGGCGGCGCACCATGCCCGCCAGGCACAAGAACGCACAGCAAACTGAGGTGCGCCGCCATGGCCATACTCGCTGTCAACGCCGGATCCTCATCGCTCAAATTCTCGATCCATCCACTGCAAGGCAATACGGTGCAGGATCCCGTGCTCACCGGCGCCATCCAGGGGCTGGAGCCCGCAGGCCAACCCACCATCTGCTGGATCTGGCAAGGCCAGCGCCACGAACGCCCCCTGGCCAGCACGGGCACCCCGTTTCAGCGCGCACTGCAAGACCTGCAGGCGCTGCTGAAGCAACTGGCGCTGCCCCCCTTGCGCGCCGTGGCGCACCGCGTGGTGCATGGTGGACAGCACTACGCAGGCAGTGTGCGAGTCACACCGCATGTGATGCGTGCATTGCAGGCGCTGGTCTCCCTGGCACCGCTGCACCAGCCGCACAACCTTGCAGGCATCCGTGCATTCATGGCAGCGTTTCCCAACGTGCCCCAGGTGGCCTGCTTCGACACCGCTTTCCACGCCACGCTGCCCGCCGAGGAATCGCATTTCGCCCTGCCCCAGGCCTTGACGGCACAGGGCATTCGCCGGTACGGCTTTCACGGCCTGTCGTACCAGTTCGTGATCGGCACATTACAGGCGCGCTCTGCACGCGCCCAAGGACGCACGCTCATGGCCCACCTGGGCAACGGCGCCAGCCTGTGCGCCACCCTGCAAGGCCGCAGCCAGGCGACCACCATGGGTTTTTCCGCGCTCGACGGTTTGATGATGGGCACACGCTGTGGCGCACTCGACCCCGGCGTGCTGCTCTACCTGCTGGAACAAGGCTGGGACCACGACCGCATCCAAGCCCTGCTGTACCGCCAGAGCGGCCTGCTGGGCGTGTCGGGCATTGCAGCAGACATGCGCACCCTGCGCGCCAGCACGGAGCCTGCGGCGCAGTTCGCCATCGAGTTGTTCACACGGCGTGTGGTGCGTGCCACGGGGGAGCTCAGTGCCTGCATCGGCGGGCTGGATGTGCTTGCCTTCAGCGGCGGCATCGGCGAAAACGATGCCCTGCTGCGCGCCGATGTGGCCCGGCGCCTGGCCTACCTGGGGGTGCGCGTGGACGCCACATTGAACGCACAGCCCATGCAAGACGACACTGCCTGGGCCATCCACGCACCGGACAGCGCCGTGGAAGTCTGGGTTGTGCCCACCGACGAAGGCCGCGTAGCCGCCGCCGAAGCGGCTGCACTGGTGTTGTGATGCGGTGATCTGGGGCCTGTTGGGTGTGAACAGGCCCTGGCCCCAGCACCAAACGCCCAAACAAAAACGGGGTCTGCACGAATGCAGACCCCGGTGTTGGTAGGCGCGATTGGACTCGAACCAACGACCCCCACCATGTCAAGGTGGTGCTCTAACCAGCTGAGCTACGCGCCTGTGTTTGTTCGAGAGATGGGATTGTAGCAGTAAATTCTGAGCCCTTTGGCGAAAAGCCAAAAATCATCCATGTTGTTCAGCGCCTGCGTGCAGACCGCACCCCGGGCACGCTGGCCACGGTGCCCAGCACCTTGCTCAGACGGCCAGAGTCGGCCACCTCGACGGTGAAGGTCATCCAGGCCGTACCCTTGACCGACTGCGTCTGCACGCCGATGACGTTCATCTTCTCCTTGGCAAACACTTCCGAGATGTCGCGCAACAGGCCCTGGCGGTCTGCGGCCTCAATGGAAACGTCCACCGGGTATACCGAACCCGCCGCACCCTTGGGCACGCCCCACTCCACGTCGATGACGCGCTCGGCACTGCGCGCGGCCATTTCGCGGAAGTTGCTGCAGTCCGCGCGGTGGATGCTGACGCCTTTGCCGCGCGTGACAAAGCCCCGGATATCGTCGGGCGGCGCGGGCTTGCAGCACTTGGCCAACTGCGTCATGAGCGACTCGACCCCCACCACCAAGACCCCGCCCTTGGGCGTACTGTCCGTGCTGCGCGACTTCTTGAGCAGCAGGTAATCGTCGGGCTGCAAGGGCGGCTCGGGCGGGCGCAACAGGTTCTCGATGTTGCGCAGCGAGAACTCGTCCTTGCCCACCACCTCGAACAGCGCATCGGCCGACTTGAAGCCGAGCTGGCTGGCCAGGTCTTCCAGACGCATTGCCGTCTTGCCTTCGCGCTGCAGGAGCTTTTCGACTGCCTCGCGGCCGCGCGCAATGGTTTCGTGCTGTTGCTGCGCATTGAACCAGGCGCGCACCTTGGCGCGGGCCCGGTGGCTGCCCAGGTAGCCCAACTCGGTGTTGAGCCAGTCGCGCGATGGCCCGCCTTCCTTGACGGTGGTGATCTCCACCGTCTGGCCGTTTTGCAGCGGGGTGTTGAGCGGCACCATGGCGCCATCCACCCGCGCGCCACGGCAGCGGTGGCCCACGCTGGTGTGCACCGTGTAGGCAAAGTCCACGGGTGTGGCGCCCTTGGGCAGCTCGACGATGGCGGCGTTGGGGGTGAGCACATAGATGCGGTCGTCAAACAGCCCGGCGTGCTGGGGCGCACCTGCAAGGTCGCGCTCCCAGGCCAGGAGTTGGCGCAGCACGGCGATCTTGGAGTCGTAGTCACCCCCGGCCGTGACGCCCGCATAGCCTTTGCTGCCCGCCTCTTTATAGGCCCAGTGGGCGGCCACACCATGCTCGGCGTGGTCGTGCATGGCCTGGGTGCGGATCTGGATTTCCACCGGGCGGCCCGAATCGTCGCGCACGATGGTGTGCAGCGACTGGTAGCCGTTGGGCTTGGGCTTGGCGATGTAGTCGTCGAACTCCTCCACCAGCGGCGTGAAGCGCGAATGCACCCAGCTCAGCGCCGAGTAGCAGTCCTTGATGCTGGGCACGATGACACGCAGCGCGCGCACGTCGAACACCTGGTCGAAGTTGAGCGACTTGCCGCGCATCTTCTTGACGATGCTGTAGATGTGCTTGGGCCGCCCGGTAACCGTGGCACTGATGCTCTGGGCGCGCAACTGCGATTCCACGCGCTCACGCAGTTGCTCCATGTTGACTTCGCGCTCGGTGCGCTTTTCGTCCAGCAGGCGTGCCACCTCGCGGTAGGTGTCGGGCTCCAGGAAGCGGAAGGACAGGTCTTCCATCTCCCACTTGATCTGCCAGATGCCCAGGCGGTTGGCCAGCGGCGCAAAAACATGCAGCGACTCGCGCGCCAGGCCGGGGGGCACGGGCTTTTTGCTGGCCGCGTAGTAGCGCAGGGTCTGCAGGCGCGACGCCAGCCGCAGCATGACCACGCGCAGGTCGCGCGAGAAGGCCAGCAGCATCTTGCGCACGGTCTCGGTCTGCGCGGCCACATCGTCCACCTGCTGGCCCGCGGCCTGGGCCATGCGCGTCTGGTACTGCACGCGCATGAGCTGCGTGGTCTCCACCGCCAGGGTGGCAAAGTTGTCGCCAAAGGCTTTGGCAATCACTTCCTGCGGCTTGTTCAGGTGTTCGCAGGCGTGCACCAGGTAGCTGGCGGCCTGCATGGCCTCGGAGCCGCCAATGGACTTGAGGATGGCGGCCACCGCATCGGCGTGGACCAGGGTGTTTTCACCCGAACCCAGGCACTCGCCCCCGATCAGGGGCTCGGCAAAGCTGCGCGCGCGCTCCAGGGCATGGCGCTGCTCGGGAAGGGTGTGCGCGGTGGCAGTGATCAGTTGGGGCACGCTCTCCATGCCTGCCCCGCCGGTGGGCGGTGCCACCGGGAGCATCGTCTGGCTTTTCATGCAGCAGTCTCGGCTCAGTCCAGCAAAAAGGAGGCGACTGCCGCCACCTGGCCGTCTGCCATCAGCGTGGGCGCGTGGCCTACGCCCTCGAATTCCACCAGCGCCGCACGCGGCCCCCGTGCACCCATGGCCTGCGCCGTGGCGCGCGAGAGCAGATCTGACTGCGCACCGCGCAGCAGCAGCGTGCGCGCCTGGATCTGGTCGTACCACTGCCACAGGGTGGCTTCGCCAGCGGCAGCAGCCTCCTGGGTGAGGGCGCGGAACGGTACGGCAATGGCCGGGTCGTAATGCAGGCCCCAGCCTCCATCGGGCAGCGCACGCAGCATGGGGCGGGTGAGTTCCATCCACTGCTGCGGCGTGTGCGGCCCGAAGCTGGTGGACAGCGCCCACAGCATGTCGGCCGCCTGCTGCTCCGACTCAAAGCGCAACGGCTGCCCCAGGTACTGGCCGATGCGCTGCAGCGCCTCCCACTGGATGACAGGCCCCACATCGTTGAGCACCAGACGGCGCACCGGCACAGGCAGGGGCAGGCCCGGCTGGCCGCACAGGGCCATGCCGATGAGCCCGCCCATGCTGGTGCCCACCCAATCCAGCGTGTCCAACGGGGACTGCTGGTGCAGGTGCTGCAGCAAGGCCAGCATGTCGGCAGCGTATTGGCCCACGTGGTAGCCCATGGGGTCGGCCAGCCAGTCGCTGTGGCCGCGGCCCACCACGTCGGGGCAGACCACGCGCACGCGGTGGCACAGGGCGCGGGCCAGGGTGTCAAAGTCGCGCCCCTGGCGCGAGAGGCCGTGCACGCAGACCACCACATGCGGGTGCTGCGGGTTGCCGGTGGCATTCCATTCCCACCAGGCCATGCGGTGTTCCTGCGCGGGATTCTGGCCTTCGCGTACAGCGGCGGGGCCGGGACAGGATACGTAGTTCAGCCTAGGTTCAATCATGGATGCGCCTTGCAATATCGGTGCTCGATAATGTTTGCCGCATCGTAATTCATTCGGAGATTGACTCATGCTCAAAGGCAAGACGGCCCTCGTCACCGGTTCCACCAGCGGCATCGGCCTGGGTATCGCCAAGGGACTGGCGCGCCAGGGCGCCCATGTGGTGCTCAACGGCTTTGGCGACGCCCAAGGCCCCTGCGCCGAAGTACGCGCCGCCGCGGTCCAGGCCGGGCACGAGGTGCGCGTGGAATACCACGGCGCAGACATGAGCCGCCCTGCCGACATCGAGGACATGATGGCCTTTGCCGCCCGCGAACTGGGCCGCGTGGACATCCTGGTCAACAACGCGGGCATCCAGCATGTGGCCAGCACCGAGGACTTCCCGGTCGAGCGCTGGGACAGCATCCTGGCCATCAACCTCTCCAGCGCCTTCCACACCACGCGCCTGGCCCTGCCCGCCATGAAGGCCGCCAACTGGGGGCGCATCATCAACGTGGCCTCGGTGCACGGGCTCGTGGCATCGGCCCAGAAGGCCGCCTATGTGGCTGCCAAGCATGGTGTGGTGGGCCTGACCAAGGTGGTGGCGCTGGAGACCGCCACCACGGGCGTGACCTGCAACGCCATCTGCCCCGGCTGGGTGCTCACGCCGCTGGTGCAAAAGCAGGTGGATGCCAAGGCTGCCGCCCAGGGCCTCTCGATCGAAGCGGCCACCCGGCAACTGCTGGGCGAAAAGGAGCCGTCGATGCAGTTCACCACCCCCGAAGAGCTGGCCGGGCTGGCCGTGTTCTTCTGCTCCAGCGCCGCCAACAACGTGCGCGGCGTGGCCTGGAACATGGACGGCGGCTGGACAGCGCAGTAATTCAGCGCATTTGCACAGAGCCGGAAACAGTGACTTCCACCGTGCTCTTGCCCGCCTCCACCGGCAATGCGCTGTCGGCCATGGACGACATCTTGGCCTCCATGGCCATCATGCGCTGGCGCGGCAGCGGCATTTGCCCCTGGCTGCTGACCGACACCTCGCGCAGCGCGTAGCCCGCAAAGCCAAAGGCCTTGGTGAGCGTGGCTGCACGCGCCTTGAAAGCCTCGATCGCCTGCGACTGGGCTTCGCGCTCGGCGCGCTCGCTCTCGCTGCGGCTCAGCCCAAAGCCCACGTTGGCGATGGGCATGCCCTGGATGCGCGCTGCCGTAGCGGTGATGCGGGCAAAGTCCCGCCCCTGCAACACCAGCTCTGCGCGGCCCTGCCAGCCGGTGATCTCGCCATTGCGCCCATTGCGCGGGTACAGGCTGAACTGGCCGGTGCGCACCTCCATCTGCGGCGCCTCGGCCTGGCTGCGCGCCACCTTCAGTGCGGCATCGACCACCTGGCGCAACTGCGCCTGCACGTTGGCAGCGTCCTTGCCGTCTGCACTGGCGCCCAGGGTGAGGATCAGTTCGTCCTGCTGCACCTCCACAGCCCCACGGGCCGAGAGCTGCGCCACATTGCGCGGCTCCGGCGCCACCTGGTTTTGAGAAAAAACCGGTGCAGCGCTTATAAATAAAGCGCTGGCAGCTATTATTTTTATAGCAAATCGCATACTTTCTGTTCCTGTGCTTTGGTGGGAAGGCGTCCAACATAGCGCAAACGGAGCCGGCCTGCATGTCGGCCAAGGCCGCAAATGCGCCAGGGCAGTGCTGCCGAACTGCCTACAGGCGGCAAAACTTGTAACCATTGGTCAAACCACAAGGCATTGCACGGTTTTTGCGGCACAAAGTGGTAACAATGGCGCCTGTTACAAATTGGACCGAGGATTGACATGGCCACCCTGACCGCCCCTCCCCCGCCCGGCAGCCCCACCGACACCGAGGTGCCTGCACCCAAGCGCCCGGTGGGCAGCCGTCCGGACAAGATCCTGATCGTGGACGATGACGCCCGCATCCGCGACCTGCTGCGCCGCTACCTTACGCAAGAAGGGCTGGAGATCATCCTGGCCGAAGACGGCAAGGCGCTCAACCGCATCCTGCTGCGCGACACGGTCGATCTGATCGTGCTGGACCTGATGATGCCCGGCGAAGACGGCCTGTCGATCTGCCGCCGCCTGCGCGCCGCACACGACCGCACGCCCATCATCATGCTCACGGCCAAGGGCGAGGACGTGGATCGCATCGTGGGCCTGGAAGTGGGTGCCGACGACTACCTGGGCAAGCCCTTCAACCCGCGCGAACTGCTGGCCCGCATCAACGCCGTGCTGCGCCGCCGCCCGCCGCAGGAGGCCCCCGGGGCCCCTTCGGGCGAGAACGAGGTGGCCAGCTTTGGCCCCTTCACCTTCGACCTGGCCACGCGCGTGCTGCAAAAGAACGGCGAAGAACTGCCGCTGACCACCGGCGAGTTCGCCATGCTCAAGGCCCTGGTACGCCACCCGCGCCAGCCGCTGTCGCGCGAAAAACTGGCACTGCTGGCGCGCGGGCGCGAGTTCGAGCCCTTTGACCGCAGCCTGGACGTGCAGGTCTCGCGCCTGCGCAAGCTGATCGAGGACGACCCTGCATCGCCACGCTACATCCAGACCGTGTGGGGCGTGGGCTATGTCTTCGTGCCGGACGGCACGAGCTGATGCAGCGGCACCTGTGGTAGCCCTTTCCATGCCGCGTCGCGCGGACCCCGAAGCCACCAGCCCAGCGCCGCTGGAGACGACCGAGCGGCGGCGCGAGCCGCGCAAGCGCGTGGGCCTGAACCTGTTCTGGCGCACCTTCTTCCTACTGGGCGTGCTGCTGGTGGGCAGCATCCTGGCCTGGCTGCAGACGCTGCGGGCGCTGGAGTTCGAGCCGCGCGCGCTGCACACCGCGCAGCAGATCGCCTCGCTCGTCAACCTCAGCCGCGCGGCGCTGCTGCATGCCGACGGCATTGCGCGCGTCTCGCTCATCAAGACCATGGCCGACCAGGAAGGCGTGCGCATCGTCCCGCGCGAGCCCGGCGACCGCTACGAGCCGCTGGAGCACTCGGCCCTGGGCCTGCGCCTGGCCGAGCAGCTCACCCAGCGCCTGGGGCCCGACACCATCGTCGCGCAAAGCGTGAACGGCGAGAAGGGCCTGTGGGTGGGTTTCTCCATCAACGGCGACCCCAACTGGCTGCTGATGGACCGCTCGCGCTTCAGCCCGGCCGGCGGCAAGACCTGGCTGATCTGGCTGGTGACTGCGGGCGCCCTGTCGCTGGCGGGCGCTGCCGTCATTGCGCGGCTCATCAACCAGCCGCTCAAGCAGCTCTCCTACGCCGCCAACCGCGTGCGCGACGGCGACTTTGCCGCCAGCCACCTGGACGAAGAAGTCGTCACCAGCGAAATCCGCGAAGTGAACATCGGCTTCAACCGCATGGCACAAAAGCTCGCCAAGCTGGAGCAGGACCGCGCCGTCATGCTGGCGGGCATCTCGCACGACCTGCGCACCCCGCTGGCCCGCCTGCGCCTGGAAACCGAAATGAGCGTGAGCGACGAGGTCGCCCGCGAGCACATGGTGGCCGACATCGTGCAGTTGGACGCCACCATCGACAAGTTCCTGGACTACGCACGCCCCGACCATGTGACGCTCACCCCGGTGAACCTGCATGCCGTCATCTCCTCGTGCGTGTACGCCGTGCAGGACCACGGCGAACTGCAGATCACCATGCAGGTGCCCGAGGATCTGAATGTGCTGGCCGACGAAGTGGAGCTAGCGCGCGTCGTCTCCAACCTGCTGGAAAACGCACGCCGCTACGGCAAGACGCCCGACACCGGCAGCACCCGCGTGGAAATTGCTGCCAAGGCACGCGAGGACTGGGTGCTCATCAAGCTGCGCGACCACGGCACCGGCGTGCCCCCTGAGCAACTGGCCAACCTGACCAAGCCTTTCTTCCGGGGCGACGCGGCCCGCACCGCCGCCGCAGGCGCAGGCCTGGGCCTGTCCATCGTGGACAAGACCATCCAGCGCATGGGCGGCATCTTTGCGCTGGCCAACTCCAGCTCGGGCGGCCTGGTGGCCCATGTGCAGCTGCAGCGCACCAGCAACCAGCCCCCCGGCACCGAAGCGCCACAACGCCTGCAGCGCCCGCAAATCAAACGCAACCCACCCCGGAAGATGGGGTGACATCCCCCTGAGCGGCTGCGCCGCTTCCCCCTTCTCTCGGCTATCGCCGGGAAGGGGGACGCCGCCAGCGCGGCGGGGCGGCCCTTGCGCGGCGGCCACTGGCTTAGGCCGCGCCAGTTTCGACGACCGAGAACAGTGCAAAGCACCCCTTGGCCACCAAGAGCCCACGGGCCGGAATCAGCCCTTGAGCAGCAAGGCCACGGCCCGCGCTTCGATCGCCAGGCACTGGCCCACGGGACCCAGGCGCTCGGCGGTCTTGGCCTTGATGTTCACCTGGTCGGGCGCCAGGTCCAGCACCTGGGCGATGCGCGCGCGCATGGCAGGAATGTGCGCTGCCAGGCGCGGGGCCTGGGCCACCACGGTCGTGTCGATGTTGCCCAGCGCCCAGCCCTGTGCACGCACACGGCGTGCGGCCTCCTGCAGCAGCACGGCCGAGTCGGCACCGCAGAACTGCGCATCCGTGTCGGGGAAATGCGTGCCGATGTCGCCCAGCCCAGCCGCGCCCAGCAGCGCGTCGGTGATGGCGTGCAGCAGCACGTCGGCATCCGAATGGCCCAGCAGCCCCAGGGCATGGGGGATTTCCACCCCGCCGATCACCAGGCGGCGCCCCGGCACCAGCGCGTGTACGTCCCAGCCTTCTCCGATCCTGAAATTCATGTGTCCTGTTCCTTTGCGGGGGCGATGTGCAGGCGCACGCCGCCAAAACGTTCCAGCGTGGCACCGTGCCCGCGCTGCGCCAGCACCGCCTGCGCCAGTGCAAAGTCCTCGGGGTAGGTCACCTTGAAATTGAGCGCGCTGCCCGGCACCAGGCGCGGGTGCAGGCCCATGGCCTCCATGGCGCTGGCCTCGTCGGTCACGGCGCTGCCCACATGCTCCAGCGCAGCCACGAGGGCGCCGATGCGGAACATCTGCGGCGTCTGCGCCAGCCATTTGTCGCTGCGGTCCACCGTAGACGCCACGCGCACACCGCCCGGCCCTGCGGTGGCGGTCTTGAGCGTGTCGGCCAGCTTGTGGGCCAGCAGCCCGCCTACGCTGTCGTGCGCACAGGCGTCGATCAGCGCATCGATCTGTTCGGGCGTGACCAGGCAGCGCGCGGCATCGTGCACCAGCACCCAGTCCTGCGCCCGTGCACCGCGCGCCTGCAGGGCACGCAGACCGCCCAGCACCGTGTCAGCCCGTGTGGGGCCGCCGCAATCGACCGTGAAGTAGGTGGCATGGGGGTAAGCGTCCAGAAAATGGTCGCCCAGCGCCACCGCCACCAGCGTGCCGCGCAGGCGCGACACCCCGGCAAACGCCGCCAGCGTGTGCAACACCATGGGATGGCCCGCCACACTCTGGTACTGCTTGGGCAGCGCAGCCACCGTGGCCGGCCCCGCTACGGCGCGCGACCCCGTGCCGGCGCAGGGCAGCAGCGCCCAGTAGTCGCCGGGCGTTGCAGGTGAAAGACCCAAAGTTGCAGCCAGTGGAGGAATCTGGGGGGTGGTCATGGGGGCATTCTAGAATCCCATCCCTGCGCCACATCCTGCTGACGCATCATTGGTTCGCCCGCGTTGTGGCACGCCCCTATTCCCGCGCATGGATCTCCCCAAACTCTCCCCCGGCAAACGTTTCACCCTGCCCCGTCCCCCCGGCAGCGCCGATGCGCTGCTGCTCGCCCGCCTGGGCGAGCGTGAAAAGGCCGGGCAGCGCCGCACCGCCATCGTCACCACAGACGCGAGCGACGCGCAGCGCCTGATCGATGAGATGGCCTTTTTTGCGCCCGAGCTGCGCTGCGCGCTGTTTCCCGACTGGGAAACGCTGCCCTACGACCAGTTCTCGCCGCACCAGGACCTGATCAGCGAACGCCTGGCCACGCTGTGGCGCATTGGCCAGAAAGACGCCCACCAAGGTGCCGACGTGGTGCTGGTGCCCGCCACCACAGCGCTGTACCGCCTGGCACCGCCCGCCTTTCTGGCGGGCTACACCTTTCACTTCAAGGTCAAGCAAAAGCTGGACGAGGCGCAGCTGCGCGCCCAGCTCACGCTGGCGGGCTACCAGCATGTGACGCAGGTGGTGAGCCCCGGCGAATATGCGGTGCGCGGCGGGCTGATCGACCTGTTCCCCATGGGCTCGCTGCAGCCCTACCGCGTGGATTTGTTCGACGACGAGATCGACAGCATCCGCACCTTCGACCCCGACAGCCAGCGCAGCCTGTACCCTGTGCCCGAGGTGCGCCTGCTGCCCGGCCGCGAGTTCCCCATGGACGATGCGGCCCGCGCGCGCTTTCGCAGCCGCTGGCGCGAGCTGCTGGAAGGCGACCCCACGCGCAGCCGCATCTACAAGGACATGGGGCAGGGCATTGCCACCGCAGGGATCGAGTACTACCTACCGCTGTTCTTTGAAGACACGGCCACAGTGTTCGACTACCTGGGCAGCGATGCCACGGTGGTGCTGCACGGCGACCTGGAGGCCGCGTTCCAGCGCTTCTGGCAGGACACACGCGAGCGCCACCGCCTGCTGCAGGGCGACCCAGACCGCCCCATCCTGCCGCCCGAGGCGCTGTTCCTGAGCGCCGAACAGTTCTACACCCTGGGCAAGCCGCACGCACAGCTGGCCTTGCGCCCTGGCGTGGAGGACGTGCCCGACAGCGCGCTGTTCCAGCCGCTGGCCGACCTGACGGTGGTGCGCGGCGCCGAAGATCCGCTGGCACGCCTGCACGCGCACATCCGCGGCAGTGCCCAGCGCGTGCTGCTGCTGGCCGAAAGCGATGGCCGGCGCGAAAGCCTGCTGGACTTCCTGCGCGCCTCGCAGCTCAATCCGCCCGCCTTCGATTCGCTGGCCGAGTTCCAGGCCAGCACGGAGGAAAAAGTCGGTATTGCCACCGCGGCGCTTGCCACAGGCTTTCGGTGGTTGGAAGAAGGCCTGGACTTCGTCACCGAGACCGAGCTGTTTGCCGCAGGCCCCACCACGCGCAGGCGCAAGAAGCAGGAGCAGACCAGCGACGTCGAGGCGCTGATCAAGGACCTGGCCGAGCTTAACGTGGGCGATCCGGTGGTGCACAGCCAGCACGGCATTGGCCGCTACCGGGGCCTGGTGAACATGGACGTGGGCAACGTCAACCCCGACGGCACGCCCGCGCTGCAGGAGTTTCTGCACCTGGAGTACGCTGGCGAAGCGGCGCTCTATGTGCCTGTGAGCCAGTTGCAGCTCATCAGCCGCTACACCGGCGTGAGTCCCGATGAAGCCCCGCTGCACAAGCTGGGCAGCGGCCAGTGGGAGAAAGCCAAGCGCAAGGCCGCCGAGCAGGTGCGCGACAGCGCGGCCGAGCTGCTCAACATCTACGCCCGGCGCGCCGCGCGCGAGGGCCATGCCTTCCGCTATGCACCCCAGGATTACGAGCAATTCGCCAACGATTTTGGCTTTGAAGAAACCGCCGACCAGAACGCCGCCATCCACGCCGTCATCCAGGACATGATCTCGCCGCGCCCCATGGACCGCCTGGTCTGCGGCGACGTGGGCTTCGGCAAGACCGAGGTCGCCCTGCGCGCAGCCTTCGTGGCGGTGACAGGCGGCAAACAGGTGGCCTTCCTCGCGCCCACCACGCTGCTGGCCGAGCAGCACTACCAGACGCTGGTGGACCGCTTTTCCAAGTGGCCGGTGAAGATTGCCGAGGTCTCGCGCTTTCGCTCGGGCAAGGAGATCACCGCGGCCATCAAAGGCATTGCCGACGGCACGGTGGACATCGTGGTGGGCACGCACAAGCTGTTGTCCGAGTCCACCAGGTTCCACAACCTGGGCCTGCTCATCATCGACGAAGAGCACCGCTTCGGCGTGCGCCACAAGGAGCAGATGAAAGCATTGCGCGCCGAGGTGGACGTGCTCACGCTCACCGCCACGCCCATCCCGCGCACGCTGGGCATGGCGCTGGAAGGCCTGCGCGACCTGAGCGTCATCGCCACCGCACCGCAGCGCCGCCTGGCAATCAAGACCTTCGTGCGCAACGAGGGCACGGGCGTGATCCGCGAAGCGGTGCTGCGCGAACTCAAACGCGGCGGCCAGTGCTACTTCCTGCACAACGAGGTCGAGACCATCGAGAACCGGCGCCAGAAGCTCGAAGAAATCTTGCCCGAAGCCCGCATCGCCGTGGCCCACGGCCAGATGCCCGAGCGCGAGCTCGAGCGCGTGATGCGCGACTTTGTGGCCCAGCGCTTCAACATCCTGCTGTGCTCGACCATCATCGAGACCGGCATCGACGTGCCCACGGCCAACACCATCATCATGAGCCGCGCCGACAAGTTCGGCCTGGCGCAGTTGCACCAGTTGCGCGGGCGCGTGGGCCGCAGCCACCACCAGGCCTACGCCTACCTGATGGTGCCCGACATCGAGGGCCTGACCAAGCAGGCGCAGCAGCGGCTCGAAGCCATCCAGCAGATGGAAGAGCTGGGCAGCGGCTTCTACCTGGCCATGCACGACCTGGAGATCCGCGGCGCGGGCGAGGTACTGGGCGAGAACCAGAGCGGCAACATGCTGGAGGTGGGCTTCCAGCTCTACAACGAGATGCTGGCCGAAGCGGTGCGCTGCCTCAAGGCGGGCAAGGAGCCCGACCTGCTGGCGCCGCTGTCCGTCACCACCGACATCAACCTGCACGCCCCCGCCCTGCTGCCCGACGACTACTGCGGCGACGTGCACCTGCGCCTGTCGTTCTACAAGAAGCTCGCCACGGCGCGCACCAGCGACCAGATCGACGGCCTGCTCGAAGAAATCGTGGACCGCTTCGGCAAGCTGCCGCCGCAGGCGCAGACGCTGATCGACGTGCACCGCCTGCGCACCCTGAGCCAGCCCTACGGCGTGGTCAAGGTGGACGCAGCCCCTGGTGTCATCCACATCACCTTCAAGCCCCAACCGCCGGTGGAGCCCATGGCCATCATCGGGCTCATCCAGAAGAACAAGCACATCAAGCTGGCAGGCAACGAGAAGCTGCGCATCGAGCGCGCGCTGCCCGACCCCCAGGCCCGCGCGCAAATGGTGCGCGACGTGCTGCGCAGCCTGGGCCAACCGATGGCTGCCGCATGAAAAAACCGCAAGCAAAATAGGCCTCTGGCGCTTGTCCATCAAGCGCAAGCAGCTATCAAAACAATAGCATACCAAGCATGTGGCTCGAAGCCGCCCTCCTCCTCGTGGCCCTGGGTGCCGCCCTGGCGGCGCAGCCCTGGCGCATGCTGGCCAGCCGCACGCCGCTGGCGCACGAGAGCCACGGCACCCCGTCTGTGCTGTGGACGCCGCTGCTGGCCACCCTGGTGCTGCTGCCCTGGCTGTGGGCGCTGCCTTCGCTGCATGCCATGCCGCTGCAACTGCAATGGTCCGGCGCCTGCCTGGTGGTGCTGATGCTGGGCTGGCCGCTGGCCGTGCTGGTGCTGCTGGCCGTGGGCACGCTGGCGGGCCTGATCGCCGACATGGGCTGGGAGCAAGCGCTGGCGCTCACCGTGTGGCTGGGCCTGGTGCCTGCCACCCTGGCGCTGCTGCTGGGCACGCTGCTGCGCCGGTTCACGGGCGAGCGCATGTTTGTGTACATCCTGGGGCGCGCCTTCATCGGCACGGCGCTGTGCGGCTTTGCCGCCTCGGTGCTGGCGCAGGCGCTGGGCCAGGGCCTGCCGGGCGTGGCGCCCGGCCTGTCGCTGGTGGCGCACTGGCTCATGGCCTGGGGCGATGCCATCGTCACCGGCATGCTCGCCGCAGTGTTTGTGGCCTTCAAGCCGGAGTGGCTGGCCACCTGGTCCGACCACTTGTATTTGAAAACACCCCGCTGAGCCACTGCACGGCCCGTGGGGCTGGGGTCAGCGCCGGGCCATCATGGCGTGCAGGATGTCGTCCATGTCCAGCATGTCTGCGCTGCGGCGGTTCGCCTTGCTCTCCCGCAGTTGCTCCTTGAGCCAGGCCTTGAGTTCCTTGTCGTCCTGCACGCGCTGCAGGTCGGCGCGCATGTGGGCTATGTCTTCTTCCAGGCCTGCGCGTTCGTCCTGCATCAGCACCAGCAAGGTGGCTTCGTCGTAGCGCTGCCAGGCCGGGTAGCCCAGTTGGTGTTCCATGGCCATGCGCAGCTGCGCATTGTCCTGCTCCAGCGCGCGCACCTGCTCTGCCAGCAGATCGCACATGGCCTTGAGCCGGTCTTGTGACAGGCTGGCGGCCTTGGTGGCGTCCACCATTTCTTCCTGCAACTGGATGCGCAGCAGGGTGCTCAGGTCGTTGCGCTCGTAGGCGGCGTTCACCTCGCTCATCACGGCGGTCTTGCGTGCGCGCAGTTGCGCGTCGCTCTCGCGGTCGGGGTGCAGGGCGCTGGCCAGTTGCCGGTACACGGTGCGCAGGGCGGCCTGTGCATCCTGCTGCTTTTGCGCTGCGGCCTGTTCGTGCGCGCTGGGGCCTTTGGCGGCTTTGCGCGCGGCGCGCTTGGCGTCGCGCTTGGCCTGGGCTGCGGCCTGCTTGCGCTGCTCGTGCTCCATGGCGGCGTGCAGCATGTCTTCGGGTGAGTCGAACTCCCGCCCCTGCGCAAAATCGCTGCCGACGCAGGACTCCAGGAGGGAACGCATCAGCGCCCTGTCTTCTTGCGCATCCTCGTCGTCCTCATCCGTCGGGGCGTAGCGCTGGACGATGGCGTCGATCTGCGCATCGTCCTGCTGCGACTGCACCTGTTCGCACAGCATCAGCAGCATGCGAACGGCCGTCAGCCCCTTGGGTTTGGCCAGGTCCTGCAGGCGCTGGTCCAGGTACACCACCATGCGCTTGCACAGCTCCACGCTTTCGGCGCCCAGCTGGTGCAGTGCCTGTGCATGCGCCGAGACATGCGTGTCCATGGCGTGGCGCAGCGTCTGCAGGAGCTGCTGCTCGGCGTCGATGCGCGCCATCAGCGTGTTGAAGCGCTTCTGGGCCGCGCTGGGCTTGCTCATGCTGGCCACCACCTTGCCCGCCACGATTTCCAGTCGGTCAGGCTGCGGTGCAAACGCGGGCCCCTGGTCGGCAAAAAGGTCGTTGGTTGAAGTCATGGCCGTACTGTAGTGCAAGCCCTCGCCCGGAATGCCGGGGCCATGCCAGGGCCGATACACTCTGTGCCCATGTTCGCCGCGGCGTGCAAACCGTCCACCGGTATCGGCATGCCAATTTTCAGAATAAAAGTGCGGATTGCGCCCGCCAACAAAGCGTCAACAGCTCCTATTTTCATAGCAAAACCCATGACCCACGCCACCGAATTCACACCCGGCCTCGTTGTCCAGGGCATCACGCCGCCGCTCAAGCTCTCGCAGTTCGGATTGATTGCCTTCGACATGGACTCCACGCTCATCAACATCGAGTGCGTGGACGAGATCGCCGACGCCGCTGGCCGCAAGGCCGAGGTGGCCGCCATCACCGAAGCAGCCATGCAGGGCGTGATCACCGACTACAAGGAAAGCCTGCGCCAGCGCGTGGCCCTGCTGCGCGGCGTACCCGTGTCGCACATGGAGCAGGTGCTGCTGCACCGCATGCGCTTCAACCCCGGCGTGCGCGAGCTGGTGCACGCCTGCCGCAATGCCGGGCTGGCCACGCTGCTGGTGTCGGGGGGCTTTACCTTTTTTGCCGACCGCGTGAAGGCGCAACTGGGCATCCAGTTTGCCCGCGCGAACGTGCTGGACATCGAAGACGGGCGCCTGACCGGCCGCATGGTGGACCAGAATTGGGGCGACATTTGCGACGGCGCCGAAAAACGCCGCACCCTGCTGGAGGTGGCCGCGCTGCTGGGCCTGCGCCCCGAGCAGACCATTGCCGTGGGCGACGGCGCCAACGACCTGCCCATGATGGAGGCCTCGGGCCTGTCGGTGGCCTTCCACGCCAAGCCCTCGGTGCGCGCACAGGCCCAGGTGGCCATCAACAGCGGCGGGCTGGACCGGCTGCTGGAAGTGGTGCAGCCTTGAAACCGCACCGCCCCCTGCGTCGCTTCGCTCCTGGCGTGGGCTGCGCCCGGTTCAAGCGGCCGATGCTGCTGGGCGTACTGGCAGGCCCGGCACCAGCGCCACATGGGCAACACCTGCAGGTTGCGCGGCCTGGCCGACGGGGATCATCAGGTCTTCCAGCGTGAGCCGATCCAGCACGGCGAAAAAACTCTGCATGGCCTGGCCCAGCACGCTTTGCAGGCGGCAGTGGCTGCTCAGGCGGCACTGGTTGTTCTGGGGGTCAAAGCACTCCACCATCACAAAGTCCGACTCGGTGACGCGCACCACGGCCCCCACGTTGATGTCTTTGGCAGGGTGCATCAGGCGCATGCCGCCGCCCCGCCCGCGCGTGGTCTCCAGGTAGCCGCGTGCAGACAGGTCCTGCACGATCTTGGTGAGGTGGCTGCGGGAGATGCCGTAGGCCTGCGCCACCTCGGTGATGGTGACGGGCTGCGCCCGCTCGTGGCAGGCGGCGCAGTACATAAGCACCCGCAGGGTGTAATCGGTCCATTGGGTCAGGCGCATGGCAACGGCCGCTGATAGGTATAAACAGGCATGTATTTTGCATTTTATTGGATAAAATATGTAGGCAAAGTACCCCTTTACTAGGACATACCCCCATGAACGCCCCCGTCTCCTCCGCACAAGCCCAGGCCTTGAACCCCGCCATGTCGATCGGGCAGATCGCTGTGGAACTGCCCGGCGCCACCGCCGTGTTCCGCCGCCTGAAGTTGGACTTCTGCTGCGGCGGCCACCTGAGCCTGGCCAGTGCCGTGGCCGAAAAAGGCCTGGATCTGCAGGCCGTGCAGGCCGAGCTGTCGCAACTGCAGCGCCCCACGACCCCCACGGGCATCACCGAACCGGTGGCGCTGATCGACCACATCCTGGCGCGCTACCACGAAGTGCACCGCGCCCAGTTGCCCGAACTCGTCCGCATGGCCCAGCGTGTGGAGACGGTGCACCGCGCCAACCCCAACGTGCCCGCCGGCCTGGCCGACCTGCTGGAAGAAATCCAGCAGGAACTGCTCACGCACATGCACAAGGAAGAAGCCATCCTGTTCCCCATGCTCAAGTCTGGCGGCAACCCCTTCGTGGGCCAGCCCATCAATGTGATGCGGGCCGAGCACGTGGACCATGGCGCAGCCCTGGAAAAACTCGCCGCGCTGACCAACGACGCCACCCCGCCCGCAGGCGCCTGCAACACCTGGCGCGCGCTGTACGGCGGCATCGCCCAGCTCAGCGAAGACCTGCTCAACCACATCCACCTGGAAAACAACGTGCTGTTCCCGCAGTTCGAAGCCAAGGCCCAGCAGGCCATGGGCGGCGGCGGCTGCGGCGGCTCGGGCGGCTGCTCCTGCAGCTGATCGCGCACCTTAGGCTGCACCCAGCACCCAGCACCCAGCACCTCAAGCCTGGGTGCTTTTTTTTGTCTTTTCGAGTTCCAGCAGCAGGTGGAAGTTGAACAGCCGGGTCGCCAGCACCGTCTCCGTCATGAAGCAGCTCAGCGCCAGCAGAAACGACCCCACCCCCAGCAGAAACCCCGCCACCGCCAAGCGGCTGGCCTGCAGGCCAGCCGTCTCGCCCAGGAACAGCAGGATGATGGTGATGCCAATGAAGAAGGCACAGGTCGTCAGCAAGGCAATGGCTGCGTTGGCCAGGTAGCCACGGCGGCGCAGGGTCAGCAGTTCCTGCACAGCCTGCTCGGCAAACTCGGGCTCGCGCCGGGCCTTGTCTTCCACCACCCGCGCCCGGTCGATGATGCGCGCCAGGCGCCCGGCCACCACGCCGATCATGCCGGACACCGCCGTAAGCAGAAACACCGGCGCAACCGCCAGCTGAATGCCATGGGTGATGGCGGACGTATCAAGCGCAAGAGGCATGGGCAAGGCAGCAAGTCAGGAAGCGTGCCATTATCGTGCGTGCCACGGCCCGCCGCAGCGCGTGCCACAATGAAGGCACCCCTCCACCCCCACCGCTCCATGGACATCACCCACAACCTGCTGTGGCACATGTTGCCAGTCGCCGTGCTGGTGGTACGCGATGGCGTGATCCAGCACATCAACCCTGCGTGCCTGGTGCTGTTCGAGGCCGACTCGGTGGAGCAGATGGTGGGCCACCCGACCACCGAATTCGTACACCCGGTGGACCAGCAGCGCTCCAGCGGCCGCATCCAGAAGGTGGCCAGCGCACCCGACAGCGGCATTCCCAACAAGTCCACCGAAATTCGCATCCGCACCTGCCGGGGCCAGTTGCGCATGGCACTGTTCACCAGCGTGGCCACCGAGGTGGATGGCCTGCCCTCGGTGCTGATCTGCGGCACCGACATGACGCACCAAAGCGAAATCCAGGCCCAGTTGCGCGAGAGCGAGCAGCATTTCCGGCGCCTGTTCGAGAACATGCAGGACGTGTACTACCGCACCGACGCCCAGGGCGTGGTGCTGCACGTGGGCCCCGGCGTGCGCCGCGTGCTGGGCTACGACCCGCAAGAGATCATCGGCCGCACGGCCGAGTCCTACTACCCGCAAAGCTCGGACCGCGACGCCTTCAAGGCTGCCATCCAGACGCATGGCGCCGTGTCCGACTTTCCCGGCCAGATGGTGCGCAAGGACGGGCGCGTGATCGACATCTCCATCAGCAGCCAGGCGGTGTTCGACGAAGAGGGGCGCTTTGCGGGCGTCGAAGGCATTTACCGCGACATCACCCAGCGCAAAAACCTGGAACGCGAGCTGCACCGCATGGCCAGCACCGACACGCTGACGGGCATGGCCAACCGCCGCGTCTTCCTGGAGCGCGCCGAAGCCGCCTTTGCGCATGCCCGCACCGAGGGCCAGCCCCTGGCCCTGCTGATGCTGGACCTGGACCACTTCAAACAGATCAACGACCGCCTGGGCCACCTCGAAGGCGACCGCGTGCTGATCGCGTTTGCGCAGTCGGTGCAACAGCTGCTGCGTGCGGACGACACCGTGGGCCGCCTCGGGGGCGAGGAGTTCGGGGTGCTGCTGCCGCGCTCGGGCTACGACGACGCGCTGGCCATTGCCGAGCGCATCCTGCAGCACATCCGCGACCTGTCCCTGCCCGGCCCGCACGGCCAGCCTGTGCAGGTGACCACCAGCGTAGGGCTGGCCTGCCTGCTGCCCCCAGACCGCAGCCTGCGCGACCTGCTAGACCGCGCAGACCAGGCGCTCTACCAGGCCAAGCGCCAGGGGCGCGACCGCTGCGCCTGCGCCTGACCCCCTGCGGCTTACAAGGCCCGCGCCAGGCGCGCCACGCCCTCACGGATCTTGTCCACATCGGCCGTGGCAAACGACAGGCGCAGCGTGGCCGGGTCGGGGTGGGCGCAGAAGAACGGCGTACCCGGTACAAAGGCCACGCCCTGCTCGATGGCGCGCTTGGCGAATGCGTTGCCGTCCGCCACCTTGCCGCCCGCGCCCGTGAGGCGCGCCCACACGAACAGGCCGCCCTGCGGCTGCACGAACGCGATGGCATCGCCCAGCTCCTTGCGCAGCGCGTCGCCCATGGCCTGGGCGCGCTCGGCATAGACCTTGCGCACATGGGCCAGCGTGGCAGGCATGCGGCCGGCCTTGAGGTACTGCGCGGCCGTGGCCTGGGCAAAGGTGCTGGTGTGCGCGTCGGAAAACTGCTTGCACATGGTGGCCTTGGCCAGCAGCTCGGCCGGGGCGATCATCCAGCCCACGCGCAGGCCGGGCGAGAGCACCTTGCTCAAGCTGCCGCAGTGCACCAGCAGCTCGCGGCTGCCCGGCACTTGGCTTGAGAGGGCCAGCAGGCTGGGCGGCGGCGCATCGCCAAAGTACAGGTCGCCGTAGGGGTCGTCCTCGACGACCACGGTCTGGTACTTCACGGCCAGTTCCAGCACCTTCTTGCGGCGCTCCAGGCTCAGCATGGCGCCGCTGGGATTACCGAAGGTGGGAATCAGGTACACGAACCTGGGCCGGTGCTCCACGATGAGCTGCTCCAGCGCGTCGGTCTGCACGCCGTTGCCGTCGATGGGCGCGCTGATGAGCTGCGCGCCATACAGGCGGAAGCACTGGATGGTGGCCAGGAAGGTCGGGCCTTCCACGATCACCTTGTCGCCGGGGCTGATGAGCGTCTTGCCCAGCAGGTCCAGCGCCTGCTGGCTGCCGGTGGTGACGATGAGGTTCTCGGGCGCCACGCCCTGCGCGCCCTTGCTGGCCATGAACGCGCTGAGCTGTTCGCGCAGCGGCTGGTAGCCCTCGGTGGCGCCGTACTGCAGCGCGGCGCCTGCTTCCTCGGCCAGGGCCTGGTTGACTGCGGCCTGGATGCCGTCCACATCGAACATGGCGCTGTCGGGAAAGCCGCCGGCAAAGCTGATGATGCCGGGCTTGCCCAGCAGCTTGAAGAGTTCGCGGATGGCGGAGGTTTCTACGTTGTTCAGGCGGTCGGCAAATTGCATGGCGTGGTTCACAAGGTAGTTGGCAGGGATGCCGCATTGTCGCCAATCGGCGCGCAGTTTTCCTGCTTGCACATGCCTGCTGGCGGATTTGGCGCAAACTGCATGCTCAGGCTATGCGGCTATTGCATAAAGTCATGGTTTGCCCCGCAAGCGCATGGCCTGCGCACAGACCTGCTCCTAGAATCTTTCGCATATTGACAAGGAGCCAAGGAGAACACCATGACCCATTCCGCGCTCTCGGATCTGCTGAGCTTTACCCAGGAACACGCAGGCTCGCCCACCGGCTGCATGAGCGACTTCATCGCCGCCTACTACGAAAATGCCGACCCCGACGAGCTGCAGACACGCGGCCCGGCCGCGCTGTACGCCAACGCCGCGGCCCACTGGCGGCTGCTGCAGGCCCACACCGACCCGGCAGGCGCGCAGGTGCGGGTGTTCAACCCCACGCTGGCCGAAGACGGCTTTGTCAATGAACATACCGTGGTGCACATCGTGCATGCCAACATGCCCTTTCTGGTGGATTCGGTCACCATGGCCATCAACCGGGGCAACCGCACGGCGCACTGGATCGTGCACCCGCTGCTGGCCGTGCAGCGCGACGCCAGCGGCGCGGTGCAAACCGCCTCCAGCGCCGCCACGGCGCATGCGCAGGGCACGCCAGTGGAATCGGTCATCCTGGTGGAATGCGACCGCATCGTCCATGCGCAAGACCGCGAGGCCCTGCAGGCCGACCTGCAGCAGGTGCTCAGCGACGTGCGCGCCGCCGTGCAGGACTGGCAGGCCATGCTGGAGCGTGCGCGCAGCGTGGCGAAGGCGGTGGAGCATTCCAGCCTCTCGCCCAGCGGCCGGCAGGAGGGCGTGGATTTTCTGCACTGGCTCGAAGACAAGCACTTCACCTTCCTGGGCGCACGCGACTACGACCTGGTGCGCGATGGCAGCACCGTGAGCATGCGCGCCAAGCCCGGCACCGGCCTGGGCATTCTGCGCGGCGCCGCCCATACCGAACAGACCGTGCTGCCGCCCGAGGCCGTGGCGCTGCTCGAATCGAACGAGCTGGTGCTGGTCACCAAGGCCATGTCGCGCGCCACGGTGCACCGTCCGGCCTGGCTGGACTACATTGCCGTCAAGCGCTTTGACACACAGGGCGAGCTGGTGGGCGAAACCCGCTTTCTGGGCCTGTACACCTCCACCGCCTACACCGCACCCGTGGGCGACATTCCCCAGGTACGCAGCCGCGTGGTAGCCGTGATGGCAGCCGCAGGCGTAGTGCCCGAGAGCCACGCCGCCAAGTCGCTGCAGTCCATCCTGGACGTGTACCCGCGCGACGAACTGTTCCAGATCGACACCCCCACCCTCACCGAACACGCCATCGGCATCCTGCGGCTGCAGGAGCGCCAGCGCACGCGCGTGTTCCTGCGCCGCGACGTGTTCGGGCGCTTCACCTCGGCGCTGGTGTTCGTGCCGCGCGAGCGCTTCAACACCGAGCTGCGGCTCAAGATCGGCGAGGAGCTCATGGCCGTGCTCGACGGCCAGTCGGTCGAGTTCACCCCCATGCTCACCGACAGCCCGCTTGCGCGCATCCACTACCTGGTGCGCGCCCGCGAACATGCCCCGCAGAACGTGGCGCTGCAGGCCCTGGAAGCGCGCATTGCCCGCCACACCGAACGCTGGGAAGACCAGTGCACCAGCGAATTCCTGCGCGCCCACGGCGAGGGGCCGGGCCTGGCGCTGGCACACCGCTATGCAGGAGCGTTTCCCAGCGGCTACCGCGAGTCGTTCTCGCCCCAGGTTGCTGTGGAAGACACCGACACCCTGACCACGCTCTCGCCCGGCGCACCGCTGGCCGTCAAGCTCTATCGCCCGCTGGACGCCCAGCACGGCACGCTGCGCCTGAAGGTGTACAGCACCGCCAAGGTGGCGCTGTCGGACTCGCTGCCCGTGCTCGAGCGCATGGGCGCGCGCGTGCTCGACGAGCACCCCTACCGCATTGGCTCCAACGGCAGCGCGCTCTGGATCCACGACCTGGGCCTGCAACTGCCCGCCCACACCGACCTGGCACGCGTCAAGCAGCGCTTTGAAGACCTGTACGTGGCCGCCTGGCGCGGCGAGGTGGAGAACGACGACCTCAACCGCCTGGTGCTGGCCACCGACCTGGACGCACGCGCCATCAGCGTGCTGCGCGCCTACACGCGCTACTTCAAGCAACTGGGCTTTGCCTACAGCCAGAGCTACATCGAGGCCACGCTGGCGCGCAACCCGCAGCTCGCACAAGCGATGGCCGCGCTGTTCATGGCGCGCTTCGACCCCGCGCTGGACGACGACCGCACACAGCGGTTGCAAGCGCTGCGCAGCAGCATCGACGCCGACCTGGCCCAGGTGGCCAGCCTGGACGAAGACCGCATCCTGCGCCAGTTTGTGGCCACCATCAGCGCCACGCTGCGCACCAACGCCTGGCAGCGCGGCAGCGATGGGCTGCCCAAGCCCTACCTCAGCATCAAGCTCAACCCGCGCGAAGTGCCCGGCGTGCCCGAACCCAAGCCGCTGTATGAAATCTGGGTCTATTCCCCGCGCATGGAGGGCGTGCACCTGCGCGGCGGGCGCGTAGCGCGCGGCGGCCTGCGCTGGTCCGACCGGCGCGAGGACTTCCGCACCGAAATCCTGGGCCTGGTCAAGGCACAGCAGGTCAAGAACACGGTGATCGTGCCCGTGGGCTCCAAGGGCGGCTTTGTCCTCAAGAACGCGCCGCCCGCCAGCGACCGCGAAGCCTACCTGGCCGAAGGCGTGGCCTGCTACCAGACCTTTCTGCGCGGCCTGCTGGACGTGACCGACAACATCGCCAAGGGCACCGTGGTACCTCCGGCCCAGGTGGTGCGGCACGACGGCGACGACCCCTACCTCGTGGTCGCCGCCGACAAGGGCACGGCCACGTTTTCCGACATTGCCAACGGTGTGTCGGCCGAATACGGCTTCTGGCTGGGCGACGCGTTTGCCTCGGGCGGGTCGGTGGGCTACGACCACAAGAAGATGGGCATCACCGCACGCGGCGCCTGGGAATCGGTCAAGCGCCACTTCCGCGCGCTGGGCGTGAACACGCAGGCTACGGCATTCACCGTGGCGGGCATTGGCGACATGTCGGGCGACGTGTTCGGCAACGGCATGCTGCTGTCCGACCACATCAAGCTCGTGCTGGCCTTCGACCACCGGCACATCTTCATCGATCCCAGCCCCGATACGGCGGTATCGTTTGCCGAGCGCAAGCGCCTATTCCAGTTGCCGCGCTCCAGTTGGGACGACTACGACAAGGCCCTCATCTCCCCCGGCGGCGGCGTGTACCCGCGCACGGCCAAGTCCATCCGCCTGAGCCCCGAGGCCCAGGCCGTGCTGGGCATCGATACGCAAGAGATGGCCCCGGTGGAACTGCTCAAGGCCATCCTGCAGGCGCCCGTCGACCTGATCTACAACGGCGGCATCGGCACCTACGTGAAGGCCAGCTTCGAGAGCCACGCCCAGGTGGGCGACAAGGCGGGCGATGCCTTCCGCGTCAACGGCAACGAGCTGCGCTGCAAGGTGCTGGCCGAGGGCGGCAACCTGGGCTGCACGCAGAACGGGCGCATCGAATACGCACAAAAAGGCGGCCTGATTTACACCGACGCCATCGACAACTCCGCCGGGGTGGACTGCTCGGACCACGAGGTCAACATCAAGATCCTGCTGGGCGCCGTGGTGGAAGCGGGCGACCTCACCCTCAAGCAGCGCAACGACCTGCTGGCCTCCATGACCGACGAGGTGGCCGCACTGGTGCTGCAGGACAACTACTACCAGACCCAGGCGCTGGACATCGCCTGCCACCGTCCCCTGTACGTGCTGGACGGCCAGCAGCGGCTGATGCACTGGCTCGAAGGCGGCAAGCGCCTGAACCGGGCCATCGAGTTCCTGCCCACCGACCTAGAGATCGCCCAGCGCCGCGCGCGCAAGCAGGGCTTCACCGCCCCCGAAAACGCCGTGCTGCTGGCCTACGCCAAGATGGCCGTATTCGACGAGCTGGTGGCCAGCAACCTGCCCGACGACCCGTTCTACGGCCGCGCGCTGCAGGCCTACTTTCCGCAGGCCCTGCGCGAACGCTTTGCCCAGGCCATGCACGCGCACCCGCTCAAGCGCGAGATCATTGCCACCTTCATCACCAACACGGTCATCAACCGCACCGGCGCCACCTTTGTCAACTTCCTGGCGGCAGAGTCGGGCGCGGCCACGGCCGATGTGATCCGCACCTTCACGCTGGCGCGCGAAATCTTCGACCTGGAACCCCTGTGGGACCAGATCGACGCGCTGGACTACCAGGTCGGCAGCACGCTGCAACTGGATCTGCTGCACAAGCTCATCGCCATTGCACAGCGCGCCTCGCGCTGGATACTGCGGCTGCACACCTCGGACCACACCGACATGCCCACCCTCATCCAGCGCTACCAGGGCCCCGCGCGCGAGCTGCGCACCCACCTGGCCGACTGGCTGCCCCCAGGCGCCCTGCAAGGCTGGCAGCAGGCCACCGCCACGCTGGCCCAGGCCGGCGTGCAGGAAGCGTTGGCCCACAACCTGACCGCGCTGGACCACAGCTTCCCGGCACTGGACCTGGTGGACCTGGCGCAAAGCACCCAGGCCAGCCTGGAGCAGGCCGCACGCGCCTACTTTGGCGTAGAGGCCAGCCTGGACCTGGCGCAGTGGCGCGCCCAGATCAACCGCCTGCCCACCGACACCCTGTGGCAAACCCAGGCCCGCGCCAGCGCGCGCGACGACGTGTACTCCATCGCAGGCCACATCACCCAGGGCCTGCTGCAACGCCACGAAGACCTGGGCGCCTGGCAAGAGCGCAATGCACGCGCCATCGAGCGGCTGCAGCGCCTGCTGGCCACCATCCACACCCAGGCGCCCGACCTGGCGCCGGTATCGGTTGCGCTCCGAGAATTACGCCACTTGGCTTGACCCCCTGCCCTATGCACTCCACCGACATCGAGCCCTTCTTCGCTGCCCTGAAAGCCGCCAACCCCATGCCGAACACCGAGTTGGAATACACCAGCGTGTTCGAGCTGCTGGTGGCCGTGCTGCTGTCGGCCCAGGCCACCGATGTGGGGGTGAACAAGGCCACGCGCAAACTGTTCCCGGTAGCCAACACGCCGCAGGCCATCCTGGATCTGGGGCTGGACGGCCTGGAGGGCTACATCAAGACCATCGGCCTGTACAAAAGCAAGGCCCGGCACCTGATGGAAACCTGCCGCATCCTGCTCGCACAGCACGGCGGCCAGGTACCCGGCACGCGCGAGGCCCTCGAAGCCTTGCCCGGCGTGGGCCGCAAGACCGCCAACGTAGTGCTCAACGTGGCCTTCGGCCAGCCCACCATGGCGGTAGACACGCACATCTTCCGCGTCAGCAACCGCACGGGCCTGGCCCCCGGCAAGAACCCGCTGGAGGTGGAAAAGCAACTGCTTGCGCGCGTGCCCCCCGCCTACGCGGTGGACGCGCACCACTGGCTCATCCTGCTGGGCCGCTACGTGTGCCAGGCGCGCAAGCCGCGCTGCTGGGAATGCCGCGTGGCCCCCTGGTGCAGCCACCAGCCTAAAACACCGCCGCCTTGAGAGCCTTATCGCTATACTTTTTGTAGCTGCCAGCGCTTATTGGACGGGCGAAAGATCCTAAAAACACATACAACACCCTTCCCAGCACGGCACCCGGCTTTGCAGTAGCTGCACCGCCATCGGCTGGCTATACTGGCCTGGCACAGCCCACCCCAGCGCACAGCCATGGCCCTCGACCCGCGCTCGCTGCTCTTCATGGCGGCCTTCATGGCCAGCTTCATGGGGGTGGTGCTTTTTTTCATGCGGCGCTACTTTCCACCGCACATCCGGGGCCTGGGGCTGTGGGCGCTGGCCCCGGCGGCCTGGGTCGCGGCGGCCACGCTGCTGGGCCTGCGCGGGCTGATTGGCGAATTTTCCTCCGTCGTACTGGGCAACGTGTTCACCATGCTGGGCTCGGTGCTGTTCTACCTGGGGTGCCGACGCTTTTACGGCCATGCCGCGGGCTACTGGCGCTGGGGCGCAGCCCTGCTGGCCAAAGCCCTGCTGCTGGTCTGGATGACCCATGTGAGCCCCTGGCCCGCAGGGCGCATGGTGGTGTTCACGGCGATGATGCTGCTGGTCTTTGGCAGCAACCTGCACTTCATGCTGCGCCACGGCGAGCCGCGCTTTCCGGCGCGCATGGTCATCACCGTGCTGGCACTGCAGATTGCGGTGCTGCTGCTGCGCCTACAGGCGGCCGTCAGCGGCCAGGTCAGCAACCAGTTGCTCGACCCCTCGCTCATCCAGGTGGTGTACCTGGGCAGCTACGCGCTGTTTGTGCTGCTGCTGTCCATCGGCGCAGTGCTGCTGGCCACCGACCGCCTGACCCGCGAGCTGGAACACCTGGCCACGCACGACGGCCTGACCGGCGCACTAAACCGCCGCGCCATCCTGCAACGCTGCGCCGAAGAATTGGAACGCTGCCGCCGCTTTGGCCAGGGGCTGACGCTGATGATGCTGGATCTGGACCACTTCAAGACCATCAACGACACCCGTGGCCATCAGCATGGTGACGCCGTACTGGCGCACTTTGTACAGCGCGTGCAAGATACCCTGCGCCGCACCGACCGCCTGGGCCGCTACGGCGGCGAGGAATTCCTGGTGCTGCTGCCCCACACCGACCTGCCCGCCGCCCTGCAAACAGCGGAGCGCATCCACGCCGCCCTGGCCACAGGCCACGCGCTGGACTGCCAGCTCAGCATAGGCATCAGCATCTGGGCCGGAGCCCAAGACACCCTGGACACCTTGCTGGCCCGCGCAGACAAGGCGCTGTACCTGGCCAAGGAACAGGGGCGGAACCGAACCTGCACGGCATGAGCACGGCACATTGAACGAGTCTGGCCAGATGCCATAACGCCCCCATGAAACCCTTGATCTTTGCTGTCTTCTTGAGTCTGCAGGCAGGTTTGTCCCAAGGGACAACCATTCAATCCTTTCAGCTTTCCGAGGATCATTCCCATCTTTCAATTCACCTTTCCGATGGGGCAGTGCTGAGCGCACCGCTAACTGCCGCCAAACAGAGCGGCTTCAGCAACGTACAGGTTTCACCCAATCGGCATCTCATCGGGTGGACAGTCACATTTTCCAACTGCTGCACGTCGTATCCCCTTCCTCGTGCATTGGTCATCCACAATGGCTCTCGGGTCGTTCGAATCGTCAGCGCTGAAAACCTCTCGATTTTTGATTGGCACTTTGCTCCCGGCAACAAATCGCTAGTCTTCATACGCGAGCTTCCACACGGATCATCTCCACAATTGTTTCGCTGGATTCGCATCTCCGATGGCAAGCTTCTTGGCAAGTTCGACTGCTACCCCACTGATCCCGATCACCCTCCCAAGGTACACCTACAACCTCCCGATTGGACTGGAGCCCAAGATGCAGATTGCTCCCACTAACCCACTGGCCACCGGAAAAATCTCCAGTGAGTACCTCATTCGCCGCTTCGAACCATCTGACGCACCGTCGATGTACGCGGCGGTGCAGGCCTCGCTGAAGGAACTGTCCTACTGGATGCCATGGTGCAAGGAAGACTACGCGCTGAAAGACGCCGAAGCCTGGGTCCAATTCACACAAAAAGCATGGGCGGAAGAGACCGAATTCCCGCTGGGGATCTTTGATACGCGCACCGGCGCCGTCGTTGGCGGCACAGGCATCCACCACATCACCAAGGCGTACCGCATCGGAAGCATCGGGTATTGGGTCAGTACGCCCCACACCGGGCGCGGAGTGGCGCGCCATGCAGCGCAGCAGGCAGTTCTGCTCGGCTTCGAGACGCTCGGCCTGACCCGCCTGGAAATCATCACTCTCCCCCATAACCTGGCCAGCCAACGGGTAGCCACCGCACTGGGCGCAACCCGCGAATGCCAGGCCCGGAACCGGGTGTACTTCCAGGGCGCGCCACATGAAGCCGTCGTGTACTCGCTGGTGAAAGAGGACACCGCCGCCTGGTTTTGAGCGCCGTGCGGCGCTGGCGTATCGATGGTTGCACCAGCCCTTTGCACCGGACAAATATAACTGTACGCAAATACAGTGCTCGTGTACGATCTACGCACGACCAACCCGCAAAGGAGCCACCCATGCTTGACCACATGACCTTCCGCGTCACCGATATCCAGCGCGCCAAGGCGTTCTACAGCGCAACCCTTGCGCCCCTGGGCTACAGCGTTTGCTTTGAAGGCAACTACGGCATGAACATCCTCGGGTTCGCCTACCCCGATCCTGCAGAATCCGACGGCAAAAAGGCGGACGTATGGTTCATCGACGGCCCCTCCCCCTACGGCGGCGCACCGGCCACCACGGGCTGCCATCTGGCATGGAAGGCCCAGACCCGCGCCCAAGTCGACGCCTTTTATGCCGCCGCCATCGCCGCTGGCGGCAAGGACAACGGCGCACCCGGCCTGCGCCCCGAGTACCACCCTCACTACTACGGCGCCTTCGTCATCGACCCCGAGGGCAACAACATCGAGGCGGTGTGCCATGTGCCGGAGTAGGCGGCGCACCCTGGTACCACGTGTCGGTCAGATTTGGACAAAATAGCCTGCAACACTGTCCCTATTGCGTTAAAAGCTATCTTTTTCAGAGCGATCGCATCTACCTGCATCTCATCAGGCGTGAATGATGCGCACCTTTCAGTCACTGCCCAACAGCATATTGGCCCCCTACATTGATCGGTTCTGGGGCTGGGAAAGCGATGGCAACGAACAGATCGCCCTACCCCGGCTGCTGCCGGGAGTTGGTGCCGAGTTGTATTTCCACTACCGTACCCCTTTTCAACAGCTTGCCCATGCGGGGCAGATTCAGTCTTGCGGTGCTGCCCATCTGTTTTGCCTGCGCGACAAAACCATTGACTTACTGCCAGCCAGCGATATTGGTTTTATCGCCATACGGTTCCGAGCCGGGATGGTTTACCGGTTCACTGAGGTACCAAGCTCCGATTTCATGGACAAGGTGCTGTCCCCAGAGGATCTGTGGGGAATGGCAGGCAAGAATCTAAGCAGCCAAATTGCCAGTGCGGAAACTCATGCAGAACGACTCCGCCTGATTCAGGCTTTCCTTCTGGAGCAAATCGCACAGCGAAGGCCTGACGTTGTGTATGAACACGCGGCATCTCTTCTCTACACACGGTGCGTCGAACTCACCATTGATCAGTTGGCCAAGCATCTAGGAATCGGGCGACGCCAATTGGAACGCCGTTTCATGGCCATTGCAGGACAGTCCCCTGTAGAAATGCGCAACCTTGCGCGCTTCCAAAAAACCTTTCGCACCCTCATGCTCGATGGCGCCACAGACGTAGCAGATGCCGCCCTGGCACATGGATACTGCGACCAATCCCACTTCATACGCCACTTCCAAAGACTGGCAGCCGAGCCACCAGGGCGCCACCTCAAGACAGCCCGTACCAAGACGCATTTTTTCAATACATCCCTGCGTGCATGAACCATGATGGCGACTCCATTCAACCCAAGGACTCCGAAATCATGCATCTCTTGCTTGCAGAATTGAACGCCAAAGACTCCCACGCCCATGAGGTCGAAAACATTCTGTGCGAGTTGGTCGAAGTGGCGCGCACGGAATCCGGCACCATCCAATACGCAGTGCATCGTCAGAAAACCGATCCCAACACCTTTGTGATCTATGAGCTTTATCGGGATGCTGCTGCATGTGAAGCGCACTTGACGTCAGCACCCGTCAAAGAGGCACTGCATCGCTTTGAATCAATGCTCCGTAGCCCGCCACACATCCTTTTCTGCGATTTGATTGCGGCAACTGGCGTCGCCTGACGACGACACCCGTCCCGTGCGGGTTGAGGCCAGCAGTCCCGCTCCTCATGCCTTTTCCGACACCCCCGCCGCCTCAAAGCTCGCCATCTCGCGCAGGATGGCGCAGGCCGATTGCAGCAGCGGCCAGGCCAGCGCGGCGCCCGAGCCTTCGCCCAGGCGCAGGCCCAGGTCCAGCAGGGGCTCGGCCTGCATTTGCGCGAGCATGAGCTGGTGGCCGCGCTCGCCCGAGCGGTGGGCGAACACGCAGCGTTGCAATACCAGGGGCTGCAGGCGGCTGGCGACCAGCACGGCGGCGCTGGTGATGAAGCCGTCCACCAGGATCACGCGGCGCTCTTGCGCAGCCTGCAGCACGGCGCCCACCATGGTGGCCACCTCGTAGCCGCCCAGCGCGGCCAGGGCGTCCAGCGGCGTGGTGGCGGCGGCGTTGGCGTCCAGCGCCTGTTGCAGTACGGCGCGCTTGCGTTCGATGCCCGCGGCGTCCAGCCCGGTGCCTGCGCCGGTGCATTCGGCAATCGGCAGGCCGCCCAGGCGTGCCAGCAGGAGTGACGCCACCGAGGTGTTGCCGATGCCCATTTCGCCCAGCAGCAGCACGTTGCCCGGCAGCCCGCGCACCAGTTCGATGCCGTGGCTGAGCGCCTGTGCGCATTGCACGGCGCTCATGGCCGGGCCGGTGCTGGCGTCCTGCGTGCCGGGGGCCACCTTGCGCAGCAGCAGGCGCGGCTGGCCGGGGGCGGCTTCGCGCGGGGTGATGTCGCGGGCCACGCCGCAGTCCACCACGGTGAGCGCCAGGCCGTACTGGCGCGCCAGCACGCTGATGGCGGCGCCTCCGGCGAGGAAGTTCTCGACCATCTGCCAGGTCACGTCGCTGGGAAAGGCCGACACGCCGCGTGCGGCCAGGCCGTGGTCGCCCGCGAAGACGACCATTTGCGGCTGCTCCAGACGGGGGGCCTCCTGGCCCTGAATCTGGCCGATGCGCAGCGCAAGCTGTTCCAGGCGGCCCAGCGAGCCCAAGGGTTTGGTCTTGTGGTCCAGCTTGTGCTGCAGGGCCTGGGTGAGGGGGGCGTTGGTGATGTCGGCAATCAGGGGGAGGTGTGCGGTCATGGCGTGTTCAACTTTTTGCGAGGGTCTGGCGCGGCCCGCCCACGGGGGCCGCGCATGGGAGGGCGGTGCGCGCCAAGGCTGCCCGGCGCGCGGCAGCGGGGTCGGGCCTGGGTCAGGCGATGGCTTCGCGCCCGCGCTGGGCGGCGGCCTGGTCGCGCTGCAGGTGGGCTATGAGCGGCTGCTGGTCGTCGCGCTGGCCCCATTGGTCGAAGTACACGAGGTCTTCCATGGGCAGGCGCGGCAGCCAGCCTGCGGTTTCCAGCTCGGGCTTGGCGTAGAAGTGGCTCACGTAGCCCACGCACAGGTACGCGATGGGGGTGATGCCCTTGGGGATGCCCAGCGCCGCTTGCAGGTCGGCCTGGTGGAAGATGCTGACCCAGCCCACGCCCAGCCCTTCGGCGCGCGCGGCCAGCCAGAGGTTTTGCACGGCGCAGACGCTGCTGTACAGGTCCATGGTCTTCATGTGGGTGCGGCCCACCACCACGGGGCCGGTGCGCTCGCGGTCGCAGGTGATGCAGATGCCGATGGGCGACTCCACGATGCCTTCAAGCTTGAGCTTTTGGTAGGTGGCGCGCTTGTCGCCCTCGAACATGCCGGCGGCTTCGGCATGCGCCTTGGCAAAGGCGTCGTGCACGCGGCGCTTGGTCTCGGGCGAGCGCACCACCAGGAAGTTCCAGGGCTGCATGAAGCCCACCGAGGGTGCGTAATGCGCGGCGGTGAGGATGCGGCTGAGCACCTCGTCGGGCACGGGCGTGGGCAAAAACTGCCCGCGCACGTCGCGGCGTGAAAAAATGGTTTGGTAGATGGCGTCGCGTGCCTCTTGCGTGAAGGCGTGAACGCTTTGCGTGGCTTGCGCCACTGCGCTGGTATTCATGGCAGTCCCCTGTGCGTGAATAGTGGCAGCGCTGCCCGGCCTTGCAGCGCCAAGAAATGCTCAGGCCGGTCTTCTGGCTTGGATTCATCTGGCCCCCGCGCCTTCCCGGCCTTGGCGGCCAGTGGCATTGAGCGGGGGTCATCATCCTTACAGCGTTGGGCACGCGGCGGATTTGCACCGCCTTCCCGATTCTCCCTTTGCTTCATCGCATTGGGCACCTGAGGGGCGGGATGATAGCAGCCGTGGGCCGCGTATTTTCTTACGCGATGAGTGCGTCCAACACGCCCGGCTCCATGTGCCGGGCAATGCAGGCGGCCAGGCCGTCGAACACGGCATCGAGCGTGGGCGCCTGGGCGCCAAACAGGGCCTGCAGCACGGCGGCGTCCTCGAACAGGCCGTGCAGGTACACGCCCAGCACATTGCCTGCCGGGTTCTGCCAGGCGATGCCGGGCATGACTTCGCGCGCCACGTCGCCCTTGGCGGCCATGGCGGGGTGCTGGGCGGTTCGGCCGTGGTGGATTTCATAGCCGCAGGCAGCCACGCCCGAGAGCGGCGCCCAGGCGCCCGTGAGCTGCCCGAAGGCTGCGCTGGTGCGCCGCACGGTCTTGGCGGGCTCGAACACGGTGACCAGCGGCAGCAGGCCCAGGCCGGGGCCGTTGCCGTCGATGCCCGCGGGGTCGATCAGCGCCTCGCCCAGCATCTGCAGGCCGCCGCACACACCCAGCACGGTGCCGCCCTGCCCTGCGTGGGCAGCAATCGCACCATCAAGCCCCTGCGCGCGCAGCCAGGCCAGGTCGGCGGCGGTGGCCTTGGAACCGGGCAGCACGATCCAGTCGCCGGGCCGCAGGCCCGCCACGTCGGCCGGGCTGCGTACCCACTGCAGGCGCAGGCCGGGCACGTTCTTGAGCGGCTGGAATTCGTCGAGGTTGCTGATGCGCGGGTAGGCCACCACGGCCACGGTGGTGTGCACGGCGCCGGGCGTCAGCGTGCGGTCGTCAAAAACACCGTCTTCCTCGGGCAGGCCGTGCTGCCACTGCATGGGAATGGTGGCCACGGTGGGCACGCCGGTGCGCTCCTGCAGGTGCTGCGGCGCAGGCGCAAGCAGGCTGGCGTCGCCCCGGAATTTGTTGAGCACGAAGCCGCGGATGAGCGCGCGCTCGTCCTCGGGCAGCAGCGCCCAGGTGCCGTAGAGGTGGGCAAAAGCGCCGCCCCGGTCGATGTCGGTCACCAGCAGGCAGCGCGCGCCCGCATGGCGCGCCACGCGCATGTTCACAACGTCGCTGGCGTGCAGGTTGGTCTCGGCGGGCGAGCCCGCTCCCTCGATCACCACCACGTCGTTCTCGGCGCGCAACTGGTCGAGCGCGGCGGCAATCTGCGGCCACACCAAGGCGCTGCGGCCGCGCCAGGGCAGCGCGGTAAGCGGCTCGCTCACCTGGCCCAGCAGCACGACCTGGCTGTGCGTGTCGGCCTCGGGTTTGAGCAGCAGCGGGTTCATGCGTACTTCAGGCACGGCGCGCGCGGCCAGGGCCTGGAAGTACTGCGCTGAGCCGATCTCGCCCCAGGCGCTCATGGCGCCTGCTTCGCCGTCTGCGCTGTGGATACCCTCGACCACGCGCGCGTTGTTGCTCATGTTCTGCGCCTTGAACGGCGCCACCTTCAGGCCCTGGTTGCTGTAATAGCGGCACAGCGCGGTGGCCAGCCAGCTTTTGCCAGCGCCGCTGGTGGTGCCCAGCACCATGACGCATGCCGCCGCCATCAGCCGTCCACCTCTGCCCAGCAGTTGGGCGTTTCGTACAGCGTCACCTTGGTCAGCGACAGGTGGCGGCCGAAGCGGTCGTGGTACACGTCCTTGAGGATGCCAAAGGCGGCCTGGGCCAGGTTTTCCACCGTGGGAACGCGGTCGATGACCACCGTCTTGTGGCCCGGCATGCTGTCGAGGAAGGCGCGCACGGCGGTGTCTTTTTCGTAGACGATGAAGGCATGGTCCCACAGATCCACCAAGTGCGCCTTGGCCAGCGTCTTGATGTCGCCAAAGTCCATGATCATGCCGTTGTCGGACTCGCCGTCCTTCTGCACCACATCGCCCGTGAGCGTGATGAGCAGCGTATAGCGGTGGCCATGCAGGTTGCGGCACTGGCTGTTGTGGTCTGGAATGCGGTGCCCGGCATCGAACTCCATTTTTCGGGTGATGGTCAACATGGGTGGATCCTGTTTTCGCCTTCAGGGAATCTGCAGCAGCTTGTGGGTCTGCACCGACAGTTTCCACAGGGGGTGAGCTTTGCAGTAGTCAATGGCCAGGCGCAGATTGGTGGCCTGCAGGGGCCCGTCCATGGCCTGCACAAAATGGTGCTCAAAGTCCAGCGCGGCGTATTCGTCCAAGGGCTGCCCGGGCTGCGGAATGACGACCTTGATCTCATTGCCTTGGCGCACCACCAGTTCCGCCCCCATTTTGGGGCTGACGCAGACCCAGTCCACACCGCTCGGTACCGGCAGTGTGCCATTGGTTTCAATCGCCACCGCAAAGCCTGCGGCGTGCAAGGCGTCGATCAGCGGTGCATCGAGTTGCAGCAGCGGCTCGCCGCCGGTGCACACCACGTATTTCTGCTGCGGGTAGCCGGCAGGCCACAGGGCGTCGATGCGCGCGGCCAGGGTTGCGGCGTCGGCAAACTTGCCACCGCCTTCGCCGTCGGTGCCGACAAAATCGGTGTCGCAGAACTGGCACACCGCGCTGGCTCGGCCCTCTTCCACCCCGCTCCAGAGGTTGCACCCGGCAAACCGGCAGAACACCGCCGGGCGCCCGGCATGGTGGCCTTCGCCTTGCAGGGTATAAAAAATTTCCTTGACGCTATAGGTCATGGGGGCCTCACACATCGACACGGGGGACGTATTGTCACCGCCCGCAGCCAGGCACCGCTGCCAGCAAGGCTTCCTGCGATGCGGGCGCCAGCACGCCCAGGCGCACCACGCCCGGAAGGCCGAACGAGGCGCAGTCGCGCAGCTTGATACCCTGCGCACGCAGGTGGTGCAGCACCGCGGGCAGCCCGTCCGCCGGGGGCCGTGCGCAAAAGTAGTTGGCCTGGCTACCGGGCAGCACCTGCCAGCCCAGGGCAGCGCACAGGGCCAGTTGGCGCGCCTTCCAGTCGCGCAGCAGCACCAGGCTGTCGGCCAGCCATTGCTGGGCGCCGGGTTGCACCCAGGCCTGCAGCAGTGCCACGCCGTGCGCGCCTGTGGGCCACGAAGGGGCCAGTGCGGCCAGTGTGGCGAGGTCGGCATCGCTGCTGGCATCACTGCACTGGGGGGCGATGGCGTAGGCGGCGCGCACCCCCGTCAGGCCCAGGGCCTTGTTGGGCGTCCAGAGCTGCCAGCAGGTGGGCGGTGGCGGCGTGGGGCGCTCGTGCAGGCGCAGCGGCTGGTAGGCGCAGTCGAGCACGCGCAGCACCTGTGGCGTGGCGCCTGCGGGCTGCCATGCGGCCAGTGCCGCATCGGCCTGGCCCAGGGGGCTGGAGGGTTCGCAGGCCCAGTGCAGCCCTGCCGTGGCCTGGGGCGCGGCGTGCACGGCCAGGCCCCGGGCACGCGCGGCGTGGGCGTAGTCGCCGTAGCCATGCGGGGGCACGGCCACGGCGCGCACGCCGCGCTGTGCGGCCAGTGCGGTGATGCGGTGGATGAATTCGCTGGCGCTGCCCGCCAGCACGATGCGCGCGGCCTCCACGCCATGAAAGGCGGCAAGCTGCGCGCGCAAGCCGGTGTAGGCGGGGTCGGGGTAGCGCGTGGCGTCGGCCTGCTGCACGGCGGCCAGCGCCAGAGGGCACGGGCCGCAGGCGTTGCTGTTGGTGGAAAAGTCGTGCAGCGCGGCGCCCTGCGCGTCGGTACCGCCGTGCACGGGTTGCAGGTCATGCATATCGGTGCCCCGCCACACAACCCAGCACCAGGCCCAGAACGGCCAGCACCACCAGGCGCTGAACCATGCGGCGCGCCAGGCGCTGGGCGCGGCGCGCATCCAGCGGCGTAGGGGGGCGGCCTGCGCCGTGCAGGCGGTACACGCCGGGTTTGGTCAGGCGCACGTTCAGCGCCAGCGCCATGGCGGCCATGGGCCAGCCGCTGTTGGGCGATTCGGTCTTGCGCGCCTCGCGCAGCAGGGCAGACAGGCGCCGCGCCGGGGCGGGCAGCGCCAGCAGCAAGGCGGTGATGCGCGCAGGCAGCCAGGAGAGCACATCGTCGGCCCGCGCCGCCCATTTGCCCGCCCAGTGCCAGTAGCGCCCGCCGCGCATGCCGCGGTAGCCCCACATGGCGTCGGCGGTATTGGCCATGCGGTAGAGCGCGGCGCCAGGCAGGCCCGCCACGGCAAACCAGAACAGCGGTGCCACCACCGAGTCGTTGAGGTTTTCGGCCAGCGATTCGATGGCGCTTTCGCGCACCTCGCTGGCGCTGAGCTGCGCCACGTCGCGGCTGACCAGGAAGGACAGGCGCTGGCGCCCGGCGTCCAGCGACTGTTCCAGCGCCGCATGCACGGCGTGCACTTCCTGCACCAGAAAGCTGTAGGCCAGCAGCGGCTTGAGCAGGGCACCCAGCAGCAGCGCCGCCATCAGCAGGCGCAGCGTGGAGATGACGACCGAGGTCTCGCCCAGGGCCAGCCCAGGCACATCGACCACCGCCGTGCACACGCTGATGGGCGCCCCCCACAAGGCCAGCACCAGTGCCTGCAGCGCCGAAGATGCTATAAAAACAATAGCTGCCAGCGCACACCAGGCAAGCGCTCCAAGCCAAAATTGCCTGGATTTTTGCGCATTCGGAGCGGTGGGAGCAACCTGCGCCCCCAGCAGCTTGAGGGCCGAGCCCATCCACACCACGGGGTGCCAGCGCAAGGGCGGCTCGCCCCACAGGCGGTCCACCGCCAGCGCCACCAGCACGGCCAGCGCCAGCAGCACAGCGCCCTGCCCTGCATGGGCGGCCAAGGGATGAAGCCAGTGCCAGTGCATGGTGGGTCAGTCCTCGATACCGCGCTGTGCGGGCACACCGGCCTGGAAGGCGTGCTTGATGAGCTTCATTTCGGTGACCGTATCGGCGATGGCGATGATTTCCTCGGGGCAGCGGCGTCCCGTGAGGCACACGTGCACGTCCTTGGGCCGCGCGGCCAGGGTGTCGAGCACGTCCTGCAGCGGCAGCCAGCCGTAGATCAGCGGATAGGTGATTTCATCCAGCACCACCAGAAAGCGCTCGCCACTGAGGATGTCGGCACGCGCCTTGGCCCAGCCGTCGCGCGCGAGTTGGGCCGAGTGTTCGAGGTCTTTGCTCTTCCACGAAAAGCCGTCGCCCAGGCCCTCGATGGGCAGGCCGATCTGCTCGAACATGCGGTGCTCGCCAAAGCGCGCGCTGGGCACCTTCATGAACTGGTAGATCTTGACCGCCTTGCCGCGCCCGTGCGCGCGCAGCGCCAGGCCGAAGGCCGCCGTGCTCTTGCCCTTGCCGTCGCCGGTGTTGACGATGACCAGGCCCCGGCGTTCGCCATCGGCCTTGTCGTAGCGCTTTTCTGTGGGTGGGGTTTCGATGTTCATGCCAGTTCCCCCGTGGCCTCGGCCCTATCAGCCGCGCCTTCGTCACCGGGCAGGGGCTGGTCCAGCACCGCCTGGATGTAGGCCTGCGGCAGGCCGTGGCGCCGCGCCAGCTCGGCCGCGCTGGCGCCTTCGGCGTGGTCGGCATGCAGGTTCTGCGTCCAGCCCACCAGCCCGGTGGAGAGCGAGCGCCCGCGCTTTTCCCCTTCGAGGGTGCTGCCGCCTTCCAGGTCGTATTTGTTCTCGTAGCCGCGCGGCGTCACCATCAGCCCGTCGCGCACGAAGGTATGGCTATTGCCGATGATCACCGTGCTGAGCATGCCAATGTCGCACTCGGCCATGTGCGCGAGCGTGGTGAACTCGATGGTCTGGCGGCGGCGGTAGGCCGACTTGACGATGGCCACGGGCGTGTCCGCGCGGCGGTGGTGCAAGAAAAGCGCCTGCGCCTGCACGATCTGCTGCGAGCGCCGCCCGCTCTTGGGGTTGTACAGCGCCACCACGAAGTCCGCCGCCGCTGCCGCGTCCAGGCGCCGCGCAATGGCGGGCCAGGGGGTCAGCAGGTCGGACAGCGAGATGGAGCAGAAGTCGTGCGTGAGCGGCGCACCCACCAGCGAAGCGCAGGCGTTGATGGCCGAGGCACCGGGCACGATTTCCACCTCCACATCGTCCTCGGGCGTCCAGCCGGCCTGGAACAGCACCTCGTAGGTGGGCCCGGCCATGCCGTACACCCCGGCGTCGCCGCTGGAGATGAGTGCCACTTTCTTGCCGGCACGGGCGGCCTGCAGCGCCAGCTCGGCACGGTCCAACTCCTCGGTCATGCCCTTGCGCACCACCTCCTTGCCCTCCAGCAGCTCGGCCACCAGCTTTATGTAGGTGACGTAGCCCACCACCACATCGGCTTCCCGGATGGCGGCCAGGGCGCGCTGGGTCATGTGGTCCATATGCCCTGGGCCGATGCCCACGAGCATGATTTTTCCTTGCGAATCGCTCATCATTGGTTTCCTGTCTGTTTTAGCGTGTCGTGACAACGGGCAATGGACACCGTGGCATTGCGCCCGTCTTCGCCACGGTGTTTGACTTTTTCGACCAGCAAGGCCTGCATGGGCAGGGCCTGCGCCAGGCCCAGCGCCTGGGCACCGGCCAGCAGCGCGGCGGCCTCGCTGACCGACGGGGTGCCGGTGTAGCGGCGCACCACCTCGGAGGGGTTGGGCACCGCCACCTGGGCCAGTTGCTCAGGGCGGTAGAACTGCAGCGTCCAGCCGTAGCCGTGCGCCAGCGCCTGCAAGGCGGGCTCGTCGGCCTTGAG
>JACPUE010000038.1 GCA_016192425.1 Burkholderiales bacterium
GAGAGCATGCCCACCTGGGTGCAATGGGCCATGTCGTTGGCCCCCACCACCCACTTCACCGAACTGAGCCAGGCCGTCCTCTACCGTGGCGCAGACCTGGCGGTGGTCTGGCCCTCGCTGCTGGCGCTGGCGCTCATCGGCAGCGTGCTGTTCGCCCTGTCGCTGCGGCGCTTTCGGCGGGCGATTGCGCAGATGGCGTGAGTTTTGGGTTAAATAGGCCGCTGGCGCTTATGTGTAAAGCGCTGATAGCTATAAAAATAATAGCGATTGATGCTTCCGCCGGCGCTGGTGGGGCGGGTTTGACAAAGATGAAAGAGATGGGCAAACCAGTCAGATAACTGGTTTGTTGGAGGTTGCGATGCACACATGGCCCGTTCAGGATGCGAAAGCGCGGTTCAGCGAGTTTCTCGATGCCTGCCTCATCGAAGGGCCGCAACTGGTCACCCGGCGCGGCGCCGAGGCCGCTGTGCTGGTGCCTGTGGACGAATGGCGGCGCTTGCAGGCGGCTGCACGCCCATCGCTCAAGCAACTGCTGCTGTCTGACCAAGCCCGCACCGATTTGCTCGTTCCCGCCCGTGGCCATGCCCGGCGCCGCACGCCAGAGGTCCTGTGATGCCCGCCTACCTGCTGGACACCAACGTGGTGTCGGAGTTGCGCAAGCAGCGCCCGCATGGTGCCGTGCTGGCCTGGCTGCAAGGGCTGGACGAAGCCCAGTTGCACCTCTCGGCCGTCACCCTGGGCGAAATCCAGGCGGGCATCGAACTCACACGCGAACAAAACCCCGCCAAGGCCGCAGAAATCGAGGCCTGGCTGGAACTGCTGGCCAGCGCCTACAACGTCCTGCCCATGGACGCGGCCACCTTCTGGGCCTGGGCGCGGCTGATGCACCGCAAGTCCGATGCACTCTACGAAGACACCATGATCGCCGCCACGGCCCAGGTGCACGGGCTGACCGTGGCCACGCGCAATGTGGCCGACTTTCAGGTGCTGGGGTTGGAGGTGTGCAACCCATTTTTATGAGAGAAATCGGGCTTTGAGGCTTATGGGGTAATCCATTTGATCTCAAAGAAAAATGGCTCTCGGGGCAATGTTTACAAGCGCTAAAAGCTATCAAAATGACAGCGCTTCAATGTGCACAATAGCCTCCGCGCTCTGCCCCCGGCAACCCGCGTCGCGCCCAGGGTTGTCCGCGCCGGGCCTGCGCAACTGCATAGAATGCGCGCTGCCATGCGCCGCCTCCTGCTTGTTTTTTTGCTTGTGCTGATGCCGCTGCAGACCGTCTGGTCCGCAGCGGCCGCCTATTGCGCGCATGAGCAGGCGCCTGTGGCAGCGCATTTTGGCCACCATGTGCACGAGCACGCGGGGGCGCACCAGGGCGGCGATGCCCACGCCGATGCGGGCCATGCATCAGCCGATGACGCGCAGGGGGGCGCGGCGGGGTCCATTTTCAACCTGGGCGCCGCCGACCTGGACTGTCACACCTGCCACGGCAGTGGCACGGTGCTGTGTGCGCACTCCGCAGTGTCCGCTCCGCTGGCGCTTTCCGCGCATCCGCTGCCGCTGGTGGCGGCGCAGCTCCCGGCGCCCCTGAGCCCGCGCCCCGAACGCCCCAACTGGCCCCACGCCGCCTGATCCGGCGCGGGTTTGGGCTGGGTTGCGGGGGCGGGGTTGGCACGCGGTGCGGCTCCTTTTCCTGTGATCCATGGCGCATGCCTGTGCCGCAGCGGCAAGGCGGGGCAGGGCAGCCCCACGACCCCTCGGCAACCCCCGCGGCAGCGCCGCGTGGGCGCGGTGCCTTGCCGATGTTTGGCCCCTGGCCTTGTGCCACAGGAAACACATCGGATGCAAACCCACAATTCCCTCCCATGGCGGCGCAGCGCCGCCCTGGCCCTGGGCTGGGCGCTGGCCAGCATGGCTGCCCAGGCCCAGTCCTCCCACACCCCGGCGTCCACGCCGGGGCCTACCGTTGCTCCGGCGCCCGCGCCGGGCGCCACCCTTGCTCTAGCGCCCGCGCCGGAACCCGCCGCGTGGTCGCTGCGGGCCTTGTTTGACCACGCCTGGCAGCGCCAGCCCGAAGCCCAGGCCCAGCCCTTGCGCCAGCAGGCGGCCGATGCCACCCGCCTGGCCGCGCAGCGCTGGACGGCCGAGCCCCCGGCGCTGCAACTGCAAACCCGCACCGACCGGCCCGGCAGCCAGCAGGGCCAGCGCGAGGTCGAAGTCGGCCTGGCCGCGCACCTGTGGCTGCCCGGTGAACGTGCGCGCAGTGCCGCCCTGGGCGATGCCCAGTGGCAACAGGTGCAAAGCCAGCAGCGTGCCGCGCAGTGGCAACTGGCCGCCCAGGTGCGCCAGGCCTGGTGGGACTGGCAGCGTGCCCGCAGCGACCTGGCCCTGGCCCAAGACCGCCTGCACAGCGCCCGCCAACTGGCCGCTGACGTGCAGCGCCGCTGGCAGGCGGGCGACCTGGCGCGCACCGACGGGCTCCAGGCCCAGGCCGTGGTGGCCCAGGCCGAAGCCGCGCAGGCCGAGGCCCAGGGCGCGCTGCAGGCCGCCCGCGCCGCGCTGTCGGCCTGGGGGGCGCTGCCCGGCACTGCACCCGGCGCCCCGGCTCCGCAGGACTGGCGGGCCGAACCCCTGGCCGATGCCGCCGCACAGGCGCTTCCCGACACGCATCCCGCGCTGGCCCAGGCACAGGCCCAGGCCCAGGTGGCCCGCCACACGGCCGAGCTGGCCGCCGTGCAGCGCCGCGCCAACCCCGAACTGAGCGTGGCCGCCACGCGCGGGCGTGATCAGGCGGGCGAGCGCTACCGCCAGTCGGTCACGCTGGGGCTGCGCATTCCGCTGGGCGACAACGCCCTGGCGCAGGCCAAAGAGGCTGCCGCCCAGGCCGACGCGCTGGAGCAGGAGACCCGCCTGCAGCGCGAGCGCGAGCGCCTGACGCAAGACCTGCACGCCGCCCAGGCCCGCGCCGCCGCCGCCCAGGCCCAAACCGATGCCGCCGCCCGCCACGCCGCCCTGGCACAAGAAACCCTGGGCCATGTGGACAAGGCCTTCCGCCTGGGTGAGGCCGACTGGCCCACGCGCCTGCGTGCCGAGCAAGACGCTGCCCAGGCGCAGCGCCAACTGGCCCGCGCCCGCATCGACGCCGCCGCTGCCGTGTCTGCCCTGCGCCAGGCCCTGGGCCTGCTGCCCGAGTAAGCCCCCGACATTTTGGAACCCATCACCATGCAAACACTTTCTTCTTTGGCCGCCGCGCTGGGTCTGTCCCTGCTGCTGGGTCTGGCCCCACTGGCAACCCAGGCCCACGAGGGCGATGACCACGGCGCGGCCCCTGCCAGCCCCAGCAGCCCTGCGCAGCCACGCTTTGCCGCCACGTCCGAGCTGTTTGAACTGGTCGGCGTGCTCGACGGCACCCAGCTTTCGCTGTACCTGGATCATGCCGCCGACAACCGCCCCGTGGCCGACGCCCAACTGGAGCTGGACCTGGGCGGCACGCCCCTGGCCCTGACCCGCGTGGCCGAGGGCGAATTCCGCGCCACGCTGGCCGCGCCCCTGCCCGAGGGCGAAACCCCCGTCACCGCCACTGTGGTGGCCGGGGACGATTCCGACCTGCTGGCCGCCACGCTGGACGTGCACGCCCCTGAAGTCCACACAGAAGCGGCCGCGCCCCGTTGGCGCTCCGCTGGGGCCTGGGGCGCAGGCGCTGTGGTAGCCGTGCTGGCCCTGGGCTGGGCCTTGCGGCGCGCCCGCAGCGCCACCCCTGCCAAGGCCGGAGGTGCCGCATGAAGCCGACCTTTGAACGCCGCCACCCGCGCCTGACCGGGCGCCTAGCCTTGCATGCTGCCGCCACCGGGCTGCTGGCTGTTGCGCTGGCCCTGCCGTGGGCCGCACAGGCCGGCCCCGGCCACGACCACAGCCATGACGACGCACCGCCCGCTGCCAGCGGCAACGGCCCCAAACGCCAGCCCGATGGCAGCGTGTTTCTGCCCAAGGCTGCGCAGCGCCTGTGGAGCCTGCGCACCCTGCCCGTGGCCGCAGGCCAGCACCCGCAAACGCTGGAGCTGGACGGCACCGTGGTGATGGACCCCAACGCCGGTGGCAAGGTGCAGGCCGCGCAGGCCGGGCGCCTGCAGGCCGGCCCCAACGGCCTGCCCAGCGTGGGCCAGGCCGTGCGCAAGGGCGAGGTGCTGGCCTGGGTGGAGCCCACAGCGGGCGCCATCGAGCGCTCCAACCAGGTGGCCCAGCAGGCCGAACTGCGCGCCGCCCATGCGCTGGCGGCCAAGCGTGTGGCCCGCCTGAAAGAGCTGGCCGACACCGTGCCGCGCAAGGACATCGAAGCCGCCGAGAGCGAGCTGCACAGCCTGGCCCAGCGCCTGGCCGCTGTGGGCGCAGGCCTGTCGGGGCGCGAGGCACTGGTGGCCCCGGTGTCCGGCGTGATTGCCTCGGCCCACGCCGTGGCCGGGCAGGTGCTGGACGCGCGCGAGCTCGTGTTCGAGGTGGTGGACCCCACGCGCCTGCGCATCGAGGCGCTGGCCTACGACCCCGCCCAGGCGCAGGGCGTGCAAGGCGCCACCCTGGCCCTGGGCGAGCAACGCGTGCCCCTGCGCCTGGTGGGCGCCGCGCGCAGCCTGCGCGGGCAGGCGCTGCCGCTGGTGTTTGCGGGCGAGGGGCGGGCGCTGTCGGCCCTGGTGCTGGGCCAGCCGGTGCGCGTGTGGGCGCACAGCGGCGCGCGCGTGGCGGGCGTGCAGGTGCCCACGGCGGCGCTGCAGCGCAACGCCGCCAACCAGAGCATCGTCTGGGTCAAGCAGGCGCCTGAGCAGTTTGTGCCGCGCGTGGTCACCACCGCAGCGCTGGACGGCGCTACGGTCGCCGTAACCGCAGGCCTGCAGGCGGGTGAGCGCGTGGTCACCCACGGCGCCACTTTGCTTAACCAGGTGCGCTGAGGAGCCGGCATGTTCAAGTGGCTATTGGAAAACAGCCTGACCCACCGGCTGCTGGTGCTGGTCGCTGCCGCCGTGCTCATGGCCTACGGCGCGTTCACGCTCTCGCGCACGCCGGTGGACGTGTTCCCCGACCTCAACAAGCCCACCGTCACCATCATGACCGAGGCGGGCGGCATGGCCGCCGAGGAGGTGGAGCAGCTCATCACCTTCCCGCTGGAGACGGCCATGAACGGCCTGCCCGGCGTGGAGACGGTGCGTTCCACCTCCAGCGCGGGGTTGTCGTTCATCTATGTGACCTTTGACTGGAGCACGGAGATCTACCGCGCGCGCCAGATGGTGGCCGAGCGCCTCTCGTCCATGGAGGAGGGGCTGCCCCCCGGCCTCACGCCGCGCATGGGGCCTATCAGCTCGGTGATGGGCGAGATTTTGCAGATCGCCATCCCCATCGACGAGGGCAAGACCACCCCCATGGCCGTGCGCGAGTACGCCGACTGGGTGCTGCGCCCGCGCCTCATGGCCATCCCCGGCGTGGCGCAGGTCATCCCCATTGGTGGGGAGGTGCGCCAGTTCCAGGTGCAGCCCGACACCGCGCGCATGGCGGCGCTGGGCATCACGCACGAGCAGCTTGGCGCGGCGCTGCGGGGCTTTGCAGCCAACACCTCGGGTGGCTTTCTGGAGCTGAACGGGCGCGAATACCTCATCCGCCACCTGGGCCGCACCTCGCGCCTGCAAGACCTGCAGAACCTGGCCCTGGCCGCGCAGGGCGGCCAGAGCGTGCTGCTGCGCCAAGTGGCCGAGGTGCGCTTTGCCGCCGCCACCAAGCGCGGCGATGCAGGCTTTGAGGGGCGGCCCGCCGTCATCCTGGGCCTGCAGAAGCAGCCCACGGCCGACACCATGGCGCTCACGCGCAGCATCGAGGCGGCGCTGCACGACCTGCAGCAGTCGCTGCCCGCAGGCATGGAGGCGCCGCGCGTCACCTTCCGCCAGGCCAGCTTCATCGAGGCCTCGGTCACCACGCTGCAGGGCAAGCTCATCGGCGCCTCGGTGTTTGTGGCGGTGATCTTGTTCGTGTTCCTCGGCACGCTGCGGCCCACGGTGATTGCGCTCACGGCCATTCCGGTGTCCATCTTCATCACGGCGCTGGTGTTCAGGTACTTTGGCCTGTCGATCAACACCATGACGCTGGGTGGCCTGGCCATTGCCATTGGCGGCCTGGTGGACGACGCCGTGGTCGATGTGGAAAACGTGCTGCGCCGCCTGAAGGTGGACCGCGCACGCCACCCCGACAAGCGCCTGCACCCGCTGGAGGTGGTCAAGCTCGCGTCCATGGAGGTGCGCTCGGGCATCCTCTACGCCACGGCCATCATCGTGCTGGTGTTCCTGCCGCTGTTTGCGCTGCCGGGCATCGAGGGACGGCTGTTCGTGCCGCTGGGCATTGCGTTCATCGTCTCCACGCTGGCCTCGCTGCTGGTGTCGGTCACCGTCACGCCGGTGCTGGCCTTCTACCTGCTGCCGCGCATGAAGAACCTCGACCATGGCGACACCCGCCTGCTGGCCTGGCTCAAGGTGCGCTACCGCAGCGCCCTGCAGCGCGTGCTGCACCACCCGCGTGCCGCTGTGGCGGTGGGCGCGGTGGCGGTGCTGCTGTCGGCCGCAGCGGTGCCGCTGTTTCCCACCACCTTCTTGCCGCCGTTCAACGAAGGCACGCTGCTCATCGGCATGCGGCTCAACCCCGGCGTCACGCTGGCCGAATCGAGCGCGCTGGCGCGCCAGGCCGAGGTGCTGGTGCGCCAGGTGCCCGAGGTCACGCACGTGGGCCGGCGCAGCGGCCGCGCCGAGCTGGACGAACACGCCGAGGGCGTGCACGTGAGCGAGCTGGACGTGGGCCTGCTGCCCGCCGCGCAGCTCAAGCGCAGCATGGCCGAGGTGCAGGCCGACATCCGCAGCCGCCTGGTGCACCTGCCCGCCGCCATTGCGCTGGGCCAGCCCATCTCGCACCGCATTGACCACATGCTCTCGGGTGTGCGCTCGCAAATCGCCATCAAGCTCTTTGGCGACGACCTGGACACCCTGCGCGGCCAGGCCGAAGCCCTGCGCGCACGGCTGGCGGGCATCCCCGGCCTGGCCGACCTGGAGGTGGAAAAGCAGGTGCTGGCGCCGCAGATCGCCGTGCGTGTGGACTACGCCGCCGCCGCCCAACTGGGCGTGCCCGCGCCCCAGGTACTGGCCGCGCTGCAAAGCCTGGTGGAGGGCGAGAAGGTCGCCCAGGTGGTGGAGGGCAGCCGCCGCTTTGCGCTGGTAGTGCGCCTGCCCGACAGCGCCCGCTCGGTGGACGGCCTGGCGCGCGTGCTCATCGACACGCCGCGCGGCCCCGTGCCCCTGTCGCGCCTGGCCACCATCGAAGAAGGCGACGGCCCCAACCAGATCAGCCGCGACGACGGCAAGCGCCGCATCGTGCTGTCGGCCAATGCACAGGGCAGGGCGCTGTCCGAGGTGGTGGCCGACATCCGCCAGGCCGTGGGCGACACCCGCCTGCCCGAGGGCTACTTCATCACCCTGGGCGGGCAGTTCCAGGCGCAGGAAGAAGCCAGCCGCCTGGTGGGCCTGCTGGCCATCGTCTCGCTGGTGCTGATGTTTGTGGTGCTGTACACGCGCTACCGTTCGGCCACGCTATCGGCCCTCATCATGGCCAACATCCCGCTGGCGCTGGTGGGCGCGGTGCTGGGGCTGTGGGTGTCGGGCCAGCCGCTGTCGGTGGCGGCGCTCATCGGCTTCATCACGCTGGCGGGCATCTCGGTGCGCAACGGCATCCTCAAGGTGAGCCACTACCTCAACCTCATGCGCGTGGAGGGCGAACGCTTTGACCACGCCATGCTGCTGCGCGGCTCGCTGGAGCGCCTCTCCCCCGTGCTGATGACCGCCCTGGTCACCGCCTTCGCCCTGGCCCCGCTGCTGCTGGAGGCCGAGCGCCCCGGCACCGAAATCCTGCATCCCGTGGCCGTGGTCATCTTCAGCGGCCTGATCAGCTCCACGCTGCTGGACACCTTCCTCACCCCGGCTCTGTTCTGGCTGTTTGGCCGCAAGGACGCCGAACGCCTGCTGGACGACCAGCGCGCCGAGGCCTTCTAGTTTTTTTACCGTGCTTCAACCCAAGAAAGGAAACCTTCCATGACCACCAAGCAACTCCTGGCCGCGCTGGCCCTGGCACTGTGCGTCCCCGCCTTCGCCACGGGCAACCACGCCCACGAACACAAACCCCTGCACGGCGGCATCGTCACCGAAGTGGCCGACATCGACTACGAACTCGTCGCCCAGTCCGATACCCTGACCCTGCACCTGCGCGACCACGGCAAACCCTTCGCGCTGGACGGCGCCAGCGCCAAGCTCACCCTGCTCAACGGCAGCGAAAAAACCGAAGCCACCCTCAGCCCCGCGGGCGATGGCAAGCTCCAGGCCAAGGGCAGCTTCAAGGTCGCACCGGGCACCAAGGTGGTGGCCCTGGTCACCGTGCCGGGCAAGAAGGCGGCGAATGTGCGGTTTGCGGTGAAGTGAAGGGGGCGCAGCAGCGGCGGCGGCTGCTGCCGCTGCCACTGTCCCCCTGCTGTGGTGGTGTGTGCCTAGACTTTAAGAAAAATCAGGCTCCAACGCCCATCTGTATTGCGCTGGCAGCTATGAAATCAGGAGTGATTTGGATGGGTGCGGTTATCGAACAAAAGACTGTTGGGGGTCGATTTGCTTGACGCCTTCAGGTAGGGGGGCAGCCAGCGGCCACCAGCCATCGACCCTGCCCTCCATCAACCGCATGCCCGTGCCGTACAAAAGGCGGGCCAATAGCGCCTCGGTGCCCTGCATTTGCGCCAGCAACGCGCCAACCTCTGCCTGGGTGAGCACCGAAGGAATGCGTTTGGGTTGTTGGGGGCGCTGAATGTTTTGCATCCAAGGCAATTCGGTGTTCAGCACATCCCTGTAAAGAAACAGCAGCGCCGAAAGCGCCTGGTTGTGCGTACTGCTGGAGACATGCCGCTCGCTGGCCAGCATGGTCAAGAACGCCTGTACGTCGGCGGCGCCCATATCCCGTGGGTGGCGCATGGCGCCACCAGCCCGTGCCGACCAGCGCACGAAAAAGCGCACCCAGTAAACGTAGGATTTTTCGGTGCTGAGGCTATAGTGGCGGTAACGCAGGCACTCCCGAAGCTGATCCAGCAAGCGTGGGGAATGCAGGACAGGAGTGGAGGGTTTCATGGGATATTTATACCTGTGTTTTTGCACAGTGTATGACCGAGAGAGCCAAGCTGCAAGCGGCTTTCAGCGGTTTCGGTGGTCGGATGTATCCGGCTGCGTCGGTTTTATCCCGCAGGATTTGCGGGATACATTACGTTAGCCATTTCATCAACTATTACCCTGGATGGAAAAATGAGCACAAGACAAATTCATGTTTTTATTAGCCACTCATGGACATATTCTGACCACTACGACACGCTGGCATCTTGGATATTTCAAGAACCTTGGTCTGTTGGTCAAGCATCTTTAGATTTTAGGAACTACTCAGTACCAAAAAACGATCCCATTCATAATGCAAGAACGGACAAAGAATTAAAAGATGCGATTTACAAACAAATCGCGTTATCCCACGTCATCGTGATTCCAACAGGAATGTATGCTTCATACAGCAAATGGATAAAAAAAGAGGTTGAGGGTGCTATTGGATATACAAAACCAATCTTGTCAGTTACCCCTTGGGCTCAAGATAAGGAATCTAGCATCGTGACTGAAAATGCAGATAAAAATGTGGGGTGGAATAAACAGCCGCTCATAAATGCCATTTGGGAGCTTTACTACGAAAGAAATAAATAGAAAATGGCAACTGAGCTAAATCTTCTGCGGCAGAGCAAAGAAGCTTACGGCAGCGAATTCGAGAAACATCTCTTTGAGCAATACAAGCTCTATGTCGAGATGGCTGATCGAATCAGCGCAAGACGCATGCTAGCCAACTCGTTTTTTGTAGGTGTTCATACTGCCCTCATTACAGCATTTACTGTGCTGCTAAAAGAGAAAGTATTGCTGCCTACTCTTGTTGGTCTAGCGCCGTTTTTCGCGGTAATCCTGCTGTGTTTTGTTTGGTGGAGGGTTGTTCATTCATACCGCCAACTCAATTCAGGGAAATTCAAAGTAGTTCATGCGCTAGAGCAAATGCTTCCGGTAGCGCCATACGATGCCGAGTGGAGTGCTCTAGGAGGGGGAAAGAATCGAAAACTTTATCTTCCCCTGACCCATATTGAAAACTGGGTGCCAGTTTGTTTTGGCATTTTATATGCGCTTCTTGCTGCCACTTTGTACTGCAAGGGCTAACACTACGCTCCAAGGGACGCGCCGCAAGCGTCGCGCCCCTGAGCTTTTACGTTAAGCCAAATGCACTTGTCGCGAGCCACGGCAACCTTGCGACGATCGAGGAGCTAATCGCCGCGGGTACGGATTTGAATGCCTTGGATGCTCGTGGCCGGAGGCCAATCGATGTGGCACGCCGATCACAGCACTGACAGGCGCATCCAACTGCGGTTCCCAGGTTCAATGGCCAGAATATTGACCTCAAATCGATATTCAATGGTCTAATAGCCAGAATGTTGGACTTTGCTTTCTCCGCCAGCGATGAAATCACCGCAGCGTTGGGCCTGCGGCTCAAAGCAGTGCGCCTGTCGCAGTCGCTGACGCAGGCCGACCTGGCCAAGCGAGCCGGGATTTCGGTTGGCACGGTCAAGGCGCTCGAAAGAACTGGCCAGTCCTCCGTGGCATCGCTGGTTCGCGTCGTGCAGGCCTTGGGGTTGACCGACCAGCTGCAATCGCTGTTTGTACTTCAGGTGCAGTCGATTGCTGCAATGGAGCAAGCCCAGCGGGCCAAGCGTCAGCGGGCGCCGCGCAAGGCCCGGGTCACGGTGCGGAGCCAGCCATGAAGAAGCTGCGGGTGTTCTACGAAGGCTGGGGCGAACGTTGGCCACTGGCCGCCCTGGCAGACGATGGCCGACACCTGCTGTTTGAGTACAGCGCAGAGGCGCTTGCACAGGGGCTGGAGCTTTCGCCCAGGCACCTGGCCCTCAGGGGCCAAGCCTACGGCGGTTTTCCAGAGCACCAGATGCGCTTGCCGGGCCTGGTGGCCGATGCCCTGCCCGATGGCTGGGGGCTGATGCTCATGGACCGGCTGTTTCGCAAAAGCGGGCGTGCACCAGCGGGGTTGTCGCCCCTGGAGCGCCTGGCGTTCATCGGCGCCAGGGCCATGGGTGCATTGACGTTCGAGCCCGCCGACCCGTTGGCCCTGTCTGGCGAGGATGTGCAGCTGTTGGAGCTGGCACAGCAGGCCCAGGCGGTGATTGCCGGAAAGGACACCGAAGCGTTGAAGGCCCTGGCGCTGATGGGAGGTTCACCCCATGGGGCGCGGCCCAAGGTGCTGGTCTTTCGCGATCTGCACACCGGTCACATGAGCAACCAACCGTTTGCAGGTGCCGGGGCGTGGCTGGTCAAGTTCCAGGCGCAGGCGGAGCACAAAGAGGTCTGCGCTGTTGAAAACCTCTACGCCGATTTGGCGCGCGCTTTTGGGTTGGACATTCCGGCCACCCATTACTTCGACCTGGACCCAAAGCTGGCGGGCTTTGGCATCGAACGCTTTGACGTCGAGCGCGGTATGCGTGTGCCTGTGCACACGCTGGCCGGCTTGTTGCACGCCAATTTCCGGGTGCCGTCGGCGGTGGACTACACCACCTTCCTCCGAGCCACCCGGTTTCTCACCCGCAGCCAGGCCGAGGTGAACAAGGCGTATGAGCGGGCGGTGTTCAACGTCGTGTTCAACAACCGTGACGACCACGCCAAGAACATTTCATTCCGGCTGTCACGGGACCGGACCTGGCACCTCGCCCCGGCCTACGACTTGACCTACTGCGCGGGCCCCGGCGGCGAACACCAGATGGATGTCTGCGGCGAAGGGCGCGCCATCACACGCAGCCACATGATGGACCTGGCCAAGCAAGGGGATGTGCCCGTGGGATTTGCGCAGAACAGCTTGGAACGCGCCATCAGCCTGGCCGACGAGCTTCCAACGATGGCGAAGAACCATCCGATTCGTCAGACCACATTGCGCACCATCAGGTCAGCGGTCGAGGGCCATCGGGCGCGGCTTCGTTAGTCGGCCTGGTTCTCCCGTCGGATGGGTTCCGCATCGCGCCGTTCCAAAGCAACGTAAGTGTGCCAATTGCTATCAAATCAATAGCTGCTAGCGCTTGCAGGATATGCCTTAGAGGCTAATTTCTCGCAAAATCTCCCGGCCGACCTCCATACCCGTCCCTGTCCACCCGCGCAGATCAATACACCAAGCGCTCCGGCCGAATCTCCTGCAGGATGGTCGTGGCGATTTCTTCGATGGACTTGGTGGTGGACGACAGCCAGCGGATGCCCGCGCGGCGCATCATGGCTTCGGCCTCGGCCACTTCGTGGCGGCAGTTCTGCAGGCTGGCGTAGCGGGAGTCGGGGCGGCGTTCGCTGCGGATTTCGGACAGGCGCTCGGGGCTGATGGTCAGGCCGAAAATCTTTTTGCGGTAGGGCACCAGCGCGGGCGGGAGCTGGCGGCGTTCGAAGTCTTCGGGGATCAGCGGGTAGTTGGCCGCCTTCAGGCCGTGCTGCATGGCGAGGTACAGGCTGGTGGGGGTTTTGCCGCTGCGGCTCACGCCCACCAGGATGACGTCGGCGCCTTCCAGGTCGTGGTGGGTCTGGCCGTCGTCGTGTGCCAGGCTGAAGTTGATGGCTTCGATGCGGTCGTGGTATTCCTTGCTTTTGCTGATGTCCGAAAAGCGCCCCACGCGGTGGTGCGACTTGATGCCCAGCTCCACCTCCAGCGGGTGCACGAAGGTGCCGAACATGTCCAGCAGCATGCCTTTGCAGCCGTCCTGTATGACCTTGAGCACGTCCATGTTCACCAGCGTGGTGAAGACGATGCACTTGCGCCCTTCCAGCTCGGCTGTGTGGTTGATCTGGCGCACGGCCTGGTGGGCCTTGTCCACGGTGTCGATGAAGGGCAGGCGCACGTGGCGGGGCTTCATTTCAAACTGCGCCAGGATGGCGTTGCCGAAGGTTTCGGCGGTGATCCCGGTGCCATCGGATACGAAAAAGACGGTTCGTGTGTGCATATAGGGGGTTTTCCTGAGCGTCAGGCTATCGCCAGTAGGCAGGGCCTACAATCGTCGCCAATTTATCTGAATTCTCACCATGTCCCGCGCTTACGGCCTACAACCACAACGACAAAGCCGAGTCCCGCGCGCGCATGCCCGTCCATCGCTCCTTCTCCAGGGCATGGGCGCAGACCCGGTTTTAACTTCTGGAGCTTTCCCATGTCTGCACTTTTCAGCCCGACCGCCCTGGTCGTTCCGTTTGAAAACCTGAGAATGACCGACGTCGAGGCGGTTGGCGGCAAGAACGCCAGCCTCGGCGAGATGATCTCGCAGTTGCCCCAGGGCGTGCGCGTGCCCACGGGCTTCGCCACCACGGCCCACGCTTTCCGCGCATTCCTGGCCTATGACGGCCTGGCCGACCGGATCAGCCAGAAGCTCGCCGCCCTCGACACCGAGGACGTGCGCGCGCTGGCGCAGGTGGGCGCCGAGATCCGTGCCATGGTCGAGGCCCAGCCTTTCCCGGCCGATCTGGAGCAGGCCATCCGCGAGGAGTTTGCGCGCCTGTCCGCCGGCAATCCGCACGCCAGCTTTGCCGTGCGCTCGTCCGCCACGGCGGAGGATCTGCCCGACGCTTCGTTCGCCGGCCAGCAGGAAACCTTTTTGAACGTGCACGGCATCGACGAGGTGCTGCACAAGATGAAGGAGGTGTTCGCCTCCCTCTACAACGACCGCGCCATCAGCTACCGCGTGCACAAGGGCTTTGCGCACGACGTGGTGGCCTTGTCGGCGGGCGTGCAGCGCATGGTGCGTTCCGACCTGGGCGCGGCGGGTGTGATGTTCACCATCGACACCGAGAGCGGCTTCGAGGACGTGGTGTTCATCACCAGCAGCTACGGCCTGGGCGAAACGGTGGTGCAGGGCGCCGTAAACCCCGACGAGTTCTACGTGCACAAGCCCATGCTCAAGGCGGGCAAGCAGGCGGTGATCCGCCGCAACCTCGGCAGCAAGCTGATCCAGATGGTCTTCTCCACGCCCGACGAGAAGAAGGCCACGGGCAAGCTGGTCAAGACCATCGACGTGCCGGCCGAGCAGCGCAACCGCTATTCGCTGACCGACGCCGAGGTGGCGCAACTGGCGCACTACGCGCTGGTGATCGAGCAGCACTACGGCCGCCCCATGGACATCGAATGGGGCAAGGACGGCGAAGACGGCCAACTCTACATCCTGCAGGCGCGCCCCGAGACGGTGAAGAGCCAGGTCCAGGGCCAGGCCGAGCTGCGCTACAAGCTCAAGGGCACCGGCACGGTGCTGGCCGAGGGCCGCGCCATTGGCCAGAAGATCGGCACCGGCCCGGTGCGCCTGGTGCACAACATTTCCGAGATGGACAAGGTGCAGCCCGGCGACGTGCTCGTCACCGACATGACCGACCCCAACTGGGAGCCGGTGATGAAGCGCGCCAGCGCCATCGTCACCAACCGCGGCGGGCGCACCTGCCACGCCGCCATCATTGCGCGCGAGCTGGGCATTCCGGCCGTGGTGGGCTGCGGCAACGCTACCGACAAGCTGAGCGACGGCACCCTGGTGACCGTGAGCTGCGCCGAGGGCGACACCGGCAAGATCTACGACGGCCTGCTGGAGACCGAGGTCACCGAGGTGCAGCGCGGCGCCATGCCGCCCATCAAGACCAAGATCATGATGAACGTGGGCAACCCGCAGCTCGCCTTTGACTTCTGCCAGCTGCCCAACGAGGGCGTGGGCCTGGCGCGGCTGGAGTTCATCATCAACAACAACATCGGCGTGCACCCCAAGGCCATCCTGGACTACCCGCAGATCGACGCCGACCTGAAGAAGGCCGTGGAATCGGTTGCCCGGGGCCATGCCTCGCCCCGCGCCTTCTATGTGGACAAGGTGGCCGAGGGCGTGGCCACCATTGCGGCGGCCTTCTGGCCCAAGCCGGTGATCGTGCGCCTGTCGGACTTCAAGAGCAACGAGTACCGCAAGCTCATCGGCGGCAGCCGCTACGAGCCCGAGGAAGAAAACCCCATGCTGGGCTTCCGCGGTGCGGCGCGCTATGTGAGCGCGGACTTCGGTGAAGCCTTTGCCATGGAGTGCGAGGCGCTCAAGCGCGTGCGCAACGACATGGGCCTGACCAACGTGCAGGTGATGGTGCCCTTCGTGCGCACGCTGGGCCAGGCCGAGCGCGTGACCAAGCTGCTGGCGCAGCATGGCCTGCAGCGCGGCGAGAACGAGCTCAAGCTCATCATGATGTGCGAGATCCCGAGCAACGCCATCCTGGCCGAGCGCTTCCTGGAATTCTTCGACGGCTTCTCCATCGGCTCCAACGACCTGACCCAGCTCACCCTGGGCCTGGACCGCGACTCGGGCCTGGAGCTGCTGGCTGCAGACTTCGACGAGCGCGACCCGGCCGTCGAGGCGCTGATCCACCTGGCCATCAAGGCCTGCCGCGCGCAGGGCAAGTACATCGGCATCTGCGGCCAGGGCCCCAGCGACCACCCCGACTTTGCCCAGTGGCTGGCCAAGGAGGGCATCACCTCCATCTCGCTCAACCCCGACAGCGTGATTGCCACCTGGCAGCAACTCGCGAACTGATAGCCCAGCATGCAGCCACCGTCGCAAGACCCCGGCCAGGAGCAGGCCCACCTGTTCCCGCCGGACTTGCACGATGTGCGCCACCTGCAGCTCAAGGCGGTGCTGCTGCTCTTGTGGGTGCTGGTGTCCTTTGTGGCCATGTACTTTGCGCGCGATCTGGCCAGCATCGTGGTGGCGGGCTGGCCGCTGGGCTACTGGATTGCAGCGCAGGGCGGGGTGCTGGTGTTCATCGGCATCGTGGTGGCCTACGGCTGGGCCATGAACCGGCTGGAGCGCCTGGACGCGCAGGCCGCAGCGGCTGCGCCTGCTTCTCCCCCATCGGCGGGCCATGGCTAAGCCGCCCAGCGCGCCCCCGGAGCGCGGCAGTTCCCCATGGCGCCTGCACCGCATCCTGGCCTTGTATGTGCTGGGGGTGCTGTGCTTCCTGGCACTGATGGCCTGGGCCGAGGCGCAGGGGCTTTCGCGCCACTGGATCGGGCCGATCTTCCTGTTCCTGTCGGTGATGGTGTACGCGGGCATCGGCGTGTATGGCCGCACCACCGACGCGGACGAATACTACGTGGCCGGGCGGCGCATTCCGCCCATGTACAACGGCATGGCAGCGGCGGCGGACTGGATGAGCGCGGCCTCGTTCATCAGCCTGTCTGGCGCGCTGTACCTGCAGGGGTTTTCCGGCACGCCCGAAAGCGCCGGAGGCCTGGCCTACCTGCTGGGCTGGACCGGCGGGTTTTGCCTGGTGGCGATTCTGGTGGCACCGCACCTGCGGGCCATGGGGCTCTACACCATTCCAGACTTCTTCCATGTGCGCTTTGGCGGGCGCTGGCCGCGCGTGATTGCGGCGCTGGCGGCGGTGCTCACCTCGTTCACCTATGTGGTGGCGCAGATCTATGGTGTGGGCCTGATCGCTTCGCGCCTGACCGGGGTGCAGTTCGAGATCGGCATCATGCTGGGCCTGGGCGGGGTGCTGCTGTGCTCGTTTTTGGGCGGTATGCGTGCCATCACCTGGACGCAGGTGGCGCAGTACGTGGTGCTGCTGCTGGCGTTCCTGATCCCGGTGTCCTGGCTGGCGTACAAGCAGCTGGGCAATCCGGTGGCGCCGCTGGTGTATGGCCAGCAGATCGGCAAGATCGCCGATCTGGAGGCGCAGTTGCTGGCCTCGCCGGTCGAATACCAGGTCATGGCCATTTACCTGGAGCGGGCACGCGACTATGAGGCGCGGCTGCAGAACGTGGAGCGTGCGCTGGAAGACGAGCGCCAGGCCATCCAGGAGCGCATCCGCAAGCTGCGCGCGCAGAATGCCGACGTCGGCCTGATCGTCGCCGCCAGCCGCGAACTCGCTGCCCTGCCACGCGACGCCGCCATTGCCCGCGAGCGCTGGACGCGCCTGATGCGCGAGAACTACGCCCGTGCCCAGCCCCTGGGCGGTCTGCCGCCGCACAGCCAGGCCTATGCGGGCTACCCCGATGGCACGCCCGAGGAGCAAAAGGCCTACACCGAGTCGCGGCGCAACTTCCTGGCGCTGATGTTCTGCCTGATGGTGGGCACGGCGGGCATGCCGCACCTGCTCACGCGCTACTACACCTCGCCCACGGTAGCGGGTGCGCGGGCTTCGGTGGGCTGGTCGCTGTTCTTCATCGCGCTGCTGTACCTCAGCGCGCCCGCGCTGGCCGTGCTGGCCAAGTTCGAGGTGATGCACAACCTGGTGGGCAGCAGCTTCGACCACCTGCCCGGCTGGATTGCGCAGTGGGCGCGGGTCGATGCGTCGCTGCTGTCCATCGAGGACGTCAACGGCGACGGCATCGTGCAGTTTGGTGAAATCCGCCTGGGGTCGGATCTGGTGATGCTGGCCACGCCCGAACTGGGGGGGCTGCCCTACGTGGTCTCGGGCCTGGTGGCGGCGGGCGGGCTGGCGGCGGCGCTGTCCACGGCCGACGGGTTGCTGCTCACCATCAGCAATGCGCTGGTGCGCGACCTGTACTTCCAGGCGCGGCCCCGCAGCGCCTCGCCCGAGCAGCGCGTGATCCTCACCAAATTCACCCTGCTGGCGGTGGCGCTGGCAGCGGCTTTTGTGGCGGCGCTCAAGCCCTCGGACATCCTGCCGCTGGTCACGGCGTCGTTCTCGCTGGCAGCGTCGGCCTTTGTGCCGGTCATGGTGCTGGGCATCTTCTGGCGCGGCACCACGCGCCAGGGGGCGGTGGCCGGCATGCTGTGCGGCCTGGGGGTGGCGGTGTACTACATGCTGTCGCACGTGGCCGGTGTGCAGGCCCTGCTGCCCGCCTGGCTGCTGGCCGACGGCCTGTGGTTTGCCATCCAGCCCATCTCCGCCGGGGTGTTCGGCGTACCGGCAGGCCTGCTGGCTGCAGCGCTGGTGAGCTGGATCACCCGGCCCCCGCCACCCCGGCCGCCGGTGCGGCTGGAGATGTGAGCCGGGGTCAATGCATGTCCGGTGGGTGCAGCACGCCAAAGCGCCCAGCCATGTCAGCCAGCCGCCGATCCAGGGTCCAAAGCGTGGCGCCAGGGTTCAGCAAGGTGGAGGCCAGCAACAGCACGTCGACCAAACCGCAGCCCAGACCATAGAGTTGCTCGCGCTCAATGAATGCCAGCGCCTCCCGGATGCTGGCTTGGGGTGCGGCTTGCAGCCTGCCCAGATCCGCAAGGGTTTGCTGGCGTTGAGGTGGTGTGCCGCAGGCGATCTCGCCCAGCACCAAAGGGTGCACCAGCACGGCGTCCTGGGCCAACAGGCGCACCAGTGCTGGATTGCCATGCCGGAAATGATCGACCCACACCGAGGTATCGACCAATACGCCGGTCACTGGGCTGCTTCCTCGCGGCGGCGCGGGGGTTCAGGCATTTGCGGCACGGCGCCCCCCAGGGCTGCCAGCCGCTTGGCGGCCTGTACGCGGACAAAGGTCTTGATGGCTTCCCGGAACAGGTCTGCCTTGTCCATGCCGGGCTCTGCCATCTCCAGTGCCTGCGTGTACAAGGCGTCGTCAATGGTGACGGTGGTTCTCATGGCGCCTCCAATGCATCAAATGTGATGCAATTGTGAGCCTTCATTGATGCGGTCGCAAGTGGCGACAGACCGGGGCAGCGCTCAGCGGCCCACGTTCAGCAGCTCCACGTCGAACTTGAGCGTGGCGTTGGGCGGAATCACGCCGCCTGCGCCGCGTGCACCGTAGCCCAGGCCGGGGGGAATGATCAGTGTGCGCTGGCCGCCCACCTTCATGCCTTGCACGCCTTCGTCCCAGCCCTGGATGACCATGCCCATGCCCAGGCCGAAGATGAAGGGGTCGTTGCGGTCGCGGCTGGAGTCGAACTTGGCGCCCTGCACGCCATCGTTGTACAGCCAGCCGGTGTAGTGCACTGCCACCTGCCGGCCTTTACTGGCTTCGGCGCCTTCGCCGACAACGCTGTCTTCGTACTGCAGGCCCGAGGGGGTGGTGGTCATGGCCATGGTGGTGCTCCTGGTGCTATTAAAAAAATAGCTTCCAGCGCCCGTGGATATTGCGCTGGAAGCGGGAAAAGCCTTGTATTCAGCCCGCAGGCCGATGCACAGGCTTACTTCTTGTTGCGGCTGGCGGCCCAGCGGTTGGCAAAGGCCTGCACGTCGCTCAGGCGCTTGAGCAAGTCGCTGCCAGCGGCGGTGACGGCATAGCCATCGCTGCCATGGTCGATCAGGCCGACCTCGCGCAGTTCCTTGATGCGGGTGTTGAGCGTGTTGGGGGTAATGCCGCCCACGCTGTCCTGCAGCAACCGAAAGGTCTGCGGATGCCCGTCACGTAGCGCCCACAGCACGCGCAGGGCGTAGCGGCATTCGAGCTTTTCAAACAGTTGGTGGATGGCGGCGTTGTCTTTGGAGCTCATCGGGCTTCTCCTTGCGCTGATTTGCTACAAGTTTAATAGCTCCAAACGCTTGCCAGTCATGCGCCATAGCCGTAAATTGGCTGGATTGCTGCAAAGTGTTGCAGGGGTGCCACGAATGGGCCAATCGATCCTGCAAGAAAAAAACCCCGCTCCGGTATGGGGCAGGGTTTTGCAGTGGCCGACTGGGCTTACAGCGAATCGATGAAGCTGCGCAGCTTATCAGACCGGCTGGGGTGCTTGAGCTTGCGCAGCGCCTTGGCTTCGATCTGGCGGATGCGCTCGCGGGTGACGTCGAACTGTTTGCCTACTTCTTCCAGGGTGTGGTCGGTGGACATTTCGATGCCGAAGCGCATGCGCAGCACCTTGGCTTCGCGCGGGGTGAGGCTGTCGAGGATGTCCTTGACCACGTCGCGCAGGCCGGCCTGCATGGCCGCGTCCACGGGGGCGGTGTTGGCGCTGTCCTCGATGAAGTCGCCCAGGTGGCTGTCGTCGTCGTCGCCGATGGGGGTTTCCATCGAGATCGGCTCCTTGGCGATCTTCATGATCTTGCGGATCTTGTCCTCGGGGATCTCCATCTTTTCGGCCAGGACGGACGCATCGGGTTCGTAGCCAAACTCCTGCAGGTGCTGGCGCGAGATGCGGTTCATCTTGTTGATGGTCTCGATCATGTGCACCGGGATGCGGATGGTGCGTGCCTGGTCGGCGATCGAGCGGGTGATGGCCTGGCGGATCCACCAGGTGGCGTAGGTCGAGAACTTGTAGCCGCGGCGGTATTCGAACTTGTCCACCGCCTTCATCAGGCCGATGTTGCCTTCCTGGATCAGGTCCAGGAACTGCAGGCCGCGGTTGGTGTACTTCTTCGCAATCGAGATCACCAGGCGCAGGTTGGCCTCGATCATCTCCTTCTTGGCGTCGCGCGAGGCGGCTTCGCCCTCGTTCATGCGCTTGTTGATGTCCTTGAGCTCGGCCAGCGGCACCACGACGCGCGACTGCAGGTCCATGAGCTTTTGCTGCAGGTCCTGGATGGGCGGAATGTTGCGCGCCATGACGGCGCTCCAGGGCTTGCCGGCCTGGGCCTGCTTTTCGACCCACTTGAGGTTCAGCAGGTTGGGCGGGAAGTCCTTGATGAAGGTTTCCTGCGGCATGCCGCACTTGTCCACGATGATGCGGCGCAGCTCGCGCTCCTTCTTGCGCACGTCGTCCACCTGGCCGCGCACCATGTCGCACAGCTTCTCGATGGTCTTGGCGGTGAAGCGGATGGTCATCAGCTCGGCCGACAGGGCGTGTTGGGCCTTCATGTAGGCGGACGTGCCATAGCCTTCCTTGTCGTAGGCCTTGTGCACCTTTTCGAACAGTTCGCGGATGCGGTCGAAGCGGCGCAGCGCTTCGTTCTTGAGCTCTTCGAGCTTCTTGGTCAGGGCCTTGCTGCCGCCTTTGCCGTCGTCGTCGTCTTCTTCGTCGAATTCATCGAAGTCTTCCTCGGCCACGTAGTCGTCGGCTTCGTTGGGGTTGGAGAAGCCGTCCACGATGGTGGAGATGACGACCTTGCCTTCGCGGATTTCCTCGCCCATGTTGAGGATTTCGGCGATGGTGGCGGGCGAGGCGCTGATGGCTTCCATCATGGCCTGCAGGCCGCCTTCGATGCGCTTGGCGATCTCGATTTCGCCCTCGCGCGTGAGCAGTTCGACCGTGCCCATCTCGCGCATGTACATGCGCACGGGGTCGGTGGTGCGGCCGAATTCGCTGTCCACGGTGGACAGGGCGGCTTCGGCGGCTTCCTCGGCTTCTTCCTCGGTGGCGGCTGTCTGCGCGGTGTTCGTCAGCAGCAGGGTTTCGGCGTCGGGGGTTTGCTCGTACACGGCCACGCCCATGTCGTTGAGCATGGAGATCACGACCTCCAGCGTTTCGGCGTCGATCAGCTTGTCGGGCAGGTGGTCGGAGATTTCACCGTGCGTGAGGTAGCCGCGTGTCTTGCCCAGCTTGATCAGGGTCTTGAGGCGCATGCGGCGCTTGGCCATGTCCTCTTCGGAGAGCACGGTTTCGTCCAGGCCGAATTCCTTCATCAAGGCGCGTTCCTTGGCCTTGCTGATCTTCATGCGCAGGGGCTTGACCTTCTCGACCGTGTTGACGGCCTCGGGCGCTTCTTCAACTTCGCCTTCCAGATCGGATTCGATGTCCGACAGGTCGGTGTCATCGGTGTCGCCCTCGGCGGCTGCGGCCTTGGGCTTGCGGCCACGCTTGGCGGGTGTCTTGGCGGCTGCGGTGCCTGCAGCCTTGGCGGGGCGGCCGGGGCGTTTTTTGGGGGCCTCGGTTTCGTCGGCCACCTCGGCCTCGGCAGCAGCCTTGGCGCGGGGGGATTTGGTCTTCACTTCGGTGGCGGTGGTCTTGGATGCGGCGGTCTTGGTCACGGGCGCGGTACGGGTTTTCTGGGGTGCCTGCCGGGGCGCAGCGGCTGCCTTCTGGGCAGGGGCTGCGGCTTTCTTGGCGGGCGCCTTCGGGGCGGTTGCGGAAGCGGCCTTGCTGCCAGGGGTGGACTTGGGCGACTTCGCGGACTTTTGAGCGGGCATGGACAACCTCAGAATCAAAAAGAAGACAAAGAAAACGCAAGCGCCACGGTTCCCGGCGCGGGAGGCACGGCGAAGGCGGTGCCTTCGCGGTTTGAGGGGAAACCCTCAGGGGCAAGATGGGTGGGCGAACATTTGGTGTGCAGTCCTTGCGGTGGGGTGGGCCTTTGCAGTTGCTGCAATTGCGTGGATGCCACGGTGGCCCGGTCCGGAGGTGCTGCTGTCGCTCTTGCCGACAAACCTTACATTATACCGGCCTGGGCGTTTTTCAAGCCTTTTCAGGCTTTTCGTGCCGCATGGCCCACCAAGGCGTTGCGTTTTTGCTCCAGTGCGCGGTAGCGCTCCAGCGCAGCAGGGTCTTGCGCGGCGCGTTCGATGAGTGCGCTTTGCTCGGCCTTGATGTCTTCCACCAGCATGCGGTTGAGTAGGTCGCGCAGCTCCAGGCGCAGCTCTTGCAGATCGCCTTCGGTCTGTGCGTGGGCGCCGGTCATCACGCGCAGCGCCAAGGCCTCGCAGGGGTGGTCGCGCAGGCGTTCGCGCAGCACGGCCCAGGGCAGGGGGCCTGCGGTGTGGAACAGGTCTTCGATCCACACGAACAGCGGGCCGTGGGGTGCGCTCTGGGCGCACAGCACGGCATGGTCTTCGTGGCCCAGGTGTTCCATGAAGTCCATGTGCGACAGCAGCAGGCGCGCTGCGTGGTCGATGCGGGCGCTGGGCAGGCTGCGCGGCATGCGGGAGGGGCCGGGCCAGGGCGGGGGCGATTCCCTGCGCCTGCGTGCCGGGCGCTGGGCGGGGTCGCCGGCCATGGCTTGTGGGTCGTCAGGGTCCTGCGGGTGTTTGCGCACCGGGTGGGCAGCGGCTGCGCCGGGGGCGCGCTGCACCTCGCGGGCGTTGGCGCGTTGCCACAGATCGAGCAGGTCGCGTGCGTCGAGCTGGGCCAGCTCGGCCAGTTCGCCCAGCAACTGGCGCTTGAGCACGCCGTCGGGCAGGGCGCTCCACAGGGGGCGGGCGTTGCTGGCCATGTGCGCGCGGCCTTCGCCGGTGCCCAGGTCGCAGCCGTCGCTGGCGGCGTCGATCAGGAAGCGGCTCAGGGGCACGGCGTCGCCCACCATGCGTGCAAAGGCTTCGCTGCCATGGGCGCGCACAAAGCTGTCGGGGTCGTGCTCGGGCGGCAGGAACAAAAACTTGATGCTGCGCGTGTCGCCCGCGTGGGGCAGCGCGCCCTCCAGCGCCTTGCGCGCGGCGCGGCGCCCGGCGGCGTCGCCGTCAAAGCTGAACACCACCGCATCGGTAAAGCGCAGCAGTTTTTGCACATGCTCGGGGGTGCAGGCGGTGCCCAGCGTGGCCACGGCGTTGGGAAAGCCCAGTTGGGCCAGCGCCACCACGTCCATGTAGCCTTCGGTGACCAGTGCGTAGCCTGCTTCGCGGATGGCGTTGCGCGCCTCGAACAGGCCGTACAGCTCGCGGCCCTTGTGGAACACCGGGGTTTCGGGGGAGTTGAGGTACTTGGGTTTGTCATCGCCCAGCACGCGGCCGCCAAAACCTATGCACTCGCCTTTGACGTTGCGGATGGGAAACATCACCCGGTCGCGGAAGCGGTCGTAGCGCTTGCCGTCTTCTTCGTTCACGATGACCAGGCCGCTTTCTTCGAGCAGCGGGTCGTCGTAGTGCGCAAACACGCTGGCCAGGCTGCGCCAGCCCTCGGGGGCGTAGCCCAGGCCGTATTGCTTGGCCACCTGGCCCGAGACGCCGCGCCCTTTGAAGTACGCCACGGCGCGGGGTGATTCGCGCAGATGGCGGCGGTAGGCGGCACCGGCCTTTTCCAGCACATCACTCAGCGTGGCCTGCTTCTGCCGTGCGGCAGCGGCGCGCTCGCGCTCCTGGGGCGAGACGTCGTCTTCGGGCACCTGCAGGCCCACCTGGCGCGCCAGGTCTTGCACGGCGTCGACAAAGCCCATGCCCGCATGCTCCATGAGAAAGCCGATGGCATTGCCGTTCTTGCCGCAGCCGAAGCAGTGGTAGAACTGCTTGGATGGGCTGACGCTGAACGACGGCGATTTTTCGCCATGGAAGGGACACAGCCCCATGAAGTTGGCGCCGCCCTTCTTGAGCGTGACATAGCGGCCCACCACCTCGACCACGTCCACGCGGGCGAGCAGTTCTTGGATAAAAGACTGGGGGATCGTCACGGTTGGGATTGTCCGCGTAAACTGCTCTTGATCAGTGGTTTCTGGGGCGTGATCGTCTCATACCGCAGCAGCGAAACGAAAGAAAGAGAGGCCGGGAAGGTGCTTGCCAGCCATGGATTGCAGCGGCGTGCGGTGTTGGCCGGTGCGGCCCAGGCTGCGCTGTGGCGCGGCCCGGCGCAGGCGGCTGTGCCGGTGTTGCGTGTGCTTGCGTGGCCAGGCTATGCCGACGTGGACTGGGTGCATGCCTTCGAAAGCCACCTTGGCGCCCAGGTGGAGGTCACCATCGTCGGCTCCGACGAGATGCTGCGTGCCCGGCTGGCCGATGCGCGAGGGCCGGGCTACGACGTGGTGGCCGCCAATACCGCAGAGCTGGCTGCCTTGCTGGCACGCGATGAACTGGCGCCGCTGAACCTGGCCGAAATGCCCCAGGTGGCGCGCCAGTTGCCGCGTTTTCGGGGGGCTATCGCGGGCATCGTGCGCGACGGCAAAAGCTATGCCGTGCCCTACACCTATTCCGAAATGGGCCTGGTGTACGACCGCCAGCAGTTCAGCGCGCCGCCGCAGTCGCTGTCCGTGCTGTGGGATCCGCGCTGGCGTGGCCGGGTGCTGGCATTTGATGGCGCAACCCACGCCTTTTCTCTGGCGGCGCTGGAGCGGGGGCAGATGCCCTTTCGCATTGCGGACGAGCAGTTTGCACCCCTGGCGCGCCACTTGGTGCGGCTGCGGCGCAACCTGTTGTCGCTCTATTCGCTGCCTGAGGAGTCGGTGGAACTTTTTCGCAGGCACCGCGTGGCGGTGATGCATGCCAACTACGGCCAGCAACAGCTCAAGCTGCTGCGCGATGCAGGCTTCAATGTGGGCTATGTGGTGCCGCGCGAAGGTGCGCTTGCCTGGCTTGACTGCTGGGCGGTGCTGCGCCGTTCTGCGCACCAGGCGCTGGCGGCGCAGTGGATCAACCACATGCTGAACCCCGCCGTGAGCCTGGAACTGACGCGCCGCCAGGGGCTGGCCAATACGCTGGAGGAGCCCGAAGCACTGAACCGCGACAGCCTGCTGGGCCCCATCGTCTGGCTGCAGCCGGTGGAAGACGACGCGCGTCGCACGCGGCTGTGGCAACGCATTGTGGCGGGCGACCGGCCCGAACGGTTTTAAGCCATGCTGCGCAGCAACATCGGCCAACGCCTGGGGCTGCTGCTGGCCAGCTTCAGCCTGCTGGCGGCTTTGCTGCTGGGCTATCTGACATACACCGTCGCACGCGAGCAATTGGTGGAGCGTGCGCAGCACACCTTGCTGGATACCACGCGCATCCTGTCTTCACACCTGCAGACGGGCTTTGCCCAATGGGGCCGCGATGCCACCATGCTGGCCACATTGGCTGGTGGGCTGCCACTGCCGGGCGGGACAACGCCAACAGCCGTTCAGGCCCAAAGCCTGGAGACACTGGCCCAGGTGTTCCGTGCGCAGCTGCTGGCACGGCCGGGCCTGCTGCAGATCCAGCTGATTGGATTGCGCGACCACGGGCTGGAACTCGTGCGCCTGCAGCGCCTGGCGGATGAGCGCATCGTGCGCGTGGAAGGAACTGCGCTGCAGGAAAAAGCGCATTTCCCCTATGTGTTTGAAACCGCGCGTCTGCCCACCGGGGGTGTGTATTTCACCGACTTCGACATCAACCATGAAGACTCGCTGCCCCAGGAGGAGCGGGCCGTGTTCAGCGTGGCAGCGCCCGTGGTGCAGGGAACGGCCGTGGTGGCCGTGGTGGCGTTGCGTGTGGATGCTGCCGCCTTTGTGCAGCATTTCAGTGCGAGCCTGCCCGCTCCCTATGGGTTTTACCTGGCCAACCGCTGGGGAGATTTTCTGGCCCACCCTGACCACGACAAGGCATTTGCCTTCGATCGCGGCCAGCGTGTGCTGGTGCAGGAGGAATTTGCTGCCACGGCGGCCCTGTTGGCAGGCAAGGTACACGAGCAGATGTTTGGCCAGACCGAAGGCCAGGGCGCTGCCCAGATCCACGCATTTGTGCGTATGCCTTTTGGCGCGCGCGATGATGGGCGCTTTCTGCTGCTGGGCTTGTCGCGCTCCATGTCGGCAGTGCTGGCGCAAGCGCGGGAATTGGGCGGCACCATTGTGAAGATGATCGCCGTGCTGGCACTGGTGGCGGCCTTGCTGGCAGCCTGGGTGTCGCGGGTGGTCACGGGCCCGCTGCGGGCCATGGTGCAGGCGGCCGACGCCTTCTCGCGCGGGCAGCCGCACGGCGCCTTGCCGGTGGAGCGCCAGGACGAACTGGGCGAACTGGCGCGCGGTTTTCGTGACATGGAGGCGCAGATCGGCCAGCAGATGGACGAGCTCAACCGCAGCCGCGACGCCATGGCCCACCTGGCGCACCACGACCCGTTGACCGGCCTGCCCAACCGCCGCATGTTCGAGCAGCGCCTGGACCAGGCCCTGGACCGCGCCCGCCGCAGCGGCAGGCCCTGTGCGCTGGTGTTTGTCGATCTGGACGACTTCAAGTCGTTCAACGACAAGCTGGGCCACGCCGTGGGTGATGCCGTGCTGCAGGCCGCTGCCCAGGCCATCGTGGGCGCGGTGCGCCAGGTTGATACCGTGGCGCGTCTGGCCGGAGACGAATTCACCGTGCTGTGCGAAAACGTGGACAGCGACGCCGCCGCGCAGCGCGTGGTCGACAAACTATGCCAGGCCTTTGCCACACCGCTGCAGGTCGGTGGCCAACCCATGGTGGTGCGCGCCAGCATGGGCATCAGCGTCTATCCCTACGACGGAGACGACGCCCGCACCCTGCTGGCCAGCGCCGACGCGGCCATGTACCGCGCCAAGGAGCAGCGCGCCATGTGGTGATATGCTATCAATTTGATAGCTGCTAGCGCTTGTATTTGTTGTCCTGGATGGCGTTTCAGTCTCAATCCCCAAGGACAATGCCTTCGCGCCTGGGGTCAGCGCCGCCCAGCCACTGGGGCTTGCCTTGTGACTGCGAACGGACGATGGCCTGCAGGCCGCTGGTCATATTCATCTCGCGCACCTCGGCGCCGCGTGTGCGCAACTGCTCCACGGTGGCGGCGGGGAAGCGCTTTTCCTCCAGCAGCGTGGGGCCGTTCAGCGAGCCGAAGTTGGGCAGGTCGATGGCCTGCTGGGGCGTCAGGCCCCATTGCGCCACGCCGTACAGCGTCTTGGCCGTGTAGTGGATGATGAGCGCGCCGCCGGGGCTGCCTGCGCTCATCAGCACCTGGCCAGTGGCTTTGTCGAGCACCAGCGTGGGCGCCATGGACGAGCGTGGGCGCTTGCCTGGCTCCACGCGGTTGGCGATCTTGCGGCCCTGGGCGTCTTCGGGGGCAAAGCTGAAGTCGGTCAGCTCGTTGTTGAGCAAAAAGCCCTGCACCATCTGGCGTGCGCCAAAGGCGTCTTCGATGGTGGTGGTCATGGCCAGCGCGTTGCCTTGGGCATCGACGATGCTGATGTGGCTGGTGCCGTATTCCGGCTGCTGCGGCATGGGTGCGTAGCTGGTGCGCTGCACGCCGCCAGGCTGGCCCGCAGGCGCAGTCTTGAGGCTTTGCGGACCGATCAGGCGTGCGCGGTTGGCCAGGTAGCCGGGGTCGAGCAGGCTCATCCAACTGCCGCCCGGCGCTGGCACGAAGTCGGGGTCGGCCACGTACTGGGCGCGATCGGCAAAGGCCAGGCGTGCAGCCTCGGTATACAGGTGCAGCCAGTCGGCACTGGGCAGCAGTCCCTGCGGGCCGTCCTGCAGCGGCAGGCTGGCGGCCTGGGTGTGGCCCAGGATGCCCAGGATCTGCCCAACGGCGATGGCGCCCGAGCTGGGCGGCGGAAAGCCGCACAGCCGCAGGTCACGCTCCTTCACACGCCAGTCATGGCACAGGGCTTCTCGTTCGCGGGGTTGGTAGTTGGCCAAATCTTGCAGCGTCATGCGGCCAGGGTTGGTGGGGTGAGCCTGCACCTTGTCCACGATGGCGCGTGCCACCTCGCCCTCGTGCAGCGCTCTGCTGCCTTGTGCTGCGATCTGGCGCAGCACTGCGGCCAGCATGGGATTGCGCAGCACATGGCCCACGGGCCAGGGCTGGTCGCTGGCATCGTGGAAGTAGGCGGCGGCCACCGGGTCGAGCTTGAGGAACTTGTCGCCCTGTACCAGCGTATGCAGGCGCGGGCTGACCTTGAAGCCCTGTTCCGCCAGGGTGATGGCGGGTTGGAACAGCGCGGCCCAGGGCAGCTTGCCATGCTGGCGGTGGGCCAGCTCCAGCATGCGTACGGCGCCAGGCACGCCCACCGAGCGCCCGCCCACTACGGCGGTGTGGAAGGGCAGGGGCTTGCCGTCGGGGCCGAGGAAGAGCTTCTCGTCGGCGGCTGCGGGTGCTGTCTCGCGTCCGTCAAAGGCCTGTGTGCGCTTGCCGTCGTAATGCAGCAGGAAGGCGCCGCCGCCAATGCCGCTGGACTGCGGTTCCACCAGCGTCAGCACCATCTGCGCCGCAATGGCGGCGTCCACCGCCGAGCCCCCGGCCTTGAGGATCTGGTAGCCCGCATCCGTCGCCAGCGGGTTGGCTGCCGCCACCGCAAAGCGCTGGGTGGCCCAGCCAGGTTTGGCGGTGTAGCCCGAGCTGGCCTCGGGCTGCTCGGGCACGGTGTAGTTGAACGGGGCGGTGGGGTGCGCGCAACCGGCCAGCCAGGCGGCCAGGGCCAGCGCACCCAGGCGGGAGGCAAGCAAAGCGTTCATGGGCGTCTTTCGCAAAGGGTGGGCGCCCATGGTAGTCCCGAAGCCGGATCCGTGAAAGATCAAGATTGAAATGCCTTGTGGCGCAGTAAATACGAGCGTCAGAAGCTATCAAATTAATAGCAAGCAACGCAATGTGCCGGGGCAGTATTTGGGCCAGCCAACGCGCTGCGCTCCAACCACATTGCCTGCAAGTGGCCGGGCCCAGGCAAGGGGGCTGTCAAGCTGTAACCACGCGGTTCTTGCCCGCACGCTTGGCCAGGTACATGCCTTGGTCGGCGCGGCGGATGGCTTCGGTGGCGGTCTCCTGGGGGGTCAACTGGGCCACGCCTGCGCTGAAGGTGATGAGCACTTTTTCGTTGTTGCGCAGGAAGAAGCGGGTGGTCAGTTCGCGTTGCAGGCGCTGCATGGCTTCCACGCCTTGTTCCTGGGTCGTGTCGGGCAGCAGGATCACAAACTCCTCGCCGCCATAGCGCGCCAGTTGGTCTTGCGGGCGCATGACAGCGCGTACCACGCCGGCCAGGTGGACCAGGGCGGCGTCGCCGGTATCGTGCCCCAGGCGGTCGTTGAGCTGCTTGAAGTTGTCCACGTCGAGCAGGGCCACGCACAGCGGTGACTCGGCGCGGCGTGCGCGCGCGATCTCGCGTTCCATCACCTCGTCCAGCCCCTTGCGGTTGAGCGAGCCCGTCAGCGGGTCGTGCCGTGCCTGGGCGCTGGCTTGGTCCAGCTCTTTCTGCAGGCGTGTCATCTCTGCCTGTTTTTCGGCGGTGCGCTCACGCAGTTCGGTCAGTTCGGCGTGGGCCAGTCGTGTGTCCAGAGCCATGGTGCGCGTGGCCTGTACCACTTCACCCAGCACAGGGGTGATGTCCTCGATGCGGCTGGCTTGCGAGATCTGCTCGGCGTAGCGTTCCATCTTGTTCTGGTAACCGCTGCTGGCATCCGTCATGGCCGACAGGCGTTCGATGAAGGTGGCCAGCATTTCCTTCATCTGATCCTGCGCTTCGACCATCCGGCCCTTGGCCTCGGTCTGCTTGAAGATCACGTCCTTCAGGCGGCGCTGCACATCGTCCAGCCGCCGCAGCGTGAGCGGCTGCGCCGTGGCGGCCACCAACGCTTCGGCCTGGCCGTGCAGCCACTGGTCGTCGATGCTCAGCGCCGTGATGTTGGTGAACACCATGTTCAGCAACTCCAGCAGCATGCTGCGGATGGCAGCCTGGTCCTCGGCGGCGAAAGACAGGCGGAAGGTGAAGTTGCCCAGCATGAGCTGGAGGGTGCTGGCCGGGGGGTCGGGCTGGCGCAGGAAGCCTACCAATTGCTCGCCCAGCAGATGGACGCGGGCGTCATCGCTGCTCAGGCCGTGCAGGGTGTGCTCGATGAGGCGCGCCAGTTGCTCGGCCAGCTCTTTGTGCACCGTGCCAGGGCGGGCGCTGACGGTGCTGCCGATGGTGGGGCTGAGTGGTGCAGGGCCGGTGGTGGCGGGCGCGGCGTCCAGGTGGGCGGCCGGTGTGCTGGCGCCCAGCTTGGCGTAGCCCACCAGAACGGTCTGCATGGCCGACCAGTCTTTTTGGTTGACGGCGGATTCGAACTGCTCCAGCAGGCGCTTCTGTGCCGGTGTCTGGCCGGGAATGATGCGTAGGATCTGGCGCAGCGGCAGTTCAGGGAAGGGCAGGGGCGAACTGGCCCCGGCGATTTCGTCGTAGATCTGCCGAAAATGCTCCGGCGTGGGGGGGAGGCGGCGCTGGGCGAGCTGCTTGAGCGTTTCGCGCGCAATGTCTGATGGGGGGCGTTCGGCCATGGCAGGCAGCGGTTGGGACAGGGAGCTGTCGAAAGGCCTGCTAGTGTGACAGACACGGCGCTGCTTGCACAGCGCACGCCCCAAAACCCGGGTCAGTTCACCAGCACCAGCTTGCCTTGCACGCTGCGCGAGCCCATGTGCGCAAAGGCTGCGGGCAGCTCGGCCATGGGCATGGTGCGGTCGATCACGGGCTTGATCTTGCCCTGGCCGTACCACTGGGCCAGCTCCATCATCATGGCGGCGTTGGCCTTGGGTTCGCGCTTGGAGAATTCGCCCCAGAACACGCCTACGATACTGGCGCCCTTGAGCAGCGGCAGGTTCAGCGGCAGCGCCGGGATGGGGCCTGCCGCAAAACCGATCACCAGGTAGCGCCCACGCCAGGCGATGGCGCGGAAGGCGGGTTCGGCGAAATCGCCCCCCACGGGGTCGTACACCACGTCCGGCCCTTTGCCGTCGGTCAGGCGCTTGAGCGCTTCGCGCAGGTCTTCACGCGCGTAATTGATGGTGGCGTCCGCGCCGATGGAGGTGCACAGCGCGCACTTCTCGTCGGTCGATGCGGCCGCAATCACCTTGGCCCCCACGGCCTTGGCAATCTGGATGGCTGCCGTGCCCACGCCGCCAGCGGCGCCCAGCACGAGAACCGTCTCGCCGGCCTTGAGCTGGCCGCGATCGATCAGTGCATGGTGCGAGGTGGCATAGGTCATGATGAAGGCGGCTGCATCCACATGCCCGAAGCCCGCAGGCAGCGGCATGCACAGCGCCGCCGGTGCCAGGGTGTGGGTGCCAAAACCCCCCGTGCCCGAAAGGCAGGCCACGTTCTGGCCCACCTGCAGGTGGGTAACGCCTTCGCCCACGGCCTGCACCACGCCAGCGTACTCGGCGCCGGGCACAAAGGGCAGGGGGGGCTTGATCTGGTACTTGTTCTGCACGATCAAGAGGTCCGGGAAGTTCAGGCTGGCGGCCTTGATCTCCACCAGCACCTCGCCTGCCTTGGGCGCGGGGGTGGGCAGTTCGGTCCAGGCCAGGGCCTCGACGCCCGTGGGATTGGTGCAAAGCCATGCGTGCATGGGGTGTCTCCGGTCGTGAAATGCGAACGCCAGATGATAGGTGTGCACCATCGCCTTGCGTGTCCCTCGGGCGACGGCCGCCGGGGTGCTCGGCAGGGGCTGGGCAGGCGCCTACAATCGCCGCCAACCCTGTGCTTTACCATGAAGATTCTTCTGTCCAACGACGACGGCTACCAGGCCCCTGGCATCGTGGCCCTGTACCGCGCATTGCAGCAGGTGGCCGATGTGGAGGTGGTGGCCCCGGAGCACAACAACAGCGCCAAGTCTAACGCGCTGACCCTCAACGCCCCCTTGTATGTGCACGAGGCGGCCAACGGTTTTCGCTACGTCAATGGCACGCCGGCCGACTGCGTGCACATCGCACTCACCGGGCTGCTGGGGTACCGGCCCGATCTGGTCGTTTCGGGTATCAACAACGGTGCCAACATGGGAGATGACACCATCTATTCGGGCACCGTGGGTGCGGCGATGGAGGGCTACCTGTTCGGCATTCCCGCCATTGCGTTTTCGCAGGTGGACAAAGGCTGGGGTGAGCTGGAAGCGGCAGCGCAGAAGGCGGCCGACATGGTGCGTCAGATGGTGGCGCACAAGCTCGTGGGCCAGGCGCCCTGGCTGCTTAACGTCAATATCCCCAACCTGCCGCTGCAGGCCCTGCGCGGTATCAAGCTGTGCCGCCTGGGGCGGCGCCACGCGGCCGAGCGCGTCATCACCCAGGTCAGCCCGCGGGGCGAGACCATGTACTGGATCGGTGGCGCAGGCGCGGCACTGGACGACAGCGAAGGCACCGACTTCCACGCTACGGCGCTGGGGCATGTCTCGGTGACGCCGCTCAAGATCGATCTGACCGACCACCAGAATCTGGGGTACTGGGCGCAGACGGCTGTGCGGTGGTCTTCCGCGATCGATATCGCCATGCCGAGGGAGTAATGCAGCAGCGCCGTCCTGGTTTTCCGGCACGCATCACTCCGCCTGCGCCAGGCGGGCCGCGCCCACCCATCTTGTCTGTTGCAGTGCAGCGGCCGGGGGGCATTCCAGCACCGGCGGGGCTGGGGCTGGATTCGGCAGCGGTGCGCAGTCGCATGGTGCAGCGACTGGCGGCTGGTGGGGTGGGCTCCAGCGCCGTGCTGGCCGCCATGGGCGCAGTGGAGCGCCACCGCTTTGTGGACAGCGCCCTGGTCATCCAGGCCTATGAGGACACCAGCCTGCCGATCGGGCTGGGGCAGACCATCTCCAAACCCAGCATCGTCGCGCGCATGATGGAATTGCTGCTGGGCGCCGACATCGCGCACAGCACCGGGGGGCTGGGCCGTGTGCTGGAGGTGGGCACGGGCTGCGGGTACCAGGCTGCCGTGCTGGCACGCCTGGCGCGCGAGGTCTACAGCATCGAGCGGCTGCGTGGCCTGCACGAAAAGGCGCGCGCCAATCTGCGGCACCTGCGTCTGGCCAATGTGCATCTGATTCTGGGCGATGGCATGGAAGGCTATGCCAAGGGCGCGCCCTATGCGGGCATTGTGGCGGCGGCCGGGGGCGCGCAATTGCCCCAGGCCTGGTGCGAGCAATTGGCCGTGGGTGGGCGCCTGGTGGCACCCACTGCCTTGGCCGATGGGCAGCAGGTGCTGCTGGTGGTGGACAAGACAGCACACGGATTGAAACAAACTGTACTCGAACCCGTTCACTTTGTCCCTCTAAAATCGGGTGTTTCCTGATTGAAGGAGATTGGATTTGTCTATGTTGCTCTCGCGTGGTCGTGGTCTGGGGTGGTGTGTTGTCCTGATGGGCTTGGTGCTGACAGGTTGCGGAACCCGGATGACCAAGGCGCCGGTCGAAGACCGGGGCACCGCTGCGACAGTGCCAGTGCAGACCGCCGAAGTGGTGCCCGCCAAACCGCCCATGCCGGGTGCCGAAAATGCGGGCAAGGCGGGTTATTACACGGTCAAGCCAGGGGATACGCTGATCCGCATCGGGCTGGAATCCGGCCAGAGCTGGAAGGACATTGCCCGCTGGAACAACCTGGACAACCCCAATCTGATCGAAGTCGGTCAGGTATTGCGGGTTCAGCCTCCGGGTGCGGCCGTGGTGGCATCCGCAGAGTCTTCTGGCGTAGTGACCCGTCCGGTGGCTTCATCCACCGTGGCGCCTGCGCCTGCGGCAGTTCCTGCCAAGCCCGCGGCTTCGGGTGCAGCACCAGCTGCCGCTGCTGCCAGTGCGGCATCGGCGCCCACGCCTGCACCGGCACCTGCTCCGGTGGCCACAGGGCCAGACGACGACATGGGCTTCATCTGGCCTGCGGGCGGGCAGGTGCTGGCGGGGTTTGACGAGTCTCGCAACAAGGGCCTGGACATCGGCGGAAAGGCCGGGGATGCGGTGCATGCAGCCGCCGACGGCCGGGTGGTGTATTCCGGCGCTGGCCTGCGGGGCTATGGCAACCTCATCATCCTCAAGCACAACAACACCTACCTGACCGCCTACGCGCACAACCAGGCTTTGCTGGTCAAGGAAGACCAGAACGTGCGCAAAGGCCAGAAGATTGCCGAGATGGGCAACACCGACGCAGACCGCGTGAAACTGCACTTCGAAATCCGCCGCCAGGGCAAGCCGGTCGATCCGTCGCGCTTCCTGCCCTCGCGCTGATCTGCGGCATGGAGGCAACGGACTCGCTCACAGGCCCACACAACGAATCTGCCCCGTGGGCTGCAGCGCTGAGTGACGAGGAGCCAGGTGCGGCAGATGACACTGAGTGGCGCACCATTGCGGTGGGGGCGGCGCAGCACGGCCAGCGGCTCGATCGCATGCTGGCTGACGCGGTGGCCGAGTTCTCGCGCAGCTACCTGCAGCAACTGATAGAGCAGGGCGCCGTCAGCCTGCATGGCAAGCCCGTGCTCAAGGCTGCGCACAAGGTCAAGGTGGGCGACTTGCTGCGCCTGGAGATGCGCCCCACGCTGGAAAGCCAGGCTTTCCGGCCAGAATCCATGGCGTTGCAGGTGGTGTATGAGGACGAGCACCTGCTGGTGATCGACAAGCCCGCTGGTCTGGTGGTGCACCCGGCGCCCGGCAACTGGGGCGGCACGCTGCTCAACGGCTTGCTGGCCTACAGCCCTGCCTGTGCCCGTGTTCCGCGCGCTGGCATCGTGCACCGGCTGGACAAGGACACCAGCGGCCTGATGGTGGTGGCCAAGACGCGGTCTGCCATGGATGCGCTGGTAGGTATGATTGCGCGCCGTGAAGTGCAGCGCCAATACCAGGCTGTGGCCCACCGACCATGGCAGGGGCGCCAGCAGGTGAGTGTCGATATGCCCATTGGCCGAGACCCACGCAACCGCCTGCGCATGGCGGTGGTGGATCTGGCCCAGCATGCGGGCAAGCCTGCACGCACCGATGTGGAACTGCTGGCCGGCAACGACCAGGTGTGCTGGGTGCGCTGCACCCTGCACACGGGCCGCACCCACCAGATCCGCGTGCACATGGCGCACCTGGGGCATCCGCTGGTGGCTGACGCGCTTTATGGTGGCCATGCCGCTCTGGGCTTGCAGCGCCAGGCCTTGCATGCATTCCGTCTGGCTTTTGTCCACCCTGTGTTGGGCAAGGCGCTGGAGTTTCTTGCTCCACTGCCGTCCGACATGCAGCAGGCACTGGCATTGGCTGGTCTGGGCTACAATCCGCCGCACTGACCCGGCTTCGCTCTCACTGAGCCGCGCCGGGCGCTTCGTCGCCCACAGGCCGTTGCCTGCAACAGCGACGCTGCAGCGGCGAGAACGCTGCAACTCCAGCCCCCTTGATGTGCTTCTTCTGTTGGTGTGGTGTTTCAGACGGGTTCTGGGGCACATTTTTTTCCCGGAACCGCTGAACCATGAACACGGTGGACGCCAAACGGGTCCTTGAAACTGCACTGATCTGCGCGCCGCAGCCCTTGCCTTTGCGCGAGTTGCGCATGCTGTTTGACGATGCGCTGGGCTCCGACACGCTCAAAGCGCTGCTCCAGGATCTGCAGCACGAATGGGCGCAGCGTGGCGTCGAACTGGTGCAGGTGGCCTCAGGCTGGCGCTTTCAGAGCCGTCCCGAAATGCGTGTGTACCTGGATCGCCTGCACCCCGAAAAGCCCCCGCGCTATTCGCGCGCCACACTGGAGACGCTGGCCATCATTGCTTACCGGCAGCCCGTCACGCGCGGAGACATCGAGGACATTCGCGGCGTCACGGTCAACAGTCTCATCATCAAACAACTGGAAGACCGGGGCTGGGTGGAAGTGATAGGCCACCGCGAAACCGTGGGCCGACCGGCACTGCTGGCCACCACGCGGCAGTTCCTGGACGACCTTGGGCTGTCCTCCCTCGACCAACTGCCCGCGCTGGAAGAGCCGTCAGTGCAAGAGCGCTTGATGGCAAGCCTGTCCGAAAAGGCTGACTCCGCCCAGGCAGAGTTGCCAGAGCTGGCCGATACAGCCGACGCCCCCGCTGCGCAGGAGGTGATTACTTTGTCAGAAGACTCCGCAAGCAGTGGGCAGCCCGCTGAACCCCTTTTGGACTTGAAGCCATGAACGAGACCCCGACCCCCGAGCCTACCGCCACGCCCTTGACTGCAGAGCCGCAGGCTGGTGCAGCACAGAAACGCTCCCAACGTACCCGTGGTGCAGCCGGAAAAACCGAGCGTGTCGAGGGCTATGCGTTTGCCGACGTGGTGTCGGGGCAATTCGATGCTGACGAGGCCCGTGCCGAAGCGCCTTCCCCAGCCAAGCGCGTGCTGCAACCCCAGGTGGAGACCCCCAAACTGCACAAGGTGCTGGCCCAGGCGGGGTTGGGCTCGCGCCTGGAAATGGAACAATTGATTCTGGAAGGCCGTATTTCGGTCAACAACGAGCCTGCGCACATCGGTCAGCGCATCCAGTATGGCGACCAGATCAAGGTCAACGGAAAGCCCATCCGCTTCCGGATCGACCCACCGCCGCCGCGTGTGATCGCCTACCACAAGCCTGTGGGCGAGGTGGTGACCCACGACGACCCGCAGAACCGCCCTACCGTGTTCCGCAAGCTACCCCGGCTGACCCAGGGCAAATGGCAGTCTGTGGGGCGGCTGGATCTCAATACCGAGGGCCTGCTGTTGTTCACCAACACCGGGGAATTGGCCAACAAGCTCATGCATCCGCGCTTTGGTTTGGAGCGCGAATACGCGGTGCGTGTACTGGGCGCATTGAGCCAGGACGAAAAAGACCGTTTGCTCGAAGGTGTGGTGTTGGATGACGGCATGGCGGCGTTTGGCTCCATTGAAGAGGGCGGCGGCGAGGGCTCCAATTGCTGGTACCGGGTGACAATTTCAGAAGGGCGCAACCGCGAGGTGCGACGCATGTTCGAGGCGGTAGGCCACGCCGTCAGCCGCCTAATCCGTATCCGCTACGGTGCCATGGTGTTGCCGCGTGGACTCCAGCGCGGCGCCTGGATGGAACTGGATGCACAGGACATTGCCGCACTGATGCGGGCTGCTGGCGCCCAATGGAATCCTCCGGTTGCGGCGCGCGATGGAGCGCAGCGGCGCGGCAAGCCCAGCCAAGGCAATGGGCGTGCAGGTCAGGCGCGCACGCCAGGCAAGGTGGCTGGACCCAAGACACAAGGGCGGTCTGCCACGGGTGCCGGGCAACCCGACCCGCTCAAGACCTCCATCGGGTATATCGGTTCGGACAGCCTGCAGCGCCAGCGAAAGGCGCAACGCCGTGCCGGGCCTGGCGGTGGTGGCCGTCGCGGCGGTCGCTGACATCAAGGTATCTACTCGCACGGGTTAAAATCAAAAGCTTTGTCGAGTAGACAAAAAAACCATCAACCCATTGTTCAGGAACAAAAAATGGCCATCGAACGTACCCTTTCCATCATCAAGCCCGATGCAGTTGCCAAGAATGTCATCGGCCAGATCTATGCCCGCTTCGAGGCTGCCGGCCTGAAGGTCATTGCTGCACGCATGCAGCACCTCTCGCGCCTGGAGGCAGAGCAGTTCTATGCAGTGCACAAAGAGCGCCCTTTCTTCAAGGACCTGGTGGACTTCATGGTCTCTGGCCCTGTCATGATCCAGGTGCTGGAAGGCGAGAACGCCATTCTCAAGAACCGCGAACTGATGGGCGCCACCGACCCCAAGAAGGCTGCACCGGGCACCATCCGCGCTGACTTTGCCGACAGCATCGATGCCAACGCAGTGCACGGTTCGGACGCTGCAGAAACCGCCCAGGTGGAAGTGGCGTTCTTCTTTGCAGGCCTGAACGTTTACTCCCGCTGACATGGTTTTTGGCGGGCTGCACATTCCGCAATCCAGACAGGGCCGTGTGGCACCTGGGCTTTGCGGTGTCTTGTGGGTCTGCCAACAGGAATCCGGCACATGACAGTCAATCTGCTGGATTTCGACCTCGATGGGCTCACGGCCTTCTGTGAGCAACTCGGGGAGAAGCGTTTTCGCGCGACCCAATTGTTCCGCTGGATCCATCAGCGCGGCGCGCAGGATTTCGACCAGATGAGCGATCTGGCGAAATCCTTGCGGGACAAGCTCAAGGGTTGCGCCCAGGTTCTGCCCTTGCCGGTGGTCAGCGAGCACCAATCGGCAGACGGTACCGTCAAATGGCTTTTTGACGTGGGTGCGGGCAACGCGGTCGAAGCGGTGTTCATTCCTGAAGATGACCGCGGAACGCTGTGCATCTCTTCGCAGGCCGGGTGCGCGGTGGGGTGCCGTTTTTGTTCCACAGGCCACCAGGGTTTCAGCCGCAACCTGACCACGGGCGAAATTGTTTCGCAACTGTGGTTTGCCGAGCATGCGCTGCGCAAGCGTTTTCAAACCCAGGATCGTGTCATTTCCAATGTGGTGATGATGGGGATGGGAGAGCCGCTGCAGAACTATTCGGCCCTGGTTCCTGCGCTGCGCATCATGCTGGACGACCATGGCTATGGGCTTTCCCGCCGCCGGCTGACGGTCTCCACCTCTGGCGTGGTTCCCATGATGGATAGGCTCGCTGCGGATTGCCCGGTGGCCTTGGCGGTGTCCTTGCACGCGCCCAACGATGCATTGCGCGATGTGCTGGTGCCCCTCAATCGCAAGTACCCGATCGATGAACTGCTGGATGCATGCAATCGTTACCTTGCCCATGCGCCCAGGGATTTCATCACCTTCGAGTATTGCATGCTGGACGGTGTGAACGACCAACCAGAACACGCACACCAACTGGTCGAGCTGGTGCGCAAGCACGCTGGCAAAGGCGTGTGGTGCAAGTTCAACCTGATTCCCTTCAATCCTTTCCCCGCATCCGGGTTGCGGCGATCCGCTTCGGCGCAGGTGGCCGCTTTTGCACGCATACTCAACGATGCAGGAATCGTCACCACGGTGCGTAAAACGAGAGGTGACGATATCGACGCTGCTTGCGGTCAACTGGCCGGAGAAGTACAGGATCGCACGCGCGTCGCACAACGCATGGCCAAGCGCCGCACCATCCCGATCAACACGTTGGATGCAGGATCTGACAACAAGGAGGCATGACATGACGGAAGGCAAGGCTCTTTTGGGGCCGAAAGGGATGCGTCTGGCAATGGCGCTGTTGCCATGGGTCTGCGTTCTTGCACTGCAAGCATGTGCCACCACTGGCGCCCCCCAGGGGGCGTCTGCTGAAATCGTCACGCCATCCGATGAATCAGATGCCAGGCGCCGCGCCCGTCTGCGCCTCGAACTGGCAGTGAGCTATTTTGAAGCGGGCAAGGTTGCCTTTGCGCTCGATGAGGTGAAGCAGGCGCTGGCCAACGACCCCGGGTTTGCCGATGCCTACAACCTGCGTGGCCTAATCTACATGCAGCTCAGTGATCTGCCGATGGCCGAAGAGAGTTTTCGCAAGGCATTGAGTGTTAGGCCTGGTGATGCCAATGTGCTGCACAACCATGCCTGGCTTTTGTGCTTGCAGCAAAAATACGATGAAGCGGACAAGCGCTTCACAGAGGTATTGGCGAACCCAGGATACACGGCACGGACAAAAAGCCTGATGGCCCAGGGGCTGTGCCAGGCCCGTGCGGGCGATCTTGTCCAGGCCGAAAAAACCTTTTTGCGTGCCTATGAACTGGACACAAGCAACCCCGTGGTGGGCTACAACCTTGCGGACATATTTTTCCGCAAGGGGGAGTTGACGCGAGCGCAGTTTTACATCCGACGCATCAACAACAGCGAACTGGCCAACGCAGAAACCTTGTGGTTGGGCGTCAAGGTCGAGCGTGCCTTGGGCGAGAACGTTGCGATGCGGCAATTGTCGGATCAACTGCGAAAGCGCTTTCCGCAGTCCAAGGAAACGGCTGCGTTGGACCGTGGAGCGTTCAATGAGTGAGGCGGGCGTCTCTCAGCAGGCTGGTGCTGACGTGGAGCAGACCACAGCGGGCTCGCCAGGAGCCATGTTGCGCGCCGCCCGTGAGGCGGCGGGTATGCACATCGAGGCACTGGCAGTGTCCTTGAAGGTGCCGGTAGGCAAGGTACGGGCGCTGGAAGCCGATGATTACCAACTTCTGCCAGATACCGTTTTTGCCCGAGCCCTGGCTGGCAGTGTATGCCGGGCCCTGAAGATTGATTCCGCTCCCATTCTCGCTTTGATGCCGACAGGTCGGGCGCCCCGTCTGGAGCCCCAGGCGCCTGATGTGAACACTGCTTTCCGTGATGGAACTGAACCGTCCAGGGTAGGGCCGGCATTGAGTTTTTTGACACGACCAGTTTTTCTTGTGGTGGTGTTGCTTTTGACGGGTGCGGCGGTGTTGGCTTTTTTCCCGGGTGTGGTGAGCGAGCTGGTGTCCATGGGCGAACGCGTGACGGTGTTTGAGAAGCCCGAAGTGCCTGCGACTGCCGAGCCAGCAAAGGAACCATCGCCCGGTGTGAAAACGGCGACCTCCTTGGAGCGCGCTGCTGCGCCTGTGCAAGAGGTTGCAAGACCCGCAGAGTTTGCAGCATCTGCGCCATCGGCAGCGCCACCAGTGGCCGAGGCAATGTCCACAGCGGAGGTCGGCGGGGCACTGCTTAGCTTGCGAGCCAAGAATGCATCGTGGATTCAGGTACGCGACGCCACAGGCGCAACCACATTGCAGCGTATTGTGGCTGCGGGCGAGACCGTCGTGGCAGAGGGAAAGCCGCCTCTGTCGGTGGTCATCGGCAAGGCGGATGCTACCGAAGTTTTCGTGCATGGTAAGCCCTTTGACCTTGTCCCGGTGACCCGTGAAAACGTCGCTCGCTTTGAGGTGAAGCCCTGATGGCACAGCCAAACAACGTTCCGATAGATATTGCAGCCCCCCGACAGCGCCAGACGCGCCAAGCGCGCGCAGCATGGGGCAACAGGGTGGTCACCATCGGTGGTGGTGCGCCGGTGCGTGTGCAGTCGATGACCAATACGGATACGGTCGATGCCATTGCCACGGCCATCCAGGTCAAGGAATTGGCGCAGGCGGGCTCTGAATTGGTGCGCATCACTGTCAACACACCGGAGGCTGCACAGGCAGTGCCCTACATCCGCGAGCAGCTCGATCGCATGGGAGTGGACGTGCCGCTGGTCGGCGACTTTCACTACAACGGACACAAGCTGCTCACCGATTTCCCCGATTGTGCGCAGGCCCTTTCCAAATACCGCATCAACCCTGGCAACGTGGGCAAGGGAGACAAGCGTGATCGCCAATTTGGTCAGATGATTGAGGCGGCGGTGCGCTGGAACAAATGTGTGCGCATTGGTGTGAACTGGGGGAGCCTGGATCAGGAGCTGCTGGCGAGTCTGATGGATGCCAACAGCCAGCGCGCGGAGCCCTGGGATGCTCGCCAGGTGATGTATGAGGCGCTGATCGCGTCCGCCATTGACTCCGCTTTGCAGGCCGAGAGCATGGGCCTGGACGCGAGCCAGATCATTCTGTCCTGCAAGGTCAGCGGTGTGCAGGATCTGATCTCTGTTTATCGCGAACTGGCCAAGCGCTGCGACTATGCGCTCCATCTCGGTCTGACCGAAGCAGGCATGGGAACCAAGGGCACAGTGGCTTCCACCGCTGCGCTGGCGGTGCTGCTGCAAGAGGGCATTGGCGATACGATCCGGGTTTCCTTGACGCCACAGCCAGGCGAGGCTCGTACCCAGGAGGTGGTGGTTGCATCCGAAATCCTTCAGGCCCTGGGGTTGCGCATGTTCGTGCCCAGTGTCACGGCTTGTCCGGGATGTGGCCGAACGACCAGTACCACCTTCCAGGAGCTTGCCAAGCAGATTGACGATTTCTTGCGCGAGCAAATGCCTGTCTGGCGCGAACAGTATCCTGGCGTGGAAGCGCTGAAGGTGGCCGTGATGGGTTGTATCGTGAATGGCCCCGGCGAAAGCAAGCATGCGGACATTGGCATCAGCCTGCCAGGAACCGGGGAGGCGCCTGCCGCCCCGGTCTTCATCGACGGCCAGAAAGCGATGACCTTGCGCGGTGACAACATTGCCCAGGAGTTTCACCAACTGGTGCAGTCGTACATCGAGAAGCGGTTTGGCTCACCAAACGTCGGCCAGTAAGGTGTGGACTTCCGGTGTGCCGCATCAGTATCCGTTGATGTGGCGCTGACGGATCGAGATCGACGCATTCCCTGTAACCTCTACCAACCAATAGTGCTGTGAACACAGAAAAGGCATTGATACCAGCCAAGGCGGAAAAGCTGCTTGCCGTCAAAGGAATGAACGACATTCTTCCGGGCGAATCCAGTCGCTGGGAATGGCTGGAGGACAAGGTCCGCACCTTGATGGCGCGTTTTGCGTACCGCAATATTCGCACCCCCATCGTTGAACCCACAGCCTTGTTTGTGCGCGGCCTGGGTGAGGTGACCGATATTGTGGAGAAGGAGATGTACTCCTTCGAAGACCGTCTCAACGGCGAGCAGCTCACGCTGCGTCCGGAGTGCACCGCTGGAGTAGTGCGCGCTACGGTGGAGCATGCCATGCTCTACGACGGTGGCAAGCGGCTCTATTACATGGGCCCGATGTTCCGGCATGAGCGGCCACAACGCGGACGTTACCGGCAGTTCCACCAGATTGGTGCAGAAGCCCTGGGCTTTCCTGGCGCAGAAATTGATGCCGAGATGATCCTGTTGGCCGATGCACTCTGGAAGGAACTCGGCTTGACCGATGTGCGGCTGGAGATCAATAGCCTGGGACAGCCGCAAGAGCGCAAAGCGCACCGTGCAGCCTTGATTGCCTATCTGGAGCAAAACGCTTCGCAATTGGACGAAGAGGCACGCAGGCGTCTCTACACCAATCCGCTACGCATTTTGGACACCAAGAATCCAGCCATGCAGTCGCTGGTGGAGGGCGCTCCCCGTCTGGTGGACTATCTTGGAGGAACCTCGCTGGCGCATTTCAACGCCGTCAAGGCCATTCTCGACGCCAACGGCGTGGCTTGGCGCTTCAACCCCCGACTGGTCCGCGGCATGGACTACTACAACCTGACGGTCTTTGAGTTTGTCACGGATCGTTTGGGCTCGCAGGGCACCATCTGCGGTGGTGGGCGTTACGACTATCTGATCGAACAGATTGGCGGCAAGCCCGCTCCGGCCGTGGGTTGGGCATTGGGTGTGGAGCGGGTGCTGGAGCTGCTGAAAGAACAGGGGCTGGACAATCCTGCCCCTGTGCCGGATGTGTATGCTGTCATCCCCGATGCATCGACTTTGCCGATTGCCATCAAGACGCTGCAGCAGTTACGTGCCCTGGGGGTGCGCGCCCAGATGCACAGCCCCACCGGGGGTGGGGAAGGTATGGGAAGCATGAAATCCCAGTTCAAGAAGGCTGATGCCAGCGGTGCGGCCTTTGCGTTGGTATTTGGCGCTGACGAGCTTGCCCGGGGGGGCGTGCTTGTCAAAGCGCTTCGTGACGGCAGCGGTCAGCAGGTCGAACAATCCCTGCTGGACGTGACGCCCTGGGCGAGCCACCTACAATCCCTGCGTTAATCCCATTTCAAGCCATGGCAAACCATCTCGATCTCGAAGAACAAGAACAGATAGACCAACTCAAGCATTTCTGGAACACCTGGGGCACGCTCATCAGCTCTGTCGCGCTGGTCGTTGCTGTTGCGCTGGCGGGCTGGAACGGCTACCAGTTCTGGCAAAACCGCCAGGCCGGACAGGCAGCGGCCCTGCTCGACGCTGTGGATGTTGCTGCAGCCAGTGGCGACATGGGGCGGCTCGAACAGGCATTTTCGGACATGCGCAACAAGTTTGGCGGCACTACACAGGCGAGCCTTGCAGGACTCGCAGTGGGCAAGGCCGCTTCGTCCGCTGGCAATGCAGCCTTGGCCAAAGCCGCCTTGACCTGGGTTGCAGAAAACGCCAAAGACGACGGCCACAAGGCCATTGCGCGTTTGCGTCTTTCGGCCTTGCTGATGGAAGAAAAATCTTACGACGAGGCGCTCAAGCAGCTCTCCATCCCATTTGCGGCCGAGTACGCTGCCGTGGTGGCGGATCGCAAGGGTGATGTGCTGGTGCTGCAAGGGAAAAAGCAAGAGGCGGTGGAGGAGTACTCCCGTGCCTATCAGGCGTTTTCTGAGTCGATGGAGTATCGGCAACTGGTGGAAGTGAAGCTCAATGCCCTGGGTGTGCAGGCTCAAACGCTGGCCGCCAAGGTTTCAACGGAGGCAACCAAGTGAACGCATTGCATCGCTCGTTGGCTTTCTGGGGGCGTGTCTTTGTTGGCCTTGCACTGGGGGTGTCTGCGACGGGCTGTTCGCTCTGGGGTGGTGGCTCCGACAAACCCAAACCCGCCGACCTGGGGCCCAACGTGCCCGTGTTGGGGGTGCGGCAGGTCTGGATAGCCAAACTTGCACCAGTCCACAACTTGCCACTGGCTGTGCAGGTTCAAGGAACGCAGTTGATCCTGGCCTCTGCCGATGGCATGGTCGCTGCGTTGGATGCTCGAACGGGCGGGGATGTCTGGCGTACCAGCCTAGGCACGGCGCTTTCGGCGGGAGTGGGAAGTGATGGCCGCTGGTCCGCAGTCGTTTCTCGTGATAGCGAGCTTATCGTTCTTGAATCCGGACGGGAGGTTTGGCGCAAGAGTCTTGGCTTCCAGGTCTTCACTGCGCCGCTGGTAGCAGGTGCCCGTGTTTTTGTGCTCGGTTCTGACCGATCGGTGTCCGCCTTCGACGCCAAGAATGGCGCAAAGCTCTGGAGCCAGGCTCGGCCGGGGGATCCACTGGTATTGCGCCAGCAGGGCGTACTGTTGGCACAAGGAGATACCTTGGTGGTTGGCCAATCGGGACGTTTGGTAGGTATGAACCCGGACACCGGCACGGTTCGGTGGGAGGCTCCCATCGCCAGTTCCCGTGGAACGAACGATGTGGAACGCTTGGTGGAATTGGTCGGGCCCGCCAGCAGGGTGGATAGCTCGGTCTGTGTGCGTGCTTTCCAGGCCTCGGTAGGCTGTGTCAACGCTGCACGCGGAACGGTGGATTGGGTGCAGAAAGCCAGTTCCGGGCAAGGCGTGCATGGCAACGATCAGATGGTTTATGGCACAGAGAGCAATGGCACCGTGGTGGCTTGGCGACGTAGCGACGGCAACCGCTTGTGGTCATCCGAGCGCCTGCAGCACCGTAAATTGACCGCACCGCTTGCTTTGGGGCGGTCTGTGGTTGTGGGCGACGATACGGGCTGGGTGCATTTGATGTCCCGTGAAGATGGTGCGCCGCTCAATCGCATGGCGACAGACGGTAGTGCGGTGGTTGCCGCACCTGTGGTTGCTGCCGATACCTTGGTGGTGGTCACCCGCAACGGCGGTGTCTTTGGTTACCGTCCGGACTGATGAAACGAAGCTCACCATGAAGCCTGTCATCGCCCTGGTAGGGCGGCCGAACGTTGGGAAATCGACGCTCTTCAACCGTTTGACGAAGTCTCGCGATGCCATCGTTGCGGATTTTGCTGGTCTGACCCGGGATCGCCATTACGGCAACGGTCGGCAAGGCAAGCACGAGTACATCGTCATCGACACCGGCGGGTTCGAACCAGACGCGTCCAGCGGTATTTACCGCGAAATGGCCAAGCAGACCCAGCAGGCAGTGGCTGAGGCCGATGTGGTGGTTTTTGTGGTGGACGCCAGGGCTGGTGTCTCGGCGCAAGACCATGACATCGCCAACTACCTACGACGCCTGGGCAAGCCTTGCGTCCTGGTGGCCAACAAGGCCGAAGGAATGCAGGAGAGTGCGCAACTGAGCGAGTTCTATGAACTGGGGTTGGGCGATGTCCATGGCATATCTGCCGCGCATGGTCAGGGCATCCGCAGTCTGGTAGAGATGGCGCTTGGCCTATTGCATCTGCCAGAACCCGAGGAAGACGATCTTTCGTCCGACAAATCAACCATCCGGCTGGCAGTGGCAGGCCGTCCCAATGTGGGGAAGTCCACCCTGATCAACACATGGCTGGGCGAAGAGCGCCTAGTGGCATTCGATCTGCCTGGCACTACCAGGGATGCCATCAGTATTCCCTTCGAGCGCAACGGCCAGCGCTTTGAGTTAGTGGATACCGCGGGCCTGCGCCGCAAGGGCCGCGTTTTTGAGGCCATTGAGAAATTCTCCGTCGTCAAAACATTGCAGGCCATCGAGTCGTCGCATGTTGTCGTGCTTTTGCTGGATGCGACGCAGGGGGTGACGGATCAGGATGCGCACATTGCAGGCTACATCTTGGAGAGTGGCCGTGCCGTGGTGCTGGCGGTGAACAAATGGGATGCGGTGGACGACTATCAGCGGCAACTCCTGGAGCGATCCATCGAGACGAGGCTAGCCTTTTTGCGCTTTGCATCCATGCATTTCATTTCGGCCAAGAAGCGCCAGGGCTTGGGACCCTTGTGGGCATCGATCATCCAGGCCTACAAGGCGGCGACCTGCAAAATGCCAACGCCGGTGCTCACGCGCTTGCTGCTGGAAGCAGTGCAGTTCCAGAGCCCCAAGCGCTCCGGGATGTTCCGTCCCAAGCTGCGCTATGCCCATCAGGGGGGTATGAATCCACCAGTCATTGTCATCCATGGCAACTCTCTGGAGCATGTTTCGGATGCCTATAAGCGGTTCCTGGAAGCTCGTTTCCGCAAAGAATTCAACTTGGTAGGAACACCTCTGCGCATTGAGTTCAAGACTTCGCACAACCCTTACGCGGAAACATCGGGCGCCTGACAATCCCCTTGATCCCGAGCGGGGCGCTGTCTGCTTTTCGTAGTGAGGTGCCGGGCTGTGGTAAGGTGTGCTCCCAAGAATAACTTTTGAACACGGAGAATATCGTGAGCAATAAAGGCCAACTTCTTCAAGATCCCTTCCTCAACGCTTTGCGTAGAGAGCATGTGCCGGTGTCCATTTACCTGGTCAATGGGATCAAGCTCCAGGGTCAGATCGAATCTTTCGATCAATATGTGGTGCTGTTGCGCAATACCGTGACCCAGATGGTCTACAAGCACGCGATCTCTACGATCGTTCCGGGGCGCCCGGTGAGCTTCTCGGTCACCGACAGCGCAGACCCGGGTTCTGCACCTGCATGAGTCTATTGACCGGTAGCGGTCAGCCACGGCATGCGCACGCACTCTCACTGCTGACTTGATCGAATCCTCTACTACCCATCGTCGGCCAGTTCCTGTACTGCTGGTCGGTGTGGACTTTGGCTTGCCACATTTTGACGGGGCACTGGAAGAGCTCGCCTTGCTCGCCCAGACGGCGGGCATGGAGCCTGTGGCGCGTCTGACCTGCAAACGCAAGGCACCTGATGCTGCGCTTTTTATCGGTAGTGGTAAAGCCGATGAGGTTCGCATGCTGGCGCAAATGCATGGTGCGCAGGAGGTGCTATTCGATCAGTCTCTCAGCCCGGCCCAGCAGCGCAATCTGGAAAGGCATCTCGAGATGCCGGTGAATGATCGTACGCTGTTGATTCTGGAAATTTTCGCCCAGCGAGCCCGTAGCCATGAGGGCAAGCTTCAGGTGGAGCTTGCACGCCTGCAATATCTGAGCACGCGCCTGGTCCGCCGCTGGTCGCACCTGGAGCGCCAGACCGGTGGTGCGGGCGTGCGCGGGGGGCCGGGTGAAAAGCAGATAGAACTGGATCGGCGGATGATTGACGATGCCATCAAGCGAACCAAAGAGCGCTTGGCGAAGGTCAAGCGCCAGAGGGCGACACAGAGGCGCCAGCGTGAGCGCACGGCAGTTTTCAACATTTCTTTGGTGGGATACACCAATGCAGGAAAATCGACACTGTTCAATGCACTGGTGAAGGCGCGGGCTTATGCGGCAGACCAGCTGTTTGCCACTCTGGATACGACCACTCGCCAAATGTATCTGGAGGCTGCAGGCTGTTCGGTGTCTCTTTCGGACACAGTGGGCTTCATCAGAGATCTTCCCCATGGACTTGTGGCGGCATTTCAGGCCACATTGCAGGAAGCCGTGGATGCTGACCTGTTGCTTCATGTCGTCGATGCTGCCAATCCTCACTATCCCGAGCAGATCCAACAAGTCCAGAAAGTGCTCAAGGAGATTGAGGCAGATGAAATTCCGCAGATCCTTGTCTTCAATAAACTGGACGCAGTTGAGCCTGAGGCGCGCCCGAGCGTGCTCAGAGATAGCTACGAATTGGATGGACGACAGGTGGTGCGCCTGTTCGTGAGTGCGCGCAATGCAGAGGGCTTAGAAGCTCTTCGCGCCGAATTGGCTGAACGCGTGCGGCAAGCGCGTTCGGCGGTGATACACCCGGAATTTGATGCTTTATTACAAGATATTCCTTGTGATTGGGCACAATCGCCAGGCCAACATGATCCGAGAACCTGAGAAATTGCGCATGAATTCTGAACTGAAGGCCCACCGCCAGGCCAGCTTACCTCAGCGTCTGCGAGGGATGTTCAACCTCAATGACCCCCGTTGGGGAAGGGGTGACGACGATGCGGGCTCCGACCCGCGCCATGATGCAAACCGGCCATCATCTGATCAGCAGGGCAATGACCGGGGGGGGCGTGATCCGAAGCAGGGCGGGCAGCCACCCGATCTGGACGAGTTGTGGCGAGACCTCAACCGCAAGCTATCCGGTTTTTTTGGAGGAAAGAATGGTGGCGGAAGGGGCCCTGCCAATAACGGTGGTGGTGGCTTTCAGCCTGACATGAAAAATGCTGGTGTGGGCGTTGGGCTCATCGCCAGCGTGGCCGTGCTGATCTGGCTTGGGACTGGTTTTTTTATCGTGCAGGAAGGCCAGCAGGCGGTTATTACCCAGTTTGGCAAATACAAGAGTACGGTGGGCGCTGGTTTCAACTGGCGCCTGCCTTACCCCATTCAGCGCCATGAATTGGTGTTTGTGACGCAGATCCGCTCGGTGGATGTGGGGCGGGACACCATCATCAAGGCCACGGGCCTGAGGGACTCGGCGATGCTGACCGAGGACGAGAACATCGTCGAGATCAAGTTCGCAGTGCAATACCGACTCAGTGATGCGCGAGCTTGGTTGTTTGAGAGTCGCAATCCTGCAGAGGCGGTCGTTCAGGCTGCGGAGACTGCGGTGCGTGAGGTGGTGGGGAAGATGCGCATGGATTCGGCTTTGGCCGATGAGCGTGATCAGATTGCTCCTCGGGTACGCGCCTTGATGCAGACGATTCTGGATCGTTACAAGGTCGGCGTGGAAATCGTTGGCATCAACTTGCAGCAGGGCGGTGTGCGTCCTCCCGAGCAGGTGCAAGCTTCTTTTGACGATGTGCTCAAAGCGGGGCAGGAACGAGAGCGCGCGAAGAATGAAGCGCAGGCCTATGCGAACGACGTCATCCCCCGGGCAACGGGCACGGCGGCACGGTTCAAAGAGGAGGCTGACGCTTATAGGGCACGCATCGTGGCACAGGCGCAGGGCGATGCTCAGCGATTCAGTGCCGTGTTGGCCGAGTACCAAAAAGCCCCGCAGGTGACCCGTGACCGAATGTATCTCGATACGATGCAGCAGATCTATTCGAACGTGACCAAGGTGGTTGTTGACTCTCGCCAGGGCTCCAACCTGCTGTATTTGCCGCTGGACAAGATCATGCAAAGCGTGGCGCAGCAGCCAGTCGCTGCATCGCAAGAGGGTGTCGGCTCTACAGGCGCAAGTGTCAGCGGTGCGGCTCCGGCGCATCCTGCGACCGTGACCAATGATTCCAGATCCCGCGACCTTGGTCGTTCGCGTGAACGTGAATCCCGATAGGAGAGCAGTGTGAACAAGGTAGGTTTTTTTGCAACATCGATTCTCGTAGCATTGGCTTTGCTCAGTTCGATGGCGTTTGTTGTGGATCAGCGCCAGTTCGGGGTGGTGTACGCCTTGGGGCAGATCAAGGAAGTGATCACCGAACCAGGATTGAACTTCAAGCTGCCTCCACCGTTCCAGAATGTGTCTTATATCGACAAGCGGCTCCTGACTCTGGACAGCTCAGATACCGAGCCGGTTCTGACTGCAGAAAAGCAGCGTGTGGTGATTGATTGGTATGTGCGCTGGCGCATCACGGATCCCTCGGAGTACATCCGCAATGTTGGTTTGGACGAGAGCGCTGGGGCTCTGCAGCTCAATCGTGTGGTGCGCAACGCTTTCCAGGAGGAGATCAACAAACGCACCGTCAAAGAGTTGTTGTCGCTCAAGCGGGAAGCATTGATGGCTGACGTCAAGCGCGAAGTCCTCGAATCCGTCAAGGGGCAAAAGCCTTGGGGTGTGGATGTGGTGGATGTCCGGATTACCCGCGTGGACTATGCGGAAACAATCACCGAATCGGTGTATCGGCGTATGGAGGCCGAGCGTAAACGTGTGGCCAATGAGTTGCGATCCACCGGTGCAGCAGAAGGGGAAAAAATCCGCGCGGATGCAGATCGGCAACGAGAAATCACCATTGCCAATGCGTACCGTGATGCCCAGAAAGTCAAAGGCGAAGGCGACGCGGAAGCAGCAAAACTTTATGCTGAGGCCTTTGGAAAGGATCCGCAGTTTGCCCAGTTTTACCGTAGCCTGGATGCCTACAAAGCCAGTCTGAGCAAGAAGGGCGATGTCATGGTGCTCGATCCTTCGATGTCTGACTTCTTCAAGGCCTATCGTGGGGCGGGTGCAGGAAATCAGGCCAATCGATGAATGTTGGTGTGGCTGCATCCACGCAGTGGGTGGATTCAGTTTGGCTTGCGCTTGCGATCTTCTTTGTGTTGGAAGGGTTGTTGCCCCTCGTTTCGCCTTCGCGGTGGCGTCAGTGGTTTTCGCAACTCATGCAGATGCGTGATGGACAAATAAGGTTCTTCGGTCTTGTGAGCATGCTGATGGGTCTGGCCATCTTGCTGCTTCTTTAGTGGCCGCATGCAAGCAGCCCTCATTTCGCTGCTCGGCGTGCAGCCGGTAGAATTGCGGTTTTAACAGCCCCCATTCTTCCATGTCTGCCTGGCTCCTGCCGGATCACATTGCCGATGTTTTGCCTTCTGAGGCCCGAAACATCGAAGAACTGCGCCGTAGCTTGCTCGATACGGCACGCAGTTTCGGTTATGAACTGGTGATGCCGCCTTTGCTCGAGCACCTGGAATCGTTGCTGACAGGTGCGGGCGAAGCGCTTGATTTGCAGACCTTCAAGCTTGTGGATCAGATTTCTGGTCGCATGATGGGACTGCGGGCGGACACTACACAGCAGGTTGCGCGCATTGATGCCCATTTATTGAATCGGCATGGCGTTACCCGTTTGTGCTACTGCGGTTCAGTTCTGCACACTTGGCCCGATCGTCCCCATGCGACACGCGAGCCGTTGCAGTTTGGGGCGGAGATCTATGGACACCCCGGCCCCGAGGCCGATTTGGAGGCCCTGAACCTGGCGCGAGCCTGCCTCGACGTTGCGGGTGTTCGGGATGTCACGGTGGATTTGGCCGATGTGCGGATCGTCCGCGCGCTGCTTGCAGGTGTGGCCGTGGATCAGGATGCACTGCGCCGCGTATTCGCGGCGCTGGCTGCCAAAGATGCCAGCGAACTGGCCGTGGTGACGCGTGACTTTCCAAGCCATGCCCGCGAGGGGTTGTTGGCATTGCTGCAACTGTATGGTGACATCTCGGTGCTAGACGAGGCGTCATCTTGTCTGCAGCATGTGCCGGGCATTTTGGCGTTGTTGAACAGCTTGCGGTGGTTGGCCGACCGCATTGATGGTTGCCAGGTCAGATTTGATTTATCGGATCTGCGAGGGTACGCTTATTACAGCGGTGCTCGCTTTGGCATCTATACCGATGCTGCCAGTGATGCACTTGTTCGTGGTGGGCGCTATGACCAAGTGGGTGCGGTGTTTGGGCGTGACCGCCCTGCTGCGGGTTTCAGTCTCGACGTAAAGCAGTTGGTGATGGTGACCCCGGCTCGGCCGCTCAAGCCCGCCATAAGAGCGCCCTGGGGTGATGCAGCAGATCTGCGTCAAGTCATCTCTAAGCTCAGGGCCCAAGGGGAAACCGTGGTGTGCGTGATGCCGGGCCATGAGAGCGAAGTCCAAGAGTTTCAATGTGACCGAGAGTTGGCCATGGTTCAGAACCAATGGTCTGTCCGTTCCATTGTTTGAAGCGTATTGAAATCGAAATTGGGTTGGAAATGAACACAAGCAAAGGTCGCAACGTTGTCGTGGTTGGTACCCAGTGGGGCGACGAAGGCAAGGGTAAGTTGGTGGATTGGTTGACTGAGAGTGCCCAGGGCGTTGTGCGCTTCCAGGGGGGGCACAATGCTGGACACACATTGGTTATCAATGGTGTGAAGACGGCGCTGCATCTGATCCCCAGCGGCATCATGCGCGCAGGAGTCAAGTGCTACATCGGTAACGGGGTGGTGCTGTCTGCTGCCAAGCTGTTCGAAGAAATTGAAGGCTTGGAGCGCGCAGGGGTGGATGTTCGTTCCCGTCTGAGGGTGAGCGAAGCCTGTCCATTGATCCTGCCGTTCCATGCGGCCTTGGATGTGGCACGTGAGGCAGCACGCGAAAAAGGCGGGATCGAAAAAATTGGTACGACCGGCCGTGGCATCGGCCCTGCCTATGAAGACAAGATCGCGCGCCGTGCGCTGCGTGTGCAGGATCTCAAGGATCCACAGCGCTTTGCGACCAAGCTTCGCGAATTGCTCGCCTTGCACAATCATGTGCTGACGAGTTTTCTCCAGTCGGCGCAGTTCAACTTCGGACCTGTACTCTCGCCGTATATCAAAGATGGGCAGGTGCAGTTTGACCCGGTGTTTGAGGAGGCCATGCGTCATGCAGAGCAACTCAAGCCGATGATGGCTGATGTGTCGCGGGAGCTGAACGAGGCCCATCTCCAGGGGGAAAATCTTCTCTTTGAAGGTGCCCAAGGCACTTTGCTCGATGTCGATCATGGTACTTATCCCTACGTGACGTCCAGCAATTGCGTTGCAGGCAATGCGGCTGCTGGTGCTGGTGTAGGGCCTGGCATGTTGCATTACATCCTTGGCATCACCAAAGCCTATTGCACAAGGGTGGGCGGCGGGCCATTTCCTACGGAGCTTGACTGGGAAACGCCTGGTACGCCGGGGTTCCACATGAGTACTGTGGGGGCTGAAAAGGGGGTGACCACTGGCCGTAGCCGCCGGTGTGGCTGGTTCGATGCGGCTCTGCTCAAGCGAAGCGCTCAGGTCAATGGCCTCACAGGTCTTTGTATTACCAAGCTTGACGTGCTTGATGGACTCAAGGAGCTTCAGCTCTGCACTGGATACATGCTTGACGGGCAGCGGATTGACCTGTTGCCCATGGGGGCTGATGAGATTGCCCGGTGCACGCCCATCTACGAAACAATGGAAGGTTGGAGCGATTCCACTGTCGGGATTACGGAGTACGGCAAGCTGCCTGCAAATGCACGCCTTTACCTGCAGCGCATCGAAAGAGTGACTGGGGTGCCTGTGGCGCTGATTTCTACCAGCCCCGATCGTGATCACACCATTGTGATGCAACACCCCTACATGCCTTAATGGTTTGCAAACCTCAAGAATAAAGCGTTATCCGCTATAGAAATAGGAGCGACCATGTTGACTGAAGACGGAAAGCATCTATACGTCAGCTATGACGAATACCACAACCTGATCGAGAAGCTCGCGATACGAGTTCATCAGTCGGGCTGGGAGTTCGACACCATCCTGTGCCTTGCCCGAGGGGGAATGCGCCCTGGCGACATCCTGAGCCGCATCTTTGACAAGCCCCTGGCCATCATGTCCACCAGTTCATACCGGGCCGAGGCTGGAACAGTTCAGGGGCACCTGGACATCGCACGCTTCATCACAACGCCCAAAGGTGAGATAGCTGGCCGAGTGCTTCTGGTTGATGATCTGGCAGACAGCGGACATACCTTGAATGCAGTGATCAACATGCTCAAGACCAACTACGCGCCAATCACTGAGCTGCGCAGTGCGGTCATCTGGACCAAGGCAGTGTCTTCGTTCACACCGGACTATTCCGTTGAGTTCCTTTCCACCAACCCGTGGATCCACCAGCCATTTGAGACCTACGACAACCTCGGCCCCGAAAGATTGTTGGAAAAGTGGAGGGTTTGACATCAGCATGCATCAAACGCATGGTACAATGCATCTCCTTGCAGCCAAGCACGGGACTGGAAGCGGCAAAAAATATTTTTGCAAAGCACTTCAAAATCGATGTACAATGCAAGGCTTCGCTGAACAGAAGGTTGCTGCTTGCGGTGGTTCTGTTTGGTGGGGATGCTGAAGAGATTGAAAGACCTTCGGTGTTGACGGGAAATAAAAAATCCTGTTATAATTTGAGGCTCTGCTGATCGCAGCGGGGTTTGCAAAAAGAGAGATACTTTTTGCGGTGTA
>JACPUE010000037.1 GCA_016192425.1 Burkholderiales bacterium
CCTTCGGGCTGGCCCCGCAATGCGGCGTCTGCTTTGTCGGGCGGCTTGCCCATGGATAACCATGGGCTGCGCCACCCTTCGCGCATCCATCCGCATTGCGGGGCCAGCGCGTGGGGGAATTGAATGATGACACGCCCTAGACTGACAGCTGACGGGGTTGCCGACGCGCAGCGCTCGTTGCGAGCGAAGACAATAAGCACAGAGGGATAAGGGGAAACCGTGAGCCTAGAGGGCCAACTCCTCGACCAGAAGTCTTTGCGGGCGGTGACTGGCAAGACTGCAGACTGGAACGAGATCGCCAAGGACTGCATTGCTTTTGCCAATGCAACCGGCGGTCGTCTGCTGCTGGGCATCGAGGATGGCCAAAACGCACCACCGGCGGATCAACACATCCCGTCAGACCTGCCCGACACACTGCGGCGCAAACTGGCCGAACGTACCGTCAACGTATCCGTACTGCCCGACGTCGTCACCGCCCCCAATGGCGGGCAGTACATCGAATTGCGCATTCCGCGCGCCATGGCTGTAGCGTCCACCACCGATGGCCGTTACTTCCTGCGCGTGGCAGACCAAAGCAAGCCGGTTACGGGCGATGACGTAATGCGGTTGGTCAGCGAGCGTGCCGCACTACCTTGGGAAACGCAGACCACCTTGCATATTCCGCGCAGCGAGGTGGATGCCTCCAAGCGTGACAAGCTGCTGGCTGCCCTGCGTGCATCCGACCGCGTCAAGGCATCAGTCAAGGAAAAATCCGACGACGAACTGCTTGATCACTATCAGCTCGCGCAAGGGCAGGCTCTCACCAACTTGGGCGTGCTCTGCCTTGGTCACCAGCATCACCGCGCCCAACTGACCACGGCACCGGTCATTCAGTTCATCAAGTACGACGAGCGCGGGCAGAAGGTCAACAAGCTGGTGTGGGACGACCATACCCAGAGCCCAATGGAACTGATCGAGGCGGTCTGGCTGGAGGTGCCCGACTTCCGCGAGCGCTATGAACTGCCCGACGGCCTGTACCGCCAGAACGTGCCTGCCTTCGATGAAATCGTGGTGCGTGAACTGCTGGTCAACGCACTGGTTCATCGCCCCTATACCCAGCGCGGCGATATTTTCCTAAACCTGCATCCCGACCGGCTGGAGATGGTTAACCCAGGCCCACTGCCGCTGGGCGTCACACCGCAGAACGTGCTGCACACCACCGTGCGCCGCAACGAGCATTTGGCCCGCCTGTTCCACGACCTGAAGCTGATGGAACGCGAAGGCAGCGGCTTCGACAAGATTTTCGAAGTGCTGCTCTCGCAAGGACGCCCGATGCCGGAGCTGGTTGAAACCCACGACCGCGTACAGGTCACGGTGCGCCGCCGCATCCTCAAACCCGAAGTCATCGACTTCATCGCCAAGGCGGATCAGACCTACCAACTCACGCAACGCGAACGCATTGCGTTGGGGCTGCTGGCCCAACATGACGCACTCACCGCCCGCGAACTTGCCGCCACGCTGGAGCTGCCCAGCGTCGAAGCCCTGCAGCCGTGGCTCAAGCGATTGCTTGACTGGCACTTGGTGCAGAGCGCCGGACGCACCCAGGCCACGCGCTATTTTGTGGATCCCGCCCTGCTACGCAGCCTGAAGTTCACCGGCGAGACCACTCTCAAGCGCATTGAGCCGCACCGTTTGGCAGCACTGGTGCTGGAAGACTTGCAGCGCTATCCACAGTCCGCCATCAGCGAAATCCACCAGCGCATCGGCGGCGAAATTCACCAGAAGCAGGTGAAACGCGCACTGGAAGAGTTAATTGAGCACGGTGCAGTGCGCTTTGAGGGCAACAACCGCTGGCGGCGCTACTGGGCCATATCATGAAAAGGCTATCGGACAACGCGCGCGATATCCGCGATAGCTGGGCGATAGGACGTGGGCGATACATCGGCGCGGGCCCAATGAATCAAAGGGTTCTATCGACCACGTGCGATAGAAAGTGGGCGATAGCGATGTCTCTACTGCATCCATGTTTTCATGGAAGAAATTTGAAACGGCTTTATTCACCACCATGGAGAAACCCAGCTTATGAGCAACTTCCAGCAGCAATATGCCCTTTGGGATGAGTTCCTGAACGTTTGACCGAGCGCACCGAGCACATCGATGCCATTCGTGCCGCGTTGGTCGGCGAAATCCAAGAGCCGTTCGTGTTGCATGGGCGGATGCCGAAGAAGCAGCGGGCCACGCTGATAAAGGCGCTCGATGCTCTGCCGCCCGACGCACCGCGCGTGCTGCTGGCTACCGGCAAGCTCGTCGGTGAAGGTTTCGATCATCCGCCGCTGGACACGCTGGTGCTGGCGATGCCCGTGTCGTGGAAAGGCACACTCCAGCAGTACGTCGGCCGCCTGCACCGCGAACACGCCAGCAAGGCCAACGTGCGTATCATCGACTTCGTGGACACCGGGCACCCAGCTCTGCTGCGGATGTGGGACAAGCGCCAGCGTGGATACCGAGCGATGGGGTATCGAATCGAGGGGAGAGAATGACGAATTCACACAAACTCCCCATCAACCTCACCGACCTGCTGCGCCAGCGCACCGTTGAGGGCGAGCGCGTCGAGTACAAGGCCGGGTGGAACCCGGACGCGGTGATCCGCACCGTATGCGCCTTTGCCAACGACTTCGAAAACCTCGGCGGCGGCTATGTGGTGATTGGGCAGGACTGTGATGCCAATGGTCTGCCGGTGTTTCCGCCCGTGGGGGTGGTCGACAAACAACTCGACAAGATTCAGCAGGAGTTGCTGGCGGCCTGCCTGTGGATCCAGCCGCCGTATTTTCCGGTGCTGAGCCTGGAGGTGGTTGAAGACCGCAATCTGATCGTGCTGTAGGCGCCGGGCGGGCAGAACCGGCCCTACAAAGCGCCGGAAGCCGACAAGACCTGGAAGTACTTCATCCGCCGCTACAGCAGCACGGTCGAGGCCAAGGGCGACGCCGAGCAGGAGCTGCTGAGCCTAGCGGCCAAGGTGCCGTTCGACGACCGCTACAACCCGTCGGCGCGCGTTGATGATCTTTCCAAACCGTTGATGCAGGGTTTTCTGGAAGAAGTGGGCAGTGCGCTGGCGGCAGATGCGCCCGGTTTGTCGGTGGAGGCATTGGCCCGGCAGATGAATGTGGCGGGCGGCCCCACAGAGTCGCCGTGGCCCAAGAACGTGGGTCTGGAACTTCCCCTACGCCGCTATTGAGGAAGCCTTGGTCAACGCGGTCACGTGATCGCAATGACCTTGCCCGACAAGCCGCGCAGCAGCAACCAGCGCTACCGCCAAACCGCCCTGGGACGATCTTGGTTGGAACGGCACCCAGGTGCCGACACAGGTTGAAATCTGCGGTGCCACCCGCAACCTGCAGCTTCCCGTAGCAATGCTCGGTTTCCCCAAGCGTGCGTTGGAGGCTCATCCCAGCTCTGGCAACTCCATCACCGCACGCCAGGGCACACCCTCCAGCGCTTCGTAATGCGCCACCACCAGGGCGCGGTCCGGCGCCTGTGCGGTGTCCGCCAGCGCCTGGCACAAATAGCGCAGCGAGGCGCGGTCCAGCCCCGCCACGGGTTCGTCGATGAGCGTGAGCGGCGCGCCCGAGGCCAGGGCGGCGGCCATGAGCAGCTTGCGGCGGGTGCCGGTCGAGAGCATGTAAAAGCCCTTGTCCAGGTGCGCATGCAGGCCAAAGCCGTCCAGGTGCGCGGCCAGCGCCTGTGCGTTCCAACCGGGGTACTGCGCGGGCAGTCCTTGCAACCAGGCCTGCGCTACCAGTGCGTCCATGGCGGGGGAGCGCGGGTCGGCCCAGAACACCTGGCGCCGGTAGGCCTGGGGCGCGTCGGCCAGGGCCACGCTGCCCAGGCGCAGGCTGCCTGCGCTGGCTTGCAGCTCTGCGGCCAGCAGGCGCAGCAGCGTGGTCTTGCCGCTGCTCTCGCCGCCGCACACCAGTGTGGCGCCAGCGTGCACGGTGGCAGACCAACCGGAAAACACCGGCCTGCCCGGATGGCTGAAGGCCAGGCCCTGCACCTGCAGCAGGGGGCTTGCGTCATTCATGGTCACGTTTCCTGTTCTGTGTATGCAGGCCGGGCGCACAATGCGGCGCATGGCCCTGCAGTACCTCGATTTTGACTACAGCGAAGACGACGATGGCAACGGCACCTGGGATGCCATGGCCTCGGTCACGCCCGCCCACCTAGACGCCCTGTTGGCCGAGGTGGCCCAGGTGCTGCGCTGGGCGCACCGCGATTTTGGCGGCAGGCCCGCACCGCTGGACGAAGGCGGCGATTGGGACTGGGCGCTGCACAGCCTGCACGAGGCGGGCGCTGCCCCCTGCGCGCTACATTACGACCCGGCCGGCGCCCGCGTGGCACTGACCCCCGCCAGCCCCCTGCCCGCACGGCTGACGCTGACGCTCACGCTGTGCGGTACGGAGGCGTTTGGCCAGGCGCTGCGGGCGCGCTTCGCGGTCTGAAGCCCTGCGCAGCGCTGTCTCGCGAGAGACAGCGCACCGGAAGTTCCAACGGAAAACCCTTAGCGACAAGCCGGGAGGCCGCCGCTATAAACCATGCACCAACCGCATCACACAAGGAGACGGTAGCGTGCAGATTCTGCAGTTGATGATCAGCGGCGTGGCGCAGGGGTGCATTTATGGCCTCATCGCGCTGGGCTTTGTTCTGATCTACAAGGGCACCGAAACGGTGAGCTTTGCCCAGGGTGAATTGATGATGCTGGGCGCCTTTCTGGGCCTGGCCTGCATGACGCTGATGGGCTTTCCGTTCTGGCTCGCTGTGCCCAGTGCCATTGCGGCCATGGCGCTGGTGGGCATGGGGCTGGAGCGGGTGGTGATCCGCCCCATCCTGGGCCAGCCGGCGTTCTCCATCGTGATGCTGACCATTGGCGTGGGCTACACGGCGCGCGGGCTCATCACCATGCTTCCGGGCATCGGCACCGAAACCTATGTGCTGCCCGTGCCCTACAAGGACGAAATCTGGGCGGTGGGCACCCTGGTGGTGAACGTGGAGCAGTTTGTCATCATTGCCGCCACGGCCGTGCTGTGCTTGCTGCTGTATGCGCTGTTTCGTTTCACCAAGCTGGGCATTGCGATGCAGGCCTCGTCGCAGAACCAGTTGGCGGCCTACTACATGGGCATTCCGGTGCAGCGGCTCAATGGCCTGGTGTGGGCCCTGGCGGCTGCGGTGGCCGCCGTCGCGGGGCTCCTGCTGGCGCCCATCACCTTTGTGCACGCCAACATGGGGTTCATCGGGCTCAAGGCCTTTCCGGCTGCGGTGGTGGGGGGCTTTGGCAGCCTGCCGGGCGCCATTGTGGGCGGGCTGGTGATCGGGCTGGTGGAGTCCTTTGCGGGCTTTTACCTGCCCGATGGCATCAAGGACGTGGCCGCCTACGTGGTGGTGCTCATCATGCTGATGGTCAGGCCCAACGGGCTGTTTGGCGAGAAGCTGCGCAAGAAAGTCTGACCCCCACACACCATGCGTTTCATTTTCAAAACCGACTACCGCCAGGACATCCGCCTGGCCAAGCACCCCGGCCATGTGTTCTGGTACGGCCTGCTGTCGCTGCTGCTGCTGGCCGCGCCCTGGCTGCTGGCCGAATACTGGCTGGCACAGCTGACCTTTGTGCTCATCTATGCCATCGCTGGGTTGGGGCTGATGCTGCTGGCGGGCTTTACGGGTCAATTCTCGCTGGGCCATGCGGCCTTTCTGGGCGTGGGTGCCTACACGCAGGCCGTGCTGCTGGCGGCGGGCTGGCCGTTCTTGCTGGCGCTGGCTTGTGCGGCGGGGCTGTCTGCCGCCGTGGGCGTGGTGGTGGGTTTGCCCGCGCTGCGCGTCAAGGGCATCTACCTGGGCATGGCCACGCTGGCGTTTGGTTTCATCGTCGAGGAGGTGCTGGCGCGCTGGGAGTCGGTGACCGGGGGCAACGCGGGCCTGCACGTCAAGGCGCCGCAGATCATGGGCTGGTCGCTCTCGGGTGGGGAGACGTTCTACTTTCTGTGCCTGTGCATCACCGTGCTGGCCACACTAGGGCTGCTGAACCTGCTGCGCTCGCCCACGGGGCGGGCCTTTGTGGCCATCCGCGATTCGGAGATCTCGGCGCAGAGCATGGGCATCCACCTGGCGCACTACAAGACGCTGTCCTTTGCGCTGTCTGCCGCGCTGGCGGGCGTGGCGGGTGCGCTGTATGCGCACAAGCTGCAGTTCATCTCGCCCGATCAGTTCAACATCCTGCAGTCCATCGACCTGCTGCTGATGATCGTGATCGGCGGCCTGGGCTCGGTGCATGGCGTGTTCCTGGGGGCGCTGTTCCTGATCTCCATGCCGCAGGCGATTGCCATGGTCAAGGACTACCTGCCTGCCGCCATCGGCCAGGCGCCGGGCCTGCAGGCGGCCGTGTACGGCGTGGTGCTGATTGCCTTTGTGCTGTTTGAGCCCATGGGCCTGTACGGCCGCTGGCTCAAGGTGCGCACCTGGCTGCAGTTGTTCCCGTTCTACCGCAAGGGCATGTTCAAGCGGCAGAAATCTTTCCAAAAGTCGGATCGCCTCAAATGACGGATGTTCTTCTCAAAGCCAACGATCTGAGCGTGCGCTTTGGCGGCGTGCTGGCCGTCAACCAGGTGAGCTTCGAGGTGCGCAAGGGCGAGGTGTTCACCCTCATCGGCCCCAACGGCGCGGGCAAGACCACGGTGTTCAACCTCATCAGCCGCATCTACCAGCCCACGACGGGCGAGATCTGGTTCGAGGGCCGCAAGCTCACCGCCGAGCCTGCGCACGCGATTGCGGCGCTGGGCATTGCGCGCACGTTCCAGAACATCGAACTGTTCGAGCACGCCACGGTGCTGCACAACCTGTTGATCGGGCGCCACACGCACAGGCGCACGGGCTTTGTGCACGACCTGTTCTTCACCCGCACCGCCCGCGAGGCGGAACTGCACTCGCGCCTGAAGGCTGAGGAAGTCATCGACCTGCTCAACCTGCAGCACTACCGCGACACCATGGTGGCTGGCCTGCCCTACGGCGTGCGCAAGGTGGTGGAGCTGGCGCGTGCACTGTGCACTGAACCCAAGCTGCTGTTGCTGGACGAGCCGTCCAGCGGCCTGAACGTGGAGGAAACCGACGACATGGCGTTCTGGATCCAGGACATCCAGCAGGAGCTGGGCATCACGGTGCTGATGGTGGAGCACGACATGTCGCTGGTGTCCAAGGTCTCGGACCGCGTGCTGGCCATGAACCAGGGCGAAGTGCTGGCCATGGGCAGCCCACGCGAGGTGCAAACCAACCCCGCGGTGGTGGAGGCCTACCTGGGCACGGTGGACGATGTGTCTTCGCTGCGGAGGGCCGCATGAGCACGCTGACCGAACGCGACGACAGCGCCCAGCCCCCCATGCTGCGGCTGCTGAACGTGGAGAGCGCCTATGGCCCGATCAAGGCCATCCGTGGCGTGAGCCTGAAGGTGCGGCGCGGAGAGATCGCCACCGTGCTGGGCTCGAACGGGGCGGGCAAGACCACCATCCTCAAGACCATCTCGGGCATTCTGGATCCGCGCAAGGGCTCGGTGGAGTTCCAGGGCAAGGACATCACGGCCCAGGACCCGGCGCTCATCGTGCAGCAGGGCCTGTCGCATGTGCCCGAGGGGCGCGAGGTGTTCCCCCTGCTGTCGGTGCACGACAACCTGCTGATGGGCGCCTACACCCGCAAGGACCGGGACGGCGTGGCGCGCGACATGGAGATGGTCTATGGCTACTTCCCCATCCTGCGCGAACGCTCGCACCAGGACGCGGGGCTGCTGTCGGGCGGGCAACAACAGATGCTGGCCATCAGCCGCGCGCTCATGGCCAACCCCGACCTGATCCTGCTGGACGAACCGAGCCTTGGCCTGAGTCCGAAGTTGACCAAGGAAATCTTCGAGATCGTGGTGCGCATCAACCGCGAGCGCGGCACCACCATCCTGCTGGTGGAGCAGAACGCCAACATGGCGCTCAATGCCTCGGACTACGGCTATGTGCTGGAGAACGGGCGCATCGTGATGGAGGACGCCTGTGCCCGCCTGCGCGAGAAGGAGGACATCAAGGAGTTCTACCTCGGCATGAAGGAAACCGGCGTGCGCGGCGAGCGACGCTGGAAGAAGAAGAAAACCTGGCGGTAAAGCTATGAGCAATCTGTGGGATCTGAGCCAAATCCAGCCCGGCCGCGCCGACGTGGTGCCCGGTGACACCATCCCCGCCCTGTTCTGGAACGCGGTGCGCCAGCGCGGCGACCGGGTATGGCTGCGGCAAAAGGAGCTGGGCATCTGGAAGAGCTGGACCTGGATGCAAACCGCCGAGGCCGTGCGCGAGATCGCCGCGGGCCTGCAGGCCCTGGGCCTGCAGCGGGGCCAGACGGCCTCCATCCTGGCCAACACAGTGGTCGAATGGGTGCTGGCCGACCTGGCCGTATTGAGCTGTGGCGCGGTGTCTAACGGCATCTACCCCACCGACGCAGCCTCCCAGGTGCAGTACCTGTGCGAAGACTCGTCCACACGTGTGCTGTTTGCCGAGGACGACGAGCAGCTCGACAAGGCGCTGGAAGTGCGCGAGCAGCTCCCGCTGCTGCAAAAGATCGTGGTGTTCGACATGAAGGGGCTGCGTGATCTGGACGACCCGGATGTGATCTCGCTCGACGCCCTGCGCGCGCTCGGCAGGCAATGGCTGGCAGAGCACCCCGACTGCGTGGAGCGCAGCAGCGCCGCCTGCGAGCCCGGTGATCTGGCCATCCTGGTCTATACCTCTGGCACCACCGGCAAGCCCAAGGGCGCCATGCACAGCCATCGGGGCCTGGTCTATACCGCGCGCGGGTTCAACACGCTGGTGGCGCAGGACGAACGCGACGAGCGCATGTGCTTCCTGCCGCTGTGCCATATCGCCGAGCGCATGGGCGGGGAATACTTCGCGCTCTACACCGGCTCCAAGCTCAACTTCGTCGAGAACCCCGAAACCATCCCCGAGAACGTGCGCGAGATCGCGCCCACGGTGTTCACCGCCGTGCCCCGCGTGTGGGAGAAGTTCTATTCCGGCGTGATGATCGCGCTCAAGGAATCCAGTGCGCTGCAGCGTGCCGCCTATGCCTGGAGCATTGGCGTGGGCATGCGCATTGCCGACAAGGTGCTGGCCGGTCAGGCCGTGGGCGTGGGGCTCAAGCTGCGCTTCATGCTGGCGCGCTGGCTGGCGCTGAACAACGCACGCAAGCTCATCGGCATCCACCGTGCACGCTTTCTGGTGACGGGCGCGGCGCCCATCTCGCCCGAGCTCATCAAGTGGTACCTGGCGCTGGGGGTGCCCATGCTGGAAGTCTGGGGCATGACCGAGACCTGCGGCGCCTCCACCGGCGTTCCCGCCACACGCATCAAGCCCGGCAGCATTGGCCCGTCGGCCAGCTTCAACGAGGTGCGGCTGGACCCGGCCACGGGCGAGATCCTGGTGCGCGGCCCCAACGTGTTCATGGGCTACCTGAACCTGCCCGACAAGACGGCCGAGACCATCGACAAGGAAGGCTGGCTGCACACGGGCGACGTGGGCGTGGTGGATGGTGAGGGGTTCTTCCGTATCACCGACCGCATGAAGGACATCATCATCACCGCCGGGGGCAAGAACATCACCCCCAGCGAGCTGGAAAACGAGCTCAAGTTCTCGCCCTACATCACCGACGCGGTGGTGATCGGCGACAAGCGCGCCTACCTCACGGTGATCATCATGATCGACCAGGAAAACGTGGAGAAGTTTGCCCAGGATGCGGACATACCCTTCAGTAATTACGCCAGTTTGACGCGCGCCCCCGAGGTGCAAGAATTGATCCAGAAAGAGATCGACCGGGTGAACCAGAAGTTTGCCCGCGTCGAGCAGATCAAGAAATTCTTCCTGCTCGACACCCAGCTCACGGCGGAGGACGAAGAACTCACCCCGACCATGAAGCTCAAGCGCAAGCTGGTTGAAAAGAAATACGCGGCGCAGATCGAGGCCATGTATTGACCCCTATCCATCACAACCAAGGAGACAAGGCATGAAGTTCAAGACCACCCGGCTGCTCTCGGCCCTGGCCTGCGCCATGGCACTGATAGGCCCCACCGCGCAAGCCCAGGAGAGCCAGGGCGTGAGCAAGACGGAAATCACCCTGGGCTCCATCCAGGATCTCTCCGGCCCGCTGGCAGGCTTTGGCAAGCAGTTGCGCAACGGCATGATGCTGCGCGTGAGCGAAGCCAACGAGCAAGGCGGCGTGCATGGCCGCAAGATCAACCTGCTGGTCGAGGATTCGGGCTACGACCCCAAGAAGGCCGTGCTGGCCGCGCAGAAGTTGGTCAACCAGAACAAGATCTTCATGATGGTGGCCCACCTGGGCACGGCCCAGAACCTGGCCGCCATGCCGGTGCAGTTCGAGAAAAACGTCATCAACTTCTTCCCGGTGACGGCAGCACGGGAAATGTACGAGCCCTTCCACAAGCTCAAGTACGCTTTTGCCGCCACCTACTACGACCAGATGAAGGCCGCTGTGCCCAAGCTGGTCAAGGAAAAAGGCGCCAAGAAGGTCTGCTCCATGTACCAGGACGACGAATTCGGCCTGGAAGTGCAGCGTGGCGCCGACGACGGCCTCAAGGCCCTGGGCATGGCCATGGTGGAAAAAACCACCTTCAAGCGCGGCGCCACCGACTTTTCGTCGCAAATGGCCAAGCTCAAGGCTTCCGAGTGCGACATGGTGGTGCTGGGCACCATCATCCGCGAAACCATTGGCGGCATCGGCACTGCGCGCAAGCTGGGCTACAACCCGGTGTTCCTGGGCTCCAGCGCGGCCTACACCGACCTGATCCACAAGCTGGGCGGCAAGGCCATGGACGGGCTCTACGCCACCATGACGGTGCAGAACCCCTACCTGGACGATGCTTCGCAGCCCATCCGCTTCTGGGCCAACAAGTACAAGACGGCGTTCAATGAAGACCCGGCAGTGTTCTCCGTCTATGGCTACCTGGCCATCGACAGTTTCATCCGCGCCGCACAGAAGGCCGGCCCGAACCTGAGCACCGACAGCTTCATCAAGGCCATGGACACCATGGAAATCCCGCGTGACATCTTTGGCAGCGCAGTGCAGAAGTTCGGCCCGCAAAAGCGCCTGGGCAGCAACCTCTCGCGCCTGTCGCAGTTGCACGACGGACGCTGGACCATCGTGTCGAACTACATCACCGAGTAAGCGCCCTCAGCCACCATATCCTGGCGGGCCATCCTGCTGTCCGTGTTCTTCACACCGCCAAGGTACGCGCCATGGCCCCCAGTTCGACAAATCCTTCTTCCATCTCCACCCCCCAGGGCCGCGCGATGTTCAAGCGCAGGCAGTGAGCAAACTTGCCGCTGGCGGAAAACAAACTCCCCGGCGTGAAAGCGATGCCGCGCGCCACGCTCAGGCGCAGCAGCGCCATGGCATCCGCCCCGGCAGGCAAGGCCAGCCACAACCACCAGCCGCCTGCGCTGCTGATGACCTCGGTGCCCAGCGGAAAGTGCCGGGCCACCGCCTGCAATGCGGGGGCCACCCCTGCGGCCAGAGCCTCGCGCAGACGCCGCAGGTGCGGCGCCAGCGCACCGCTTTGCAGGTAGGCCGCAAGCATGCGCTGTTCCAGCAGCGGCGTCACCAGCGACTGGCTGATCTTGAGCGAAGCCATGCGCGAGTGCCAGCGCCCCCCGGCCACCCAGCCCACGCGCAGGCCCGGAGCCAGGCTCTTGCTGCACGAGCCGCAGTACACCACGCGGCCATGGCGATCCCAGGCCTTGAGCGGCGTGGGGCGCTGCGCCGCGGGGCTGAGGTCGCCAAACACATCGTCCTCGATCAAGGCCAGATCGTGCTGCTCGGCCAGGCGCAGCAACCGGCGCTTGGCGGCGTCGGGCATGGCGCAGCCCAGCGGGTTTTGAAAGCTGGGCATGGTGACGATGGCGCGCACCTCGCCCTGGTGCTCCAGCGCGTACTCCAGCGCCTCCATGCTCAAGCCTCCCGAGGGCGTGCACGGCACCTCGATGGCGCGCAGGCCCAGGTTGTCCAGCATTTGCAGCAGGCCAAAGTACACCGGTGACTCCACCACCACCGCGTCGCCTGCACGGGTAGTGGCGCGCAGCGCTACGCTCAAGGCCTCGGTGCTGCCCTGGGTGATGAGCAACTCGCCCGCCTCCAGCTCCAGCCCCAGGCCGTGCAGCCACGGCAGCAGCGCACGCACCAGCGCCGGATCGCCCTGCCCCGTAGGGTAGGTACCCAGCGCCAGCGGCTCACTGCGCAGCAAACGCTGGCCCAGGTTGGACAAGGCTTCGCAGGGGTACCACTGCGGCGCCGCGCTGGCCAGGTGCAATCCCAGGCGCAGGGGCTGGCTGGTCAGGGCGTACAGCTCGGTCATGCGGTGCTGGGGCGAGGCCAGGCGGGCAAATTCCACCGGGTGTGCCACTGCCGCAGCCTGCGCTGCACGCTGCGCAGGCGCACCTGCTGCTGGACGGCGCGCTTTCCAATCTGCCACGAACACGCCCGACTTGGCGCGCGCCTGCACCCACCCCTGCACCTCCAGCCAGCGGTAACAGCGCACGGCGGTGGATACGCTCACCGCGTGCTGGCGCGCCAGCACGCGCACCGAGGGCATGCGCTGCCCCGGCGCCAAGGCCCCGGACTGGATGTCGGCGCGCAGTTGCTGCGCCAAATGCTGGTAACTGTGCTGCATAACAGATAGGAATAATTGGCAATCTGTACAGCATATACCGCACCCATCTGTACCGCAGCCACACCACGTGGCGCACTACAGTGCAGGCATGAACACACGTACGGCTACCGCCACCCCTTCCACCACAGCACACATGGTTTCGCAAACACTGGATTGGCTGCCGCCTGTGCTGGCGGGGCTGATTGCAGTGCTGGTGTCCTACGCCGGGCCGTTCTTGCTGGTGCTGCAGGCAGCTCAGGCCGGCCACTTGAGCGCGGCACAGTTGGGCTCGTGGGTATGGGCGATTTCCGTGGGCGCGGGGCTGTGCGGCGTGTACTTCAGTTGGCGCCACCGCATCCCGGTGGTGTGTGCCTGGAATACCCCCGGTGCGGCCCTGCTGGTGGGGGCCCTCGCCACGGTGCCCTATGCCCAGGCCGTGGGCGGCTATGTGGTGGCCGCTGCGCTGCTGTGGCTGGTAGGACGCAGCGCGGCCTTTGAGCGCGTGGTGGCGGCCATTCCGCAAAGCCTGTGCGCGGCACTGCTGGCGGGCATCCTGCTGCGCTTTGGGGTGCAGGTATACGCACAGACCGCCCAGGCCGGAACCGACGGGCTGTGGCTGGTGGGCCTGCTGTTTCTGGCCTACCTGGCGGGCAAGCGGCTGGCACCGCGCTACGCCATTGTTTTCACACTGGCGCTGGGGGTGCTGCTGTGGGCCGCCCTGGGCTGGGGCGCGCCGGCGGCGCAAGCAGGCATGCGCGAGCCGCTGCAGTGGCAGTGGACGCTTCCGGTATGGACAACGCCGGAATTCACCCTCGCAGGAATGGTCAGCGTGGGCCTGCCCATGGCAGTGCTGTGCCTGACGGGGCAGCAGTTGCCGGGCCTGGCGGTGCTGCGTGCCGCACACTACCCCACCCCCACACGGGATCTGGTGGCAGGCAGCTCCCTGGTGACGCTGCTGCTGGCGCCCCTGGGCGCGCACGGGGTGAACCTGGCAGCCATCACCGCCGCCATCTGCACCGGCGAAGAGGCGCACCGCGACCCAGCCAAGCGCTGGGTGGCCGGGGCCGCTTGCGGGGTGTTCTATCTGCTCATTGGCTCGCTGGCCGGGGTACTGACGCAGGCGCTGGTGCTGCTGCCGCCGGTGCTGATCGGCACCGTGGCCGGGCTGGCGCTGCTGGGCGCCATTCAAGGCGGCCTGGTGCAGGGCCTGGCCGTGCCCGCCGAGCGTGAGGCGGCGCTCATCACCTTCGTGGTGACCGCATCCAACGTCACCCTGTTCGGGCTCGGATCGGCCTGCTGGGGATTGCTGCTGGGGGGCTTGGCATATATGGTGCTGGTGCGCTTTGCCGCTACCAAGGGCGCTGCTTAATGTGGCCTCTCCGCAGGGTGGTTTCTCAGGCCTTGTGCCAAATGACCTTCTTGCCCGAATTCTCCCACTGCTCATAGTTGGCGGCGTACACGTCCTCAATACGGTTGCGCTTGACCTTGAAGGTCGGCGTGATGAGGTCGTTGTCCACCGTCCAGGGCGAGGTCACCACCACGATGCACTGCAACTGCTCGTGCGGGTCGAGCGATGCATTGATCTCGCGCAGGTGCTGCTGCAGCGAGGTTTCGAGCTTGCTGCGAAAGCCTGCATCGGCCGCCTGGGCTGCGGCTTCCGCACCCAGCATGACAATCCCCAGCGGCTGTCCCAGGTTGGCCCCGGTGACCACGCAGGCTTCCACGGCGTCGTGCGCGCCCAGTTTGTCTTCGATGGGCGCAGGCGCCACGTACTTGCCCTTGGCGGTCTTGAACAAATCCTTGACGCGGCCGGTGATATGCAGGCAGCCCTCGGCGTCGATACGGCCCTTGTCGCCCGTCTTGAGCCAGCCGTCCTCGGTGAAGGCCTGGCGGCTGAGTTCAGGCTCCTTGTAGTAACCCAGCATGAGGGCCTGGCTGCGCATCTGGATTTCACCGGTCTGCGGGTCGATGCGGTGCTCCACCCCCTGGTACACCGGCCCGACGCTGCCCTGCTGGTTCTTGCCCGGAATGGTGAGGTGCGAGACAGCCAGGTTCTCGGTCATGCCGTAGCCTTCATTGATGTGCAGCCCCAGGCGGCTGTACCACTGCAGCAGCGCCAGCGGCATGGGTGCCGCGCCACCGGCAGCAATGCGGCACTGGTCCAGGCCCAGGGCCTTTTGCACCTTGCGCCGCACCAGACCGCCGATCAGCGGCAGCGACAACAGGCGCTGGAGCTTTTGCTCCGGCATCTTGTGGTGGATGCCCTGCTGGAATTTGACCCACAGGCGCGGCACCGAAAAGAAGATGGTGGGCCGGGCGCGCTGCAGGTCGGCGGCAAAGGTGTCGAGCGACTCGGCAAAGTACACCTGCATGCCCGTACGCAGCCAGCCATGCTCGACCAGCACCCGCTCCACTACGTGGGCGAGCGGCAGGTACGACAGCATGCGATCCTGCGCATTCATGGCAATGCGCTGAATGCCTGCGCCCAGCGCCCAGGCAAAGTTGCCAAAGCTGTGCATCACCCCCTTGGGCATACCGGTGGTACCCGAGGTATAGATCAGCGTGGCCAGTTCATCTGCAGCGCGCGTGGGCTGGCCTTGCAGCGCTTGCGTGCTGGCGCAGATGGCATCCCACCCCATGTAGCTCTTGATGGCATCGGCGGGCGAGAGCGGGTAGCTGATGCAAGGCATGCCCTCGGGTACGCCCGGCTTCATGCCCTCCCAGCCGTCGAGTTTGCCCACAAAGCAGGCCTTGGCCTCGCTGTGCGTGAGGATCTGGTGCACCGTCTCATGGGCCAGCGTGGGGTACAGCGGCACCGACACATAGCCAGCCATCCAGATGGCCAGATCACTCATGAGCCACCAGGCGCAGTTCTTGGACAGGATGGCCACGCGCGAGCCGGGCTCCCAGCCCTGGGCCTGCAGATAGGCCGCCATGCGCCGCACCTGCTCGCCGACCTGTGCCCAGGTGAAGTCCTGGACAGCGGCACCACCCATGGGCTGCGTCAGGGCCACACGCGTGGGCGCGGTGGTCTCCCAGTGGTACAGGCGCTGCAGGGCCAGGGATGCAGGGGGAACGGTGCTCATGGGCGGCAGACTCCTATCGACTTCCAGAAAAGAGGTGTCCTTTGGGCGACACCTTGCTGCGGGCCAGTATAGGTTTGGCATGCTCCGATTCATGGGGCACGCGCTCTAATCAAGCTAGCGATTTACCCTCATTGCGGCAGCGTGCACAGCGTGTCACCGTGGAGCCCCGGAATACACCCACTTTTTTGCAGCCTGGCAGCGCACCGGGGCTCAGTAGTTACCCTGATTGCTATGGATTTTATAGCTGCCAGACTAAGCGGCAAGGCTGTTACGAAGCGTCACTCAACCGTCAGACTCTGCCGAAAGCGCTCCGTAGAATGGCGCCCGTATTCCAGCACTGCGCCTGCTTGCTCGCACTCGGATGCGGTGCTGCGTTCCGTATGTTCATTGATGATGGGAGACGCCATGCAGGCATTACTCAGGTTATCGCGGGGAGTGGACTGGCTCACCAGCCAGATCGGCAAGTACATAGTCTGGCTGATCCTGGCCTCCACTGTGATCAGCGGCCTCAACGCCATCGTGCGCAAGGTGTTCAACACCAGCTCGAACGCATTTCTGGAGGTGCAGTGGTATCTGTTTGCGGCATCGTTCCTGATTGCTGCGGGCTACACGCTGCTCAACGGCGAGCACGTGAAGATCGACGTGATCTCCAGCCGCCTCTCCAAACGCGCCCAGATCGGTATCGACATCTTCGGGTTCGTCTGTTTCCTCACCCCCATGTGCCTGGCCGTACTGTGGTACAGCGTCCCCTTCTTCCTGCGCGCCTATGCGTCGGGAGAAATGTCGAACAACGCCGGCGGCCTGGTGCGCTGGCCCGTATACCTGGTGCTGCCGCTGGGTTTTGGCCTGCTGCTGCTGCAGGGCTGGTCCGAACTCATCAAGCGCATTGCTTTCCTGCAAGGCTTGATCGAAGACCCGACCGTCAAGAAACACGAGAAGTCGGCTGAGGAAGAACTTGCCGAATCCATTCGCCGCATGGCCGAAGCAGCCAACAGCGGCCACAAGAACTGAGCAGGACGCACACCATGGAATTCTTTGCTCACAACCTCGCCCCGATCATGTTCGCGGGGCTCATCGTCTTCCTGCTGATCGGCTTTCCGGTGGCCTTCAGCCTGGGAGCTTGCGGCCTGTTCTTTGCTTTCGTTGGCATAGAACTGAACGTGCTGCCCGAAGCGCTGCTGCAAGCCATGCCGCTGCGCATCTTCGGCATCATGCAGAACGACACGCTTCTGGCCATTCCCTTCTTTACCCTCATGGGCCTGATCCTGGAACGCTCCGGAATGGCCGAGGACCTGCTGGAAACCATTGGCCAGCTCTTCGGCCCCGTGCGCGGCGGCCTGGCCCTGGCGGTGATCTTCGTGGGCACGCTGCTGGCAGCGACCACGGGGGTGGTGGCTGCTTCGGTCATCTCCATGGGCCTCATTTCCTTGCCCATCATGCTGCGCTATGGCTACGACCGCAGGCTCGCCTCTGGCGTGATTGCCGCATCGGGCACGCTGGCGCAAATCATTCCGCCGTCGCTGGTGCTGATCATTCTGGCAGACCAGTTGGGCCGCTCCGTGGGCGATATGTACAAGGGCGCTTTCGTGCCGGGCCTGATGCTGACGGCCTTTTACGCCTCCTTCGTCATCCTGATCGCCATCTTCAAGCCCCAATGGGCCCCCGCCCTGCCGCCCGAGGCACGCACCCTGCGCGAAGACAGCGGCAAGAGCGGCGTACCTTCGCTGCTGGTGCTGACCGCGCTGTGCACGGGCGCTGCCGTGTTCATGGGCAAGAACATGGCCGCACTGCACAGCTGGTGGACGGGCGAAACCGTGGAGAAGGTCGCCCTGGACGAAACCATTGTCATTTCCATGTGCTTTGGCGTGGCCCTGGCCTTCGTCGCTGCGAGCATCAACAAGATCACCCGCATGGGCCTGCTCTCTCGCATGGCAGAACGGGTGACTTTCGTGCTGATCCCGCCCCTGCTGCTGATCTTCCTGGTACTGGGCACCATCTTCCTCGGTGTGGCCACCCCCACCGAAGGCGGCGCCATGGGCGCAGTGGGCGCCATCATCATGGCGTTTGCGCGGGGCCGCCTGAGCATGGATCTGCTCAAGCAAGCCGTGAACACCACCACCAAACTGGCGTGCTTCGTGGTCTTCATCCTGGTGGGCGCCACCTTGTTCGGCCTGACCTTCCAGGGTGTGGATGGCCCGGTCTGGGTGGAACACCTGCTCAGCGGCCTGCCCGGCGGACAGCTTGGCTTCCTGATCGTGGTGAACATCATGATCTTCTTCCTGGCCTTCTTCCTGGACTTCTTTGAGCTGTCCTTCATCGTGGTGCCGCTGCTGGCGCCCGTGGCCAACAAGCTGGGCATTGACCTGATCTGGTTCGGCGTGCTGCTGGGCGTGAACATGCAGACTTCGTTCATGCACCCACCGTTTGGTTTTGCACTGTTCTACCTGCGCAGCGTGGCCCCAGCCAAGGAGTACTTCGACAAAATCTCCAAGAAGACGATCCAGCCCGTCACCACCATGCAAATCTACTGGGGTGCCGTGCCATTTGTGCTGATCCAGCTTGTCATGGTGTCGCTCATCATCTTCTTCCCCGGAATCGTCTCCAGCGGCCTGGACAAGGAAGAGGTCTATGACCTGGACAAGGTGCGCATGGAGATGGAAGCCGCCATGCCCCAGGAGCCCGTCCAGGATGCCCTGGAGCCCGCCTCGGACGCCGAGGGCGCACCTGCCGCCGAGGGTGCCGAAAACGCCGCCTCCGGCGACGATCCCCTGAAGGCCTTGCAAGACTCGCTCGACAAGAACGGCGAGAAGAAGCCCTGACCAAGAGCGGCCCTCTGCGCAAGCTGCCAGGCACTCGCTCCAAGCACAGTGCCCTCTGAAGCCACCCCAAGGGGTGGCTTCTTTTTTGTGCGTGCCCGCTGCCAGCCCAGGAGGCGCGCCCAGCAGCACCCCCCAAATACAAAAGCCACCCGCACAGGGTGGCTTTGCAATCTCACCGCCTCCAAGGAGGCAGTGCGCAGATCAGTGGAACTGCTCTTCTTCGGTGGAACCGGTCAGGGCCTTCACGCTGGAAGAACCGCCCTGGATCACGGTGGTCACGTCGTCGAAGTAGCCTGCGCCCACTTCCTGCTGGTGCGACACGAAGGTGTAGCCCTTCTCACGCGCAGCGAACTCGGGCTCTTGCACCATGTTCACGTAGTGCTTCATGCCTTCGCCGCGAGCGTATGCATGGGCAAACTGGAAGGTATTGAACCAGTTGATGTGGATACCGGCCAGCGTGATGAACTGGTACTTGTAGCCCAGTGCCGACAGCTCTTCCTGGAAGGCTGCAATCTGCTTGTCGTCCAGGTTCTTCTTCCAGTTGAAGGAAGGCGAGCAGTTGTACGACAGCAGCTTGCCGGGGCAGGCAGCATGCACGGCCTGTGCGAATTCGCGGGCAAAGCCGATGTCGGGCACGCCGGTCTCGCACCACACCAGGTCGGCGTAGGGAGCGTAGGCCACGCCACGGCTGATGGCTTGCTCCAGGCCGTTCTTCACGCGGTAGAAACCTTCCTGGGTGCGCTCGCCGGTGATGAAGGGCTTATCGTTGTCGTCGCAATCGCTGGTCAGCAGGTTGGCGGCTTCAGCGTCGGTACGGGCCAGAACGATGGTGGGCACGCCCATCACGTCGGCAGCGAAACGCGCTGCGATCAGCTTTTCAATGGCTTCGCGGGTAGGAACCAGCACCTTGCCGCCCATGTGGCCGCACTTCTTCACAGCGGCAAGCTGGTCTTCGAAGTGCACGCCTGCTGCGCCCGCTGCGATCATGTTCTTCATCAGCTCGAAGGCGTTGAGCACGCCACCGAAACCGGCTTCCGCATCGGCCACGATGGGCAGGAAGTAGTCCACGAAGTTCTCGTCGCCGGGGTTGATGCCACGGCCCCACTGGATTTCATCCGCGCGCTTGAAGGTGTTGTTGATGCGGCGCACCATGGTGGGCACCGAGTCGTAGGCGTACAGCGACTGGTCGGGGTACATGGTTTCGGACGTGTTGCCGTCGGCAGCCACTTGCCAGCCCGACAGGTACACGGCCTCCAGGCCGGCCTTGGCCTGTTGCATGGCTTGGCCAGCAGTGATGGCACCGAAAGCGTTGACGTAACCCTTCTTGGCGCCGCCGTTGACCTTGGCCCACAGCTTTTCGGCACCGTTCTTGGCCAGCGTGTACTCAGGCTGCAGGCTGCCACGCAGGCGCACCACGTCGGCGGCGCTGTAGCCGCGCTTGACGAGCTTCCAGCGGGGGTTTTCGGCCCAGTCTTTTTCCAGGGCGGCGATCTGCTGCTCGCGGGTCAGAGGCTTAGTAGTCATGGGGAGTCACTCCATCGGTTGATTGAAAAACGGGGCCAGACATGCTGGCGAACCATGGTGCTACTTTAAGTCTTCTATAAGACTTGCGCAACATCTTATGTCTTATACAAGACATATTTTTTGCATTGCAAATCAATGACTTAGCAACAAAATTCCTGCATATGAAATTTAATTTCTCGTATTGAGAAAAATTTATGCAGGCCGCCCGCCAATTTTCCACATTGCAGGATGATTTCTCCGCCATATGAAACTGGGGGGCTTTTGGGCTTTCGCCAGCCGGTGCGCGCGCATGAGGCATGATGCTCGCTCTTTGTGACCGCCGCACCATGACACGCCCCGCCAACGCTGCCCCGAGCCTGCCCATCGCCTATGCCTGCCTTGCGCTGAGCATGTCCCTGGTGGGCAGTTACGTGGCCTTGTCCAAACCCCTGGCCGCAGTGCTTCCGGTTTTTTTGCTGGCCTGGATGCGCTTTGGCATTGGCACTGTGGCCATGTTGCATTGGCTGCGCAAGCCCGCCGAAGAACCCGAATTGTCGGTGCGCACCAAGAGCCTGCTGTTTCTGGAATCTCTGCTGGGCAACTTCCTGTTCACCGTGTGCATGATTTACGGGGTCAGCCTGACCAGCGCGGTGACTGCAGGTGTGATCATGGCGGGGATTCCAGCTGCCGTGGCGCTGATGAGCTGGGCCTTCCTGCGCGAAACCATTGCTCCGCGCACCTGGTTTGCGGTCGCCCTGGCCGTGGCGGGCATTGCCTTGTTTGCGCTATCAAAAGGTGAGCACTCAGCGCACGGCAGCATTGCCATGGAGGCTGAAAATACTCAAAACCTGGCATGGCTTGGATACCTGTTGCTGCTGGCCGCAGTGGTGTGCGAGGCCGCGTATTCGGTGATCGGCAAGAAGCTGACGGGCACCCTGGGGCCGCGGCGCATCACCTCGCTCATCAATTTGTGGGGGTTCGCGCTGTCCACCCCGCTGGGGCTGTACTACGCCTTGCAGTTTGACTTTGCCAGCGTGGGGGCTGGTATCTGGCTGCTGCTGCTGTTTTATGCCCTGGCCGCGTGCATGTGGACGGTGTGGCTGTGGATGACCGGCCTGCGGGCCGTACCTGCGGCGCAAGGCGGGGTGTTCACGGTGTTTTTGCCGCTCAGTGCCACGCTGGTGGGTGTGGCGGTGCTGGGCGAGCGGCTCAGCAGCCTGCAGTGGCTGGCCTTTGGCATTGCGCTGGCCAGCGTGGTGCTGGCCACCCTGCCCTCGCGCCTGGCACGGCGTGTGGGCTCAGGCCAATGATGTGGCGCTGACGACGATACCGTCGGCGTCGGCATAGAGCCAGTCGCCCGGCTGCACGCGCACGCCCTGGATCTGCACCGCCACGTCGCGCTGGCCTTCGTTGCGCTTTTCGGTGGGCAGCGGCATGAGGCCCAGGGCGCGGATGCCCACGTCGGTGGCGTTGAGTTCGGCCACGTCGCGCACGCAGCCGTCCACCACAATGCCGGCCCAGCCATTGCGCGCTGCTGCAGCGGCCAGGTTGCCACCCACCAGCGCGCGGCGCAGCGAGCCGCCGCCATCAACCACCAGCACGCGGCCCTGGCCGGGCGAGTCCACGGCGGCCTTGACGAGGGTGTTGTCCTCAAAACACTTGACGGTGCTCACCGGCCCAAAAAAGGCTGGCCTGGCGCCATAGCTGGCAAACACCGGGGGCAAGACGCGGAACTGTCCTGAGGCGTCGGCCTTGTGCTGGTCGCAAAAATCACAGGTGCTGAAGGAAGTGGTGCTCATGGCGGAATGGCGGTCAATGGCTGGGGGGCGTCTTGTGGCAGGCATCGGGGCGCTGTCCCACGGGCACCGGGCAGCGGTTCACCTCGAAAGGCGACTGCGCCAGCAGCGTGGTCAGGGCACTCGACGCCATGGTGACGAACCAGAAAACAAAGAAAACCGCAGTGTAGACGGCTTCGCGCGACCATTCGACATGCGCTCCATCGAGCCAGTGCAGGTCGTGCGGATCGACCATGGCAAAGACCAGCATTTCCAGCACGCCCGCCATCAAGAAGGCGGGCCAGGCAATCCACATCAGGCGTTGGCTCCACATGGTGTCTTGTCTCCTTGTCTTGGCGGGTATAGCGCCCGCTGTCAGCGCGGCTGGTCCTGGGCGGGGGTGGCGGCGTGGTTGCGGCCCTTGAGGGCTGGAACCAGGCTCTTGTCGGGCTCTTGCAGGCGCCGGTTGATGTCGATGCCACGGCGGTAGTAGTCATCGGCCACCACAGGATCGGGCGAACGTATCGCCAGCCACAGGGTGACAAAACTGGCCACCACGACCACCAGCGGCCCGGCGATGACCAGCCAGACATGGCCATGCCTCCACCAGGGGCTGGGGGTGGAAGATTTGTCAGTGTTTTGCGGGTTCATTCTTGGCACCTTGAAGATCTGGACTCGTCACTGGCGCGGCACCAGAAACACGGATTTTTCACTCACCTTCGCCCCGGTTTCCACGGCCAGAATGTCGAAGTGCAAAGGGTACGAGCCTTCCGGCAAGCTGCCATAGGGCACGTGTACCTGCACCACCACCCAGCGCGATTGGGCAGCAGCAATTTCGTACTCGGTTTCGGCAGCCATGAGCGCGCCTTCAAGCCCATGCACCGAAATACGGTAATGCTGGGGCGCCTCGGTGGCGTTCATGATCTGCAGGCGGTAAATGTTCTCCAGCTTGCCGCCAGCGACAATGCGCGCAAGGGCTGCGCGATCGCGCACCACATCCACCTTGAAGGGGCTGCGCACCGCCAGGCTCAGCAGCATGCCCAGGGACAGCGCTGCCAGAATGCCCGTGTAGATAAGCACGCGCGGCCGCAGAACGCGCTTGAGCATTTCCGCCGTACCCCAGCCACGCGTCACGCCGTTCTGCGTGGAAAAGCGGATCAAGCCACGCGGGTACTGCATCTTGTCCATCACCGTATTGCAGGCGTCCACGCACAACCCGCAGCCAATGCATTCGTACTGCAGCCCGTTGCGGATGTCGATGCCCACGGGGCAGACCTGCACGCACAGCGTGCAGTCGATGCAGTCGCCCAACCCCTTGGCCTTGTAGTCCACTGCCTTGGTGCGCGGGCCGCGCGGTTCGCCCCGTGCCTCATCGTAGGTGACGATCAGGGTGTCGTGGTCAAACATCGCGCTCTGAAAACGCGCGTAGGGGCACATGTACTTGCACACCTGCTCCCGCAGGAAGCCCGCATTGCCATAGGTGGCAAAGCCGTAGAACAGCACCCAGAAAATCTGCCAGGTGCCCTGCAGTGCCAGCAGCTCGCCGCCCAACTGGCGGATGGGCACGAAATAACCCACAAAGGTAAAGCCGGTCCAGACCGAGACAGCGATCCACAAGAACTGCTTGAGCGATTTCTTCCAGACCTTCTCCAGTGTCCAGGGGCTGCCGTCCAGCCGCAAGCGCGCGCTGCGATCCCCTTCGACCTTGTGCTCTATCCACATGAAGATTTCGGTGTATACCGTTTGCGGGCAGGCAAAACCGCACCACAGCCGCCCAGCCACCGCCGTGAACAAAAACAGCGCCAAGGCCGAGATGATGAGCAGCGCCGTCAAATAGATGAAATCCTGCGGATACAGCACCAGGCCAAACAGGAAAAAGCGCCGTGCGCCCAGATCGAACAACACCATCTGGCGTTCGCCCCATTCCAGCCAGGGCAGGCCGTAGAAGACGATCTGGGTAAGGAACACCATGGCCCAGCGCCAGCGGGCAAAGTAGCCGCTGATGGAGCGTGGATAGACCTTTTTCTGCGCCTCGTAGAGCGAGACGATTTCTTTCTGGGGATCCGCCGGAGCGATGGGGATGACCTTGCGGGGCTTCCCGCTGGGTGTGTTCATGGTGCAGTGCTCGTCGTGCAGTGGGTGGCGCAGCAAGCCCGCTGCGCCTGGGGAGAAACCGGCGGCGGCGGAGCCTGCACACCCCGCACACCGGCCGTAGCGACCACCTCAGGGGCCAGTGTCAGCGCTGGGCTGCAGCGCCAGCCTTGTTCGACAGCCCCCAAACATAAGCCGTCAGCACACCGAGCTGTGCTTCGGTCAGCTTGCCCGCCTGCGCTGGCATTTCGTTGGTCTTGCCGTTGTTGATCATGGCGATGATGGCAGCCTCGCCCCATCCGTGCAGCCAGGTGTCATCGGTCAGGTTGGGGGCTCCAATGTCGGTATTGCCCTTGCCGTCGGGGCCGTGGCACGCCGCGCATGCCGCAAACAGCGGCTTGCCCAGCGAAGCCTTGACCGAATCATGCGGGCTGTTCGACAGGCTCAACACATACTGTGCCACGTTGCGCACGTCGTCGCTCGAACCGACAGCCGCTGCCATCGGGGGCATCATGCCCACGCGGCCCTGGTGCAGGGTCTCGCTGATCTTCTCGGGGGTGCCGCCATGCAGCCAGTCCTTGTCGGTCAGGTTGGGGAAGCCCTTGCTGCCGCGGGCATCCGAGCCGTGGCACTGCGCGCAGTTGTTCATGAACAACCGCTCGCCAATCGCCATGGCCTGCGGGTCACCGGCCAACTCTTGCGTCTTCATCGCGGCAAAGCGCGCATAGACCGGCTGGATTTCAGCGTTGCCCTTGTCCATTTCGCGCTGGTATTCACCCACCTCGGACCAGCCCAACTGGCCAGCATACTTGCCCAGCCCGGGGTACAAGGCCAGGTACATGAAACCAAACACGATGGTGATGACGAACAGCCACATCCACCAACGTGGCATGGGGTTGTTCATCTCGGTCAGGTCTTCGTCCCACACATGGCCGGTGGTGTTGTCTTCGGCAGACACAATCTTCTTGCGTGCCGTGAAGATGAGCAGGAGCAGGCAGGCGATGACGCTGAGCACCGTAAGACCGGCAACGTACACCGACCAGAAATTGTTGATGAAATCACTCATGGGTTGTTCTCGTTCTGGTGGGTTTCAGTCTTGTTGGAAGGGCAGCCGGGCCGCCTCCTCGAACCGCTCTCGGTTGCCGCGCGAAAACGCCCACACCGCAATGCCGATGAAACAGGCGAACGACAGCAGCGTGAAGATGACGCGCATGGTGGTGATGTCCATGATGTCCCTTTCGCAACTTACTTGAGGGCACGGCCCAACACCTGCAGGTAGGCAATCAGCGCCTCCTGCTCGGTCTTGCCCTTGACTTCATCGGCAGCAGCGGAGATCTGCGCGTCGGTGTAGGGCACGCCCACGGTGCGCAGCGCCTTCATGCGGGGCGCCACGTCGGCAGGATCGATCTGGTTCTTCTCCAGCCAGGGGTAGGCGGGCATGTTGGACTCGGGCACCACATTGCGCGGGTTGTTGAGGTGGATGCGATGCCATTCGTCGCTGTACTTGCCGCCCACGCGGTGCAGGTCGGGACCGGTGCGCTTGCTGCCCCACTGGAACGGGTGGTCGTACACAAACTCGCCCGCCACCGAGTAGTGGCCATAGCGCAGCGTCTCGGCACGGAAGGGGCGGATCATCTGCGAGTGGCAGTTGTAGCAACCTTCGCGGATGTAGATGTCGCGCCCCATCAGCTGCAAGGCGGAATATGGCTCCAGGCCCTTGACCGGCTCGGTCGTGGACTTCTGGAAGAACAAGGGAACGATCTCGACCAGGCCGCCCACGGCGATCACCAGGACGATCAGCACGATCATCAGGAAGTTGTTGGTCTCGATCTTCTCGTGGCTGAAACCGGTCGATGCTTGTTGGTTTTGAGACATGGGTGTTTTCCTCGTGTTCTCAGGCGTGGGCAGGCTTGACGGCGGGGATGGCCACATTGACCGAACGCCCCGAGATGGCCGTCATCCAGACGTTCCAGGCCATCATCACCATGCCGGAGAGGTACAGCAGACCGCCCATGACGCGGATCACGTAGAAGGGATAAGTAGCCTTGACACTCTCGACGAACGTATAGGTCAGCGTGCCGTCGGCATTGACTGCGCGCCACATCAGGCCTTGCATCACACCCGCGATCCACATGGCTGCGATGTAGAGCACGATGCCAATCGTGGCGAGCCAGAAGTGCAGCTCGATGGCCTTGACGGAGTGCATCTTCTCGCGGCCGAAGAGGCGCGGAATCAGGTAGTACAACGAACCCATGGTGATCAGACCCACCCAGCCCAGCGCGCCCGAGTGCACGTGGCCCACGGTCCAGTCGGTGTAGTGGCTCAGGGCGTTGACGGTCTTGATGGACATCATCGGGCCCTCGAACGTGGACATGCCGTAGAACGACAGCGACACGATCAGGAAACGCAGGATGGGGTCGTCACGCAGCTTGTGCCATGCGCCCGACAGCGTCATCACGCCGTTGATCATGCCGCCCCAGCTGGGCGCCAGCAGGATCAGAGAGAACACCATGCCCACCGATTGCGTCCAGTCCGGCAGCGCGGTGTAGTGCAGGTGGTGCGGGCCAGCCCACATATAGGTGAAGATCAGGGCCCAGAAGTGCACGATCGACAGGCGATACGAGTACACCGGGCGCCCGGCCTGCTTGGGGATGAAGTAATACATCATGCCCAGGAAGCCCGCCGTGAGGAAAAAGCCCACTGCATTGTGGCCATACCACCACTGCACCATGGCGTCCTGCACACCGGCGTAGGCCGAGTAGCTCTTCATCAAGCCCGCCGGCACCTCTGCGCTGTTGACCAGGTGCAGCAGCGCCACGGCCAGGATGAAAGCGCCATAGAACCAGTTGGCCACATAGATGTGACGCACCTTGCGGATGCCGATGGTGCCGAAAAACACGATGGCATAAGCAACCCAGACCAGCGTGATCAGGATGTCGATGGGCCACTCCAGTTCGGCGTATTCCTTGGCGGTGGTATAGCCCAGCGGCAGGGAAATGGCCGCCGCAACGATCACCAGCTGCCACCCCCAGAAGGTAAAGCCCACCAGCGGGCCGCCGAACAGCCGCGCCTGGCAGGTGCGCTGCACGACGTAGTAGCTGGTGCCAATGAGCGCGCTGCCCCCGAAGGCAAAAATCACCGCATTGGTGTGCAACGGACGCAAGCGCCCATAGCTGATCCAGGGAATGCCGAAGTTGAGTTCAGGCCAGGCCAGTTGGGCTGCAATGAACACGCCTACCAGCATGCCCACCACACCCCACACGACCGCCATGATCGAAAACTGCCTCACAACGGTGTCGTTGTAGTGGGCAGCGTCTGCTTTTGTCAGGGATTCCATCGCTTACCTCTTGGAGTTCTAAAAATATTAACCTCGATGCCAGTAGTGTTTTTGATGCGCGTCAACCGTCTCGAAGAATGCGTTCTCCCTCCTGCTCCACATTCTCGAACTGTCCCCTGTGCACGGCCCACCACAGGCCGAGCAGGATCAGCAGCACCAGAACCACCGACAGCGGAATCAAGAGATACAGGATGTCCATCAGACCATTTCCTTTTGCTGCAAGACTCAGGCCGATACGGCCCCGCCCTGCAGGGCTGGCACAGCACCCGAGGCCTGGTGCGCAGGCGTTGAAGGGATGACCGACAAGCGCGCCGCATTGAGAATCACCAAAAGCGAACTCAATGCCATACCCAGACCCGCCAGCCATGCCGGCATGTAGCCAGCAATAGCCAGGGGCACGGTCGCTGCGTTGTACGCAGCAGCCCACAACAAATTCTGTCGCACAACCTTTACCGCCTGCTGGGCTAGGGCTATTGTTCGAATCACCTGAAACAGGTCGTCCCCAGGCACCACAAAATCGGCTTGCGCCTGCGCCAGCGGAACCGCCCGGCCAAAGGCAAACGAGGCATGCGCCGCCGCCAGCACCGGGCCATCGTTGAGCCCGTCGCCCACCATGGCCACACGGTGGCCCTGCGCCTGCAAGGCATGCAGCGCGGCCAGTTTGTCGGACGGGGTGCACTGCGCCTGCCAGTGGGCAATGCCCACACGCTCTGCCAGGCGGGCGACGGCCTCGCTGCGGTCACCCGAAAGCAGTTGCACTGCCAACCCCTGCTGGCGCAATGCCGCTACAACGCTTGCGCTGTGTGCGCGCAGATCCTCGGCCACGGCAAACCGCGCCATCAGGCGCGGCTGGCCGCCATCGTCCAGGTACGCCAGCCAAACACTGCCAGACGCATCTGCCGGAACGCCCGCACTGCCTTGCCCACACCCCGTGTAGCGCGATGAGCCCAGGCGCAGCCGCCACACCGATCCAGAGCCATCGGCACGCTGCGCCAAGGCTTGCAGCCCCTGGCCGGGCGTCTCCTGCAAGTTGCTCACCGTCCAGTCGCTGGCGGGCACGCCTTGCTCCTGCGCCGCCCGCACCAGAGCCCGCGACACCGGGTGCAAAGACTGCACCGCCATGGCCGCCGCCATGGCCAGTGCCTGGGCCTCTGGCACCCCCTGGGCCGGCTCGATCGCCTGGATGCCCATGCCGTCGCGCGTGAGCGTACCCGTCTTGTCGAACACCACCGTATCCACCTGCGACAGCGATTCCAGCGCCTGCAGCCTGCGCACCAGCACGCCGCTGCGCGCCAGGGCGCCTGCCGCCGAGAGCATGGCCACCGGCGTGGCCAGCGACAGTGCGCACGGGCAGGTGACGATGAGCACTGCCACCGCCACCATCAGCGCGCGCGCCGGGTCGGTGGGCCACCACCACAGGGCGGCTAGGGCAGCGGCGAGCAGCACCAGCACCAGAAAAGGCCTTGCAATACGGTCGGCCAGCTGCGCCAGCCGGGGTTTTTGCGTGGCCGCGCTTTCCATCAAGGCAACGATCTGGGCAAACCGCGTGTCCTCGCCCACGCCCTGCACCAGCACCAGCACAGGCGACTGCAGGTTGTAGCTGCCCGCCACCACCGGGCTGCCTGGGCCGCGCGGCACCGGGGTGGATTCGCCGGTGAGCAGCGCCTCGTCTGCCAGCGTCTGGCCTTCGAGCACCTGGCCGTCGGCGGCAAAGGCCTCGCCCGGCAGCACACGCACCCTATCGCCCGGCTCCAGGCGGCGCACGGCCACGCGCTCGAACGCGCCATCTGCCGCGCGGCGCAGCACGCTGGGCGGCAGGCGGTTGAGCACGGCCTCCAGCGCCCCGGCCGTGCGGTCACGCAGGCGCAGCTCCAACCAGCGGCCCGTGAGCAGGAAAAAGACAAACATGGTCAGCGAGTCGAAATAGACCTCGTGACCGAACGCTCCCCCAGGGTCGAAAGTGCCTGCCGTGCTGACAGCAAAGGTGATGGCCATGCCCAGCGCTACCGGCAAGTCCATGCTGATGCGGCGCTGGCGGATGTCGCGCAGCGCGTTGGAGAAAAACGGCCCGCAGGCGAACAGCACCACCGGCAGGCTGATGACCCAGGAGGCCCAGCGCAGCAGTTGCTCCATCTCCTGCGACAGATCCCCTGGCGCGGCCACGTAGGCAGGCCACGCGTACATCATGACCTGCATCATGCAAAAGCCCGCCACCAGCCAGCGCCACAAAGCCTGGCGGTTTTCACGCAGGCGCTGGTCGCGCACCTGCGCATCCAGGGCGGGCAAGGCACGGTAGCCTGCACGGCGCAGGGCATGCATCCATTCGGACGGGCGGGTCTGTCCGGGCTGCCAGACCACACGGGCGCGCTGGCTGGCAGCACTGACCTCGGCCTGTTGCACGCCCGGCACACTGCGCAGGGCGTCTTCCACCGTCAATGCACAGGCAGCGCAGTGCATGCCCTCGATGACCACATGCGACTCCCAGGCCCCTGCAGATTGCACAGCGCCGTTGCTTGCCGCACACTGCCGACCAAACGAAGGCCATTCCTGCGGGTCGTCGAGCAAAGCCTCGCCAGCGGCAGCATCCAATGCCGGGGGAAGCACTGGCCGCCGGCCCGCGGGGCGCGTATCTTGAGCCGCATTGAGGTTCTTTGACATTGCGCAAGCTTATCGGCTTTTGATTTCTGTTTTTTTGACTCCCGTCAATCCAAAACACGTACCTTTTACTTTAATCAAAGTTTTCAGCACGGAGGAATGGACCATGTACCAACGCATTCTGATCGCCACCGACGGCTCCAAACTCTCGGACAAGGCCGTCAAGGACGGACTGGAGCTGGCCGCGCAATGCGGTGCCAGCGTGGTGGCACTCAAGGTGGTGCCGCGATACCCGCGCAGCTACTTCGAGGGCGGGCTGCCCGTGGACCTGAGCGACGTGCGCCACATCGAAAAGCAGTGGACCGATGCGGCGCAGGCTGAAGTCGATGGAGTCAAGATCCAGGGGCAAGCACTGGGCGTCAACGTCAAGCCGGTGGTGGCCAAGTCCGACCTGGTCGCCGAGGCCTTGATTTCGGCCGCCAAAAAGCACAAGTGCGACCTGATCGTGATGGCCTCGCACGGGCGCAAGGGCATCAAGCGCCTGCTGCTGGGCAGCGAGACGCAGCATGTGCTGACGCATTCGCACATTCCGGTGCTGGTTTTGCGCTAACGCGGCACTCCTTCCCCGCCGCGCAGGGCTTCCAAAAGGGCCTCGCGCAGCCACCGGTGCGCAGGGTCGGCATGCTGGCGCGGATGCCAGGCCAGCCGCAAGGGCACCGTCGGCAATTGCAGCGGCAAGGTAAACAGGCGCAATCCCAATGAGCCCGCCATGGCCCGTGCAGTGCGCTCTGGCACACAGGCCACGAGGGACGAGCGGGCGCAGGCAATCAGCGCCGCAAAGGCGCTGGGCACCACCAGGCTGACGTGGCGGCGCAACCCCTGCACAGCCAACGCAGCGTCCACCGCCGAGACCTCGCCAGCGAGACGGGCCACTTCCACATGGCGTGCCGCAACGAAACGCCGGACCGTCACCATTTTTTGCGCCAGCGGATGGTCGGCCGCTACCACGCCCACCAGGCTGCGATCCGGGAGCATCTGCACCACCAGCTCCGGATCCTGCCGCAACCCCGAGCCCAGGTCGAGGTCCATGCGGCCCTCGCGCAGGCCCGAGGGATCGTCGTGGCTCTCGGGTAGAAACTGCAAGCTCGACAACGGCATGCGCTGTGCCAGTTGCGCCTCCAGCGCCACACCATAGCCCACGGCCATGCCCTCTGGCGCCCGTAGCACAAAGCGCCGGTGCACGACGCAAAGGTCTGCCGCATCCGCCGGCATGCGCAGCGCGTCTGCCTGGGCCAGCAACTGCCGCACCGGGCCGGCCAGCGCCTGGGCGCGTGTCGTCAAGACCAAACGGCGGCCTGCACGCACCAGCAGCGGGTCTCCAAACGCCTCGCGCAGGCGGGCCAGGGCGTGGCTCATGGCGGGTGTGCTCAGGTGCATGCGTTGTGCCGCCGCAGTCACGCTGCCGCAAGCCAGCAGTGCGTCAAGCGAACGCAGCAAGTTGAGGTCATAGCTTTTCATTTGGTGCAATGATGGCTTTCGAATATTGCACTGTACAAAACTTATGCAAACACCAACACTGCCGACATGACAAACACCCCACCGCCTGCGCGTCCCTCCCGGCCCCGGCTGGCATTCGCGATGCTTGCCGTAGTGCTGGTGCTGGCCGCACTGGACCAGACCATCCTGTCCACAGCACTACCCGCCATTGCCCGGGACTTGCCTGGCGATACCCCCCTGGCCTGGGTGTTTTCTTCCTACCTGCTTGCCGCCACGGTGGTGATAGCGTTGTACGGCCGCCTGGCCGACGTGCTGGGCCGCAAGCCCATGCTGCTGCTGGCCATTGCGCTGTTTTTGCTCGGGTCGCTGGCCTGCGGCGCGAGCCAGGGCCGCGGGCAACTGGTGCTGGCCCGCGCCCTCCAGGGTGCAGGCGGCGGCGGGCTGATGACGCTGACCATGCTGACCGTGGCCAGCCTGTTCCCGCCCGAGCAGCGCGGACGCTTCCAGGCGCTGTTGGGTGCGAGCTATGGCATCGCCACCATGTTCGGCCCACTGCTGGGCGGCTGGCTGGTGGAGCACATCTCGTGGCATTGGGCTTTCTGGATCAACGCACCCTTGGCCCTGGTAGCCTGTGCGGTTCTGGCCTGCACCGTGCCGCACTCCGAGCGCCACACCGCCCCCATCGACTGGTGGGGCGCAGCCACCTTGGCCACGGCGCTGGTGGCAGCACTGCTGGCCACACAGCACGACAAGCTGCAATTGCCCACCGCATTGTCACTGGGCGTGCTGCTGGCCCTTGCCGCCGCAGCCGCCATCGTCTTTGTCTGGCGCCAGTTGCGCACGGCGCATCCCTTGGTGCCGCCCAGCCTGTTCCAACGCCCCGCGTTTGTGGCCGCAGCCGCCATTGGCCTGTGCAGCGGCATCGCCATGTACGCGGCAGTGGTGTTTGTGCCGCAGTACCTGCAAAGCATGTTGCACCTCTCTCCCACCGCTTCGGCCCGCCACCTGCTGCCCCTGATGGCGGGCATCACGGTAGCTGCCATCGGCAGCGGACGGCTGCTGCGTGCGCAGGTACCCGCACGCCGATTGGCTGCCGTGGGCGCCCTACTGCTGGCGCTGTCGTTTGGCGCGCTGGGCATGGCTCTGGGCTGGGCCACCAGGTCTGCGCTCTGGATCTCGGCCAGCCTGCTGCCCGCCGGACTGGGCCTGGGCTTGCTGTTTCCCATCGTCACCGTGGTGTCGCAACGTTCAGCGCCCGCACGATTGCTGGGCATTGCCACGGCCACACCCGTGATGCTGCGCAACCTTGGCGGCAGCGCAGGCGTGGCGCTGATGGCCGCACTGCTGACCCGCCGCATGGCCGACGAGCTGGCGCCGCTGCAGGCCCTGGCAACGGGCCGCGCACGGCCAGGCACCACGCTGGATGCGGTGCCTGCCTGGGCGCACGATGCCGTGCAAGCGGCCATGGCCCATGGCCTGCAGTCGGTGTTCCTGTGCGCTGGCCTTGCGGCGCTTGCGGCACTGTGGGCCAGCCGCTGGCTGGCTGCGTCAAATGGGCAGGGGCAAGCGGCCCGGTAGCGTAGGTCAGGAAGAAACGAACAGTGCTTTGTACTGCTCGCGCAGCAGGTTCTTCTGCACCTTGCCCATGGTGTTGCGCGGCAGTTCCGGCACCACGTAGCACTGCTTGGGAATCTTGAAATTGGCCAGCCGCGCTTTCAGCGTGGCCACGATGGCGTCGGGCTGCAGCACGGCGCCCGGCCTGGCGATCACCACGGCCACGCCCACCTCGCCGAAATCGGGGTGCGGCACGCCCACCAGCGCGCTCTCGGCCACGCCGGGCAACTCGTTGATATAGCCCTCGACCTCGGCCGGATAGACGTTGTAGCCGCCGCTGATGATGAGGTCCTTGCTGCGGCCGACGATGCGCACGTAGCCGCGCTCGTCCACCACGCCCACGTCGCCGGTCTTGAACCAGCCGTCGGGGGTGAATTCCTCGGCCGTCTTCTCGGGCATGCGCCAGTAGCCGCTGAACACATTGGCGCCGCGCACCTGGATATTGCCGGTCTCGCCCACCGGCAAGCTCTGGCCGTCGTCCCCCACCACGCGCAGGCCCACGCCGGGCAGCGGGAAGCCCACGGTGCCGCCGCGCCGCTCGGCCTGGCCGCCGTGGCGCGCATCGGCTTGGTAAGGATTGGAGGTGAGCATGATGGTCTCGCTCATGCCGTAGCGCTCCAGGATGGTGTGGCCGGTGCGCTCCTGCCAGTCGCGGAAGGTCTCGATGAGCAGCGGCGCCGAACCAGAGATGAACAGGCGCATGTGGCTGGCCGCTGCGCGCGTGAGCGCGCCCTCGCCCAGCATGCGCACGTACAGCGTGGGCACGCCCATGAACACGGTGGCGCGCGGCAGCGCGGCGATGACAGCCTTGGGGTCGAACTTCGCCAGCCAGACCATCTTGCTGCCGCCCAGCAGCGCCGCGTGGATGGCCACGAACAGCCCGTGCACGTGGAAGATGGGCAGCGCGTGGATCAGCACGTCGTCCCGGCGCCAGCCCCAGTATTCATTCAACATCACCGCGTTGGACAGCAGGTTGCCGTGCGTGAGCATCGCCCCCTTGCTGCGGCCCGTGGTGCCGCTGGTGTAGAGGATGGCGGCCAGGTCGTCCGCACCCTTGCGCGCCGCCTCGTGCGTGTCGGCATGGTGCGCGGCGCGCTCCAGCAGGCTGCCGTTGCGGTCCTCGCCCAGCGTGAACACATGGCGTGTACCGGCGGTGAAGGCGATCTTCGACACCCAGCCGAAATTGCCCGGCGTGCACACCACCACGGCGGGCTCGGCGTTGCCGATGAAGTATTCGATCTCGGCGCTCTGGTAGGCCGTGTTGAGCGGCAGGAAGACATAGCCCGCGCGCAGCGTGGCCAGGTACAGCAGCATGGCCTCGACCGACTTCTCCACCTGCACCGCCACGCGGCTGCCGTCCGGCAGGCCGAGCGAGGCCAGCAGGTTGGCGATGCGGCTGCTGGCGCGGTCGATGTCGCGCCAGGTGTAGTACAGCGGCGTGCCATCGGGCGCCGTGGTCTCGATGGCGGTGGCGTCCAGGTCGGCAGGAAAGGCCGCGCGCAGGGCGGCGAACAGGCTGTCGTTGCGGGGTACGGTCATGGTGAAGGACGGATCCGTCAGAAGGCAGGAGGACGTTTGGCGAGAAAGGCGTGGATGCCCTCGCGGTGCTCGGCGCTGTCGGCGTAGGCATAGGGATCCATGCCATCGGATGCTATTGTTTTAATAGCTGCTTGCGCTTTCCCAGAAAGCGCTGGAGGCGTTTTTAATGCCCGAAGTGTCTGCTTGTTCAGGCGCGCGGCCTGCGGTGCCAGCGCGGCCACGCGCTGGGCTGTGCCCAGGGCGTCGGCCTGCAACTGGTCGTCCGGCACCACGCGGCTCAGAAACCCGCGCGCCAGCATGTCGGGCGCGCTGAAGGTGGCGGCTTCGAGCAGCATCTGGCGTGCCGTCAGTTCGCCCACGGCGCCTGCCACAAGCTGCGCCTCGCGCGGCGCCATCGGAAAGCCCAGGCGCGCGATGGGCGCGCCAAAGCGCGCACCCGAGGCGGCAATGCGGATGTCGCAGCAACTGGCAATCTCCACACCCGCGCCCATGCAGGCGCCAGCGATGCGCGCGACGATGGGCACGTCGCAGGCCAGCATGGCCGACAGGCCGCCCCAGACATCGTTCTCATGGAAGTCGCGCAATTGCGCCGCATCGAAGCGGAAGGCCGGGTATTCGGAGATGTCGCCGCCCGCGCAGAAGGCATCGCCCTCGCCTTCGATCAGCACGCAGCGCGCATCCGCATTGTGCTGGATGCTCTCAAAAACAGAGCGCAACTGGCGCCACATGGCGCGCGACATGGCGTTGAGCCGCCCGGTGTGGCGCAGCGTGACCACCACCACCCCGGCGGCGCCCGCCTCTGCCGGTGCCGGGTGGGCCACCACTTCAGATGTTGTTTGCATGGATTCCCTCATGGCCGCGCACCGGCTGGCGGTGCGCGGCCACGATGGTAGCGCCTATGCGGAGGTGCCTTGGGGCAGGCCCAGGCTCTTGCGGACGTTGTCGTTGATGATGCGCAGCTCGGCCAGGCTGCTCTCGATATGCGCGCGCTTTTGCTCCAGCTCTGCAATGACCTTGTCGGTGCGTTGCAGCACGTAGCGCAACTGTTGCTGGCGACCCTCGCCAGCATGGCCGTACATGTCGAGGTACTGCTTGATTTCGGCCAGCGAAGAGCCGATGGCCTTGGCACGCAGGATCAGCGCCAGCCGTGCGCGGTCACGCCGACTGTAGACGCGGGTGCCGTTGATGCGGCGCGGGCTCAGCAGGCCCTTGTCTTCATAGAAACGCAGCGTGCGCGGCGTCACGTCGAAGGCATTGCACAGCTCCGTCACGCCGAACAGTTCCGAGTTCTTGTCGTCGGAGTAGTGGTCGGCCAGCACCTGGCGCGCGGCCGCCGTGGTGGCGGCCTGCCGGTCCGTGGAACCCGTGGTGAGGCCTGCCGCCTGCATCACACCACCCGCTGAAGCTTCATGGCGACGCTCATGTCGCCGCTGACCTTGAACTTGCCGCTCATGAAACCCGTGACGGGGTTGAGCTGGCCCGTGAGCAGGGCGTTGAGGTTTTCCAGCGAGATGGCCACGGTGCAGTCGGTCTCGCGGTCCACGTTGTCCACGGTGTTGGGGGTGGATGCGCCGTCGATGACGACCTTGCCGTCGTCGCCGCAGTCGAACTTCAGCACGGCGTTCAGGCCGCTGTTGTCGCCGACTTTGGTACGGATGGCTTCGGTGCATTCCTGGATGTTCATGGTGTTCCTTGCAGGTATTGAGAAATCAGGGTACGCATCATAAAGCCATCTCATAACCCATAGACAAGGGAAAATACCTAATAGATGTTATGTTGACGTTAACGTCACCATAGCATCTAATTCGTCACCTTCAATCGTTTGCCCCTCCATGACTCTGACATCGACCCCACCGCAAGGCAGCGCCACGCCGCCCGCGCACTACCGCAGCGTGTTCCGCGGCGGCCTGTTCAGCGGCCAGACCCTCTGGGTCACCGGCGGCGGCAGCGGCATCGGCCGCTGCGTGGCCCATGAACTGGCATCGCTCGGCGCGCGCGTCATCATCAGCGGCCGCACGCAGGAAAAGCTTGACCGCGTGGCACAGGAAATCCGCGAGGACGGCGGCCTGTGCGAAACCATCGCCTTCGACATCCGCGACGAGGAAGCCGTCAAGGCCGCCGTGGCCACCATGGTGGGCAAGGTGGGCCCCATTGCCGGCCTGGTCAACAACGCGGGCGGGCAGTTTCCCGCGCCGCTGCAGGCCATCAGCAAGCGCGGCTTCGAGGCCGTGGTGAGCAACAACCTCACGGGCGGCTTTCTGATGATGCGCGAGGTGTTCCTGCAAAGCATGCAGGAGCATGGCGGCGCGATCGTCAACATGACGGCGGACTTCCGCAACGGCATGCCCGGCATGGCGCACACGGGCGCGGCGCGCGCGGGCATGAGCAACCTGACCATGAGCGCCGCCTTCGAGTGGGCCAGCAGCGGCGTGCGCGTGAACGCGGTGGCGCCGGGCTGGGTGGCCTCCTCGGGCATGGACAGCTATGGCGGCGCCGTCAAGGCCCTGATCCCGCAACTGCGCCAGCATGTGCCGCTGCGCCGCCTGGCGACCGAGGCCGAGATCAGCGCGGCCATCGTCTTCCTGCTCAGCCCCGGCGCGGCCTTCATCACCGGCATCACGGTGCAGATCGATGGCGCGGCCTCGCTGGGCAGCGCCGTGTTTCCCAGCCTGGACCATCAACGCTCCCAACCTTTCGAGGGCTTCCACCGCGCCCAGCCGCCCGAGGTGCTCAAACCATGACGCAGATCCGTTCCCAGATCGACCCGCGCACCGACGCCTTCCGCCGCAACCACGAGCGCATGGCCGAACGGCTGGCGCAGGTGCAGGCCCTGCAGGGCCAGGTGGTGGCCGAGTCCGCCTCCAAGCAGGACAAGTTCGAGAAGAAGGGCCAGTTGCTGCCGCGCGAGCGCGTGGCGCGCCTGCTCGACCGGGGCAGCAGCTTCCTGGAACTCAGCGCCCTGGCGGGCCTGGGCATGCACGACGACGACGGCAAGAAGGCCGTGCTGGGCGGCGGCTCCATCGTCGGCATTGGCCAGGTGGCGGGCAAGCGCGTGCTGATTTCGGCCAGCGACAGCGCCGTCAAGGGCGGCACCGTGGCGCCCATGGGCCTGAAAAAAGGCCTGCGCGCCCAGGCGATTGCGCTGCAGAACAAGCTGCCGCTGGTGTTGCTGGTCGAATCGGGCGGCGCCAACCTGATGTACCAGGCCGACATCTTCGTGGACGGCGGGCGCAGCTTTGCCAACCAGGCGCGCCTGTCGGCCGCGGGCATTCCGCAGATCGCCGTGGTGCACGGTTCGTCCACGGCCGGTGGCGCCTACCTGCCGGGCCTGTCGGACTATGTGGTGCTGGTGAAGGACCGCTCCAGCATCTACCTGGCCGGCCCGCCCCTGGTGAAGGCCGCCATTGGCGAGGACACCACCGACGACGAACTGGGCGGCAGCGACCTGCACGCCCGCGTGACCGGCCTGGGCGAGTACCTGGCCGAGAACGACGCGCACGCCATCGCCATCGCCCGCGACCTGCTGGACCACCTGCCCTGGGACGAGGCCGGCGGGCCCGAGGGCAGCGTGCGCGCACCGCTGTACGACGCCGAGGAGTTGCTGGGCATCGTCCCGGCCGACGAGCGCGAGCCCTACGACGCGCGCGAGATCATCGCGCGCATCGTCGATGGCTCGCACTTCCTCGAATTCAAGGCGGCCTTCGACAGCGACACCGTCTGTGGCCATGCGCGCATCGATGGCCACCGCGTGGGCCTCATCGCCAACAACGGCCCCATCCAGCCCACGGGCTCGGTCAAGGCGGCGCAGTTCATCCAGTTGTGCGACCAGAGCGGCACGCCGCTGGTCTTTCTGCAGAACACCACGGGCTACATGGTGGGCAGCGCGGCCGAGCGCGCCGGTGCCATCAAGCACGGCAGCAAGATGATCCAGGCCGTGGCCAATGCACGCGTACCCAAGTTCACCATCGTGGTGGGCGGCTCGTTCGGCGCGGGCAACTACGGCATGTGCGGGCGCGGCTTCGACCCGGACTTCATCTTCAGCTGGCCCAGCGCGCGCACCGCCGTCATGGGCGGCGCCCAGGCCGCCATGGTCATGGAGATGATCAGCCGCGGCAAGCTGGAGCGCGCTGGCGTACCCCTGGGCGAGCAGGCCGAGGCGGGCATCAAGGCCATGAGCGAGCAGCTCAAGCGCCGCCTGGACGCCGAGTCCGACGTGCTGTTCGGCACCGCGCGCCTGTGGGACGACGGAATCATCGACCCGCGCCAGACGCGCAGCGTGCTGGCGCAATGCCTGGCCATGGCCCGCGACGCCAGAGCGCGCGTGCTGCACCCCAACACCTTCGGCATCGCCCGCATGTAACCCCTTTCCTGAATCTGGAGCACACACCATGCAATTCACCCCCGAGCACGAGCAGATCCGCGACACGGTGCGCAAATTCGTCGCCAACGAGATCAACCCCTTCACCCGCGAATGGGAAAAAGCCGGCCAGTTCCCCGCGCACGCAGTGTTCAAGAAGCTCGGCAGCCTGGGCCTGCTGGGCATCAAGTACCCCACTGAGTTTGGCGGCATGGGGCTGGACTTCAGCTACTCCATGGTCATGGCCGAGGCGCTGGGCACCTGCAACGTGGGCGGCGTGCCCATGGCCATCGGCGTGCAGACCGACATGTGCACCCCGGCGCTGGCGCGCTTCGGCAGCGACGAGCTGCGCCGTGAATTCCTCGCCCCCTCCATCGCGGGCGACCTGGTGGGCTGTATCGGCGTGAGCGAGGCCGGGGGCGGCTCGGACGTGGCCGCGCTCAAGACCACGGCGCGCAAAGAGGGCGGCGACTACGTCATCAACGGCTCCAAGATGTGGATCACCAACGGCCTGCAGGCCGACTGGTGCTGCCTGCTGGCCAACACCAGCGAGGGGCCGGCACACAAGAACAAGTCGCTCATCGTCGTGCCCATGGACGCGCTGGGCATCACCAAGCAGAGGATCGAGAAGATCGGCATGCACTCCAGCGACACGGCCCAGCTCTTCTTCGACAACGTGCGCGTGCCCCAGCGCAACCTGATCGGGCAGGAGGGCATGGGCTTCATGTTCCAGATGCTGCAGTTCCAGGAGGAGCGCCTGTATGTGGCCGCCGGAGCCCTGAGCAACCTGGACAGCCTCATCGACCAGACCATCGCCTATACCCGCGAGCGCCACACCTTCGGCCAGCCCATCCTGGACAACCAGGTGGTGCACTTCCGCCTGGCCGAGCTGCGCACCGAGGTCGAGGCGCTGCGCGCCCTCACCTACCGTGCCGTGGAAGCCTACGCCAGCGGCCAGGACGTGACCCGGCTCGCCTCCATGGCCAAGCTCAAGGCCGGGCGCCTCTCGCGCGAGGTGGCCGACAGCTGCCTGCAGTACTGGGGCGGCATGGGCTTCACGGCGGACAACCCCATCGCCCAGTCCTTCCGCGACGGGCGCCTGGGCTCCATCGGCGGCGGGGCCGACGAGATCATGCTGGGCATCATCTGCAAGCTTGAAGGCACCCTGAAGAAATGAACACCCCCCTGAGTCGCCTTCGGCGCCTTCCCCCCTCTCTGCTTCGCTTCGCTCGCAGCAGGGGGGACGCTCCCAGCGCGGCGGGGCGGCCCTTGCGCGGGAGCCCTGGCCTGGGCCGTGTCCAATCACACGCTGCTTACAAGACAAAGTGCGATGCCCTCATCAACAACAAGCAATAAATGCTATGACTTTTATAGCTGTTAGCGCAGTGAATACGGGCCCCGTACTCGAAATCACCTTGAACCGTCCCGACGTGCGCAACGCCATGTCGCTGGCCATGGTGGAGGAACTGCGCCAGGCCCTGGCGCAGGCGGAAAGCACCATCGGCAGCCCCGGTGCCACCCGCGTGGTGGTGCTGCGTGGCGCGGGCGGGCATTTCTGCGCCGGGGGCGACCTCAAGGACATGGCCATGGCCCGCATGCGCGCCATGGAAGCGCCAACAGGCACCGACCCTATCCAAGACCCAGTGGCCGAGGTCAACGCCGCCTTTGGCCGCATGTGCGCAGCCTACGCCGCATCGCCCCTGGCCGTGGTGGCGATGCTGGAGGGCACGGTGATGGGCGGCGGCTTGGGCCTGGCCTGCGTGGCCGATGTGGCCATCGCCACCGAGACAGCGAGCTTCCGCCTGCCCGAGACCTCGCTGGGCGTGGTGCCCGCGCAGATCGCGCCTTTCCTGGTCGAGCGCCTGGGCTACTCACAGGCCAAGCGCCTGGCGGTGACCGGCGGCAGGCTGGATGCGGCGCAGGCGCTGCGCATCGGCCTGATGCACCAGCAGGTGACCACCGCTGAGGTGGACGCCGCGCTGCAGGCCGTGCTGGCCGACATCCTGGCCTGCGCCCCTGGCGCCCTGGCCGCCAGCAAGGCGCTGATGGCCAAGGCACGCTGGAGCGCCCCCGCCGCGCTGGTCGATGAGGCCGCCGCCCTCTTCTCGCGCGCCGCCCAGGGCCCCGAAGGCCAGGAGGGCACGGGCGCATTCCTGCAGAAACGCAAACCACACTGGGTTCCCGCATGAGTTTTTCCAAGATCCTGATTGCGAACCGGGGGGACCAGCCGCGCAGCGGCGCAGCGGCGAAGCCACATCGCATGGTGCGCGCAGCGCACGCAGGCGATTTCTCCGCGAAAGGGGCACAGCATGTTTAACAAGATACTGATCGCCAATCGCGGAGAAATCGCCTGCCGCGTGATCCGCACCGCACGCGCCCTGGGCTACCGCACGGTGGCCGTGTACAGCGACGCCGACCGCAATGCGCCCCATGTGGCACTGGCCGACGAGGCCGTGCACATCGGCCCCGCGCCAGCGGCCGAGTCCTACCTGCAATTCGACGCCATCCTGGGCGCCTGCAAGGCGACGGGTGCCGATGCGCTGCACCCCGGCTACGGCTTCCTCAGCGAGAACGCCGCCTTTGCCCAGGCCTGCCAGGATGCGGGCGTGGTCTTCATCGGCCCGCCGCCCAGCGCGATCGAGGCCATGGGTGACAAGGCCTTGGCCAAGCAGCGCATGATCGAGGCCGGCGTGCCCTGCGCCCCCGGTTACCTGGGCGCGGACCAGGCCGACGCCACGCTGGTGGCCGAGGCGAAAAAGCTCGGCTACCCGCTGCTGGTCAAGGCCGTGGCGGGCGGCGGCGGGCGCGGTATGCGCCTGGTACGGCACGACAGCGAGTTGCAAGCCGCCATCGAGGGCGCACGGCGCGAGGCCACCAGTGCCTTTGGCGACGGCACGCTGATGCTGGAGCGCCTGATCGACAACGGCCGCCACATCGAGATCCAGGTCTTCGCCGACGCGCACGGCAACGCCGTGCACCTGGGCGAACGCGACTGCACGGCGCAGCGCCGCCGCCAGAAGGTGATCGAGGAAGCGCCCTCCCCCGTGGTCTCGGCACAGATGCGCGCGCAAATGGGGGCCGACGCCGTGGCTGCCGCGCTGGCCGTGGGCTACCGGGGCGCGGGCACGGTCGAGTTCATCGTCGATGCGCAGAACCACCACTACTTCCTGGAGATGAACACGCGCCTGCAGGTCGAGCACCCGGTGACCGAGTGCATCACCGGCCAGGACCTGGTGGAGTGGCAGTTGCGCGTGGCGGCGGGCGAACCGCTGCCGCTCGCGCAGGAGGACATCGTGCTGTCCGGCCATGCCATCGAGGTGCGCCTGTACGCCGAAGACCCCTACGACGGCTTCGCGCCGCAAACCGGTGCTGTGCGCTACTGGCGCCCCGAGCAGGCGCTGGCGGGCCGCGCCCGGGGCCAGGCTGCGTTTGGCGAGGTGCGCATCGACGCCGGCATCCGCGAGGGCGGCGAAGTCACCCCCTACTACGACCCCATGGTGGCCAAGCTCATCGCCCATGGCCGCGACCGGACCGACGCCATCCGCCGCCTGATGGCGGCGCTGGACGACGCGCCGCTGCTGGGCCTGCGCCACAACGCGCGCTTTCTGCGCGACCTGCTGGACCACCCGGCCTTCCGCGAGGCGCGCATGCACACCACGCTGATCGACCAGTGGCAGCAGGCAGGCGAACCCCTGCTGCAGCGCCCCCAGCCCGATGCGCTGGCCTGGGCCCTGGCGGCCGCCGCGCTGGCGGCTGGCGAAGGCGGCGCCCGCCGCCCCGACAGCGTGGCCACCTGGGGCACCACGCTGGTGCTCGCGGGCAGCAGCGAACAGCGCGCCGTGCGCGTGCGCCCCCACGGGGCGCAGGTGCAGGTGCAACTGGCGGGCGCAGACAGCTTCACGTTCGACGCCGTGCGCTGGCAGGACGAACGCCTGACCTGGCGCCAGGGCGGCGTGCAGCGCAGCGCCGTGTGCCAGATGCAGGGCGGCCAGGTCACGTTGGCACTGGGCGCCACGGTACACCAGTTCGCCGAACTGTCGCCCTTCCCGCAGAACGATCCGGCCCTGGACCCGCGCAAGCTGCGCTCCCCGGTGGCGGGCACGGTGTGCGCCGTGGCCGTGGCCGTGGGCGAACAGGTCAGCGCCGGGCAGCCCTTGCTGTGCGTGGAGGCCATGAAGATGGAAATGTGGCTGCACGCCCGCGCCAGCGGCACCGTGTCGGCCCTGCACGCCCAGATCAAAGACAGCGTTGCCGCCGGCAGCGTGCTCGCAGAAATCGACATCACCGAAGAGGCCCCCGCATGACGCAAGAAAAAGCCATCCTCACCTGCGCCCTCACCGGCGTGCTGACCAACCCCCAGCAGCACCCGGTGCCCGTCACCCCCGCGCAGATGGCCGCGCAGGCGCGCGACGCCTACAACGCGGGCGCGAGCATCATGCATGTGCACATCCGCGCGCAGGAGCCCGGCATGGGCCACATGCCCAGCTGGGACCCGGACGTGGCCCAGGAGGTGGTGGACGCCATCCGAGCGGCCTGCCAGGGCGTCATCATCAACCTGACCACGGGCGTCATCGGGAAGGACATCAGCGGGCCGCTCGCCTGCATCCGCCGCGTCCAACCGGAGATCGCCGCCTGCAACGCGGGCAGCCTGAACTACCTCAAGCTCAAGGAAGACGGCACCTGGGCCTGGCCGCCCATGGTGTTCGACAACCCGGTGGCCAAGGTGCAGCAGTTTCTCGACGTGATGGAGGAATGCGGCACACACCCCGAGTTCGAGTGCTTCGACGTGGGCATCGTGCGCTCGGTCACCATGTACATCCGGAACGGCATGCTCAAGCCCGCCATGGGCCGCCCCGAATACAACCTGGTGATGGGCGTGGCCTCGGGCATGCCCTGCGACGCGCGGCTGCTGGAACTGCTGCCGCAATGGATGGCCCCCGGCGCCGTGTGGCAGGCCACGCTGATCGGCCGCCAGGAGATCTGGCCCGTGCACCAGAAGACGGCCGACCTCGGCGGCATGCTGCGCACCGGCCTGGAAGACACCTTCTACCTGCCCGACGGCAGCCGCGCCAGCGGCAACGGTGTGCTGATCGAGGCGCTGGCCCAATGCGCGCGCAACGCGGGCCGCGCGATCGCTTCCCCCGCCGAGGCCCGCCAGATGTTGGGCTTGGCCTGAGCGTCACCCGGCCTGTGCGCGACAGGCCCCCGCCAGAGGGGCCGGCGCGCCGCCTGCACTCCACGTGTAGGCCATCCCCTAAAAAAATGGAGACAAGAGCATGCCAACCTCCCTAGCGCAGAGCGGGCCGCTGGCCGCAAGCGACCAGCGCTTCCAGAGCATCCCGGCCCGCTTCATGGCCACCAGCCAGCGCCAGCCGCAGGCGCCCGCCTATTTCGTGCGCGACGCGCAGGGCTGGCAGCCCACCACCTGGCAGGAATACGTCCAGCAAGTGCGCCAGGCCGCCCGCGCGCTGGTGGCGCTGGGCGTGCAACCCGGCGACGCGGTATGCATCCTGGGCTTCAACCGCCCCGAATGGACCACCATGGACCTGGCGGCCATGATGGTGGGCGCCATGGCGGCCGGCATCTACTGGAGCAGCGCGGCCAACGAGATCGCCTACATCGTGGAGCACAGCGGCTGCAGCCTGCTGCTGGTGGAGGGCGAGGCCCAGTGGGCCAAGGCAGCGGCAGAGCCCCAGGCGCTGGCCCGCCTGCGCGCCACCGTGCTCATGCGCCAGGCGCCGGGCGATGCCCAGCCGCAGGTGCCCGAAGGCGTGGCCGCACCCATGGCCTGGGAGCAGTTCCTGGCGCTGGGCGGCATGGAGCACGATGCCGAGGTGCAGCGCCGCATGGACGCCATCCGCGAAGAAGACATCGGCACGCTGATCTACACCTCGGGCACCACGGGCCACCCCAAGGCCGTGGAGCTGACGCACGCCAACCTGAGCTGGACCTCGGCCGCGCTGTCGGCCGCGTTCCAGGTAGGACCGCAGGACCGGCTGATCTCCTACCTGCCGCTGGCGCACATCGCCGAGCAGCATGGCTCGATTTGCAACCACGCGCTGGCCGGTTACCAGCTCTACTTCGCGCGCTCGCTGGAGAGCCTGGGCGAGCACCTGCAGGAGGTGCACCCCACGGTGTTCTTCGGCGTGCCGCGCGTATGGGAAAAGATGCAGGCCGCCATCTCCACCAAGCTGGCGGGCGCCACGGGCGTCAAGGCCCGGCTGGCGCGCTGGGCCCTGCGCACCGGGCGCGCCTGGCACGCCGAGCGCCTGCAAGGGCGCACGCCCGGCGCATGGCTGGACCGGCAGTACCGCTGGGCGCACCAACTGGTGCACCGCAAGGTGCAGGCCGCGCTGGGGTTTGACCAGGCGCGCATCCTGATTTCCGGCGCAGCGCCCATTGCCGTGGAAAACCTGGAGTTCTTCACTGGCCTGGGCCTGCTGATCGGCGAGGTGTACGGCCAGTCCGAAGACTGCGGCCCCACCGCCATCAGCCTGCCCGGCTTCATCCGCCTGGGTGCGGCGGGCAAGACCCTGCCCGGCATGCAGGTGCGCATCGCCGACGACGGCGAGATCCTCGTCAAAGGGCCCAACGTGTTCCGCGGCTACCGTGGCCGCCCCGAGGCCACCGCCGAGGTGCTGCAGGACGGCTGGCTGCACAGCGGCGACCTGGGCCGCATCGACGAGGACGGCTTCCTCTACGTGACCGGCCGCAAGAAGGACCTGCTCATCACCTCCGGCGGCAAGAACATCTCGCCCGGCAACATCGAGGCCGACCTGATGGGCCTGCCCCTGGTAGAGCACGCGGTGGTCATTGGCGACGCGCGCCACTACCTCAGCGCGCTGCTGACGCTCAAGCCCGATGTGCTGCAGGAATTCGCCCGGCAGCACCAGTTGCCCGGTAGCCCAGCCGAATGGAGCCGCAGCCCCGCAGTGCATGCCGAACTGCAGCGCGGCATCGACGCCGTCAACGCACGGCAGGCGCGCGTAGCGCAGGTGCGCAAGTTCTCGGTACTGGAGAGCGCCTTCACCATCGACAACGGCTGCCTCACGCCCACACAGAAGATCCGCCGCAACGTGGTGCAGCGCCAGTACGCCGAGGAAATCGAGGCCCTGTACCGCGACGGCTCCAGCGCGCCGCACTGAGCCGCTGCTTCGCTGGGCGTCAGCCGCGCTTGGCGCTCCAGAGCCACAGCGCGGCGCCCCCGGCGATCATGGGCAGGCACAGCCACTGCCCCATGCTCATGCCCAGCGACAGCAGGCCCAGGAAGCTGTCGGGCTCGCGGAAGTATTCGGCGATGAAGCGGAAGACGCCGTAGCCGAACAAAAAGGCCGCCGCTACCTGCCCCTGGCGGCGCTCCTTGCGCGCATACAGCCACAGCAGCACGAACAGCAGCAGCCCCTCCAGCAGAAACTGGTACACCTGCGAGGGGTGGCGCGGCAGCATGGAGCCGCTGTGCGGGAACACCATGCCCCAGGGCAGGTCGGGGTTGGCAAAGCGCCCCCACAGCTCGCCGTTGATGAAGTTGCCCACGCGGCCCGCCGCCAGGCCCGTAGGCACGCAGGGCGCCACGAAATCGGCCACCTGCAGCCAGGGCCGCTGGCGCGTGCGCGCAAACCAGAAGAAGGAGCCAATCACGCCCAGCAGCCCGCCATGAAAGCTCATGCCGCCCTGCCACACCGCAAAAATCTCCAGCGGGTGCGCCGCGTAGTAGCCCGGCTTGTAGAACAGGCAGTAGCCCAGGCGCCCGCCCACGATCACACCGACCACACCCAGGAAAAGAATGTCCTCCACATCCCTGCGCGTCCACGCCGCAGAGCCGGTGAGCGACACAAACGGCTCATGCCGCAGACGCCGCAGGCCCAGCAGCATGAACAGGCCAAACGCGGCCAGGTAGGTCAGCCCGTACCAGTGGATGGCCACAGGGCCGAGCTGCAGCGCGATGGGGTCGATGTGGGGATAGGTCAGCATGGTGGGCGGTATTGTGCCCGGCGCGGCGGGCGGGAGCAGAAGGCGCCATGGCAAACCTTGGGGTTTTGAATCAAATCAGGCTCCAGCGGTTATACAGCAAGCGCGAGCAGCTATGGTTTTTGTACTGCTTTTCGGCCTGCTTGGCTTGACCATCACCAACGCCATATACTAGCGCCATATACATCCAAAAAGGATTGTCATGGCCATCAGCTCCGTCTTTATCAACAACCGTACGCAAGCCGTGCGCTTGCCCGTCGAGTTGCGCCTGCCGGAGGGCGTGCGCAAGGTGGAAGTGCGCGCCAGGGGGAATGAACGCATCATCTCGCCCGTGGGCCAGACCTGGGACAGCTTTTTTCTGGATGGCCCGGCGGTCAGTGAAGATTTTTTGCCAGAGCGCGCCCCGCAGCCCCTCGGTGAGCGGGAGCCTCTCTGATGCTGCGCTACCTGCTCGATACGAACATCGTCATCTACGTGTTGAAGCGGCGCCCCATCGAGGTGCTCGCTCTCTTCAACGAAAACGCCAGCCGCATGGCGATTTCGGCAATCACGCTGTCGGAACTGTTCCACGGTGCAGAAAAAAGCACACGGGTGAGTGACAACCTGGTCGCCATTGAAGACTTTTGCAGTCGTCTGGAGGTTCTGCCGTATGGTGCCAAGGCTGCGCAGCACTATGGCGCCATTCGTGCAGGCCTGGAGAAAACCGGGCAGCCGATTGGTGTCAACAATCTGCACATCGCCGCCCATGCGCGCAGCGAGGGGCTTGTGGTGGTAACCAACAACGTCGGGGAGTTTGCCCGCGTCCCTGCCCTGCAAGTGGAAAACTGGGTTCAGTCACGCAACTGAATCGCACAGTGGCGCAACACGCAGCTTCCTGAAAAGCCGCGTGCTGCCCCCTGGCATCAATCCAGCAAGGACAGGTCGCGCACCGCGCCCTTGTCAGCCGACATCACCAGCTTGGCATAGGCCTTGAGAGCGGCTGAGACCTTGCGCTTGCGGGGCTGCGCGGGCTTCCAGCCCTTGGCGTCCTGCTCGGTGCGGCGGCGGGCCAGTTCCTCGTCGCTGACGAGCACGTCGATGCGGCGGTTGGGGATGTCGATGCGGATGCGGTCGCCGTTGCGCACCAGGCCGATGGCGCCGCCAGCGGCGGCTTCGGGCGAGCAGTGGCCGATGGACAGGCCCGAGGTGCCGCCCGAGAAGCGCCCGTCGGTCAGCAGCGCGCACACTTTGCCCAGGCCCTTGGACTTGATGTACGAGGTGGGGTAGAGCATTTCCTGCATGCCGGGGCCGCCCTTGGGGCCTTCGTAGCGCACGATGACCACGTCGCCCGCCTTGACCTGGTCGGCCAGGATGTGCTCCACCGCATCGTCCTGCGACTCGACCACGTGGGCCGGGCCTTCGAACACGAGGATGGATTCGTCCACCCCCGCGGTCTTGACCACGCAGCCATCGCGTGCGATGTTGCCGGTCAGCACGGCCAGGCCGCCTTCCTTGCTGAAAGCGTGCTCAAGGGAACGGATGCAGCCGTGGATGCGGTCCATGTCCAGGCTGGGCCAGCGGCAGTTCTGGCTGAAGGCCACCTGGGTGGGTATGCCGCCGGGCCCGGCGCGGTAGAACAGGCGCACGGCCTCGTCCTGCGTGCACATGATGTCCCACTGGGCCAGGGCCTCGCCCAGCGTGGGCGCGTGCACGGTGGGCACATCGGTGTGCAGCTTGCCTGCGCGCGCCAGTTCGCCCAGGATGCCGATGATGCCGCCCGCGCGGTGCACGTCTTCGATGTGGTATTTGTCGGTGTTGGGCGCCACCTTGCACAGTTGCGGCACGGTGCGCGAGAGGCGGTCGATGTCGGCCATGCTGAAGGGGATTTCAGCCTCTTGTGCGATCGCCAGCAGGTGCAGGATGGTGTTGGTGGAGCCGCCCATGGCGATGTCCAGCGTGATGGCGTTCTCGAACGCCTTGAGCCCGCCCGAACGCGGCAGGATGCGCTCATCGCCCTGCTCGTAGTACTGGCGCGCCAGCTCCACGATGCGCCGGCCTGCACGCAGGAAGAGTTGTTCGCGGTCGGCATGGGTGGCCAGCGTGGTGCCGTTGCCGGGCAGGGACAGGCCCAGCGCCTCGGTCAGGCAGTTCATGGAGTTGGCGGTGAACATGCCGGAGCACGAGCCGCAGGTCGGGCAGGCCGAGCGCTCTACCTCGGCCACGTCGGCATCGCTGGCCTTGTCGTCGGCGGCCATGACCATGGCGTCGATCAGGTCGAGCTTCTTGAACTGCAACGTAGCTTCGCCGGGCACCGCCAGCTTGGCCTTACCGGCCTCCATGGGGCCGCCCGAGACAAAGATAACCGGAATGTTCAGCCGCATGGCCGCCATGAGCATGCCGGGGGTGATCTTGTCGCAGTTGGAAATACACACCATGGCGTCCGCACAGTGGGCGTTGACCATGTATTCCACCGAGTCGGCAATGATGTCGCGGCTGGGCAGCGAATACAGCATGCCGTCATGGCCCATGGCAATGCCGTCGTCCACGGCGATGGTGTTGAACTCCTTGGCCACACCGCCTGCCGCCTCGATCTCGCGCGCCACAAGCTGCCCCAGGTCCTTGAGATGCACATGCCCGGGCACAAACTGGGTGAAGGAGTTGACCACCGCAATGATGGGTTTCTGGAAGTCTGCATCCTTCATGCCGGTGGCGCGCCACAAGGCGCGCGCGCCCGCCATGTTGCGGCCGGCAGTGGAGGTTTTGGAGCGGTATTCGGGCATAGGTCTTCAGTCGTGGGGGAATGACAAAACGAAAACGCGGCAATGCGCCGCGCCATTATCGGTGCCTGCAATAACACCAAGGCGTCAGGGGCCAGCCGTGCTGCAGCATGCCGACGCCTTGGGCGCCAGACGGATACTGCTTCAGTGTGGCTTGCGCGGGCGCATGCCCATGGCTTCCTTGTGCTTGTTGACGCGGTCCTGCTTGCGCTTTTCCACCTTCTCCATTGCTTTGCGCTTGGTGTAACCGGTGGAGTCGGCCCAGCCCCACCACAACAGGGTCAGGCCGAAAGGAACCAGTACCGCCCACCAGGACCACTGGGCAACGGGGCCGATTTCCAGGTATTTCAGAAGTGCAAGAAGAATGCCTAGGCCAAGCAGGTACATGATTTGCCTCAAATATCGATGGATTGGGTATGCGGCTGTCAACCATCTTCACTACAATGCCATTATCCCCACTGTAACCCACTAAGAAGAGGAAGACCATGATGAAGCGCACCCTGATCGCCCTGGCCATGACGCTGTCCGTCGCCGCTCCGGCCATGGCAGACGAAGCTCTGGCAAAGTCCAAGAACTGCATGTCCTGCCACGCCATCGACAAGAAGGTGGTGGGTCCTGCATACAAGGACGTGGCCAAGAAGTATGCTGGCCAGAAAGACGCTGAAGCGACCCTGATCACCCACGTGACGAAGGGCAGCAAGGGCGTTTGGGGCCCCGTGCCCATGCCCGCCAACACCCAGGTCAACGACGCCGAAGCCAAGAAGCTGGTGGACTGGATCCTGTCGCTCAAGTAATCCCGCATCTCTCACAATGTCTGCCGCTTGCGCGGCAGACACTTGGAAAACCGCCGCAGTCCTTGCAGGACACGGCGGTTTTTCTTTGGGTCGGTTCTTGAAAAACAAAGGGTGCCCAAGGCACCCTTTGTTTTGTAACACGCTGGCGCCTGGCGGCGCCCTTCTGGATCAATTGGTTTCAGCCAATTGATCCAGAATTGCGGGGTTTTCCAGTGTGCTGGTGTCCTGGGTGATGGCTTCGCCCTTGGCAATGGAGCGCAGCAGGCGGCGCATGATCTTGCCACTGCGCGTCTTGGGCAGGTTGTCGCCAAAGCGGATGTCCTTGGGCTTGGCGATCGGCCCGATTTCCTTGGCCACCCAGTTGCGCAATTCGGTGGCAATCTGCTTGGCTTCGTCGCCCGTGGGACGGGGGCGCTTGAGCACCACGAAGGCGCAGATGGCCTCACCCGTGAGGTCGTCGGGGCGCCCCACCACGGCGGCTTCGGCCACGAGGTCGGTCTTGGCCACCAGGGCCGACTCGATCTCCATGGTGCCCATGCGGTGGCCAGAGACGTTGAGCACGTCATCGATGCGGCCGGTGATGCGGAAGTAGCCCCGGTCGGCGCTGCGCACGGCACCGTCGCCAGCCAGGTAGTAGCCCTTGAGTTCTTCAGGGAAGTAGCTTTTCTTGAAGCGCTCGGGGTCGTTCCAGATGGTGCGGATCATGCTGGGCCAGGGGCGCTTGATGACCAGGATGCCACCGGCGCCGTTGGGCATGTCCTGCCCGGATTCATCGACGATGGCAGCGGTGATGCCCGGCAGCGGCAGCGTGCACGAGCCCGGCACCAGCGGCGTGGCACCCGGCAGCGGGGTGATGACATGGCCACCGGTTTCGGTTTGCCAGAAGGTGTCCACAATGGGGCAACGCTCGCCACCCACGTTTTTGTAGTACCACATCCAGGCTTCGGGGTTGATGGGCTCGCCCACGCTGCCCATGATGCGCAGGCTGGAGAGGTTCCAGTTCTTGGGGTGGACCTTCTCGTCGGTCTCGGCGGCCTTGATCAGCGAGCGGATGGCCGTGGGTGCGGTGTAGAAGATGGAGCATTGGTGGCGCTCGATCATCTGCCAGAAGCGGCCTGCGTTCGGGTAGGTGGGGATGCCCTCAAAGATGATCTGCGTGGCACCGGCCGCCAGCGGGCCATAGGCTACATAGGTGTGGCCGGTGATCCAGCCAATGTCGGCAGTGCACCAGAAGACATCGTCGGGATGCAGGTCGAAGGTCCAGTCCATGGTGAGCTTGGCCCACAGCACGAAACCGCCGGTCGCGTGCTGCACACCCTTGGGTTTGCCCGTGGAGCCCGAGGTGTAAAGGATGAACAGCGGGTGTTCGGCCCCCACAGCCACTGCGGGGCACTCGGTGCTCTGGCCTGCCAGCACCTCGGCAAAGGTCTTGTCACGGCCGGCAACCATGTTGCAGGGCGTCTTGGTGCGCTCATACACCAGCACGTTGCGGATGCTTTCGCAGCCCCCCATGGCCAGTGCTTCGTCGATGATGCCCTTGAGCGGCAGCTCCTTGCCGCCGCGCAGCTGGTAGTTGGCGGTGACGACGGCCACGGCACCGGCGTCGATGATGCGTTCCTGCACCGCCTTGGCCGAGAAGCCGCCAAACACCACGCTGTGCGTGGCGCCGATGCGCGCGCAGGCCTGCATGGCCACCACGCCTTCGATGGTCATGGGCATGTAGATGAGCACACGGTCGCCCTTGCCCACGCCGCACGATTGCAGCGCATTGGCAAACTGGCTCACGCGCGCCAGCAGCTCTTTGTAAGTGATGCGGGTGACGGCGCCATCGTCGGCTTCAAAGATGATGGCGGTCTTGTTCTCTACGGGCGTGCCAATGTGCTTGTCCAGGCAGTTGGCGCTGGCGTTGAGTTCACCGTCGCCAAACCAGCGGAAGAACGGGGCATTGGATTCGTCCAGCGTCTGAGTGAAGGGCTTGGTCCACTGCAGGTTTTCGCGGGCGCGACGGGCCCAGAAGCCCTCGAAGTCGGTGTTGGCCTCGTTGCACAAGGCTTCGTAGGCGGCCATGCCGGAAATCCGGGCCGCCTTGACCACAGCGTCGGAAGGCGGGAATACCCGGTTTTCCACCAGGTTGGATTCAATGGCATTCGTGGGCGCGCTCATAGGTTGTCTCCTGAAGATCGGTAAAAACCCCGACACTGTCCGCGCCCGCACTTACACATTACTGACTGGAGTGATACACCCCCCCTGCGTCGCCTTCGGCGCCTGGCCTGGGCGCGCCGGTTTCATGCGTCGCGGGTGCTACGCACTCCGCAGGGATCACCCAGGTTCAGTGTCCCAGCAGCCGCGTACGCGCTGCCTGGTATTCGCGCCGCAGGCGTGCCACCAGATCGGCGGTGCTGGTGACCTCGTGGATGGCCCCAATGCCCTGGCCGCAGCCCCAGATGTCCTTCCAGGCCTTGGCGGCAGCGCCACCGCCAAAGTTCATCTTGCTGGGGTCGGATTCGGGCAGGTGCTCAGGGTCCAGCCCGGCGGCGCGGATCGACGGCGCCAGGTAGTTGCCGTGCACGCCAGTGAAGAGGTTGCTGTAGATGATGTCGTCCGAGGTGCACTCGACGATGGCCTGCTTGTAGGCTTCGGCGGCGCGGGCTTCGTGCGTGGCGATGAAGGCCGAGCCGATGTAGGCAAAGTCGGCGCCCATGGCCTGCGCCGCCAGGATGCCGCCGCCCGTGGCAATGGCGCCCGAGAGCGCCAGCGGGCCGTCAAACCAGTCGCGGATTTCCTGCACCAGCGCGAATGGGCTCTTGGTGCCCGCGTGGCCACCCGCGCCTGCTGCCACGGCGATCAGGCCGTCGGCGCCCTTTTCCACCGCCTTGTGCGCAAACTTGTTGTTGATGATGTCGTGCAGCACCACGCCGCCCCAGGCGTGCACAGCCTGGTTCACGTCTTCACGCGCCCCAAGGCTGGTGATGACGATGGGCACCTTGTACTTGGCGCAGACCTGCATGTCGTGCTCCAGCCGGTCGTTGCTCTTGTGCACGATCTGGTTGATGGCAAACGGAGCCGAGGGCTGTTCGGGGTGCGCCTTGTCCCAGGCGGCCAGGGTTTCGGTGATTTCAGCCAGCCAGTCGTCCAGCTGCGCGGCCGGGCGCGCGTTGAGCGATGGCATGGAGCCCACGATCCCGGCCTTGCATTGTTCGATCACGAGCAGGGGGTTGCTGATGATGAACAGCGGCGAACCGATGACGGGCAGCGTAGGCTTTTGCAATGCCGGGGGCAGCGTGGACATGGCGGTCTCCAATGAATAGCAAAATATGCCGCTAGCGCTTTATTTACAAGCGCAAGCAGCTATTGTTTTTATAGCACCTTCAGCACCAAGGGCACCGAAGGAGCACGCTCAGAACAGATCCAGCGGCAGCGCAGTCACGCTGTCTGCGCCTTCGACGATGCTGTCGCGCAGGCCCTGCGCACGCACCAGGATGTGCTCGGCGTAGAACTGTGCCGTGGCGATCTTGGCACGCATGAAGGCCTCGTCCTGTCCCTTTTGCAACAGGTCCTGTGCCACCAACAGCGCACGGCCCATCTGCCAGCCCGCCACCAGGTTGCCCGCCAGCATGAGGTAGGGCACGCTGCCCGCGTACACCGCGTTGGGCGAAGCCTTGGCGCTGTTGCACACATAGTCCACCACGTCCAGGTAGGCCTTGCGCGCTGCCGCCAGGCGGCGGGCCACGGCCTGGGCTGCGGGTGTGCCGCTGGCGGCCAGTTCGCCTTCGGTCTTTTCGATCTGCGCGGCAATGGCGCGGGCCGTCTGGCCGCCGTCGCGCGTGGTCTTGCGGCCCACCAGGTCGTTGGCCTGGATGGCCGTGGTGCCTTCGTAGATGGTCAGGATCTTGGCGTCGCGGTAATACTGCGCGGCGCCGGTTTCCTCGATGAAGCCCATGCCGCCATGCACCTGAACGCCCAGGCTGGTGACTTCCAGGCTCATCTCTGTGCTGTAGCCCTTGACCAGCGGCACCATGAATTCGTAGAACGTGGCGTTGTCCTTGCGCACCTGCGCGTCGGGGTGGTGGTGCGCGGCGTCGTAGGCCGCCGCCGCCGTGCTGGCCATGGCGCGGCAGGCCTCGGTCGTGGCGCGCATGGCCATGAGCATGCGGCGCACGTCGGGGTGGTGGATGATGGCGGCGCTGGCGGCCACGCTGCCGTCCACGGGGCGGCTTTGCACACGATCCTTGGCGTACTGCACGGCCTTCTGGTAGGCGCGCTCGGCGATGGCGATGCCCTGGATGCCCACACCGTAGCGCGCGGCGTTCATCATGATGAACATGTATTCGAGGCCGCGGTTTTCCTGGCCCACGAGGTAGCCCACAGCGCCGGGTCCGGCGCTGTCCGCGATGCTCGCCGCCGTGCCGTCGCCAAACTGCAGCACGGCCGTGGGGCTGGCCTTGATGCCCATCTTGTGCTCGATGCTGACGCAGTGCACGTCGTTGCGCGCGCCCAGGCTGCCGTCCTGGTTGACCATAAATTTGGGCACCACGAACAGGCTGATGCCCTTGACGCCCTCGGGCGCACCCGCCACGCGGGCCAGCACCAGGTGGACGATGTTCTCGGCCATGTCGTGCTCACCCCAGGTGATGAAGATCTTGGTGCCGAAAATCTTGTACGTGCCGTCGGGCTGCGGGTCAGCCTTGGTGCGCACCAGCGCGAGGTCCGAGCCCGCCTGGGGTTCGGTCAGGTTCATCGTGCCGGTCCACTGGCCGGAGATGAGCTTTTCAAGGTAGATGGCCTTGAGCTCGTCGCTGCCCGCCGTCAGCAGCGCCTCGATGGCGCCGTCGGTCAGCAGCGGGCACAGGGCAAAGCTCATGTTGGAGCTGTTGAGCATCTCCATGCAGGCCGCGCCGATGGTCTTGGGCAGGCCCTGGCCACCGAAGTCCTGCGGGTGCTGCAGGCCCTGCCAGCCGCCTTCGGTGAGCTGGTGGAAGGCGTCCTTGAAACCCGGTGTGGCGGTCACCACGCCATCTTTCCAGGACGAGGGGTTCTTGTCCCCCTCGAAGTTGAGCGGAGCCAGCACGCCCTCGGTGAACTTGGCGCATTCTTCGAGCACGGCTGCGGCCGTGTCCAGGCCTGCATCCTCAAAGCCTGGAATCTGCGCGACCTGTTCGATGTTGGCCAGGTGCTGCATGTTGAACAGCATATCTTTGACGGGGGCGTGGTAGGACATAGTTCTCGTGCGTGAAAAAGCGCTCAGTGAAGCGATTGGTAAAGGGGGTAGAGTTCTGCCTCTTCGCGGCGGATGCGGTCGCCCAGGAGCCGTCCGATGTCGCCCAGGGCGTCACGCACCTCGGCAAAATCAATGTCGGCGTCGGCGGTAGCGGTGTAGGTCTCCACAAAACGCACGGCAGCATCACCAATGCCGCCCATTTCGGTTTTGTAGCCATTGACCATCTGGTAGGCCTGCTGGTTGCCCTGCGCCTTGAGCTCCTGCCGCAAGAAGGTGTAGAGCTTGATGGCCTCCTGCAGGAGGTGCGGTACCAACTGGGCCTTGAAATCATGCAAGGCTTGCTTGAAGGCAGCGGGGTCTTCGGCGTCAGCCGATTTCTTGAGTTCCCCGAAAGTTTGCAGCAGTTGCCGGTGGTCGTTCACCAGTCCCTGCACCAAAGCGGAATAGTGTGGGACGCCTGTCGCCATGTCATCTCCTCCTTGAGAGAAGCCACCGTACCGCATTCGCCTGCCCTTGGGCACCCGGAAGAACCCAAGGGACAGGGCGCAAGACTTACAGGGCCTTGACCAGTTCCGGCACGGCCGCGAACAGGTCGGCTTCCAGGCCGTAGTCGGCCACGCTGAAGATCGGCGCTTCAGGATCCTTGTTGATCGCAACGATCACCTTGGAGTCCTTCATGCCGGCCAGGTGCTGGATGGCGCCCGAGATACCTGCTGCGATGTAGAGCTGCGGCGCCACGATCTTGCCGGTCTGGCCGACCTGCAGGTCGTTGGGGGCATAGCCCGCGTCCACGGCGGCGCGCGATGCGCCGATGGCCGCGCCCAGCTTGTCGGCCAGGGGGGTCATCACTTCGTTGAACTTCTCGGCGCTGCCCAGGGCACGGCCGCCGGAGACGATGATCTTGGCGGCGGTCAGCTCGGGACGGTCGCTCTTGGTCACTTCGCGGCCGGCAAAGCTGCTCTTGCCGGAATCGGCCACAGCGGCCACAGACTCGACAGCGGCGCTGCCGCCGGTGGCGGCTGCAGCGTCAAAGCCGGTGGTGCGCACGGTGATGACCTTGACGGCGTCCTGGCTTTGCACGGTGGCAATGGCGTTGCCCGCGTAGATGGGGCGCTCGAAGGTGTCGGCGCTTTCGACCTTGGTGATCTCGCTGAGCTGCGCCACGTCGAGCTTGGCGGCCACGCGCGGGGCCACGTTTTTGCCGCCTGCGGTGGCGGGGAACAGGATGTGGCTGTAGCTGCCTGCAATGGCCAGCACCTGGGCGGCCAGGTTCTCGGCCAGGCCGTCCTTGAGGCTGGCGCCGTCGGCGTGGATCACCTTGGACACACCGGCGATCTGGGCTGCGGCCTGCGCTGCGGCTGCGGCGCCCTCACCGGCCACCAGCACATGCACGTCGCCGCCGCAGGCCTTGGCTGCGGTGACGGTGTTGAGCGTAGCGCCCTTGAGGCTGGCGTTGTCGTGTTCTGCAATGACGAGTGCGGTCATGTGTGTGTACTCCTTCGGGCCTCAAATCACTTTGGCTTCGTTCTTGAGCTTGGCCACCAGCGTGGCGACGTCGGGCACCTTGATGCCAGCGCTGCGCTTGGGCGGTTCGACCACTTTGAGGGTCTTGATGCGCGGCGCGACATCGACACCCAGGTCGGCGGGCTTGACGGTGTCGAGCGGCTTCTTCTTGGCCTTCATGATGTTGGGCAGCGTGACGTAGCGCGGCTCGTTCAGGCGCAGGTCGGTGGTGACCACGGCGGGCAGGCTCAGCTGCACGGTTTCCAGGCCGCCATCGACCTCGCGCGTGACGCTGGCCTTGCCGTCGGCCACTTCCACCTTGGAGGCGAAGGTGGCCTGGGGCATGTCGCACAGGGCGGCGAGCATCTGGCCGGTCTGGTTGGAATCGTCGTCGATGGCCTGCTTGCCCAGGATGACCAGGCTGGGCTGTTCTTTATCGACCAGGGCCTTGAGGAGCTTGGCCACGGCCAGGGGCTGCAGTTCGGCGTCGGTTTCGACCAGGATGCCGCGGTCGGCACCAATGGCCATGGCGGTGCGCAGGGTTTCCTGGCACTGCGCCACGCCGCAGGAGACGGCGATGACCTCGGTCACCACGCCTTTTTCCTTCAGGCGCACAGCCTCTTCGACGGCGATTTCGTCAAAGGGGTTCATGCTCATCTTGACGTTGGCGATGTCCACGCCCGTGCCGTCCGATTTCACGCGGACCTTCACGTTGTAGTCCACCACGCGCTTGACAGGGACCAAAACCTTCATTGCTGCGGCTCCTAGGGTTGATTAATTGACGTTACGTAAACCAAGACATTCTATGCCGCAGTGCAACGAAATGGCTGCGGCCAGTGCCTGGAAAGGACATTAAAAAAACGAACGATCGTGCTTTTTCGAAATTATAGGCGAGCCACATCCCTTGTCCAGCGATTTTTTGTCGCACGGCGGACGCGCAGACTCAGCGCGGCAACGGCGGCACCTGCGTAACGTGCAGCACGCGCTGCGGGAACGGAATATCAATCCCATGGGCGCGCAGTGCCTGCAGGATGGCAATGTTGATCTGCGAACGCAGGCCCAGTTGGCCGTTTTGCGGATCCGCAATCCAGTAGCCCACGGTGAACTCCAGCCCGTCGGCGCCAAAGGCCGACAGCGCCACGCTGGGCGCGGGGTCGCGCAGCACGCGCTCGCTGGCCAGTGCGGCCTCCATCAGCAGGCGCATCACCAGGTCCACATCGCTGTCGTAGGCCACGCTCACCACCGTGGAAGCCCACACGCGCGGGTCGGCCAGGGACAGGTTCTCGACCCGGTTGGTGATGAGCATCTCGTTGGGCACGATGGACTCGCGCCCGGTCAGCGAGCGGATGACCGAGTAGCGCGCATTGATGTCGGTGATCACGCCCTCGAAATTGTCCACGCGCACGTTGTCGCCAATGCGCATGCTGCGTTCGGCCAGGATGACAAAACCGCTCACGTAGTTGGCGGCCAGCTTTTGCAGGCCCATGCCAATGCCCACGCCAATGGCGCCGCCCAGCACCGACAGGGCCGTAAGGTCTATGCCCACAGCCGTGAGGGCCACGATGAGGCCCACAAACATGAGCAGCGCGCGCGTGGCATTGCTCACCGCCTTGCGCAGCGACAATTCGCTCCCGGTGGCCGAGCGCAGCAAGCGCGCCTCGATGGCGGCCGACGCCCACAGCGACAGCAGCAGCACCGCACTGGCCGTGAGCGTGCCTTCGATGATGGAGCGCAGCGACACTGTGGAGCCGCCCATTTTCCAGGTGATCTGCTCCATCTCCTGCAAGACCACGGGCAGCAGGCCCGTCACCCACAGCACCATGGCCAGCCAGGCCATCCACGAGATGCTGCGCTCCATGGAACGCACCCAGGGCGCCTGCGGAAAGGCTACCTTCAACACCTTGGCCCCGATGCGTATGACCGCCAGAGCCATCAGCACCGGAACGGCCACCACCCACACCGCCAGCGGCACCCATTGCTGCAGCAATGCCCGCGCCAGATAGCCCAGGCCCAGCAGCGCCAGCGGGAACAGCGCACCATCGATGACGCTGTGGCCAAACAGGATGGAATTGGTGCTGCTGGAGCCCCTGCGCAACAGGGCCACCAGCGCCCAGGCCAGGCCCACACAGACCGCAAGAACACCCAGCTCGATGAGTACCGTAGGCTGGGTAAAGGCGGCAAACCACGCGTCAAGCCCGTCCACCACGGGCGAATGCACCTTGCCTGCCATCAGCGCTTCCAGTCTGGCTTGCGTTTTTCGGCAAAAGCGCGCGCGCCTTCCTGCGCGGCCTCGTCCATCATGTTGACGGCCATGGTCTGGCCTGCAAGCTGGTAGGCGGCCTCCAGGCCCAGCTCGCGCTGGCGGTACACCAGCGCCTTGCCCATGGCGACGGCTGCGCGGGGCTTTTCAAGAATGGACTGCACGAGCTGATCCACGGCGGCATCCAGTGCCTCCAGCGGCACCACGCGATTGACCAGGCCTTCCTGCTTGGCCGTGGCGGCGTCGATGAAATCGCCCGTGAGCAGCATCTCCATGGCGCGCTTGGCAGGCACGTTGCGCACCAGCGGCACGCTGGGCGTGGAACAGAACAGCCCGTAGTGGATGCCGCTGGTGGCAAAGCTGGCGCAGTCTGCCGCCACAGCGAGGTCGCACTGCGCCACCAACTGGCAGCCCGCCGCCGTGGCCATGCCGTGCACACGCGCAATCACGGGTACGGGCAGCTTGTGCAGCGAGAGCATCACGCGCGAGCATTGCGCAAAAAGCTGCTGGTACCAGGCTAGCTCGGGGTGCTGTGCCATGTCCTTGAGGTTGTGGCCCGCGCAAAAGGCCTTGCCCGCAGCGGCAAGCACCACCACGCGCAGTGTTTCGTCCTGCGCCAGCGCATCGAGCGCCTGCTGCAAGGCAGCCAGCATTTCACTGCCCAGGGCATTGAAGCGGGCCGGGTCATGGAGCGTGAGCGTGGCCACGCCACGCGCATCGCGCGCGACCTGAACCAGGACATTGGGATCGGTCATGTCGATGGCTTTATCCAAGTAGTTTTACGACAAATTGCACTGCACAGCCCCAAGCCAGCGCGTAGCGCCACAGGGGGTGTCCACATTCACAATTCGGCCAGCACACGCACATGGGCTTCCACGCTGCGTGCCAGCGGGCCCATGACGTAGCCCCCCTCCAGGCACGAGACGATGCGCCCCTTGCAATGCTTGCGCGCCACATCCTTGATGCGCTGGGTGATCCAGGTGTAGTCCTGCTCGGTCAGGCCGAGCTGGCCCATGTCGTCCTCGCGGTGGGCGTCAAAGCCCGCGCTGATGAAGATGAGTTCGGGCTTGAACTCCTCCAGCCGGGGAATCCACATCATCTCGACAATGTCGCGGATGTCCATGCCGCGCGTATAGGCGGCCACAGGCACGTTGACCATGTTGGGGGCCGGATTCTGGTCGCCGCTGTAAGGGTAGAACGGGTGCTGGAAGAAGCTCACCATCAGCGCACGCTCGTCGCCCGCCAGGATGTCTTCGGTGCCGTTGCCGTGGTGCACGTCGAAGTCCACCACCGCCACTCGGCTGAGGTTGTGGCGCTGCAGGGCGTATTTGGCGGCCACGGCCACGTTGTTGAAGAAGCAGAAACCCATGGCCCTGTCGCGCGTGGCATGGTGCCCTGGCGGGCGCACGGCGCAAAAGGCGTTTTCCAGTTCACCGGCCAGCACCGCATCGGTGGCTGCCATGGCGGCTCCGGCAGCGCGCAGCGCAGCGTCCCAGGTGTGCAGGTTGATGGAGGTGTCCGGATCCACCTGCGAGTACGGCGGCCCCCCCGCCTCCACTTCCTCGCGCAGCCAGTCGGTCAGGCCGCGCATGGCAGCAATGTGCAGCCGGTTGTGCGCCAGTTCGATGTCGGCCAGTGCGGCCTGGGGCACCTCGCAGCGCTCCAGCGCATCGGCCACGCCGGTCACCAGCAGCCGGTCTTCGATGGCATCGAGCCGTCCTGGACACTCGGGGTGACCCGGCCCCATCTCGTGCAACCAGCAATCCCTGTGGGAAAAATAACCCGTCTTACCCATTGCCTTGACTCTCCGCCTGAAAATCTGGGGTAACGTCACGCCATGCAAGCGCATCTCAAAATCCAATCGATACTGGATCAGCTTAACACGGTGATCGTGGGCAAAACTGACAGCGTACAGGACTGCGTGGCCTGCCTGCTGGCGGGCGGCCACCTGTTGATCGAGGACGTGCCCGGCGTGGGCAAGACCACGCTGGCCCATGCCCTGGCCCACACCTTCGGCCTGCGCTTTGCGCGCGTGCAGTTCACCGCCGACCTGATGCCCAGCGACCTGGTGGGCGTGTCGGTGTACGAGCGCGGCAAGGAGTCCTTCGTCTTCCACCCCGGCCCGGTGTTCGCACAGGTGCTGCTGGCCGACGAGATCAACCGCGCCAGCCCCAAGACGCAAAGCGCCCTGCTCGAAGCCATGGAGGAAAAGCAGGTGTCGGTGGAAGGCGAAACGCGCGCCCTGCCCGAGCCCTTCTTCGTCATCGCCACACAGAACCCGCACGACCAGCTGGGCACCTACGCACTGCCCGAGTCGCAGCTTGACCGTTTCCTCATGCGCATCTCGCTGGGCTACCCCGACCGCGCTGCCGAGCGCCAGTTGCTTGCAGGCGAAGACCGGCGCGAAATGGCCCTCACCCTGCAACCCTTGCTGACGGCTGCAGAACTGGCATCGCTGCAGCGCAGTGTTTCGGCGGTGCACGCCAGCGCTGCGCTGCTGGACTATGTGCAGGACCTGATCTCCGCCACCCGCTCGGGGCGCTGGTTCCTGCAGGGCCTGTCGCCGCGCGCCGGCATTGCGCTGGTGCGCGCCGCCAAGGCGCAGGCATTGATCAGCGGGCGCGACTACGTGGCGCCCGACGACGTGCAGGCCATCATCGCGCAGACCGTGGCCCACCGCCTGGTACCCGTGGGCGACGCCGGGCGCGGCGCCGTGGAGCAGGTGCGGGCCATGGTGGCTTCTGTTCAATTGACCTGAATGCGCCAGTTCCTGCGCGCGCTCAACCCCCTGGCGGCACTGCGGCGGCAGGTGTCGCGCTGGATGCAGTCGCGCCTGCCCCTGAGCGACACCTTGCTGCTGACGCAGCGCAATGTGTACATCCTGCCCACTGGCGCGGGCTGGATGCTGGCGCTCACGCTGCTGGTGCTGCTGCTCGCGTCCATCAACTTCCAGCTCAACCTGGGCTACCTGCTCACCTTCTTGCTGGCGGGCAGCGCCGTGGCGGGCATGCACATCTGCCACGGCACGCTGCGCGGTTTGACGCTGCACCTGCAGCCGCCCGAGCCACAGTTCCTGGGCCAGGGCGCCACGCTTTCCGTGCAGCTGGCGAACCAGCGCCGCAGCCCGCGCCGCGCCGTCGCACTGGCCGTGCACGGCAGCGGGCACTGGGCCTGGGCGGACGTGCCCGCGCAAGGCAACGCCCTGGTGCAGATCGCTTTTTCGCCCGCGCAGCGCGGCCTGCACCCCGTGCCCCTGCTGACAGCCGAAACGCGCTACCCGCTGGGCACCTTCCGCGTCTGGGCGCTGTGGCGCCCGGCGGCGCAGGTGCTGGTGTACCCCAGGCCCGAACCCGGCGCCCCGCCCCTGCCCCCGGGCGAGCCCCGCAGCGGCAGCACCGGCAGAGCGCCCAGCCATGGCCGCACCGAATTCGACGGTGTGCGCGCCTACCGCCGGGGCGACCCGATGAAGCTCGTGGTCTGGAAAAAAGCCGCCCAGGCCTTTGCCAGCGGCAGCGGTACGCTGATTGCGCGCGACGCCCAGCAGCCCCACCGGCACGAGTTGTGGCTGGACCACGCCCACACAGGCCTGGGCGACCCGGAGGCGCGCCTCTCGCGCCTGGCCGCCTGGGTGCTGCAGGCCGACCGCCTGGGCTTGGACTACGGCCTGCGCCTGCCCGGCAAGGAGATTTCCCTGGGCAGCGGCGCAGCCCAGCGCCGCCGCTGCCTGGAGGCACTGGCCCTATGCTGAAAATCGAAGGAAAACTAGCCTTCAGCGCAATCAAATCAAGCGCTGACAGCTATTATTTCTATAGCACAAGGGGTGGGGCATGAACCTGCGCCAAACCCTGGCCGCCCTGCCACGCGATGCCCGCGACACCTTGTTCATGCTCTGCGTGATCGCCTGGGTGATTGCACCGCTGGTGCGCGAGCTGCCGGTCTGGACTTCGGTGGCGGTGGCCTTGCTGCTGCTGCTGCGCGGCACGCTGGCCTGGCGCGCCAGGCCCCTGCCTGGGCGCTGGACCATGCACCTGATGATGCTGTGCGCCGTGGCGGGCACGCTGCTGACGCACCGCACCATCGTCGGGCGCGATCCGGGGCTCACCCTCGTCATCCTGCTGCTGGCCCTCAAGACGCTGGAGGCGCGCGCCCAGCGCGACGCGATGGTGATCTTCTTCCTCGCGTTCTTCTCCATGCTCAGCAACTTTTTCTATTCGCAGTCGCTTGCCACGGCTGCGGCCATGCTGCTGGGCCTGCTGGGCCTGCTGACGGCGCTGGTCAACGCACACCAGCCCGTGGGGCGCCCGCCGCTGGTGCAGTCGCTGCGCACAGCCAGCACCATGGCACTGCTGGGCACACCGGTGATGGTGGTGCTGTTCATGTTCTTTCCGCGCATTGCGCCGCTGTGGGGCGTGCCCAACGACACCATGGCAGGCCGATCAGGCCTGTCGGGCCAGATGAAGGTGGGCAGCATCGCCGAGCTGGCGCTGGACGAACGCATCGCCTTTCGCCTGCGCTTTGACGACCCTGGCTACCGCCCGCCGCAATCGGTGCTGTATTTCCGTGGCCCGGTACTCACCAGCTTTGACGGGCACGACTGGCTGGCCGACCCGGTGCGCGAGGACAACGACGACATCCGCAGGCGCTACACCCTGCCCGCCCAGCTGCAGGTGCGCGGCGATGCGCTGCGCTACGAAATCACCCTGGAGCCGAGCTTTCGCCCCTGGCTGATGGTGCTGGAAGCGGCAGCCCAAGCGCCTGCGGTGGCGTCCAGCCGCCCCTTCATGACGCAAGACCTGCAGTGGCTGGTGCGCGCGCCCATCAACGAACTGCTGCGCTACCGCGCCGTGAGCTACCCCGACTTCACCCACGGCCCGCTGCAGGCCGTGCCCGCACTGGGCATCTTCACCGCCCTGCCCCCGGACATGAACCCACGCACCCTGGCCCTGGCCGCGCAGTGGCGCGCCGACCCGCAACTGGCCCAGGGCGGCACCATGGCGCTGGTGAACGCCGCCCTGCAGCGCCTACGCACCGGCGGCTACACCTACACGCTGGAGCCAGGACTGTACGGCGAACACACGGCCGACGAATTCTGGTTCGACCGCAAGCAGGGCTTTTGCGAACACATCGCCTCGGCCTTCGTCGTGCTCATGCGCGCAGCAGGCGTGCCCGCACGCATCGTCACCGGCTACCAGGGCGGCGAACTCAACCCGGTCGACGGCTACTGGACCGTGCGCCAGAGCGACGCCCACGCCTGGGCCGAGGTCTGGGTGCAAGGCCAGGGCTGGGTGCGCGTCGATCCCACGGGCGCCGTCTCGCCGGGGCGCGTGGGCCAGTTCCAGCGCCTGCAGGCGCCTCAGGGCGTATTCGCCAACGCCATGGGCACCGTCCTCAGCCCCGGCATGGCCCAGCGTTTGCGCTCCATGTGGGAAGCCGCCAACAACCGCTGGAACCAGTGGGTGCTCAACTACACCCAGGCGCGCCAATACGACCTGATGCGCCGCCTGGGTTTTGACAGCCCCGACTGGCAGGACCTGGCTGCCGTGATTGCCGGCCTGATCGTTGCCAGCGCCCTGGGCGGCGCTGCATGGACCCTGTGGGAACGCCTGCAGCACGACCCCTGGCTGCGCCTGCTGGCCCAAGCGCGCGCCCGCCTGGCCCGCGCTGGACTGGATCTGCCCGGCCACACCCCGCCGCGCACCCTGGCCGCAAAAACACTGGCACACTTCGGCCCCCAGGCCCAGGCCGTGGCCGACTGGTTGCTGCGCCTGGAACACATGCGCTACGCCCCCTCCCCCGCCGACCCGCGCACAGCCCTGCGCCAGCGACGGCGCGAGATGCGCCAGATCCGCTGGCCCTGACCCAACACCATGATCCGCACCTTTGCATTTGCTACTGTTTTTATAGCTGTTTGCGCTTTATCCACGGGCGCCGAAGCAAAAAAACCCCAAAAACAATCCGCAGCCGCCCAAGGCAGCACCGCCTATGCCAGCCGCCCCGACGCCATGGAGTTTGCCGACGACCTGGCCGCCCGCCGCGACCTGGACCCCGCCTGGGTGCGCCATGCCATCGGCCAGGCCCGCTTGCTGCCGGTGGCGCAACGCCTGGTGCTGCCGCCCACCAAAGGCACGGCCAAGAACTGGCAGGCCTACCGCGAACGCTTTGTGGAGCCGGTACGCATACGGGCCGCCCTGCGCTTCTGGCAGGACAACACCGCCGCCCTGGCCCGCGCAGAGCAGGAATTTGGCGTGCCCCAGGAAATCATCATTGGCATCCTGGGCGTGGAGACCATCTACGGCCAGCACATGGGCAACTTCCGCGTGATCGACGCGCTGGCCACGCTGGCCTTCGACTTCCCCCAGGCGCACCCGCGTGCTGCCGAACGCAAGGCCTTTTTCCTGCGCGAGCTGGAACAATTCCTCAGCCTGATGCAACGCACCGGCCAAGACCCCACCGAGCCGCGCGGCAGCTTTGCCGGCGCCATGGGCCTGCCGCAGTTCATGCCATCGAGCTGGGTGCGCTACGCCATCGACTTCGACGGCGACGGCCACGTGGACCTGCACGCCAGCGCCGCAGATGCCATCGGATCCGTGGCCAGCTACTTCATCGCGCACGGCTGGAAGCCCGGCATGCCCACCCACTACGCCGTGCGCCTGGACGGCCTGGCCGAGCACACCGAAAAACTCCTGTTGCCCGATATCCTGCCCACCTTCAGCGCCGCGCGCATGCAGGCCCTGGGCGCCCAGCTCGACAGCGCAGGCCAGCAACACACCGGCCCCTTGGCCCTGATAGAACTTCAAAACGGCAACGCAGCGCCCAGCTACGTGGCCGGCACAGAAAACTTCTATGCCATCACCCGCTACAACTGGTCCAGCTACTACGCCATGGCCGTGATCGAACTGGGCCAGGCCGCGAAGGCCGCGCGCGAGGCGGCGCGGTAGCCTTGGCTGCAGCCCAAGGAAAGCCCATTGGGAATGGACGCTGCCCTACCCAAGCCTCAGCGCACCAAGCCAGCTATGAGCCCAGACTCGGAACCAGATACTTCCGACTGGTATTTTGATTCAATCTCATACAAGGCGGCGCCTTGAATACGATCCGTCACATCGGTGATGGAAATGGAAACACTGCGCAGCGTATCTCCGCCTGATTTTTCTCTGGAAAATGCGCACAACGCAACTCCAGGTGAGACAAAGACGGCAAATCCCGCATCTGTTGGCTTACCTGGAGATCGTAAAAACGATGAGAAATCAGATGCCGACCTGCTCACACCATTTTCTGTGGAGGATTCTCGCCAGTTGTCATTCACAATGACTGTTGGACTCTGTGTATTAAGTGTTTTTACTGTCAACACAGGATCCGAATCCGCAGAATTCCCCTCCGCCATGACAATGAGCACTTTTATCCCGCGATACGACTTGCCACCGGAACCCACAATAGTACAGCCTGATGTCTCAGTATTTTGAGACTGCAGCGCATTGGAGCTGATATTCAAAAGCTCCGCTTGCGCCATGGAGGCAAAACCCAAACCCAGCCCCAGAATTCCCCATAAAATACGATGTTTCATAATTTCCTCTCTCATAAAATGCTTTGTTAACACAAAAAATACAGGCTCCATTCACTATAGAAAAGAGACACCTGCAATCCAAAAAAACTACTGTTATCCGCCAAGTTCAGCCCACAACCACCCACTATCTCGGTTGCAAACGGCTTTGTTGCAACAGCCCTGTTGGCAGCCTGGGAAGGGCTGAGTGTTTTCTACAAGCGCTTTAATTCCTCCTCGGCAACTTTCATGGCCTCCATAAAATCTGTCAACGGAAACCGAATGTCTCTATGGTTGTACAGCGCATCGTTGCAATACAACTTCATCTCAGCTTTTTCATCTCCCTGTTCTTTGTTCAGTTCACATAATACTATATCACCCCAGCATACTTGAACTAAGAGCTTTTTAAATTCATCTCGATCTCTAAGAAGTACCTCAAATCTATTTTTCATCATCATTTACTCCACCGTGGATCCAAGAAGTTAACCGCACCATTGTTTTCAAAAATGATCCCCTGTCCACTGGGTAAACGATACCGAATACCGCCGCCGGGCAACTCATTTTCGACTTACTTATCAAACGCTTTCGTGGATATCTTTCCGTTATTTGCGTTCACAAAGTAGTCGACCCCATTCCAATTGGCAGCCACTAGAGCGTCTCCGCTATCAATGAGAATCCCCACATATGGTTTGTCTTTTTCGGCTCCATGGGGAGATTCTTCGATCTGCCAAATGCAGTTGCCTTGTCGTGTAAAACAAAATACGTTTCTATTGAAAATTTCTCCAGCCGGCGGCTCTATTCTGGCGACTATATGACCTCGCCATTCTTTTATTTGCACAATAGGGTGCGCTAGTTTTATATGCCTACCGGATATAAAAAGTGCGCCATCCTCAATTCTAATATCTGTAGAATTCATTTTCAAAACCCCACTGTGTTTCTGAATGCCGAAGTGGGCAGGCGCTGAAGCAATTCGTATTGGATGGCATTGCCAACACCATCAAAGACAGGATTCACCGTGCCAGTTCTAATGCGCGTGCCAGTAGGAACATAAACTTCTGATATATATATATTGGCTTTGTTGCACAAATGAAATTCCTTGCTGAAAAGTACCATAATTCAGAAAAATATTGCGTCACCATGAAAGCAAGAATCTTTCGCTGAAGACGGCAATCTGAAAGAAGATTGTTTTGTGCAACAAAGCCAATGCGGGGGGGGGGTGATTGCTTAAGTTGGCAGGATTGGGCCTTGAACCCCTTCGGTTCACTCATGTCCCGAGGCTACCAGCTCAGCGGACTGGCTTTGTGCAACAAAGCCGGCCAAATTTAAGAAGAAGATGAATGAAGCCAATCCTCTCCTAACTTGATTTTTTCTTTTACTTTTATTAAATCAGCAATCATTCCGTGATCGTTGTCAATTAATACCCTATCAGGGGTGGAGAGTTTTTGAATAAAAGTATTTGAAAAATTTACTGCGCCATTTCGTCCTTCAATTAAATAGAAAGAAGGATTATTTATTATTTGCTTAATTTTTTCCAACTCATCCGATTCATAGTCACACTGGGCATCTTTAATGGATTGAAATGCAAGCCAGCCATTTTTCATTCCCTCGCTGCTTTCAACAATCAATCTCCCGCCCGCCTCCTTTCTAATCTTTCCTATTTCAGAAATGGCTGATAAGACTTCGTTGGAGATGCTGTCGAGGTTTGAAATTATTATAAAGCTAAACATACTATAAACCTTTGGATCGAATGTAATTCAGTAGATCGTTCAAATCCACAAATACTTTTGTACCTGATTTCTGGATTCCGCTAATCACTGATTGCTTCAGATTTGGGCCATATACAATTAATTCGCCAGAATCCCCTATTATTCTTGTTTGATTTGCTATTTGAGTGGTGGCACCTTTTCCACCACCAGATTTGACTTCTATCACATCGCCATTTTTCAACACAATATCCGCATCGGATGAAAGGCCGACACTATCGTTTCTTATAGGAGTGTTTACATTTTTTACGGCACCAGGCAAGACATGATCAATTGCTGTTGCAGTCTGTCCAACCATTGGGTCGCCAGAGGAAAAGACACGGGATATACTATTTGCCTCTTCTCCAGAAAATTCCACCCCACCCCTCTGCGCAGCCCGCCCACCTGCCAGCGGTTCATTGAACGCATTCTCCCCCAACATCTCCACGCCCGTTGCACCCAGGCGTGATGCTCCCCGCAGTGCGGTACCGGCTCCCAGCAGGCCTTGCCCCACATCGTTGAACAAATACCCCAGCTGCCTGCTGCGCTCATAGTCGTTGTCCGTGATGGCATTGGCTGCTCCATAGCGATGGGCGACGCTTTCCATCATGTCCGTGGCCACCCCCGTGGGGTCTGATGCCAGCCGCCCAAGGGCTTGTCCACGCTCTCGCTGGCGTTGCCATACCTCCTGCATTTGGGGGTGGTCGTGGTTGGCGCCAAACGTCAAGATATCGCCCAGTTGTTCCAGGCTGTCTGCACCGGTTTGGACTGCGCCTTGTGCCATGTGCGCCAAAGACTGGCCCACTCCCGTGGCGGCTCCCGTCAGCGCGGGCCACCAGCCGGTGTGGGGGGAGTTGGTCGCAGAGGTGCTGCGCGCAGGTGCGCCGCCATGCCATACGGGTCCGCCTTGCGTGTCCGTGCGTCCCCTCCAGGCCCCGGTCTGCAGTGCGTCCCACTGTGCCTGCTGCTGGGCGGCGCGCTGCTGCGCAAGGGCTTCCAGTCTCGCGTTGTCTCCATGAAGTACGGCTTGGCCCAATGCAACGCTATCGCCATAGGCGTTCGCGTCATCAGGCACGAAGTAGTTCCGGCCGGCCACGATATGGCTGCTGGTCAGTCCGTTGGCCCGTATGAAGTTGCCGATGGCCTGTGGGTCGCTCGTGCCAAGGATGCGTGAGATGCTGTCGCCGCTTTGCGCCACGTAGCTGCTGCCCGCCACACTGTGTTCAGTGCTGTTGCGGTAGTCCCGCTCAGACTGGCGGAAGGCGGCTTGCGCTTCTTCAGGCGATGGGTCTGCAATCTCACTGCGCCCCAGGCGATCAACCCAGTCCCGGGGGGGCTTGAGTCCCAGCCCGCTGGAGGCTGTGCTGCCCTCGGGCTTGTCTTGCGCCCCCTCCTGCCCATCCCGCCCCTCCTGGCCCCGCTTCCTATCTGCCGCTGCATCCTGCAGCGCCCCCATGAGGAAGTCATTGGCAAAGCTGGCCGCCGGATCGTTGCTGCCCGCGATGCGCAGTGCGCTGGTGGC
>JACPUE010000036.1 GCA_016192425.1 Burkholderiales bacterium
CCGCAGACCGCCCGAAAAGAGCACTGCCCTTCGGGTTGGGGCGAAATCGGGCGATTTCGCGCCCTTGCCGCTTGCATGGGCCACCAGCCCATGCGGCGCGCCAAGACCTCGAACTCATCCCGATTGCGCCCCAACGTGGCATCAAATCATTGACGGACAAGTTCTTACTTTCAAGAATCCACCCGACACACCCCATGCATGCCCTCTGGATGGTGCTGGCCGCGTTCCTGTTCGCAAGCATGGGCGTGTGCGTCAAGCTGGGCTCGGCCTACTTCCACCCGGCAGAGATGATCTTCTGGCGCGGCATCATCGGCATGGCGCTGCTGTGGGCGCTGGCACGCTCCCAAGGCGCCACCCTGGCCACCGCCCACCCCGGCAAGCACGCCTGGCGCAGCTTTGTGGGCGTAGTCTCGCTGGGCACCTGGTTTTATGCCATCACCCAACTGCCGCTGGCCACGGCCATGACGCTCAACTACATGAGCAGCGTTTGGATTGCGGCCTTCTTTGTGGCGGGCAGCCTGTGGGCCTGGCGCGCTGCGGCCAAGGGGCAGCGCCCCGCCCTGCAGGCCCCGCTGGTAATGGCGGTGCTGGCCGGGTTTGCCGGTGTGGTGATGATGCTGCGCCCCAGCATCGGCCAGACACCCCAGCAACTGCTGGGCGCCTCGCTGGGCATGTTGTCGGGGATGACCGCAGCAATGGCCTACATGCAGGTCACCCATTTGTCGCGCATGGGCGAGCCGGAGTCGCGCACGGTGTTCTACTTTGCCCTGGGCTCTGCGCTGGCCGGTGGCGCGGTCACACTGGCCATCGGCCACTCGGCCTGGCCTGGCTGGGCGGGGCTGTGGCTGCTGCCCATCGGCGTGCTGGCCGCACTGGGGCAGTTGTGCATGACGCGCGCCTATGGCAGCGCACATTCGGCCAAGGGCACGCTGGTGGTGGCCAGCCTGCAGTATTCAGGCATCGTGTTCGCATCGCTCTACAGCGTGCTGCTGTTTGGCGACCGCATCCCCGCACTGGGCTGGCTGGGCATGGCCTTGATCGTGGGCAGCGGCATTCTGGCCACGGTGCTGCGCGCCCGCAGTACGCGCAACCTTGCCTGAGCCTGCCAAAATCCGCCCATCGCTGCACCCCGCAACGCCTTTGTTCCACACCCGCTACCGGACCCGCCCATGCCCTACTCCCTGCTGATTTCCGCCCCTGAACTGCAAGCGCTGCTGGACAGCGGCACGCCCTGCATGGTGTTTGACTGCAGCTTCGACCTGGCCGCCCCCACTGCGGGCGCGCAGCAGTTCCTGCAAGGCCACATCCCTGGCGCCGTGTACGCGCACCTGGACGAGCACCTGTCCGCGCACGCACGCAGCGAGCGTGTTTCAGGCGGACGCCACCCGCTGCCCACACGCGAAGCCTTTGCCGCCTGGCTGGCCCAACAGGGCTTTGCCGCCCCCATGCAGGCCGTGGTGTACGACCGCAACGGCAGCGCCTTTTGCGGCCGCCTGTGGTGGATGCTGCAATGGCTGGGCCACGAGGCCGTGGCCGTGCTCGACGGCGGCCTGCAGGCCTGGACACAGGCGGGCGGCGCCCTCGCGCAAGGCCCGCAGGAGGCACGGGCCCCCGTGGCCTTTGAGCCCAGCGCCGCACTGCGCCCGCTGGCCACCACCGCGCAGGTGCTGCAAGGCCTGGGCACTGCGGGCCAGACCCTCATCGACGCCCGCGCCCCGGCGCGCTACCGTGGCGAGGTCGAGCCGCTGGACCCCGTGGCAGGGCATATTCCTGGCGCGCTCAACCGCCCGTTCACCGACAACTTCGGGCCGGACGGGCGCTTCAAGGCCCCGGCGCAGTTGCGCACCGAGTTTCTGGCACTGCTGGACGGACGCGACCCGGCCACCGTGGCCCACCACTGCGGCAGCGGTGTCACGGCCAACCCCAACGTGCTGGCCATGGAGCTTGCAGGCCTGGGCCGTGCAGCGCTGTATGCCGGGAGCTGGAGCGAGTGGTGCAGCGACCCAAAGCACCCCGTTGCGAGGGGCTGACACAGGGGGCGCAGGCGCGCCGCACCGACATGCCGTGTCAGGCAAATTCCTACAAGCCCCGCCGCACCGCCTGACGTGCGGCACAGCCGCTTCCCGACTTAATTTTTGATTGGGCCAAATTCACAATCCATTTCAACGGATCGCGAAACGCTGCATGAGGCAGACCCAGCGCGAACCCGGGAATGGAAAGGAACTGTCCCATGTCTAACGATCAACTGCTGGCCGAAATCCGCGAAGCCAACCTCACCTACCTGATGCTGGCCCAGACCCTGATCCGCCAGGACAAGGCCGAAGCTGTGTTCCGCCTGGGCCTCAACGAAGACGCTGCCGACATTCTGGCATCGCTGTCGGCCGCGCAACTGATGAAACTGGCTGCAAGAAACACGCTTCTTTGCAGCTTCCGTGTGGACGACAACCTGGTCTGGAGCCTGCTGACCAACCACGCCCCCAGCAAGGTGGGCAACGAAGCCACCAACACGCTGCACGCCAACATCCTGATGGCCAGCCGCGTCTCTGAAGTGCTTTGAACCGCACCGCACCCCACCGCCAGGAGCCCTGCCATGACGACCGCCACCCTCACCCGCCCCGCTGCAGCCGCCGACAAGAAGGCCGCCAAGACAGCTGCCCCCGTCAAGAGCGTGCTGGGCGAATCGCGCCAGATCGAACGCGCCGCCATGCTGATCCAGATGGGCGCGCGCATGCAGGTGCTCGAATCGGAAACCACGCTGTCGTATGAGCGGCTGATCCGCCTGTACAAGGAGATCGCGGGCAAGTCCCCCTCCAAGGGCCAACTGCCGTTCTCCACCGACTGGTTCCTCACCTGGCAGGAGAACATCCACTCGTCGCTGTTCCTCAACATCTACGAGTACCTGGCCAAGGGCATGGACCTGGATCCGGTGGATCAGCTCACCAAAGCCTACCGCCTGTACACCGAGCAGATCGCCACCGCCCAGGTCGAGCCCCTGCTGTCGTTCACACGCGCCTGGCGGCTGGTCAAGTTTGTCGATGCGGGCATGCTTCAGCGCACCAAGTGCGCGCAATGCGGCGGCCTGTTCGTCACCGAGCTGTACGAAAACCGCCACTACACCTGCGGCCTGTGCAACCCGCCGGCCCGTGCGGGCAAGAGCAAGAACGCGGGTGCGCTGATGCTGCATTGAGCATCAAATCTGCCTGCAGCGCTTATCCGATAAGCGTAAGCAGCTATTGTTTTTATAGCAAATTCAGCGCCCCTGGAGCAAGCCCCGGATGTTGTCATCCACCGGCAGCGCGTAGTCGGCGGCGGCCACCACCTGGTTACCCTGGGGGCTGACGAGCTTGAGGCTCACATACACCATGGCCCCGGACACCGCGTAGGTGCCCACCACCACGGCCTGCGCGTCGTGGTTCTGGCTGACCTCGCGCAGCTCGCGCGAAAGCAGCAGTTCCCCTTGCTCGGGCTGCAGCGACAGCTGTTCGCGCAGGCGCACCTCGGTCACCAGCACACCGCGCTGCACGAAGCGCGAGGCCACCTGCTCCGAGAACATGCGCCCCAGGCGGGACGATTCACCCAGGCGATCCACATTGACCAGCGTGGCCACAATCACACTGCGGCGCGGATCCAGCAGTGCGGTCTGCAGCAAGCGGTCTGCGGCTTCGTAATTGGTTTGCAGCACATCGGACCGCACTGCGGGCCCGCCGCGCTCGCCGTAGTAGTAGCGCGCACAGCCCGGCATGGCTGCAGTCAAGGCCAGCAATGCCAGCACACAAGCGCGGCGTTTCATGGCGTCACCACCCGCCAGGTTTTCACAGGCGCCAGCGGCGCCACGGGGACGGGCGGCTGGTAGAGCACGGCGTCCTCGCGTTCGATGTAGTACATGTCTGCCGTTCCGGTCAACAAGCGGTCTTGCGTCTTGAGCGTGGTGGTGATGAGCACCTCGGTGCGCGTGGGGCCGCCGGCTGCATCGCCCTGGCTGTGGCGCTGCAACATGTCCAACGCCAGGCCGGTGCCCACCCCCAGGGCCGTGGCCACACCCGGCAGGAAGGGACGGTTGTAGTAATGCACCTTCCAGTCGCGCCACACGCCCACCCCGGCACTCAGCGCTGTCCAGGGCAAGGGAATGATCTGGTTGGTGGGGTCGCTGGCCTCGTGCTGCACCACCTGGGTCTGTACTTCCAGCTCCACGGCAGCGGGGCCGGTAGCCAGCGTCACGCCCCGATCCAGCAAGCGCACGCGCAGGAGCTTGAGAAAGCCCTGGTTGAAGCTGGAGCCGTCGGCTACCGTGACATGGATAGGGTGCTCACCCTCGGGCCAGCCCGCGATTTTTTCGGACACCCGGGCCGCCACGTCGTCTGCCAGCACGTCCCAGTGGTGCACGGCACGCGCTTTCTTCTGCCCCGTGGCCGGGTAGTTGTCGGCACGCGGCTTGTCCAGCGTGCTGCAGCCCGCCAGCAGCGCCGTTGCCGCCAGGACAGCAAGGAATAGGCTTGGTGATCGCATGCACCAGATGGTATGCGCAGCCCCACAGTCCAATCCGCACAACAAAACGGCTTTTCCCGGCCAGAACATCGCCTTGCCCGTTCCCCTGAGGGCCGACAATGGCCCACAATTGCCCATCCACCGAGAACTCCATGGAGAGCGTATGCGCCAAAGCCTTTCCCGCCCCCTGCCCCTTGCCTTGTCCCTTTTGACACTGAGCGCCTTGCTCACAGGTTGCGGTGGCGCCAAGGAAGACACGCCCACCACGCCCCCAGCACCCCCACCCGTTCAGCCCGGCCCCCTGGGCCTGAGCTTTACCAGCCCGGTGGCAGCCAACAATGTGCATGACGTGGGCAGCGCCGTTTCGCTGCAGGTCAGCGTCACCATCAACGGCAATGCGGCCCCCAACGGCACGCCCGTGACGCTGACATCCAGCACCGCCACGGCTAGCCTGGCTCCCACGGTGCCCACCACCCTGGGCGGTGCGGCCACCTCGGTACTCAACAGCACGGCCGCTGGCCCGGTGGTGGTGAATGCCACAGTCACCAGCACCACCCATTCGGCCAACGAAAGTCTCAAGCTCTACATCCGCCCGGTGCACCAGCCCCTTGAATTGCTGGTGCCCGCCTACTTCAGCGCCGCCAAGGATTCCCCCTGGACCAGCCTGGTGTCGGGCGCCAAGAGCTACCCGGATGTGAAGATCACGGCCATCATGAACCCGAACGGCGGCGTGCTGACCTCGACCACCACCGCCAACACCGACCTCGCCACGGCCATGGCCAGCTTCAAGGGCACCAACCACAAGGTCGTGGGCTACGTGTCCACGCTGTATGGCAACGGCGCACGCTCGGAAGCCGACGTCAAGGCCACCATCGACAAGTACCTGGAGCTGTACCCCACCCTGGACGGTTTCTTCATCGACGAGATGGCCTCGGGCAGCAACCGCCTGGCCCACTACCAGGCTATTAACAGCTACATCAAGAGCAAGAACTCCGCCTTGGTGGTGATTGGCAATCCAGGCATCTACCCTGACCAGACCTATGCTGATGTGGCCGACACACTGACCACCTTCGAGGGGACTGCCGCTGCCTTCCAGGTGCTCGACCCGCAGCAGTCATCCAACACCTGGGTGTACAGCCAGGCCAACACGGCGCAGGCCATGCTGGTGCACAGCGCCAGCACCTGCACCGCCATGCAGGACAGCCTCAAGTACGCCAACAAGGCGCGCACCAACACCGGCCTGGTGTTCACCACCGACGAAGCCACGGCCCGCGCCGTCACCCGCCTGCCCAGCTACTGGATCCAGATGCTGGGTACGGTGGACGCCATCAACAAGGGAACCACACTGCCCTCCTGCTGAGCAGGGCCGGTGCGATGCCGCAGGCGCAGCGCGCCGCCTGCGGCATCAGGGCATGACTTCGACGTACTCGTACACCTCGCAGTCGGTGATCTCGCGGCGCACGGGCAGGCTGAGCTTGCCGAACCAGGCCTGGGGGTCGTGGCGGTCGATCTCGCGGCCCATGAAGCGCAGCAGGTCGCAGATGGGTTCGACCACGCTGGCGCGGTAGCGCAGGTCGTTCTTCACGTAGCCCAGGTACATGTTCTTCATGCAGTTGCCACGGCACCATGAATAGGCCTCGCAGCTGCTGCAGGGCATGCTGGGCGCCTGTTGCAGCGGGCTGGGCTTGAGCCAGTTGTCCTGCACGCTGCCCATGAGCATGGCGGGCACGTACATCATGTCGGGGCAAGGGTAGATCTGGCCATTGGGCATGACGTTGATGAGGTGCGAGGACACACGGCACTGCGTGCGCCCGGCATACAGCTCCTGCGCGCGGCCCGGCAGCACCTTGTTGCGCACCATGCCCATGAGCGGGATCACCGGGTAGAGCTTGTCGGTGCTGGCAAAGAAGCGGTCGATGAGCTGCACCAGCACGGCCTTGCGGCGTTCCACCGAGTCGCCCGCGTACATCTCGTCGGCCACGAACTGCCAGTACAGGTAGTCGAACGGCGAATCGTCGGCCACCAGTTCGTCCAGCTCCTCGAAGCAGGTGGCCGGGTTGCCCCAGGTCACGCGCGCCGTCACGCTGCCGCCGATCTGCTCGCGCACCTGGCGCAGGTTCTTGAGCACCTGGCGGTAGATGCCCCGGCCCCGGTAGCCATCGGTGGTGGCCTCGCCCCCGTCGATGGACACCAGCACGTTGGACAGGCGCGCCAGCATCCATTCGGGCAGGTCGTCCAGCAGCGTGCCATTGGTCTGCAGCTGAAAGCGCCAGTGCGGAAAGCGCTGCATGACCTCGTTCATCATGGGGCGGTTGAGCGTGGGTTCGCCGCCATAGAAGGTGACGTACACCTCCTTGCCCTGCAGATGCTGGTTGGCAAAGGCAAAGAGCTGGTCCATGCTGTATTCGACATGGGTTTGCGAACCCAGCACGTCGCCCACTCCCAGCGAGCAGTAGCTGCACTTGAGGTTGCATTTGAGCGTGGTGAGCAATTGCAGTTCGACACGGTTGCCCACGATCGGGTCGCAGGCGGGGACGGCGTCGGCCGCAGGGGCCGGGTTGCGGGGATAGAACTGGACAGGTGTTTCCATGGCGGTGCCTAGAAGGGGTGAAACCATCGGGGTAAAAGCCAGCACGGCCCAGGCTGGGCCGCACACAAAGCGCTCCGTGCAAAGGCGCTGCAAGCGCCAGGCAGCGGCGCATCGATTCGGCGCGCCGCTGCAGGGCTTGACACGGGAAGCGGGGAGAGGAGAGAGATGTACGCTCAGCGCCCCACAGGGGCTGGGGGCGCGTGCTTGGCCAGCGAATTGACGCCAAAGCGCCTGCGCTGCTGGCCAGCGTGCAGCGCCGCCACGCGCGAGCGCTGGGCGTCGCACGGGTTCACAAGGGGGTTCAGGCGCTGCATGGCGGCGATTTTCGCACAGGAAAATGACCGCCTATCAGAAATCAGCCCGTATTGCGCAGCCCCGCCGCAATACCGTTGATAGAGATGTGGATACCGGTCTGCACACGCTCGTCGCCCTGCCCCGCACGCCAGCGGCGCACCAGTTCCACCTGCAGGTGGTGCAACGGGTCGATGTACGGAAAGCGGTGCTTGATGGAGCGCGCCAGCGCGCTGTTGTGCGCCAGGCGCTGCTTGTCGCCGGTAATCAAGGTAAGGGCCTCGGCCGTGCGGCGCCATTCGGCGTCAATGGCGGCAAACACCTTCTTGCGCAGGCGGGCATCCTGCACCAGTTCGCTGTAGCGCGAGGCCAGGGCCAGGTCGCTCTTGGCCAGCACCATGTCCATGTTGGACAGCAGCGTGCTGAAGAAGGGCCAGTGCCGCTCCATCTTACGCAGCAGGGCCACCTGGGCCTTGGGGTCTTTGCCGCTGTCGTGCACAAAGGCCTGCACCGCCGAGCCAAAGCCATACCAGCCCGGCAGCGTGAGGCGGCACTGGCCCCAGCTGAAGCCCCAGGGAATGGCGCGCAGGTCCTCGATGCGCTGGCTGGGCTTGCGCGACGCGGGGCGCGAGCCGATGTTGAGCTCGGCAATCTCGCGGATGGGCGTGGAATTGAAAAAGTAGTCGGTGAAGCCCGGTGTCTCATACACCAGCGCGCGGTAGGCCGCCATGCTGGCCTGCGAGAGCTGCGCCGCCGCCTCCAGGAAGGCGGGCGTGGCAGGCTTGGTGGGCTGCAAAAAGGTGGCCTCCAGCGTGGCGGCGACCAGGGTCTCGAGGTTGCGCCGCCCGATCTCGGGGTTGGCGTACTTGGAGGCGATCACCTCGCCCTGCTCGGTCAGGCGGATCTGGCCGCGCACGGTGCCCGGCGGCTGCGCCAGGATGGCCTGGTAGCTGGGGCCGCCGCCGCGCCCCACGGTACCGCCGCGGCCGTGGAACATGCGCAGGCGGATGCCCGGCAACTCGTCAAACAGCGCCACCAGCGCAATCTCGGCCCGGTACAGCTCCCAGTTGCTGGTGAAGATGCCGCCGTCCTTGTTGCTGTCGGAGTAGCCCAGCATGATGTCCTGCTCGCTGCCGCTGGCCTGCACCATGGCGGCAATGCCCGGCAGGGCATAGAACTCGCGCATGATGGGCGCGGCATTGCGCAGGTCTTCGATGGTCTCGAACAGCGGCACCACGATGAGGTCGGCCGTGGCCTGTGAGGGCGCTGCATCGTCCAGTGTGCCGCGCACCAGGCCCACTTCCTTCTGCAGCAGCAGCACTTCCAGCAGGTCGCTCACCGTTTCGGTGTGGCTGATGATGTAGTGGCGGATGGCCTCCTGCCCATGGCGCTGGCGCAGCTGCAGCGCAGTTTCAAAGATGGCCAGTTCGCCCTGGGTGTGTTCCGAGTACACCGCGCCCATCACGCGCAGCGGCCGTGCATCCTGCAGCAGGCGCATCAGCACCGTGCGGCGCGCCTCTTCGGGCAGGGCAGCATAGTCGGGCTCGATGCGCGCCACGGCCAGCAGTTCGGCCACCACGCGCTCGTGCTGGTCGGAGCTTTGGCGCAGGTCCACCGTGGCCAGGTGAAAGCCGAACACCTGCACCGCCCGGATCAGCGGGTGCAGGCGCTGTGCCGACAGCACTGCGCCATGGTGCGCCTGGAGCGAAGCCTCGATGGTGCGCAGCTCGGCCAGAAAGTCCGCTGCATGGGCATAAGGGTTTTGCGGCGCCACGGCATGGCGCGCGGCCACGCCGCCGCTGAGCTCCTGCAAGGTGGCGGCCAGGCGCGCGTAAATACCCGTGAGCGCACGGCGGTAGGGCTCGTCCTGGCGGTGCTCGTTGGTGTCGGGCGAGCTCAGGGCCAGGGCCTGCATCTCGGGGGTCACCGCGACCAGCCGCGCCGACAGCGACAGCTCCCCGCCCAGCAGGTGCACCTCGGTCAGGTAGTGGCGCAGCACCACCTCGCTCTGGCGGCGCAGGGCCTGCACCAGCGTGGCGGCCGTGACGTTGGGGTTGCCGTCGCGGTCGCCGCCAATCCACTGGCCCATGCGCAGAAAGCTGTGCACCGGCTCCGTGCCCAGGGCGCGCTCCAGGTCGGCGTAGATGCGCGGGATCTCGCGCAAAAACGTGGCCTCGTAGTAGGACAGCGCATTCTCGATCTCATCGGCCACGGTCAGCTTGCTGTAGCGCAGCAGCCGCGTCTGCCACAGCTGCGTGACGCGCGAGCGCAGTTGCGCCTCGTTGGCGGCCAGCTCGCGGGGTGTGAGGGCGTCGCGCGCCGTGTTGTAGAGCTGTGCGCGCTCCACGATGTCGTCGCGCGCCACCAGCAGCTGCGCAATGTCGCGCTCGGCGTCCAGAATGCTCTTGCGCTGCACCTCGGTGGGGTGTGCCGTGAGCACGGGCGAGACGTAGCTGTGCGCCAGCGTCTGGGCAATGGTGCCCGGTGCAATGCCCGCCCAGCGCAGGCGCGAAAGCGCCACGTCGATGCTGCCCTCCTGCGTGTCGCCCGCGCGCTCATGCACGGTGCGGCGGCGGATGTGGTGCCGGTCTTCAGCCAGGTTGGCCAGGTGGCTGAAGTAGGTGAAGGCGCGGATCACGCTCACCGTCTGGTTGCCGCTCAGGCCCTTGAGCAGCTTCTTGAGGGTCTTGTCGGCTTCATGGTCGGCGTCGCGCCGGAAAGCCACCGACAACTGGCGGATCTGCTCGATCAGGGCAAAGGCGGCTTCGCCCTCCTGTTCGCGGATCACGTCGCCCAGAATGCGTCCGAGCAGGCGGATGTCCTGGATCAAGGGATAGTCTTTATCGGTCTTCTTGGCACTCAAGGCTTGTCTCCTGGGGGCTGGGCAGGCAGGGATGCTGCAGCGCGGGATGCTAGCATCGTGCGCTGTGCCTTACCCTGCAAAAACATGACGACCGAGCGCCCCACCCTTCCCCCCATCACCATCGCCACGCGCGAAAGCCGCCTGGCCCTGTGGCAAGCCGAACATGTGCAGGCCCTGCTGCGCGCCCGCGGGCACAGCGTGGAACTGCTGGGCATGACCACGCTGGGCGACCAGATCCTGGACCGCAGCTTGAGCAAAGTGGGCGGCAAGGGCCTGTTCGTCAAGGAACTGGAAACCGCGCTGCACGACGGGCGTGCGCAGATTGCCGTGCATTCCCTCAAAGACGTGCCCATGGAACTGCCCGCAGGCTTTGCCCTGGCCTGCGTGATGGAGCGCGAAGACCCGCGCGACGCCTTTGTCTCGCCCCACTTCGCCAACCTGCAAGAGCTGCCGCAGGGCGCGGTGGTGGGTACGTCCAGCCTGCGCCGCCAGGTGCTGCTGCACGCGCTGCGCCCGGACCTGAAGATCGAACCCCTGCGCGGCAACCTGGACACGCGCCTGCGCAAGCTCGACGAGGGCCAGTACCAGGCCATCGTGCTGGCCGCCGCCGGACTCAAGCGCCTGGGGCTGCAAAGCCGCATCCGCACTGAATTTGCCGCCGACCAGATGCTGCCCGCCGCGGGCCAGGGCGCCCTGGGCATTGAGGTGCGCGCCGACCGCCAAGACCTGATGCAAGCGCTGCGTCCCCTGGCCCACCAGCCCACCTGGATTGCCGTGACCGCCGAGCGCGCCGTGAGCCGCAGCATGGGCGGAAGCTGCTCCATGCCGCTGGCGGCACACGCCCGGTTCGAGGGCGGCCAACTGCACCTCGAAGCCGCCTGGGGCGACCCCGAAGGCCGCATCGCCCTGGTGCGCGCCAGCGCCAGCGGCCCGGCCGACACGCTGGAGCGGGCCGACGCGCTGGGCGTGGCCGTGGCCGCGCAATTGCGCGCCGGTGGCGCCACGGGCTGATGCGCGCCATCGTCACCCGGCCCGAGCGCGAGGCCCTGCAGTGGGTGGCCGCCTTGCAGGCCAGCGGCATCGACGCGCTGGCGCTCCCCCTCATTGCCATCACCCCGCCGGTCGATGCGCAGGCGCTGGAGCAGGCCCGCGCCCTGGTGCAGGCGGGCGCGTACAGCGCCGTCATGGTGGTAAGCAGCAATGCAGGGCAGCATTTTTTCGATAAAAAAACGGCTCTGGCGCTTACCCAGAAAGCGCAACACGCTATCAAAACAAGAGCATGGTCACCCGGTCCCGGCACGGCCCGCGCGCTGCAGGCCCTGGGGGTGGAAGGCACCCGCATCGACACCCCCGCGCTGGATGCCGCGCAGTTCGACTCCGAGTCGCTGTGGGCCCAGGTGCAAGGCCAGGTAGAGCCGGGCGCGCGCGTGCTCATCGTGCGCGGCACCGAAGTCGGCGCCACGCAGCAAGGCACAGGACGCGACTGGCTGGCGCAGCAAATCCGCGCCGCCGGGGGTGCGGTGGACTTTGTCGTGGCCTACACGCGCGGCGCACCTGTATGGAATGCGCAACAACAAGCCCAGGCACGCCAGGCCGCCATGGACGGCTCGCTGTGGCTGCTGAGCAGCTCGCAGGCGCTGGAGCACCTGTGCGCCGCCCTGCCAGGCCAGGACTGGCGCCAGGCCCGTGCCCTGGCCACGCACCCGCGCATTGCCCAGGCGGCGCGCAGCGCGGGTTTCGGGGCGGTGCACGAATGCCGCCCGGCCTTGGCCGACGTGGTGGCCTCGATAGAATCCCTGCCATGAGTTCCGCCCCCGACGCCACCCCAGGCCCCAGCGCAGCACCCGCCGCCGCAGCCACCCAGGCCGCGCCGCCCCGGTTCCTGCTGTACACGCTGGGCGCTGTGGCCCTGGCCGGGCTGGTCAGCAGCACCCTGCTGTGGCAGCGGCTGGGCGCCATCCAGGAGGCCCTGGCACGCCAGAGCCAGGACGCCAACACCCAGGCCATCGAGGCGCGCACCCTGGCCCGCCAGGCCCAGGAGCAGGCCACCGAAGCCAGTGCCCGCCTGGCCGTGCAGGAAGCACGCGTCAACGAAGTGGCGCTGCAACGCAGCCAGCTGGAAGAACTGATGCGCAGCCTCTCGCGCTCGCGCGACGAAAACCTGCTGGTGGATCTGGAATCCTCGTTGCGCCTGGCGCAGCAGCAGGCACAGCTCACGGGCAGCCTGGAGCCACTGGTGGGCGCGCTCAAGAACGCACAGCAACGCATCGAACGTGCCGCGCAGCCGCGCCTGGCACCGGTGCAGCGCGCCATCGGGCGCGACCTGGAGCGCATTGGCAGCGCCAGCGTGACCGACACCTCGGGCATGCTGGCCCGGCTCGACGACCTGGTGCGCCAGGTGGACGAACTGCCCCTGGCCAACGCCGTGGCCCTGGCCGCGGCCACCCGCCGCCTGCAAGCCCAGCCCACGGCCCCTGGCGCCCCCGGCAGCCAGGACGCCTGGTGGACCTGGCTGCAGCGCGCCGGGCTGGTGGTGCTCGACGAAGCCAAGGGCCTGGTGCGCGTGAGCCGCATCGACCAGCCCGAGGCCGCATTGCTGGCGCCCGACCAGGCCTTTTTCCTGCGCGAGAACCTCAAGCTCAAGCTGCTCAATGCGCGCATGGGCGTGCTGGCGCGCCAGCTCGACTCGGCACGCACCGACCTCACGGCAGCCACGGCCGCGCTCAACCGCTATTTCGACCCCGCATCGCGCCGCACGCAAAGCGCAGCCACCGTGCTGCAGCAGGTGCAGGCGTCGATGAAGGTGGCAGAACTGCCCCGGCCCGACGAAACCCTCTCGGCCCTGGCCACAGCGGCCGCCGGTCGCTGACCGCCCCCCGCAAGGACCGCCCCATGCGCGCAGCACTCTGGCTCCTGGCACTGTTTGGCATCGCCGTGTCCGTGGCCTTGTTTGCGGGCAACAACCAAGGCACGGTCACGCTGTTCTGGCCGCCCTACCGCATCGATCTGTCGCTCAACATGGTGCTGCTGGTGCTGGTGCTGGGCTTCGTCACCCTGCACGCCGCACTGCGCGCGCTGGCTGCGCTGCTGGCGCTGCCACGCCAGGCCCACCGCTGGCGGCTGCAGCAGCGCGAGCGCAGCATGCACGCCGCGCTGCTCGACGCCTTTGCCCAAATGCTTGCGGGCCGCTTCCTGCGCGCCCGCAAGGCCGCGCTGGCCGCACTGGACCAGGAACAGGCCCTGCGCCAGGAAAGCGACGCCCCGCCCCACGCCCACCAGATCCGTGCCCTAGCACACATGGTGGCCGCCGAAACCTCGCACGCACTGCAAGACCGCGCCTTGCGCGACCGCTACTTCGAGCTGGCGCTGAACCACGCCAAGGAAAAGCGCCACGTCGCCCAGGAACTGCACGAAGGCGCCCACATGCGCGCCGCGCGCTGGAGCCTGGACGACCGCGACGCGGAAGGCTCCCTCGAACGCCTGGCCCAACTGCCCCAGGGCGCGGCGCGGCGCACGCTGGCCCTGCGCATCCGCCTCAAGGCCAGCCGCCTGGCAGGCCGCCCCCGCGACGCGCTGGACACGGCGCGCCTACTGGGCAAGCACCGCGCCTTCTCGGCCGACGCGGCGCGCAGCCTGGTGCGCGGCCTGGCCATCGAACTCATCGGGCAGGCCCACGACCCTGCACAGCTGCAAACGGCCTGGCTCTCGCTTGAAGCCAACGACCGCGCCATGCCCGAGGTCGCCCTGCATGCAGCCCAGCGCCTGGCCCTGCTGGGAGGCGACTGCGCACAGGTGCGCCAATGGCTGCAACCCGTGTGGCAGCAGTTTGTGGACCTGCCCAGCGCCCTGACCGACGCACACGCCCAGCGCCTGCTCACCACCCTGGAGGGCTGCCTGGACGACACCGACGCCGCCTGGCTCGCACGCATCGAAGCCGCCCAGCAAGCCAACCCGCGCGATGCCCGCCTGCAATACCTGGCTGGCATGGCCTGCGCAAGGCGCCAGCTCTGGGGCAAGGCGCAGCAGTTGCTGGCCCAGGCCGCCCCGCAATTGCAGGACGCGCGCCTGCGCCGCAACGCCTGGTGCAAGCTGGCCGAGCTGGCCGAGCAGCGCAACGACGCCACCGCCGCCGCCCAGGCCTGGAAGAAGGCCGCACAGGCAGCCTGACCCCGCACCCCCCGCCCCAAGCCCACGGCGGCAAGGGGCTTATCGTTCACGTCCATTGAACGATGGCATCAATTCCGTTGAAACCGCAAGAACCTTGCGCTTTCTACACTTGCTTCCATTCGGCGCCCACAGGTGCCAGACCCCGAGGCCAGGGCCCCGCCCTGTGCGCTGGTTTCCCCCCCTCCTTCACCACGGCCCCACCACCATGCAGAGCAAGCCACCGCTGATTCCTACCGCACGCTACGGCCTCGTCGCCATCGGCCTGCACTGGCTCCTGGCGTTGGGGCTCGTCGGCCTGTTCGGCCTGGGCGTGTACATGTCCGACCTGCCGCTCTCGCCCACGCGCATGAAGCTCTACAACTGGCACAAATGGGCGGGCGTGGCGGTTCTGGCGCTGTCGCTGGCGCGCCTGCTGTGGCGCCTGTCGCACCGCCCGCCCCCACTGCCTGCGGCCGTGGAGCGCGCCATGCCCGGCTGGCAGAAGCTGGCCCACCACGGCACGCACCTGGCGCTGTATGTGCTGTTCTTCGCCGTGCCGCTGTCGGGCTGGGCCTATAGCTCTGCGGCAGGCTTTCCGGTGGTGTTCCTTGGCCTTTTGCCATTGCCCGACTTTGTGCCGGTCAGCAAGGCGCTGGCTGAAGTCTTCAAGCTCGGCCATGCCACGCTGGCCTTCACGCTGGCCGCCCTGGTGCTGCTGCATGTGGCCGCAACGCTCAAACACCAGTGGGTGGACAAGGACGGCCTGCTCCAGCGCATGCTGCCTGGCCGCCGCTGAAACCCATTCTTCCCGCACCGCAAAGGAACTGTTCCCATGCCCAAGCACTTCTTGCTCCCCAGCCTGGCCCTCATCGGCGGCCTGGCGCTGACGGCGCTGCCCGCACAAGCCCAGCAGCAACTGGTGCCAGCCCAAAGCAGCATCGAATTCACCGCCAAGCAGATGGGCGTGCCCATGCAGGGCCAGTTCAAGAAGTTCGACGCCCAGGTCGCATTCGACCCCGCCAAACCAGCCACAAGCCGCATCCGCTTCACCGTGGACACCGGCAGCGCCACCATGGGCGCCCGCGAGACCGACGCCGAGCTGCCCAAGCCCGTGTGGTTCAACGTGGCGCAGTTCCCCCAGGCTACGTTCGAGTCCAACGCCATCAAGGCGCTGGGCGGCGGCAAGTTCGATGTGGCGGGCAAGCTCACCATCAAGGGCACATCGGTCAACGTGTCGGTGCCTGTGGCGCTGGCCCAGTCCGGCGCCACCACCACGGCCACCGGCGTGCTGCCCATCAAGCGCCTGGCCTTCAAGATCGGCGACGGCGAATGGGCCGACACCTCCATGGTGGCCGACGAGGTGCAGGTGAAGTTCAAGCTCGCGCTCACGGGCGTGGGCAAGCTCTGATCCCCTTCTTCTTTTCTCTTCCGTGTTTTCTTTCTCCCCCCACTACAGGAGCCCTCCCGTGCGCACTTCCCTCATCGCCCTGGCCGCAGCCGCCACCCTCGCCACCGGCATCGCCCATGCCGAAATGGCCCACTACGCCATTGACCCCACGCACACCTTCGTGACCTTCGAGATCAGCCACTTCGGTGCATCGGTCAACCGTGGCCGCTTCGACAAGAAGGAAGGCAGCGTGCAGTTGGACAAGGCCGCCAAGGCAGGCAAGGTGGAGATCAGCTTCGACGCCACCTCGATCAACAGCGGCACCCCGGCTTTCGACAAGCACCTGCAGAGCGCCGACCTGTTCAACGCGGCCCAGCACCCCAAGATCAGCTTCGTGTCGGACAAGTTTGTCTTCAACGGCGACAAGGTCAGCGAAGTCAGCGGCCAGCTCACCCTGCTGGGCAAGACCGGCCCGGTCACCTTCAAGGCCAACCAGTTCAACTGCTACCAAAGCCCCATGCTCAAGCGCGAAGTCTGCGGCGGCGACTTTGAAGCCACCATCGACCGCACCCAGTGGGGCATGAACTACGGTGTGGACTGGGGCTTTGCCAAGAACGTGCGCCTGGTGGTGCAGGTCGAGGCGGTCAAGCAGTAAGCGCGCCATGCGACGGGACGCGATGGCATAAAATCGCTATCCCATACCCTGCCACGCCAGGTGGCGCAACGGCATCCCGAGGGATGCCGTTGTTCTTTCAGACACCACCACACCCATGAACGATCCTGTCCAGCAACCCGGCCTGCAATCCCTGTCCAAATCCTTCGAGCCCGCCGCGCTGGAAGCCCACTGGGGCCCCGAGTGGGAAAGGCGCGGCTACGGAGTCGCCGGTTTCCGGGGCACCGGCGCCGCGCAGGCAGGCCAGAGCGCGTTCTGCATCCAGTTGCCGCCACCCAACGTGACCGGCACGCTGCACATGGGCCATGCGTTCAACCAGACCATCATGGACAGCCTCACGCGCTACCACCGCATGAAGGGCCACAACACGGCCTGGGTGCCCGGCACCGACCACGCGGGCATCGCCACGCAGATCGTGGTGGAGCGCCAGCTGCAGGAGCAAGGCGTGAGCCGCCACGACCTGGGGCGCAAGAACTTTGTCACCAAGGTGTGGGAGTGGAAGGAAAAGTCGGGCAACACCATCACCACGCAGATGCGCCGCATGGGCGACAGCGTGGACTGGAGCCGCGAATACTTCACCATGGACGACAAGCTCAGCAAGGTCGTCACCGAAACCTTCGTGCGCCTGTACCAGCAGGGCCTGATCTACCGCGGCAAGCGCCTCGTCAACTGGGACCCCAAGCTCCAGTCCGCCGTGTCCGACCTGGAAGTCGAGAACGAGGAGAAGGACGGCTCGCTGTGGCATATCGCCTACCCGCTGGCCGACGGCTCGGGCCAGCTCGTGGTGGCCACCACGCGCCCCGAAACCATGCTGGGCGACGTGGCCGTGATGGTGCACCCCGAGGATGAGCGTTACAAGCATTTGATCGGCCAGATGGTGAACCTGCCGCTGTGCGACCGCCAGATCCCGGTGATCGCCGACGAGTACGTGGACCGCGAATTCGGCACCGGCGTGGTCAAGGTCACGCCCGCGCACGACCAGAACGACTACCAGGTGGGCCAGCGCCACAAGCTGCCGATGATCTGCGTGCTGACGCTGCAGGCCACGGTGAACGACAACGCGCCCGCAAAGTACCAGGGCATGGACCGCTTCGTCGCCCGCAAGGCCGTGGTGGCCGACCTCGAAGCCCTAGGCCTGCTGGTCGAGACCAAGAAGCACAAGCTCATGGTGCCCATCTGCACCCGCACCGGCCAGGTCATCGAACCCATGCTGACCGACCAGTGGTTCGTCGCCATGAACAAGGTGGGCGAAGGCGATGCCACGGGCAAGAGCATCGCCCAGAAGGCCATCGACGCCGTGGCCTCCGGCCAGGTGAGCTTCGTACCCGAGAACTGGGTCAACACCTACAACCAGTGGATGAACAACATCCAGGACTGGTGCATCTCGCGCCAGCTCTGGTGGGGCCACCAGATTCCGGCCTGGTACGACGAGGACGGCAAGGTCTACGTGGCCCGCGACGAGGCGCAGGCGCAGGCCCAGGCCCCCGGCAAGACGCTCAAGCGCGACGAGGACGTGCTCGACACCTGGTACTCCAGCGCCCTCGTGCCCTTCAGCACCATGGGCTGGCCGAACCAGGGCGACGCCGCCACCGACGACTACAACCTCTACCTGCCCAGCAGCGTGCTGGTGACGGGCTACGACATCATCTTCTTCTGGGTCGCCCGGATGATCATGATGACCACGCACTTCACCGGCCGCGTGCCGTTCAAGCATGTCTACATCCACGGCCTGGTGCGCGATGCGCAGGGCAAGAAGATGAGCAAGTCCGAGGGCAACGTGCTCGACCCGGTGGACCTGATCGACGGCATCGCCCTCGACCCCCTGCTCGACAAGCGCACCCAGGGCCTGCGCAAGCCCGAGACCGCGCCCCAGGTGCGCAAGAACACGCAGAAGGAATTCCCCGAGGGCATTCCCGCCTACGGCGCCGACGCGCTGCGCTTCACCTTCGCGGCGCTGGCATCCCTGGGCCGCAGCATCAACTTCGACAGCAAGCGCTGCGAGGGCTACCGCAACTTCTGCAACAAGCTCTGGAACGCCAGCCGCTTCGTGCTGATGAACTGCGAGGGCCAGGACTGCGGCATCGATGCCCAGCAAGGCAGCGGCAGTTGCAACGATGGCCACCTGCGCTTCACCCAGGCCGACCGCTGGATCGTCTCGCGCCTGCAGCGCGTGGAGGCCGAGGTAGCCAAGGGCTTTGCCGACTACCGCCTCGACAACGTGGCCAACACGATCTACGACTTCGTCTGGAACGAGTTCTGCGACTGGTACCTGGAAATCGCCAAGGTGCAGATCCAGACCGGCATGAGCATGCAAGACCAGCAAGCCGGTCTGGCCCAGCAGCGCGGCACGCGCCGCACGCTGATCCGCACGCTGGAAACCATCCTGCGCCTGGCCCACCCCATCACTCCCTTCATCACCGAAGAACTGTGGCAGAAGGTCGCACCCGTGGCTGGCCGCACTGGCCCCTCGGTCAGCATCGCCGCCTACCCCGAAGCCCAGCCCGAGCGCATCGACGAAACCGCCGAGGCCCACATGGCACGCCTCAAGACCGTGGTGGACGCCTGCCGCACGCTGCGTGGCGAGATGAACGTCTCGCCCGCCACGCGCCTGCCCTTGTTCGTGGTGGGCGACGCCGAATTCATGCGCGGCGCGGCGCCCGTGCTGCAGGCCCTGGCCAAGCTCAGCGAGGTCAAGGTGTTTGACGACGAGGCCGAATGGAGCAAAGCCGCCCAGGCCGCGCCCGTGGCCGTGGTGGGCGAGGCCCGCCTATGCCTGCACATGGAGATCGACGTGGCGGCGGAGAAGGCCCGCCTGTCCAAGGAAGTGGCGCGCATCGAAGGCGAAATCACCAAGGCCAACGGCAAACTGTCCAACGAAGCCTTCTTCGCCAAGGCCCCCGCCGCCGTGCTGGAGCAGGAAAAGAAACGCGTGGCCGACTTCAGCGCCACGCTCGCCCGCCTGCGCGACCAGTTGGCCCGCTTGGGTTGAAGTGGAAAACACCCCCCTGTGTCGCCTTCGGCGCCTTCCCCCCGCTCTCGCAGCGCTACGCGCTGCGGGCAGGGAGACGCCGCCAGCGCGGCGGGGCGGCCCTTGCGCGGCGGCCCTGGCCTGGGCCACGCGAGAGTCACACGCAACGGGTGAAGCACCCATCGAATAACTGAGAAGCCGTTTTCAGGAGCACACACCATGCAGCAAGCCCCCGTTCGCAAAGCCGTCTTTCCCGTCGCCGGGCTGGGCACGCGCTTTTTGCCCGCCACCAAGGCATCGCCCAAGGAGATGCTGCCCGTGGTGGACAAGCCGCTGATCCAGTACGCCGTGGAAGAGGCCTATGCCGCCGGCATCCGCCACATGATCTTCGTCACCGGCCGCAGCAAGCGCGCCATCGAGGATCATTTCGACACCGCCTACGAGCTGGAAAGCGAACTGGAAGCCGCCAACAAGCAGGCCTTGCTGGCCGTGGTGCGATCGGTGCAGCCCGACGACATGGATTGCGCCTACGTGCGCCAGCCGCGCAGCCTGGGCTTGGGCCATGCAGTGCTGTGCGCCGAAGCATTGGTGGGCGACGAGCCCTTCGCCGTGCTGCTGGCCGACGACCTGATGGTGGGCCCGCCCGGCGGTACGCCCGTGCTGGCGCAGATGGCCCAGGCCTTCCGCCAGCAGGGCCGCTCGCTGCTGGCCGTGCAGGAGGTGCCGCAGGACCAGGTGCGCCGCTACGGCATCGTGGCCGGCGAACCCGCTGGCGGCCCGCTGCTGCGCGTGCAGCGCATCGTGGAAAAGCCCGCGCCGGAGCAAGCCCCCTCACGCATGGGCGTGGCAGGCCGCTACATCCTCACGCCCACCATCTTCGACCAGATCCGCAACCAGCCCAAGGGCGCAGGCGGCGAAATCCAGCTCACCGACGCCATCGCCCGCCTGATGGAGCACGAAGCCGTGTACGCATTCCAGTACGCAGGCAAGCGCTACGACTGCGGCAGCAAGGAAGGCTTTTTGGAAGCCACGGTGGAGCTGGCGTTGCAGCATCCGGAGGTGGGGGACTCGTTTCGGACATACCTCAAAGGTCTGGGGTTATGAAGCAAACGATGGCTGTGCACCACACCAGTCATCGCGGTGCCCACACGATCTGGAGGAAGCGGTCCACAAACTCCATGACAGCAGGCCCGTCCTCCAAGCGATCCTTCTTTCTGGGGAAGTTGCTGAACAGCAACTGATGTCCTTCGCGGGAACGCGGGTCTTTGCGGGTGTAGTACTCGCAAGCCCAGGCAAGCAGGTTTTTCAGTCCCTGTTCTGACTGCGCACGCTCCATGTGTTGTTTGCTCTCGCAGCCGCGCTGGAGCAATCTTGCCTCACAGACAGGCCAGGAAAGATCGAGCCACACCAGTGTGTCCGCATCTTCCAGAAATTTCGCGGCCAGGTCTCCAAAGACGCCCTCCACGATCCAGCAAGAACCCGCCCGGCCCTTGGCAACCAAAGAGTCTATGGTTTCAGCGCTGCGCTTTCTGTCAAACCCGCCCGGCTCCCAGAACAATTCATCCAGATGAATCACCGGCACCGCTGCGTGCTGTGCAAGAGCCCGTGCCAGCCAGGTTTTGCCACTACCGCTGTTGCCAAGGATCACCATCCTCATGGGATTGCCAGATCCATCACCGTGAAGCCTGCGGTGCGCAGATGCCAAGATCGCGCCTGCGCTCGGCGAGGGCATTGATGCGCCCCAACACAATTACCGCCGCCGCAGCACGTGGATGTACTCCTCCCCCACCGTCTGCTGCTCCACCAGCTCATTGCCCGTCTGTTTGGCAAAGGCCTGAAAGTCGCGCAGCGAGCCCACGTCTGTGGCCAGCACCTTGAGCAGTTCGCCGCTCTCCATGTCGGCCAGGGCCTTCTTGGCCTTGAGGATGGGCAGGGGGCAGTTCAGGCCCCGGGTGTCGATTTCTTTGTGGGTTTGCATGTTGTCAGTCCTTTGCTGGCGGCTGGTGCAGGCCTTGAATACGTTCGGCATTTTCCTCTGCCGTGAAGAACACCGGCTCGTGGCCGCGGGTACGCAGCCAGTCGGCCAGCGCGTAGCCCGTGCCCGCAGGCCAGCATTTGAGCTCGTGCAGGTCGAACAGGCGGTAGTCCACCAGCTCGGGGGATAGCCGCACCTCGCCTTGGGCCACCACATGGTACGCAATGATGACCTGGTTCATGCGCAGGAATTCATAGGCGCCCACCAAGGTGCAGGACTGCACGTCGAGGTTGGTTTCCTCCTTGACCTCGCGCGCAATGCCGCCCTGGGGCGATTCGCCTGCCTCCATGAAGCCGGTGATCAGCGCGAACATCTTGATCGGCCAGGCGGCGTTGCGCGCCAGCAGCACCTTGCCGCCCACCTCGACGATGGCGGCCAGCACCGGGGTGGGGTTGTTCCAGTGCGTCCAGCCGCAGGCGGGGCAGCGCAGGCGCTCTTTGTCGCCACCGTCCTCGGCCTGGGTGAGCAGCGCCAGCGGCGTGGCGCAGTGGGTGCAAAAGCGGGTTTCGTACTGCATTGCTATGATTTTTATAGCTTCCAGCGCTTATATTCAGCGCGCCAGAGGCTTATTTTGTTTCAAATCGGAAAGACGCCGGTGGACAGGTAGCGGTCGCCCCGGTCGCACACCACAAAGGCGATGCAGGCATTGCGCTCGCGTGCGGCGATCTGCTGCGCCACCCAGCAGGCCCCGGCGGCCGAAATGCCGGCGAAGATGCCCTCTTCGCGCGCCAGGCGGCGGCACATGTCTTCGGCGTCGCTCTGGCTGACCAGCACCAGTTCGTCCACCGCCTTGGCGTCGTAGATGGCGGGCATGTATTCCTGCGGCCATTTGCGGATGCCGGGGATGCGCGAGCCCTCTTGCGGCTGCGCGCCCACCACCAGCACCTTGGGGTTCTTTTCCTTGAGGTAGCGCGAAACCCCCGTGATGGTGCCCGTGGTGCCCATGGCGCTGACGAAGTGGGTGATGCGTCCGCCCGTCTGTTCCCACAGCTCGGGGCCGGTGGTTTCGTAGTGGATGCGTGGGTTGTCGGGGTTGGCAAACTGGTCCAGCACCTTGCCTTCGCCCCGCTTTTGCATGGCCAGGGCCAGGTCGCGGGCATGCTCCATGCCGCCGCTCTTGGGCGTGAGCACCAGCTCGGCACCAAAGGCTTTCATGGTCTGGGCGCGTTCGATGGACAGGTCTTCGGGCATGACCAGCACCATGCGGTAGCCCTTGATGGCTGCAGCCATGGCCAGCGCAATGCCGGTGTTGCCCGAGGTGGCCTCGATCAGCGTGTCGCCGGGCTTGATCTCGCCGCGCTCTTCGGCGCGCCGGATCATGGACAGCGCGGGCCGGTCCTTCACCGAACCGGCAGGGTTGTTGCCTTCGAGCTTGCCCAGGATGACGTTGCCGCGCTCAGCGTTCTCCAGGGCGCCAATGCGCTGCAGTGCGACCAGCGGCGTGCGGCCGATCGCGTCTTCAATGGTTGGGTAATTCATGCTCCCTACTGTGCCATAATTTAGGACTGCACCGATCCCCGCCCGGGTGGTGAAATTGGTAGACGCAGGGGACTCAAAATCCCCCGCCGCAAGGCGTGCCGGTTCGAGTCCGGCCCCGGGCACCATAGGTTTCTAGCTATGGTTTTGATGGCTACGTGCGCATCGTTTCGCCAACCGTTTCCGCAAAACGGCTATTTCGGCCACGCTTCGCGCATCAGTCGCGCATCATTTGCGTGTTGGTCAGCCTGTCCTGCCAGCGCATGGTTAAGCCATTTCGCATAGTGACTCAAAATCCCCAGCGGCTCTTGTGCCGTCCCAGATGTGCACCACTTTTGCAAACTATTTTTGAGTCCAGCTCTCAAGCTATCATTCGACCTTTGACGGCCAAGGCGCGAAGTTGTGCATGTCGTTTTCAAACATGACTCCATTGAAATAGTCGTCTGGC
>JACPUE010000043.1 GCA_016192425.1 Burkholderiales bacterium
CGGCCGGCATGGTGGCCGACCACTGCGCGCCCAAAGCCCAGGCGCGGCCGGTCATGCCTGGAATTGCGCCCTCCGATGCGCAGGCACCATCGGGGCGCAAAAAATGCCCCAGCAAGCGCGTGTGGGAGCCATCGGGCGGTGCCAGCACCAGCACACTGCGGCCAGCGGCCAGCTCGCGCAGCAGCGCATGCCGTTCATTCGCCGCCAGCCACACCACCATGGCACGGTAATGCTGCTGCAGCGCCTGCAAAGCCTGGGCAGACTCGGCGTCCTCGGGGGCAGGGGCGCTGTCATGCCCGTCCTGCGCATCGGCATCACCCAGGCCGTCCCAGAAATCCTCGTCCTCCATCTCGGGCGTCTGTGCACGTGGCGTATCACGCTCCACCCGCTCCACCCGCTCGTGCGAGCCACGCTTGCGCACCTTGGGTGCCATGGCCAAAGCCAGGGCCAATGAGGGAGGCATGGCGCCCGCCTGAGCCTGGGCATCATTGGCGGCTTTGTGGGCCTTGCCACTGGCTTTGTCAGCCAGCCCCGTGCCTGAAGCAACCGAGCCCCCAGCGGCAGCCGGGCCAAGCGCCCCGGCGCGTACGCTGGGGCCGACTTGTGCCCGAGCCAGAACCTGCGGCCCTGGCTGGGTGGCTGCAGGGCGCGCAGGACGGGCGGAGGCCAGCACATCGGCCCTGGCACCCGATGCAGGCTGGGCTGCGCCTGAACCCTTGCCAGCGGCTTGCAGGGCCGCAGCCTCCAGCCCCTGGCGGCCTGAGCGCAAGGCCACTTGCAAGGCCAGCTGCGCCTGGGCCAAAGCCACTGCAGCGCCGCCAGCAGTCATCTGCCCGGCCATGGTGCGGCCCAAGGCCTGGGCCAGCACGCCCTGGGCCTGGGCAACTGCCTGTGCATTGCCCATGCTGGTGCGGCCAGCCCCTGCGGCAGAGCCCATGGAGGCTGCTGCAGTGCTGGCTGCATTGTTGGGCAGGCTGGCCGTGGCAGGCGCGGCCTTGCCCATTTGCGCCAAGGCCGCAGGCCCAGAAGCATTGCCGAAGGAACCTGGCTGGCCCCCAGCCTTGGATTGCGCTGCAAGCGCCGCAGCTTCAGCCCTGGGATTGGCCAAGCCCTGCAGCATGGAACTGGCAGGACTGGCAGCAGAAGGGCGGGCCAGGGTACTGGCCCCCAGAGGCTGGTTCTGCGTGGTGAAGCCTTGCACGCCGGTGCGTGCAGCCATGGCAGCGCCGCCTATGCCGACACCAGCAGCGCCTGCGCCCATGGCGTTGGCACCCTGAGCGCCCAGGGCAGAACCGCCCAAGGCCTGGTTGATCAAGCCACCGTGGGTGCCAGTGCCAGGCAAAGGATTGGGACTGGCAGTGGAGGGCGGCGCATAAGGACTGCCCTGCTGTGCGGGTACGGAGTTGCCTTGGTAGAACCGGTTGTCCTGGGGCAGGGTGTTGGGCTGCACATTGGGCTGGGGCTGCCCGTAGGGTTGCACGTTGGGCTGGTAAGACCCAGGGGAAGCCGAGGACTGCGCAGTACCGTTGGCGCCGGGGTAGCTGCTGAAATCCGAAGTTGAGGAGTGCGAGTCCCCGGCGGCGGCGGTATCGCCATGCAAACTGCTGGAGCCACCACCCCAGCCGTTGCCCAGGGCCGATGCGCCCTGGCCTCCGCCGCCGCCGTTGCCGCCACCGTTGCCGTTCTGCCAGCCGTGGCCATTGTCGGTGGCGGAATCGGAGTGGGCGTTGTCAGCCCCGCGGCCAGACTGGCCGCTTTGGTGCTCCGGCCCCCTCTGGCCAGGGGGGTGGGCGGGGCCTTGGGTGTCTGGATTTTTGTGGCCGGGGTCTTTGCCGCCGCCGTGAGTCTGGCCATTGTCCTGAGCAGGTGGGGGAGTGGGGCTTGGATCGCGTGGGGCTGCTGGGGATAGTGGGGGATCTTTGGGTGGCGGGGTTTGGGGGGGGGATTGGGGGGGCGGCGAAGCGGGAGTTTCACCGATTTGGGGTACAGGGGGGGGTGGCAACATGTTACTAATCCCCGCGCCGCTACTCATAAGATCATCCTTTAATAAATTAATGGAAAATATTAAAAATCATGGCGCATCCCTAGTCCGTATGAGTTGCGATCACTCACGTGAAGATAGCTGGCGTAAACAAAAGTGCGTTTGGAGAGTGCATAACGCCCATGCAGCATAATATTAGTGAATTTTTTGTCATCAAAATCAACCCCGTTGACCTTGTAGCCTGTGGATGTGATTTTTGCCAAATCCAGGGCTAAACTGGCAGCGCCCCAGCGCATTCTGCCGCCGATAGTAAATCCATTATTCATTCCGACGGCATTTGGAATTATTTGTCCATTTGCATCATTTATCCATGGCAGATTGCGCGAATGGTAATACCCAGTCGCCACATCAAACATGCCAAAATTATACTGTCCACCAAATGCATAGCTGGCGTCCAGGCTTTGTGTCTTGTTGTAGGCAAAGCCTGCAGTCAGTGGGCCATTGGCATATATAAGGCCTAAGTCATATTTGCTGCGATTGTTGTTGTCGGCTTTGAACACGTAGGCGGCTTCTGCCGTAAAACCGGAAAGATTGGGTGTTTTGTAGCTTAGTTGGCTATTTTGACTGTATTCATTATTGTCGCCAACGCCACCGTACGTCAGTACTGCAATTGAATTTAGGTCGCGCCCCATCAAATCCCATGCGGACATGGCGTCATAGCTTGGTTTATAAGCACGCCCAGCACGCACTGTACCCCAAGTGTCGCCGATCCATAAATTGGCTGCGCGTTGGAAGATCGTCGAGTTACGAAGGGTTGCAGCATCACTGGCACCATTTTTCAAATTGATACCTTGTTCCAGTACAAACCCGGTTTTTAGACCGCCGCCTAAATCTTCTACTCCTTTAAATCCAAGGTAGCTGTGGGAAGTATTGACCTCATTAAAGGTTTGCATCCCAGCCTTACCAAACCGCAGCTTCCCCAGCGCCACATCCGCCGTCCCATACATATTGACCGAAGACTGCGCCATGGCGGTACCCGTTGCGGCCAGGATGGCCATTGCGATCAAAGAGCGTTTCAATTTACAACTCCCAATTGTTTCGAAATGATTGAAATGTAAGAATAAGTGACGGCGCAGCATTGGCAGCGCGATCTGGCCCGAGGGATTAAATCAAATCGCACGCAAAAAGCCCAGCGCGGTGTGCAAAATTTCGCGTGTTTGCGACAGAGAATCTGGTAACGGTTTGTGCGGCGGTGGCTCCGTCAGGCTTGCCCATCAGGCAGCACCATCTCGTCCACGCGCTGCAGCATCTGCAGCCGCTTCTCGCGCGGGTACATGCCCTGATCCAGTTTGATAAAGGCTTGGCGTACCGCCGCGTAGCGCTGCGGGTTCACAGCCTTGGCCAGCAGCAGGCTGCGCATCGCGCGGTCTTCCATCGGGCCACCCACCGTGTACGGCATGAAGTCGGCCAGTGGCTGTTTGTTGGCCAGTTCCTCGATGGCGCGCAGGTCGGCAAAGCGTGCGTAGAACGGCAGCGCAGTTTGTGTGAATACGGCTTCGGTCTCGGCCGCAATACGCTCGATGTCCGCGTCCATCGTCGCTGGCATCACTTTCAGTGTCGGTGCGGCCATGCCCCGCGGAAAGCCCAGCACCAGGGTGTCCGTCTGCAGTTGCCCTTCGCCATAGACCATGCCGAGGGTGTTCCACGGGATCTCGATGCGGTCATGGCGGATGCCGCAATGCGGGGCGATCTCGAAGTGTCTCAGCCCCACACCGGCGGTGCCCTGGTTGACGACCAAGAAGGCGTCATGCCCGTAGGGTTGGGGGCGAACGAAGTAGCCCCAGTCCTTGTGTAGTGCAAAGCCGTGTTGCTTGAGCAGGGGGGCGATCTTCTTGCAGATGGCGCGTTCGATTCGATCCATATTTATTACCTATCCACCCGCAGCGTTGGCCCGGTTTTCACTTCGACATTCGTCGGCGGCAGAATCCGCCCTTGCGGCAGACCAATTCGTCGGCCTTTGTGGCCAGTGACCAATCCACCATGCTGGGCCAGCGACGGGTAGTGCAGCCCCTGGTTTTCCGTCAGCGGAGAATTCGGCGAGAGCTTGTAGTCGATCAGGTCATAGCCGCGATCAGCACGCTGGCCCACGCGATCCAGCCGCACGCTGCCGGGCAGCAAATTGCCGTTGGCATCAAAGGCGCGCACGTAGATCTGCGCGGCTGTCTGTCCGCCGTAGAGCGAGTAGTGATCAAGTAGCCCTTGATTGGCCTCCAGCCGGATGCCCATGCCCATCCTGTCAGTGCGCGAGAGCGTCGACAGGTAGTTGTTGCTGCTCAGCGCAAAGGGCGGCTCCACATCCATCACGCCCGGCCGCTGCGCACCCAGGAAGGACGGCGCTTGCCCCTTAATGGCAGACGCCGCCATCAGCAGGCCATCGGCAGCGCTGCCAATGCCCAGCGTGAGCTGCTGAGTTTCAGGGCTGGTGTCACCGACCGGCATATTGGAGCCACTTGATGATCGGCGTATAGGCGCCACCCGCTGACCGGCGTATTGGAGCCAAGACGTGATCGCCGTAATGGAGCCAGTCGCGGATCGGCGTATTGGAGCCATCGGCCCGGCAA
>JACPUE010000040.1 GCA_016192425.1 Burkholderiales bacterium
CGGGCTCCACTGGTATTCGTCCACCCACAACAGGCGGTCGGGCAAGGTCAGCGTGGTGCCGCCATGGGTCAGCGTGATCATTGGGCCACCCCCTTGGCAGCAGTCAGGTCGCGCAGCAGGCGTTCATTGGTGGCCTGGCTGGCCTGCGGTGCAGGAATCGAACAGTGCCGTGTACACCTGGCGCGAGCGCGCCTCGGCATTGCTTGCCACGCTGGCACGCGCGTCGAAGGTGCGCACGATGGCGGTGTGGATGTCCACAGCCTTGACCGTTTTGCCCTTGGTGTCTGTCTCTTCGGCACCCTCCATGCTGGGCTCAATGCACACCACGCTCTTGTGCTCGCGCAGGATTTTTTCCTTCAAATCGTCCAGCATGGTGGTCTTGCCAGCGCCGCTCTCCCCCACGATGGCAGCCATGCGGGCGCCCATGGCGGCCTGCCAGGCCACCTCGCGCACGAAGCGGATGTTGCCGTTGACGAACATTTCCGCGTCGCTTGTGACTTCGCCCGCAAAGGGGTTGGTGAACAGGGTGAACTGCCGCCGTGCGGCTTCGCTCAGGGATTGGGGTGGTAGTAACATCGTTTCCTCCTCTGGGGTTTCGGTTGGTTTCGGGTCTTCAGGGGCGGCCTCGGTGTGTTGCAAGCACACCGGGGCCAACTTCTTTGGGGCCTGGGCGATCAGGGCGGATGCCACGCTCATGCGCCCCCCGCCACCACGCGCAACCCCGCAGGGGCGGGCGTGGGTTCCATGGCCTGGCGGCGCGCGGCGATCAGGCCCTGCGCCACGTCTTCAGGCACGCCTGTGCTGCCATAGCGCTCTTGCAGCCAGGCGTAGGTGCTGCTGTCATAGGCCTCGCCCAGTGCCAGGCGCATGCGTTTGCAGGCCTCGGCCACGGACAGGCGCTCGGGCTCCACGCTGGGCGCTTGCGCCTGGTGGGGTGTGCCAGGGCGCTGCAGGTAGGTGGGCAGGCTGGCAGCACCGGCCTTGACGTCGGCAAACGAGTCGAACTGATCCTGGTAGGGTGTGGCGCCCGCCTTGGCTGCGGCCTGGGCCTGGGTGGCCGTGGCAGGCACACCGTTGCTGGCAAAAGCCTGGGCGGCAATGCGCGTGCGGCGCTCATCTGCGGGGGTGGCGGGCATGGCCTGGTATTCATCCTTGCCCAGCACGGGGGCGCTGGCCTGGTAGCCCATGAAGCCTTCTTGCGTGGGCTGCACTTCGTGCCAGACGATCTCCCCGGTGTCCTGGTCGGTCACCCCCACACGCACTGCGGGGGCGGCCAGGGGGTTCACGCACACCAGCACCTTGCTGCGCGGGCTGATGCCGGGCACGTAGCGCACGTCGTATTCACGGCTGCCCTGGCCCCGCATGGCGTAGCTCACCGTCATGTTGCCGCTGACCTGGCGCGGCTGGGCCAGGCTGGCGGGCAGGCTGCGCATGATTTCCATGCTGGGGGCAATGCGCAGGTGCTCGGTGCTGATGGTGCTCCAGGCGGCGTAGCGCGTCATGCCGTGGCGGCTGTGCTTCTTGGTGCCGTTGAATTGGTGCATCCACTGCTCGGCCATGGCGTTGAGATACGGCACGTCCAGGCGGGCGCGGTCGATGAAGCGCAGGCGGCTTTCAAAGCCGCGCTCAAAAATGTTCTGCGCCACCTCTGCGCTGCCCGTGGCGCGGCTGTTGCCGGGGGCATGCCATTGCTGGGCAATGCCCATGGCGCTGCAAAAGCTGCGCACGGGGCCGCTTTTGAACATGCCGCCCTGGTCGCTGTACAGCAGGTAGGGCACACCATGGAAGGGCATGGGCTCGCCCCCCGCGCCGTGGCGCTGGGTGACCAGCCACATGAGGAAGTCCAGCAGGTTCTCGGTGGTCTCGCCCCCCACGTAGAAGCGCGCAGCAATGCAGCCGCTGGCGTGCTCCACTGCCACAAAGCGGGTGAGCAGCTTGTCGAGCACGGGCACCAGGTTTTGCGGCTTGTTCTTGTAGTGCACGCCGCCCTCTTCGATGATGCGCAGCTCGCCGTTGGGGGCGTGGTAGAGCACGCAGATAGAGGCGTCCACCTGCACCACGGCATTGATGTGCTCGGTGCGCATGCACACGTGGGGCGCGGGGGCGGTGAGGCTGTCCAGGTCCAGCCCACGCTGACGCAAGAGCTTGCCCACATGGCTGGTGGACAGGCGCGCGGAAATCTTGCCGTCCGCGTACAACATGTCGATGGTGTCGTCCAGGGTGATCATGCGCTTGCCGTTGCGCAGGTCTTTGAGGCGCACACCGGCAATGGCGTCCAGGTCGGCGGCGCTGATGGCGCTTTCGCCCGCGTCGGCGCGCTTTTTGCGCGGTGCGGCCAGGCCCAGGCTGCGCGCGGTTTTGGCCACCAGGGCGTGGGTGCGCTGGGGCGAGAGGTTCAGCACGCGCGCGGCGCGGGCAATGATGGCGCCGCGCTCGCCATGCCCGGCGGCGGCGCATTCGTGCGCGGCGGTGATGAGGGTTTCCATGCGAAGGGTCTCCATGGCGGCAAGGCTGCGGGCGGTGGGTCGATCAGCGGGTTGGGCGGTGGGCGGCTTTGTCTTCAGCGGCGTTCTTGGCGGCAAGGGCCTGCAGGGCGGCTTCGTCTTCGGCCGTCCAGGGGGCTTCGATGCGCTCATCGAGGTCGATGGCAATGCCGAACTCTTGCGCCAGGTCGGCAAACTGCTGGGCCAGGTACTGCACGGCGGCGCGTGCGGCCTGCTGCACCGCCTCTGGTGCATTGCCGCCGCTGTCGCCCAGGGCGCCATCCACCGACACGAAAAGCGCCCGCATGCGGCCATTGACACGCAGGCTCTGCATGAACACTTCCTTGAGCAGCGCGGCTTCAGCCTTGGTGCGCGCCACACTGCCAGGGCGCGGGGTGAACTTGTCGCCGCGCGCCACCTGCTCTTCGAGCTTGCCGATCAGCTCGGCACGGGTCTGCAGCACGCGGTCTTTGGCTTCCAACGTTGCCTTGGTTTCTTCAACCTGGGCGGTGAGGGCTTCTTTTTCTTTGGCGTGCTTGGCGATGATTTCCTCGGCCAGTTCGACAAAGCCCTCCTTGTCGCCCGCCTTGGCCACTTCGATCAGGGCTTGCTTCTGGTCTTCGGGCAGCCTGCGGTACTGGCGCAGTTCGCGGTAGCCGATGCCCATGCGGGACATGGATTCGAGGGCTTCTTCGCCGAAGGCATTGAGGTTGGCTATGTCCAGTTCGACCTTATCGCGCGAAGTACCGAGCAGTTGGCAGAACTCATCCCAAGTGCCAGAAAATGGCGAACCGTTCGCGGTTTGCATGCCCTTGAGGGCGCGGTACAGCTTGTTCTCCCTCACGTAGGCCAACTTTGAAGTGCGAACGGTTCGCGAAAATTGCTCGAACGCATCCGCCATCTGCGCCTGCCCCAGCAACTGGTTCAGTAGGTCGCGCTCCTGTCCATAGGCCGCCTGCATGGCCGCGGCCTGGTCGGCCACTGCCACCGCCTGCGCCACGGGCGTCAAATCCGTATCTACCACCACCGGCACGGCGGCGGGTGTGGGCTTGCGCCCAGCCTTGCCCTTGAAAAACTTCTCTTCGATCTGCTGGTCTGTCATTTGCGGCCGTGCCATTTCATGAATCCTTTGACGTATTGGTGCTGATGGGATAAGCGCGATTAGCTATTTAATTGATAGCAAACATGCCCCGCATGCCCGTTGGCTGGCCGTAGCGCTGGGTGGTGTCCAGCAAGCCCTGCACGCTGGCACGCACTCCAGCGGCATAACGCTCACTGAGCTGGATGGCATGCGGCGCCAGGCGCCAGCGGTCGCCCTTGGGGGTGAGTTCGGCCCAGCCTGCCGTGCGCAGGTTGTCCAGGTCGCGGGTCACGGTGCTGGCGCCCACGGCCAGGGCCTTGGCAATCTCGCCCGGCAGCAGGCCCTGCAGCTCGTGCCCGGCCAGCAGGTTGATGAGCTGCAGCAGGCGCTGCTGGGCAGTGTTGGTGTAGTCGGTGGCGCGGGTCATGCGTGCGCTCCCTGAGGCATGCACACCACCAGCCTGCCGTCCATGGTCAGGCCAGGCACACCGCCAACTTCGTCGGCTGCGTGGTTCAACGCTTCAATGGCGTCCTCACGCCAGCGCTCGGCGTTGTCTTCGGCCCAGGCCAGTTGCGTGCGCAGGCGCTCGTTCTCGGCGCGCAGGGCCTCGTTCTCGGCGTCCATTCGGGCTAGGGCTTCGTTGACTATGTCATAGGCCTGCGCGTTCAGGCGACGGCGCAAGGCGCGTAGTGCGGGTGTCATGCTCCAAATTCCAGCTCTGGTGTGGCGTAGGCAGCCACGTTGTGGTGGTGGTAGGCCACCTGCTCCAGGTGGCTGCGAAGTTCGTCCAGGGTGGCGGTGGGGTCGGCCTTGCCACCCGCCTGGTAGAAGTCGGTGAGCAGCTGCAGCGCCTGGGCAAAGCCGGTGTTGAGCTCCACCATGTCGGCGGGCTGGGCCTGGCGGCCCTTGGGCATGTCCACCAACAGCTTGTCGTCGGTGGCGGCCATCCAGCGGGCCACCAGGGCGATGCCGCAGGCGTGCTCGTAAGCGGGCACCAGCACCAGGGGCATGCGGCCGTTGGCGATCCACTTGTAGAGCGCCCAGTGGTCTTCCAGGCCCATGCGCTCGGCAATGCGCTCCACGCTGAGGTTGTGGCGCTCCAGCGCGTAGTCTTTGCAGCCCTTGAGGGCGTCGCGCAGGGTGGCGGGTTGCCAGCGTTTCCAATTGCGGCGGGTCATTGGAAGCCCCTTTGCTCACTGGCAAACCAGGTCTGCAAACAAAAGCTGTGTTTGCGCATGGAAAACAGCGTTTTCTGCGGGTAGAGTGCGAAGCAGGTCATTGCTTACACTGGCGTCATTGCAGAGGCGCGTCGGCGTTGGGCTTCAAACCCAGCTTGACTGCGATCTCGTGGGCCTTGCCGTAGTGGCCTTTTTCAAAGCCGTTGAGCACGCGCAACACTTTGTTGACGGGGTAGTTGTTGTCGCGCGCCCATTGGCTGAAGGTTTGGCCGCGCTGGCGGAACCTTTGCTTGATTTGGTCGGGGGTCATTGCCGTGGCTCCTGTGAGAAAGTTTGTTTGCCGTTGTTTGTTTGTTGTTGGTGAAATTGTAGGTGGAAAAAATCCACCTTGCAAGGGATAAGTGTGATTTCTTCACTTCTTAAAGCTGTCATGAAGGAATTCGAGCTCCATCAAACTGGGCTTGCTGAGGTCATGGGCGTCTCACTCGACCGCGTCAAAAGCCTCACCTCTGGAAAGGCGAAGAACCTCAAGCGTGAAGAAGGGGAGGCGCTGATCAAGAAGCTCCACATCCGAGGCGACTGGCTCGCCACGGGCGAAGGCCCCATGCTGCAGAGCGAAGGTGAGCGCGAACTGGACAGGCGGATGGATCTGCTCAAGCTGGCGTCAGGCAAGGCGCAGATTGCGGGGCTTGAGTCGCACTACATGCGGGCGTTGCAGGAAATCCTGTTTTTTGCGGAGCTGGGTGACGCCGTTGCACTGCGCAAGGCGCTTACCCAACTGCAGCCCGATGAGATGGCGTTGGTGGGCAGCTATCGAAATTGCAGCGAAGACGGCAAGGTGCGTCTGATACAGCAGGCGGCGGTGTTGTCGGCAGGTTTGCCTACTGGGCAGGGCAAGAGCGCTGGTGCTGAAAACGCCGTCAACCAAAGAGCCGTGGGCGACAACGCCATCCAGATTGGCAGCGTGACAGGCAAGGCGCGTATCAAGAACAGGTGAGGTGAATCTTGGGAGAGCTACCGAAACGGCTCCTGGCTTGGTTGGCCAGGCTGCTTCCACAACAAAAAGTGCAGGGTGACGGTGCGATTCAGGTGGGCAAGGTAGAAGGCGACATGCAGGTGGTGCACCAGCACTTCTACGCGCCGCCCGCCATGCGTGCCAACGAACGCACAGCCGCACAAAAGGAGGTGTTGGCGATGCTGAAGCAGCTGGACAAGCCCGCGCGCATCAAGGTGCTGGATTTCATGCGGCGCGAGTTTGGAACCGGCATGGTGATCGAACTGGCGCCTGAGCAGGTTTTCAGGGCGCGCCGGTATGTGGAGACGATCAACAGCAGAAAGAGGGATTCAGCATGAAGTTCATGCCTGCTTTTGCCCTTGCTGGTTTGCTCGGGGTATCACCAGCATGGGCTATCAACAAGTGCATTGATGACACTGGCAAGGTCAGCTATCAAGACGAACAGTGCCCTTCGGGAAAGAGCGAAGAACTCAAGTTGATGGGCGCTGTGGGGCCTGGAGACTCGGGAGGTTCCGACGGTGCTTTGGTTGACCGTAACCTCAACGGATCGTCATACGAGAGCGCACCCGCATACCGAAGAGGAGGTCAGACTGTGTACACCGGACCGCGCGGTGGGCGATACACCATAGGCCCTTCTGGCAACAAGAACTATGTACCGCGCGGCAAGCGGTAGAACTGGCAGGGAAAATTCAGCGTTGGTGAGTAGGAATTGCGCTGCTTTGCGGTTTCTCAATGACCGAAGTGCGCATTCCACCATCATGGCAGCCGGTGAAGATTGAACAACACTTGATGGAGGGGGATCCGTGCTCAAGACTTGTCAGAAATGCGGCCACGCCAACCCATCGGCCACTGGCGATGCCATGGCCGCCTGCCCTGCATGTGGCGCCATATACAGCAAGGTGGCGGAGGCGATGGCGGCGCAGCCAGCGCCTACGTCGTTTGAACAGGATGCTGCCGCTTCAGCGGCACCCGTTCAATCTGGCATGAAGCGGGCAGACCAGAAGTACTGCACAGAGTGCGGATCGATCATCAATGCAAAAGCCGAGATTTGTCCAAAGTGCGGCGTGCGCCAATTGCCTGCACCAACAACTGGCCCACTTGGCAGGTCAACTGCCGATGGAAAGAACAAGGTGGTGGCCGGGGTTCTCGCGCTTTTTCTTGGCGGTATTGGCGCCCACAAGTTCTATCTTGGCAAGGGGGTTCAGGGAATCCTGTATCTCGTGTTCTTCTGGACTTTCCTCCCAGCAATACTGGGTTTCATAGAAGGGCTGAACTACCTTCTCATGTCCGAGCAGACTTTTTTTGAGCGTTATGGATCGTGACACCCAGGAGAACTGATGCAAGTCCGCGCATTTACCTTTGCTGCATTGTTTGCCGCCTCCCCAGCCTGGGCAATCAATAAATGCACCAACGCCAATGGCAAGACAGTGTTCCAAGACGCACCTTGCAGCGGCCATAGCGAGCAGATCGAGGTGCGGCCTGCAACCGGAAATGCGCCCGCTGCGGCGGCGTCACAGGCTGCTGCTGCGCCTACAAGGCCCAAGCCGGACAGCAGTTCCGAATTGCGGCGCATTGAGCTTGAGCAGTACCTGGTGCGCAACAAGCGCGACCAGGTTAACGGCAACCTCCAGGATTGCCAGAACAAGCTGGATCAGCTTGCGCAGCGCAAACGCACTGCCAACAATAATTTGGCTGGTGCGGTGCTGGAGAGTTCGATTTCTTCCGAGATGCAGTCTGTCTCTGTGATGTGCGAGAGCAAGAACCGCCAGTTGCGAGCAGAGCTTGAGGATCTTGAGCGCGAGCTGCGCGACATCAAGGCCAAGCGCTGAGGCCTGCTCCGCATAGTGCCCTTGCACTGTCCTCCGCATTAAATAAAACGCTTTATTTAGCGCCCCTCGCACGCACGCGGCACAGTGCCGTGCATGTCGCTCAAACCTTATATCCCCCTGTGGCTGCGCGCCCCGCGTGGCAGTGTTTTTTTGCTGATCGCTCTGGCGCTTTTGGCGGCCATTGCGGTGGTGTCGCCGAGGCAATTGCCGGTGGTGCTGTACAAGGCCGCGCTCATTACGCTGGCGGCCTGGCTGGGCTATTGGCTGGATCGCTCGCTGTTCCCCTACGCGCGGCCCGATTCATATTTGTGGCGTGATTGGCGCAAGGGCACGGATGCGCTTGAGGGCGATGCCGACTTCCCATTGGCCGATGCGGGCTACATGGCTGCGTTTTGCGTTGCGCAGGTGCGGCGCGCCATTGTGGTGGCGTGTGTGGTGCTGGGCATGGCTGCGGGGTTGTGATGCGCGGCGTCGTCAAGTTGGTTTTGCTTGCTGTGGCGTTTCTGGTGCCTTTGGCCTATGCGCAGGTGCCGCAGGCCGCGCAGCAGCACCGCGCTCTGCTGGTGCGCACCGCACATGCTGCCTGGGGCCTTGATGCTCCGGTGGCTGTGTTCGCGGCCCAGGTGCACCAGGAGAGCGCCTGGCGCCCGGATGCAGTCTCGCACGTGGGTGCCCAGGGCCTTGCGCAGTTCATGCCCGCCACAACCCGTTGGATCGCCAGCCAGAACACCGATCTGGCTACCCAGCAGCCCTACAACCCGGCCTGGGCGCTGCGCGCCCTGGTCACCTATGACCGCTGGCTGTACGACCGCACGCCAGCCCACTACCTGCCGCGCGACCGCATGTGGGTTACCGATCAGCATCGTGCTCGACAGATGCTGAATCAGATCACGCCCATTGGCCGCATCGGTGGTTTGCTGCTCGAACGGTCGGGCGACCTTGATCTGCAGGATCGAGATCTTTTCAATGCCCGCCACTCGCTCCTGCTCGATGCGCTTGAGCATCGCCGGTGTCGAGAATCCGAACAGGTCGAATTCGCGCATCGGCATGTCGTTGATCTCCCCGTCGCACGCCAAGACGACATCGCGGAAGATGGTCGCCAGTTCACGGCGCACCTCACGGTCTTCGCAGAACACACAGAGCGCACCGGTGCCGGGCTCCCACGAGAAGCTTGCCGACATCGCTGCGGGTTCTTCGTGCTCGACCACCTCGCCGTTGGCAACCTGCCGGAAGTGCGCCGTCGACCCATTGAAGGTTGCAGTCAGGGTGTGCAGGAGCACGGGCGTGACCTCGTCAGAGTCCTTGCCGCCGCAGCGGTCGGCATGCGCGAGATCACGGCGCGTGAACTGCTCGATGATGATTTGGTCGGAAGCCACTTGCGGAAACAGCGCCGAAATGCGCCCGCGCAACACATCCTCAATGTCGGCATCAATGCTCGGCACCACGCCCTTCGGGCCGAGGTAGTGACTAGAGTAGTTCTCGCTCTTCCATTGCCGATGCATCACTTGCACGCGCTCGGCATTGTCGAAGCGCTGATCGCGCGTGGCACCGGTCTCGTCCACGCGGGCGAGGTGCAAGGGATCAAGGTGAAGTGGCGTGAGGTGGGCTGGAATGCGCTCATCAAGGAATTCGCCCCGGACAGCATCGGTGCCGAACTGCTGGAGGTCGAAGCCTGATGGACGAGTCGATGGAAACCTTTGTGCCCCTGACGTTCCGACGCCGGGGCGTCCAACGCGTGGCCACGGACGAGCGCAGCGTCCACGACGTGACACTGCTCGACGGTGTGGCACGCGCCTTCTACTGGCAGCACCTGCTGGACACCGGCGCGATGCAGAGCGGGTCGGCCATCGCCCGCGCCGAGAAGCTGCACCACTCGGTGGTCAACGAACTGCTGCGACTGACCCTGCTGGCCCCCGACATCATTGAGCAGTTCATGGCGGGCAAGCAGCCACGGCGGCTGACGCTGATGTGGTTTCAGCGAAACCGCCTAATGGTCGACTGGCACGCCCAGCGCCAGCTCATGGCCAGTTTTGAGGAGGATGTGTGAGCAAGAAGCATCGCGGCCACGCCAAGGGCGACCCAGTGACGTATCAGACGCCGCTGCCTGCTGGCGGCGTGCAGATGGAAACCTTCCTGCCCTGGACGTTGGTGCGCAGGGGTTTGAAGAAGCAGATCATCACGCCGTTCGACGCGCCGCAGGAGTTCCTGGACGAGGCCCGCCGTGAGCGGCAGGTGCGCGAGATGGCGCAGGACACTCCCTTGATCCGGGCGCTGGGCCTCGCGCACCACTGGCAGCGCTTGCTGGACGAAGGACGGTTCAGTTCGATGACCGAGATCGCAGCGGCCGAAGGCATCGACCTCGGCCAAGCCAGCAAGATGAGCCGACTGGCGCAACTGGCCCCCGACCTGATCGAAGCCATCGCCCTGGGACGCCTCGAGGTGGGCGTCAGCCAGTTGCTGCGCGGCAAGTTGTCGGCGTCCTGGCTGGCGCAACGCGAGGCGCTGGTGGCAGGCTCGCGCTGACATCCGTGCCGCAGCGAAACGCCGCCGCAAGGCGGTTTTTTTGTGCCTTTCGCTGTCTCGGTCGCGCCCGCCAGAGCAAGCGAAGAAGCAAACCGATGGCCCGCAAACCCGCGCCAACACACGACTTCTGGCCTTGAATGCTCAAGAGGGCAGCAGAGAACAGAGAGAGAAAAACGGCGGAATGCGCGCCTGGAAGGGCGACTTCCGGAGGGCCATGCTCAAGAGGACAAGGCCGGAAACCGCACCAACACAGGGGGAACGAGCAAAAAAAATCCCAACCGGATAAGGGTTGGGATTTCACATTATGGTGGAGCTGGCGGGAATTGAACCCGCGTCCGCAAGCCTTCTTCGGGCAGATCTACATGTTTAGCGTTCTGTTTTGGATCTCGCCATCGGTGCCGCGCAGGCGCACGCTGCATCGACGGCCAGCACCCTTGGATCTCGCCTCCTGCCAAGGTGCCCGGCAGGGTGCCAGCTGATGAAAATTCCCTTGCAGCCTGGAGGTATTGCTACCCCCTTGCCCAGCCCATCAGCGTGCTGTTGCAAGGCTCACCGGATTTAAGCGGCGAGTGCGAAACGTTCGTCGTTTGCAGTTAGTTTTTTGAACCGAGATTTACGAGCGTGATTCCAGCTCGACATGCACCACGCCGATTCCGAACCCACGTCGAAACCAGGGCAGCCCCATGGATCGGCATTTTAGGCCAGGTGCAGCAATTGCAAGAGGGCCAGCGGGGTATTTATTTCGGCATGGGCGCCCCACTGCCGGATATCGGCCTGCGCGCCCAGGTAGCCATAGGTGGCAGCCACCGTGGGCATGCCAGCCGCATGGCCGGCCAGTATGTCGCGTTCGTCGTCGCCCACGTACAGGCATTGCTGTGGCGGCAGGCCCAGCCGGGCGGCGGCTTCCAGCAGCGGGGCCGGGTGGGGCTTGGCGTGCGGGGTGGTGTCGCCGCTCACCACCGCGCCAGCGCTGGAGAACAATGCCATGGCCTGTGTCAGCGGCAGGGTGAAGCGGCTGTGCTTGTTGGTGACTACGCCCCAGGCCAGTCCCTGCTGGCGCAGGTGCTCGATCAGTGTCTCCACCCCGGCGAAGATGTGGGTGCGCTCGGTCAGGCAGACTTCGTAGTTGGCAAAAAATTCTTCCTTGAAGGCCGGAAAGTCGGGGTGGTCGGGCGCCATGCCGAAGGCGCATTCCAGCATGCCCCGTGCCCCGGCGCCTGCCATGGGGCGGTAGTGCTCCAGGGGCAGGGCGGGCAGGCCGCGGTCGGTGCGCATCTTGTCTGCGGCGGCGCCCAGGTCGGGGGCGCTGTCGATCAGGGTGCCGTCCAGGTCGAACAGCACGGCACGGATGTGGGCAAACATGCTCAGGCGGCGCGGCGGGTGGCCAGCAGGTAGTTCACGCTGGTGTCACCGCTGAGCCAGTAGCGCCGCGTGATCGGGTTGTACTGCAAGCCCCGGGTCTGCTGCAGGTCCAGCCCCGCATCGCGGCAATGGGTTGCCAGTTCGCTGGGGCGGATGAGGCGGGCGTATTCGTGCGTGCCCCTGGGCAGCATGTTGAGGACGTATTCCGCGCCCACAATCGCCAGCATGAAGGCCTTGGCGTTGCGGTTGATGGTGGAGAAGAACACCCAGCCGCCGGGCTTGACGAGCTGGGCGCAGGCCCGCACCACCGAGCCAGGGTCGGGCACGTGTTCCAGCATCTCCATGCAGGTCACGGTGTCGAAGCTGCCCGGTTGCTCTTCGGCCAGGGCTTCCACGCTCACTTCGCGGTAAGTGACCCGTGGCGTCTGGGCCTCCAGGGCGTGCAGTTGGGCTACGCGCAGGGACTTGGTGGCCAGGTCGATGCCCAGCACCTCGGCGCCCCGGCGGGCCATGGCGTCGGACAGGATGCCGCCGCCGCAGCCCACGTCGAGCACGCGCTGGCCGTGCAGCGGTGCCAGGCCGTTGATCCAGTCCAGCCGCAGGGGGTTGATTTCATGCAGGGGGCGGAACTCGCTTTCCGGGTCCCACCAGCGGTGCGCCAGATCGGAGAACTTGGCCAGTTCGGCCGGATCGACGTTGAGGGTGGTGTGATTCATGTTCGTATTGTCCAACAGCGCGGCAACAAAAAAGCGCCCCGGAGGGCGCTTCGTTGTTTTTGCTGGCAGCGCACCCGTTTCAAACGGCGGGCAGCAGGGCGGCCCGGGCTGTGTGTGCTGTGAGTGGCAAGACTCAGGCAGCGGCCAGGGCCAGGGCCTTGACCTTTGCGGACAGGCGGCTCTTGTCGCGGGCAGCCTTGTTCTTGTGGAAGATGCCCTTGTCGGCAATGTTGTCCACGACGGACTGCATCTTGGCGAACAGTTCGGTGGCCTTGGTCTTGTCGCCTGCCAGAACGGCTTTTTCAACGTTCTTGACGGCGGTGCGGTACTTGGAACGCAGCGAGGAGTTGGCTGCGTTGAGCTTGACGTCCTGGCGTGCGCGCTTGCGGCCCGATGCCAGGCGGGGGTTCTTTTTCTTGGGCTTGGTAGATGCCATGGTAGGTATTCCTTGTGTCTGTGGATGTTGCCAGCAAAGCCGAGCATTATAGCCCACCGAACCAAGGCGGGGCGCAGGTGGAGCCGGGCCGGGCGCTGCAAACCACGGCGCAGCGCATACACTGTGCGCCGTGACATTGTTCAAAGCCGCTTCCACCGTCTCCTTGCTGACCCTGGCTTCCCGTGTGACGGGGCTGGTGCGCGACCTGCTCATGGCCTCCGTCTTTGGCGCCAACGCGCTGACCGACGCCTTCAATGTCGCCTTCCGCATTCCCAACCTGTTCCGGCGATTGTTTGCCGAAGGCGCCTTCAGCCAGGCCTTTGTGCCGGTGCTTGCCGCCACCAAGACCCAGCATGGCGAAGAAGCCACGCGGGTGCTGATCCGCAGCGTGGCTACAGCGCTTGCCTGGGCGTTGATCCTGGCCTGCGTGCTGGGCGTACTGGGTGCGCCGGTGCTGGTGTGGCTGCTGGCCAGCGGCCTGCGCCAGAACCCCGAGGGCTACGACGCCGCCGTGCTGATGACGCGCTGGATGTTTCCCTACATCGGCTTCATGTCCATGGTGGCGCTGTCGGCTGGGGTGCTCAACACCTGGAAGCGCTTTGCCGTGCCTGCGGCCACGCCCGTGCTGCTCAACCTGTGCATGATTGCCGCCGCCTGGTGGGGCGCGCCGCTGCTGGCTGTGCGCGGTGTGGAGCCTATCTACGCCATGGCCGGTGGCGTGATGCTGGGCGGTGTGCTGCAACTGGCGGCACAGGTGCCCGCGCTGCACCGGCTGGGCCTGCTGCCACGCATCGGCGTGACCTGGGGCGTGGTACGCGCCGCGTGGCAGACGGAGCAGGTGCGCCGCATTCTGACGCTCATGGCGCCCGCACTGCTGGGCGTGGGGGTAGCGCAGCTTTCGCTGATGATCAACACCCAGATTGCTTCCTACTTGGCACCTGGCAGCGTGACCTGGCTGTTTTACGCCGACCGCCTGATGGAATTTCCCACCGCGCTGCTGGGGGTGGCGCTGGGTGTGGTGCTGACACCGCAGCTGGCATCGGCCAAGGCGGCGGACGACAGCGCGCGCTATTCGGCCATGCTCGACTGGGGCCTGCGCATGGTGGTGTTGCTGGCCGTGCCTTGTGCGGTGGCGCTGCTGACCTTTGCGCAGCCACTCGTGGCCACGCTGTTCCACCACGGCAAGCTCACCGATGGTGATGTGGGGCAGATCGCCGTGGCCCTGGCAGGCTATGGCGCGGGGCTGCTGGGCCTGGTCGCCATCAAGGTGCTGGCACCGGGCTACTACGCCAGCCAGGACATCCGCACCCCGGTGAAGATCGCCGTGGTGGTGCTGGTGGTTACGCAGTTGCTCAACGTGGCGCTGGTGCCCTGGATGGCGCATGCGGGCCTGGCGCTGTCCATCGGGCTGGGGGCGCTGGTCAATGCGCTGTGGCTGCTGGTGGGCTTGCTGCGGCGGGGGGCGTATGTGCCTGCGCCGGGGTGGCTGCTGTTTGCCCTGCAGGTGCTGGCGGCCAGTTGCCTGATGGCGGTGCTGCTGCTGTGGGCCTCAGACCACTTTGACTGGGTGGCCATGCGCGCCCACAGCCTGCAGCGCGCAGGCCTGCTGGGCTTGCTGGTCGTGGCGGCGGCGGCGCTGTACTTTGCCGTGCTGTGGGTGGGTGGGCTGCGCCTGCGCAGCCTGCTGCGGCGTTGAGGCGGGGCCCAGGGCATGCCGATGAAACTGGCCGTTCCCACCCCGCTGGAGTATTTCGCGTCGCTGGTGCACAGCGACGAGGGCTTTCCGCTGCTGGAGGCCGCGGCCAGCATTGCCCAGGACGAATACCCCCAGCTCGACATCCAGCAGGTGCAAAGCGAGGTGGACCAGCTCGTGGCACGCCTGCAGCGGCGCCTTGCCCAGGACGCGCCGGCCCTGCAGCGCCTGCGGATGCTCAACCAGTTCTTCTTTGCCGACCTGGGCTTTGGCGGCAACGTCAACAACTATTACGACCCCGAAAACAGCTACCTCAACGACGTGCTGCGCACGCGCCGGGGCATACCCATCAGCCTGGGCGTGCTGTGGATGGAGCTGGCCCATGGCATCGGGCTGCAGGCCCATGGGGTGGCGTTTCCGGGGCATTTCATGGTCAAGGCGCAGGTGTCGCGCGGGCAGGTGCTCATCGACCCGTTCACCGGCCAATCGCTCTCGCGCGAAGACCTGGTGGAGCGCCTGGCGCCCTTCCAGCAAGGCGTGCCCGAGCCCTTGCAGGCCGACGACCTGCCGCTGGGGCTGTTCCTGCAGCCCGCCGCGCCGCGCGACATCATTGCGCGCATGCTGCGCAACCTCAAGGAACTGCACCGCTCGCACGAGGACTGGCAGCGCCTGATCGCCGTGCTCGACCGCATGGTCGTCCTGCTGCCCACCGACTGGCAGGAACTGCGTGACCGGGGCCTGGCCCACGCCGCCTGCGGCCACCATGCCCTGGCGCTGCAGGATCTGGAGGCCTACCTGGCCCATGCGGGCGATGCTGCGGACGCCCCAGAGGTGGAAGAACGTATCCGCAGCCTGCGGGAAATTTGAGTTAAATCGGCACGCAGCGCCTGTCCATAAAGCGCTGCATGCTATTTAATTGATAGCAATCAGGCGTTGGCCGCCTTGACGCAGAGCACCGGGCAGGACGCGGTCATGAGCAGCTCTTGCGCGACGCTGCCCAGAATCAGCTTGCCCACGGCGGTGCGCTTGCGCAGGCCGATCACCAGCACCGAAATGTCCATCGTATCGACCAGTTCGTTGATCTCATCCACCGCATTGCGGCCGCGCACAAACTGCTTGAATTCGGCCTGCACGCCCTGGGATTCGAGCATGGCCTCGATCTGCTCCACCTCGTAGCCCGGCGCCAGCGAAGCGTCTTCCTGCGAGCCGCCGGGGCCTGCGTTGACAACCAGCAGCCGCTCCTGGCGGCGCTTGGCGATTTCGATGCCCTTGTCCAATGCGGCCCGGCCTTCGGGGCGGGGGATGTAGGCGACGAGGATGGTCATGAACGGTCTCTCCTGTTTTATACCTGTGTGTGATGACATGTGTGTCCGCCGCGCGGCTTGTGGCCGTGGGGCGGGGGGTGTGCACCCCTTGCGGGGTGCGGCTTGCATGGTAGCGCAAGCCAGCGGCTCAGATCAGCCGCAGGGCGGCCAGTTCTTTCTTCAGGTAGGCATAGCACAGCGGCGCCGCCACTAGCCCTGCCGGGCCGAACACGGCCTCTGCCACGAACATCACCGACAGCAGCTCCCACACGCCCATCTGCGTGCGGCTGCCTACCACTTTGGCGTTGATGACGTATTCGGCCTTGTGGATGAGGATCAGAAACCCCAGGCATGCCGCCGCCGCCAGCGGCGATACCGACAGCCCCACGATGGTGATGACCGCGTTGCACACCAGGTTGCCCACGATGGGCACCAGCCCCGCCACAAAGGTGAAGCTGATGAGCAGCGGCGTGTAGGGCAGGCGTATGCCCCAGTACGGCAGGATGAACAGCAGGAACAGCGTGGTGAGCAAGCTGTTGAACGCCGCAATCCAGAACTGCGCTGCCACGATCTGGCGGAACGCTTCGCCAAAGCGCTGGATGCGCTGTGCCAGTTCGCGTGCCAGCGGGCCCGGCTGGGTGCTGCGCTGGCGCACGGCGGCCAGCGCGCCAATGATCAGGCCCACATAGGCAAACAGCAGCCCCGCCAGCCACGCGCGGCCCGTGGTGGCCAGCGCACCGGCCTTGGCGCCCAGGTAGTTGGCAATCACGCGCTGTACCTCGGCGGCGCCCTCGGGCAGTTGCAGGGGGAAGTCGGCCGGGAGCTTGAGGCGCAGTTCGCGCACCGTCTGGGCCATGTACTCCAGCAACTCGCGGTACTGCTGGGGCGCTTCGATCAGGTAGGTGCGCGAATGCGTCAGCCCCAGCCCCAGCAGCCCCAGCGGCAGCAGCATGACCAGGGCTGCCGCCGCCACCTCGGCGGTGCGGGGCGGTATGGGCGGCAAGGCACCGGGCCGCAGCCGGGTGAGCCAGCCTACCCAGGCGCGGGTGAGCAAAAAGCCCAGGCACACGCACAGCAGGCCGGGCAGCAGGCCGCGCCACAGCACCAGCAGCAGCGCGGCTGCCATCAGCAGGTAGCTGGCCAGCACCACATTGCGTGGCGCCTCCTGGCTCAGTGCGGGGGCGGGTGTGGGTTCAGAACCAGATGCGGGCGGGGTCTGCGCCATGGCGCGCAGCAGGCTCAGGCCACCACCACGGCGGCGCCGTCGCCGCGCGGCGCAATGGCGCCAATGGTGTACACCGACTCGCCCAGCCCGCGCAGCGTGGCCGCCGTGGCGTCGGCCTGGGCGGCATCGACCACCACCACCATGCCAATGCCGTTGTTGAAGGTGCGGTTCATCTCGATGTCATCGATGCCGGCCGTCTTCTGCAGCCAGGCAAACAATTCGGTTTGCGGCCAGCTGCCCTTCTTCAGGTGCGCGGCCATGCCCTCGGGCAGCACGCGCGGAATGTTCTCCAGCAGGCCGCCGCCGGTGATGTGGGCCAGGGCCTTGATGCCGCCGGGCGAGGCGGCATCTGCCGAGTGCGGGTGTGCGGCCAGCGCGGCCAGCACGTTCTTCACGTACAGGCGCGTGGGTTCCATCACGGCCTGCTTGAAGGGCTTGCCGTCGAGCGTGGCGGGCAGGTTGCCCGCGGCGCGCTCGATGCACTTGCGCACCAGGCTGAAACCGTTGGAGTGCACGCCAGCGGAGGCCAGGCCCAGCACCACGTCGCCGGGCTTCACATCCTTGCCGGTGAGGATCTTCGATTTTTCGACCGCGCCCACGGCAAAGCCCGCCAGGTCGTATTCGCCCGCGGGGTACATGCCGGGCATCTCGGCGGTTTCGCCGCCAATCAGTGCGCAGCCGCTCAGCTCGCAGCCCTTGGCAATGCCGCCCACCACGGCGGCGGCGGTGTCCACGTCGAGCTTGCCGCAGGCAAAGTAGTCGAGGAAGAACAGAGGCTCTGCGCCCTGCACCAGCACGTCGTTCACGCTCATCGCCACCAGGTCGATGCCCACCGTGTCGTGCATGTTCCATTCGAACGCCAGCTTGAGCTTGGTGCCCACGCCGTCGGTGCCGCTCACCAGCACCGGCTCCTGGTAGCGCTTGGGTACCTCGAACAGCGCGCCAAAGCCGCCAATGCCAGCCAGCACGCCCTCGCGCATGGTCTTCTTGGCCAGGGGCTTGATGCGCTCGACCAGCGCGTCGCCCGCGTCGATGTCAACGCCAGCGTCTTTGTAGGACAGGGGGGAGGGGGTCGCAGAGGTGCTCATGGGTGCTTGGGGGTGCGGGGTGGCGGCCCTGCATCGGGCCGGAATCCGCCGATTTTACGGTGCCCAGGCCCGCCGGGCTGGCCCAGGGGCAGCTTGTGCCACGCCGGTGCCCTAGAATTGCGCGATTGCCCCGTGCATGCCGTTGCCCCGGCTCCCCTTGGCGGGCCGGGCGGCCGCAGCCGGGTCGCCGCCGCAGTCGCCTACGGCGGTGCTGGCTCCTCTCTTCACTCACGATGCCATTGTTGTATTGCCTGTTCCCCCTGTACCGGCCTGCCCGCAAGGCCCCGCGCCAGACGGCCGGGGGCTGCGCATGAAGCAACTGGCCCTGGACATCGGCCTGGCCACCGGCCCCACGCTGGGCAACTACTTTGCCGGTGCCAACGAAGCCGCTCTGCAGCACCTGCGCCTGTGGGTGGGGCAGGGCAGCCAGCAGGCCACGCGTGCGCCCGTGCCCACCTACCTGTGGGGCGCGCCGGGCAGCGGCAAGTCGCACCTGCTCAAGGCCGTGGCCAGCGCGCTGCGCGAGCAAGGCGCCAGCGTGGGCTGGCTGGACCCCGGCGTGCACGCACGCACCGAATTCGACGAGCGCTGGGCCGCCGTGCTGCTGGACGACGTGCACCTGTACACCACTGCGCAGCAGGCCCTGGCCTTCAACTGGTTCGTCAACGCCACCAGCCCCGGCAGCGGCGCCCCGCGCTGGGTGCTGGCTGCAGGCAGCGTGCCACCGGCAGACCTGCCGCTGCGCGACGACCTGCGCACCCGCCTGGGCTGGGGCCATGTGTTCCAGCTCCAGGTGCTCGACGAAACCGCCCGCCGCGCCGTGCTGCGCCAGGAGGCAGACGCGCGCGGCATCTTCCTGGCCGACGAGGTGATGGACTACATGCTCAGCCGCTTCTCGCGCGACCTGGGCAGCCTCATGCAGCTGCTGGACCGGCTGGACGCTTACGCCCTGCGCGCGCAGCGTGGCATCACCATTCCCTTGCTCAAGGCCATGCTGGAAGCTGAATGAGGCACACCCCCCTGAGTCGCCTTCGGCGCCTTCCCCCCGCTCTCGCAGCGCTGCGCACTGCGGGCAGGGGGACGCTCCCAGCGCCCGCACGTGGGGATACTGGTGGCCTTTGCGCGGGAGCCCTGGCATGGGACGCGCCAGTTGCATCGGCCGTCGCAACGTATTTCGCAATCAACGAATGACTGATATATTGGTAAATCGCCCCCGGCTGACCCTGTTCGACCTGGACCACACGCTGCTGCCGCTTGACTCCGACTACGAGTGGGGCGAGTTCACCATCCGCATCGGCTGGACCGATCCGGTGGACTTTGCACGCCGCAACGACGAGTTCTACGCCCACTACCAGGCCGGTACGCTGGATGTGCACGACTACGTGCGCTTTGCCACCGAAGCCGTGCGCCAGCGCGGCCCCGAGCAGGCGCACGCCGCGCACGAGCGCTTCATGCGCGAGGTGATTGCGCCCGCCATCCGCCCCGAGGCGCTGCAACTCGTGCGCCAGCACCAGCAGGCGGGGGACAGGGTGCTCATCGTCACCGCCACCAACGAATTCGTCACGCGCCCCATCGCCCAGGCGCTGGGCGTGCAGGAACTGCTGGCCATGCGCCTGGCCGTGGACGCCAGCGGCTGGTACACCGGCGCCATCCAGGGCACGCCCACCATGCGCGAAGGCAAGGTGCGGCGCATGGAAGAATGGCTGTCTGCGCACGGCCTGCGCTGGGCCGATGTGGAGAGCACCTTCTACAGCGACTCCATGAACGACGTCCCCCTGCTGGAGCGGGTGAACCACCCTGTGGCCACCAATCCCGATGCCCGCCTGCGCGCCCTGGCGCAAGAGCGCGGCTGGCGCATCCTCGACCTGTTTTCTGCACACCCATGATTAAAACCTTCATCGACAAACTGCTGGGCAAGGCTGCCAAGGGTGGCAAAGGCGGCAAGCCGCATTTCGGCAAGCGCGTGGAAGTGCCTGCGGCCCAGCACGGCATCGACCCTGCGCTGGTGGACCGCCGCGCCGTGGAGGTGGTGCACACCCTCAAGCAGGCGGGCTACGAGGCCTACATCGTCGGCGGCGCCGTGCGCGACCTGCTGCTGGGCCTGCGCCCCAAAGACTTCGACGTGGCCACCAACGCCACGCCCGAGCAGGTCAAGCAACTGTTCCGCCGCGCCTTCATCATCGGCAAACGCTTTCGCATCGTGCACGTGGTGCATGGGCGCGGGCGCGAGCACGAGGTGATCGAGGTCTCCACCTTCCGCGCCTACCTCGACAACGTCGCTGCCGAACAGGTGGGCGGCAACGAAAAGACCAGCAAGGCGCAACTGGCCGGCATGCAGCACGCCGTGGACGCATCGGGCCGCGTGCTGCGCGACAACGTCTGGGGCCCGCAGGACGAAGACGCCACGCGGCGCGACTTCACCGTCAACGCCATGTACTACGACCCCGAAACCCAGACCGTGGTGGACTACCACAAGGGCATCGAGGACGCCAGGAAAAAAGTCCTGCGCATGATTGGCGACCCTGCCCAGCGCTACCGCGAAGACCCCGTGCGCATCATCCGCGCCGTGCGCTTTGCCGCCAAGCTCAGCAGCCTGGGCTTTGCGCTGGACCCCAAGACCGCCGCACCCCTGGCCCAGTCGCAACCGCTGCTGCAAGAAGTGCCGCAAAGCCGCATGTTCGACGAAATGCTCAAGCTCCTGCAGACCGGCCACGCGCTGGCCACCGTGGAGCAACTGCGCAAGCTCGGCCTGCAGCGCGGCATCTACCCGCTGCTGGACCTGGTCGTCGAGCGTGCCGACACCCCCCTGGTGCACGCCGCCCTGCAGGACACCGACCGCCGCCTGGCTGAAGGCAAGCGCGTGGCGCCCAGCTTCCTGCTTGCCTGCGTGCTCTGGCAGGACGTGCGCGACGGCTGGCAGCGCCGCCTGGACGCGCGCGAACACGCCTTCCCCGCGCTGCAGGACGCCATCGACGAAGTCTTCAACCAGCGCATCGGCGACGTCTCCGGCCGCGGCAAGCTGGCCGCCGACATGCGCGAAATCTGGGTCATGCAGCCCCGCTTTGAAAAGCGCGTGGGCCGCATCCCCGAAAGCATGGTGGCGCAACTGCGCTTCCGCGCAGGCTTTGACTTCATGCGCCTGCGTGCCGATGTCGGCGAAGTGGACGAAGCCCTGGCCGACTGGTGGCAAAAGTACAGCACTGCCGACGAAGACGAGCGCCATGACCTCCTGGAGCAGGCACGCGAAGAACAAAAAGCCCGCAGCCGCCAAGCCCAGGGCACCGTGCACCGCGTGCCAGCGCGCACCAAGGCCGCCGACCCGCGCGGCCTGGCGCTGGAGGAGGGCGCCGACGACCACGCCCCCGACACCGCCCCGCCGCCCGAAGGCAGCGCCCCCAAAAAACGCCGCCGCCGTCGCCGCAAACCCGGCGGCGCCGCAGGCGGCAGCGCCCCTGCCGCCGACGCGTGAGCACGCCCGCAAGCCCGCCCCCCGTGCCGCAGGCGGGCGCACCAGCCACCGCAGTGCACGCCTGGGTCGGCCTGGGCGCCAACCTGGGTGATGCCGCCGCCGCCCTGCGCCAGGCCGTGCAGGCCCTGGCCCACACCCCAGGCATCCGCCTGCTGCGCACCTCATCGCTGTACCGCAGCGCGCCGGTCGATGCCCACGGCCCCGACTACCTCAACGCCGTGGCCGAAATCGCCACCACCCTCTGCCCCCACGACCTGCTCGCCGCCCTGCAAGCCCTGGAGCACGCTGCCGGGCGCGAACGCCCCTACCGCAACGCCCCGCGCACGCTGGACCTGGACCTGCTGCTGTACGGCACCCAACACATCGCCACCCCCGACCTCACCGTGCCCCACCCCCGCATGTTTGAGCGCGCCTTCGTCCTGCGCCCCCTGGCCGAACTCGCGCCCCAGCACGTGCCCGCGCAGGCGCTGCAGGCCGTGCAGGGGCAGGTGATGGAGCGGTGCCAAGGGGCGGGGTGGGCAGATGGATGTGGAGTGTCTGCGGAAATGCGATGAAAAATCGACCGTAGCGCCCGCCCAGTAAGCGCAAGTAGCTATAAAAATAGTAGCAACATTAGGCCGCCGACCCTGTGCCCACGTTGGGCAACACGACCCCAAAGCAGCAGTTCAGCCGCTACCTGCTGCGTGACAGTCCAAAGGTGCTGTCTGAGTACGCGATCCTTGTCTGGTTGCGAGCTATAGTTTGCCTCGTTGGCGCCTGCCGGGTTTTGCGGAATTTTTATACCTGAATGTTTTCTCAGGCAGCCGCCTGCAAAGCTATGCTGCAAGCCACTTCCAGAAGAAGCCAATGTCCAGAATATCCCGCACAGTCCAGTTTATCCCGCAGGTTTTGCGGGATACATTACGTAGCTCTACGTTAGGCAATTTTTCAAAAGGAGGAATCTATTATAAATTCAATCAATTAAAACAGAACATGAAACAATTTATCCGGAGATAAACATGCGCTCAATTATTGCTTTTTCTGCATTTGTTAGTTGTTTTTCTGTGTCAGCCCAAGAATGTGCGAATCTGATTGCGCTATCAAAAACTGTTTCTTCGACGGTCGCCGAAAAATCTGCATTTGAAAAGCACACTTCAAATTTTTGCAACGAATACAAAAAAGGAGGCAGCAGAGCCGCTTCAACCAACGCAGGAGCCAGTTGGAAATTTATATCAGCCAGTTTCGGTCAATCAAGCATGTCAACAGAAGAGGTTGCCAGCAAAGTATGCTCCGCCTCATCTGGAGAATCGACTAGTTCAGATGCATATAAACAGTACGTAGAAACAATAGCGGCCGGAGCGTACTCAGCATATGAGACATGTATTAGATTCAAAGACACCAATGACTTGCGGTTTGATGTTGATCTTGCAAGTGTATTGCCTTCGGAGTTTACTATTTCAATTGGGTATTCACAAGCAATTCAAGGCGCCAATACAGCTGAATTATCATATTCAGCATCCAGTGGTGTTACTTGCGCTTGGAACGGAATAAGTTCAGCCGCCACGAAATTAAATGCCCCATCCAGTGTACTGGTGCATTGCAGCCGGAAAGATCAAGGCAAACCAGGCTACGCGAAATTTATTAGGACTAATGGAATTGGTGGGTCCATGACAATACCGTTGCCAGCATATGACAACAATGGAATACCCATTAATACACTCGCCAGTCTTAATAAGACAATTTCAGATTTAAGAATTCAAGTTGACTCACTTGAAGAATTAAAGAGGACTGTTTCTGCATTATCGTCACCTGTGCCTGCTGCACAGGATGTTGCATACTCTGCAAGCCGTGGAGGTGGGGCAAGTGCCATGACCATGAGTTCTTATTGCCCGGCAGGACAAGTAGTTATTGGTGTTGAAATGATTGTTGGCGGAACATGCCATGGCCAATGCGAACCTGATGGAGGAGCCCTGCACAAGTTTCGCGTCAAATGTGCGCCAAGATTTAATGCCGTCAAATAATAATTAATGTGGATTGGTTCATGGCTTGCGTTGGTATTGAATCTATTCCAGAACATCATAAAACAAATCTCATGCTCCATATAATTTCCATCTAGATGACTTCTGGAAATGCTGTGCACCACTTTAAGAAACTACTGCCTAACCATCGGTTCATTCAACGCGGATCGCCTGCGGCGACCGCGTTAACCTTTTCATTAGACCACTCCTATGAGCGAAGAGACTGGATTTTTACGGTTCCAAAGGTTGATGGTTGATTTCGCCCAGGAACATCTCGCCCCCTTCTTATCTCACCTGAAAGAAGGCAACGTTATCAGCCACCCGCTAGACAAAAATTTCACGGCAGTCTTTTACGGGTTCACCGATATCTCCGCGACCCTCGACGCACTCAAGCTTACAGAAACGCTGATTGGCTTGTCCCCTCCTAGATCGTCCAAGGTGAACAAGGACGACTATCTGAAATTTCTAGTGGGAGCCTATCTTCAAGAGGTTTACATACTCGAACAGCGTCTGACAGCGTATGGAAAAAAAATGTCACGCCTTTACAAGAGCGGCGGCTTGCCAGAAAAAGTCAAAAGGGTCGTATACGAACCATTAGAGAAAATCCTAACTATCAGGGGTAGTCATGTACACCAAGAGCGATTCACAGACGACGACCTAAATACGGTCTCCACGTATGTACTGTTCAGTCGCTTCAAGGAAACATACGCTGAAGACGTGCATTTCGAGTACGCCCAGGCAAGAAGAAAATGGAAGCGCCAAATAGAGGAAAATAACAGAGCGACGGCATCGATAGTTGATCAATACTTCGACCTACTTTTCGAGCATATGTGCCAGCAAGGTAAGTTTGTACCACCAAGCATCAAGTAAAAATCGCATTCGGTCTTAGAGCAAATGATGCAAAGCCGTGTGTTCGCGCCGCAGCCTAGACTCAAGTCTCAAGTGCCATTCGAAACAAATGCAGATTGTCTCAGCTAAAACGCTCTTCCACTACGCTCCCCAACCTCATCCTTCAAGCGGACGCCTAACGGCGCCGCTTAAGTGTCACGTTGAGTGGCTGCTTCTAAACGTAGTAGCCAAAGAAACCCCAACACTCCTGATTTCATAGCTGTCAGCGCCCATCCCATAAGCGCCAGAGCCCAATTTCCTTCAGAAAATCAGCGCGGATGCTTGTCCGCCTCCGACGTAAACGCATCGGCGTAGAACTCCTCTGGCGGCAGGCCGCGCTGGGTGGTGTAGGCGCTGCGGGCGGAATCGACCACGATGGGGGCGCCGCAGGCGTACACCTGGTGGCCCGAGAGGTCGGCAAAATCCTGAAGCACGGCCTGGTGCACAAAGCCGGTGCGGCCGTTC
>JACPUE010000039.1 GCA_016192425.1 Burkholderiales bacterium
CCGAAGGGCAGTGCTCTTTTCGGGCGGTCTGCGGCGTTGCGATGCTTGCCCATAGCGGGGCTATGGGCTGCGCACCGCGCCTTGCATCCCATCCCGAAAAGAGCGCTGCGTGGCATCAAATAATTTACGGACAAGTTCTAAGCTGCCGCCATGTCTCTCCCCCCTGATTCTTGGCTGGCCTTTGTCGTCAGCCTTCCATCTTCCAGCGCCACGGCACGCATGCGGATTTGGCGTGCCGTGAAGGCACTGGGTTGTACCACCCTGCGTGACGGAACCTACCTGCTACCCGCACATGCGGCACAGGCGGCACAGCTACAAGCGCTGTCCGACGAAGCGCTGCATGAAAGGGGGCAAGCCTGGCTGCTGCGTGTGCATGCCAAAGACATCGCCGAGCAAGCGGCCTATCAAGCATTGTTTGATCGGACAGCCGACTACACACGCTGGCTGGACGAGTTGGCGCAGGCACGTCCGCTTCTTTCCGCGTTGCCCAGCATCGAGCTTCAACGCCTACAGCGTCGGCATGGGCGCACCTACGAGGCGATTCGCAAGATCGACTTCTTTCCCGGTGAGGCTTCCATCCGTGCCGAAGCCCAATGGCGTGACTTCACCAATACCGTCGAGGCCTTGCAGTCACCCGGCGAACCCCAGGCCGCAGCGGGCCGTATTGCCCGGCGTGACCGCATGCAGTACCAGGGACGGCTGTGGGCGACACGCCGTCATCTTTGGGTCGATCGCGTAGCAAGCGCCTGGCTCATCCAGCGCTTCGTTGACCCAAGTGCACGCTTTATTTGGCTGGATACCCCAGCCGACTGCCCCTCCGACGCGCTGGGTTTTGATTTTGACGGTGCGACCTTCTCACATGTTGGCGACCGAGTGACGTTTGAGGTGTTGCTGGCAAGCTTTGGCCTGGACAGTGATCGGGGCCTCCTGCGCCTGGGATCCATGGTGCATGCCCTCGACGTGGGGGGAACAACCAAACCCGAAGCAGGCGGCTTCGAGGCCGTACTGGCCGGTGCACGCACGCGCTGGCCGAGCGATGACGCACTGTTGGCTGACATGTGCGGGGTGCTGGACTCACTCCATGCCCATTTCTCGGCCCCGCGTAAGCCGTAGCACCTCGCCACCTCAGGGATGAACATGAACGATCTCAATGAAACGGCAACGTCCAATGCAAGCGCTGCATCAGCCCCAGGGTACACGCTCTGGCAACTGGTGCTCTACATGCTGCGCCTGGGCACATTGGGCTTTGGCGGCCCGGTCGCACTGGTTGGCTACATGTACCGCGATCTTGTGGAGCAGCGCCACTGGATATCAGACACCGACTACAAAGAAGGCATGGCCCTGGCCCAACTCATGCCGGGCCCCTTGGCTGCGCAGCTGGCCATCTACCTTGGGTATGTGCACTTTCGCTTGTGGGGCGCTACGCTGGTCGGCCTGGCGTTTGTGCTGCCGTCCTTCATGATGGTGGTTGCACTCGGTGTTGCCTACAAGGCGTACGACGGCATCGCATGGATGCAAGCTGTTTTCTACGGCGTCGGGGCATCCGTCATCGGCATCATCGCCTTGAGTGCCTACAAGCTTACGACCAAGAGCGTTGGCAAGGATCGGTTGTTGTGGGCCATTTACCTGGCCAGCGCTGGCGTGACCATTGCCACCCAGTCCGAAGTGATCTGGGTGTTTTTGGGGGCCGGTTTGTTGGTGTGGGCTGTGCGTGGCCCCTTGAAGAGAACTGGTGGTCAGTTGCATGGCGTTGCCTGGGCAGCACCCTTTGCATTCAGCCTGGAGAGCATCGATTGGCACAAGCTGGGGCAAATTGCCGCGTACTTCGCCTATGCTGGCACCTTCGTCTTCGGCAGCGGCTTGGCCATTGTTCCGTTCCTCTATGGTGGCGTGGTCAAGGAGTACGCATGGCTGACGGATCGCCAGTTCGTGGATGCGGTTGCCGTGGCCATGATCACTCCGGGCCCAGTAGTCATCACCACCGGGTTCATCGGATTCTTGACCAGTGGATTCTGGGGCGCAGTCGTGGCAGCAGTGGCCACCTTCCTGCCCTGCTACTTGCTCACCGTGATCCCTGCGCCGTATTTCAAGAAGCACGGCAAGCACCCTGGCGTGGTCGCATTCGTGGATGGCGTCACTGCGGCTGCCGTGGGCGCCATTGCTGGGGCGGTGGTGGTGCTGGGCCAACGCTCCATTGTTGACCTGCCCACCGCTGCGTTGTTTCTCGCCACCGCCGCTGTGCTGTGGCGATTCAAGCAGCTGCCCGAACCGTTCGTAGTAGTGGCCGCAGCCCTGATAGGTTTGTTCCTCTTCCCACTGGTTGCGCCCACCTGAACCAAACCACAATGCGGAGACAGAAATGAACCACAACCTCCACCCCTTGAACACCAACTCCACGGTTTTGACACTGTGTGCACCTGGCATTGATGCACACCACATCATGAGCGGCCTTGAAGCCTGGCAAGCTGCTGGTCTGCCTCTGCGTGCGCAAGGAGGTGCCGCATGAAATGGGTCACCCGTGAGCGTCCGAAGATCGATCGCATTGCCTGCCCTTGGCTCATTGCCCGGTTCATCGACAAGGCGCCGGAATTCCTCTATGTGCCCACGGCCGCCGTGCTTCAGGTGGCCCAGGACACGGGAGCCATACCCTACGACGTGCCCGGCGTCGAAATGACCCACAACGGCGATCTATGCAGCTTCGACGCCTTTCTCAAAAAGTACGATCTCACCGATCCCGCCTTGCAGCAACTGGCCGTGATCGTGCGGGGTGCGGATACCTCCAGGCTGGATCTTGCGCCACAGTCTGCGGGTCTCTATGCGCTGTCATTAGGCCTGTCCAAGACCTTCAGCGATGACCACATGATGCTCAAGCATGGCATGGTGATGTACGACGCACTCTATGCATGGTGCAAGTCCTGCCAGGCAGAAACCCACAACTGGCCTCCGAGCATGACAGCATGAAGGCAGGCATTCCGCGATGCTGGGCATGTAGTGTATAGAGGCTCGGTCAGAAAAGCTTCTCCGCAGCTGAAACCCTAAGCAGCGCTGGGCGCGGGCGGCAGGTGCTGGCGCAACTGCCAGCGCGCCTCTTGCGTGGCCGCGTCATCGGGGTGGCGCGCCTCCAGAGTGGCCAGCACCTTGAGGGCCATATCGGCGCGGCCCATGCCGTGCAGCAGCACCCGCGCTGCCAGCTCATAGGCCTGCGGCACGCTGGCGTGGCCCTTGAAGCGGCGGTCGAATCCGCCCAGCAAGGCCAAGGCCAGCGCCGCATCGCCCATGTTCCAGGCCGTGCGGGCCAGGGCCAGGGTGGTGTCGGCATCGGCCAGCACAAACTTTGCATCCTGGGCGCGGCAGGTCTGGTAGACGCGCAGCGCCTCGGCGCTTTGGCCCTGGCGCAGCAGCAGCGGGATGAAGCGTTGCGCATGGTCCAGCAGGCTGGGCGCCTTCTGGGCCAATGCCAGGACACGGTGGTAGCGCCGCTGGGCAGGCAGTTCATCATGGCGGGTGCGCTGGTGTTCGTAGGCAATGCCCAATGCGCCCTCCAGGTCGCCTTCGGTCACTTTCTGCGCCACCAGTGCATCGGTAGCGTCATGTTCGATCTGCTGCGGCGTGCGCCGGTCTGCCGGTTGTGTGTCGATACCGGCACCGGGCAGCAGGTCGATGCCAAAGGACTCATGGTTCTGGTACATCACATAGCCCAGCAGGCTGCACATCACCCAGCCAAAATAAATGAGCACCCAGTTGATCAGGGGCAGCAGCAGCCACTCGGGGAAGATCGGTGCCAGCAGGCCCATGGCAAGGAACGAGCCCTCGCTGAGCAGGAACAGGAAGAAGCACAGCAGCACATAAGGCCAGCCGATGACCTGCACCGCAGCCCAGGCGTTGGCGGGGTTCAGGGTGGAACGCAGGCTGCTTGTCTGCACCAGCACGATGAGGCTGGCTGGCAGCAAAAAGCTGATGACCAGCAGGGCCAGCTGCCCCAGCGCAGGCCGCACGCTGCCAAGCCACCCAGCCGCCATGGATTGCAGTACCAGCAAGGCAAAGAGCTTCCAGGGCAGGTTCTTCCAGTCTTCGTCGTAGTGACCGGTGAAATCTGCCGCACGGTAGATACCCCGCGAACCCAGCGCAGTGACCTTGAAACCGTAGCGCGACGCCGCGAGCAAAATGCCCAGCTCCGTCACGATCACCACCGGCGGAAAAGGCACCACATATACCAACAGGCTGCACAGGGCCAGCAGCCACCCATAGGTCAGCGGCTGGGACTGGAGCGGAAAAAGAAAAAAGGTGTTGAGCCGGTGCCAGAAACGGGGCAACTGCTGTGCGGGCTCTGCAGGCCCTTGGGTGCGCTGGTTCATGGTGCTGCCCGCCTCCCTCTGCGGGCCGAGGGCATTATAGGAACCGTGCTGCTGCGGCTGCACCAGCGCGCCGCAACCGCAGCGCACCGTCCAGCACCAGCAGCCCCACCGCCGCAAACACCAGCCCGTACAGCGGGCGCTGGCCCGGCGCCAGGGCACGCAGTTGCGCCGCTTCGCCCCACCTCCACAGCAGCAGCGTGGTGAAAGGCAAGGTGCACAGCACGCGCCAGCCAGGGCGACAGGCAGTAGATGGCGCCAAACAGAAAGGAGGCCGCCACCGAGGCCACAATGCCTTTGAACACAACAGAAACCGCTTGGGAAAACCGGGCATTGCCACGACTGGGTATCCAGTGCGCCCTGGCCCCAAGGGTTTGTACCCAGTCTCTGTGGGCCACCCTGTGGATAAACCCTGGCACAAGCTGCCAAAACCGCGCCCGCATTGGCTTGCAACGCACTGCCCGCAAATTGGGCAGCCGTTGGCAGCGCGCCCTTGCCTCTATAGTGACGGGCTTTGCCGTCCTGACGGACACCCCCGCATTCATGCCTGCTACTGCCCTGCTCTGCCTGGTCATCGCCATCAGCGACGGCGATTCTTTCACCGCACGCTGCGGCAGTCCGGGCGCCTACGAAAAAGTGCGCGTGCGCATAGCGGCCATCGATGCGCCGGAGTACAGCCAGGCCTACGGCCAGCGCGCGCGCCAGCAACTGGCCCGCCTGTGCTGGCGCCAGCAGGCGCGCATCGAACCCGTGGATCACGACCCATACGGCCGCACCGTGGCACAGGTGCAGTGCCAGGGGCAAGACGCTGCCAGCACCCAGGTGCGCACGGGCATGGCCTGGGTCTACACGCCGCGCGCACAGGCCTACCCGCACCTGGACGACCTGCAGCGCCAGGCCCGCGCACAGCACCAGGGGCTGTGGGCCGATGCGCAGCCCGTGCCGCCTTGGCAATACCGACACCGCCAGCGCTGAGCATCTCTGAGCACGGCTTGCGCCCCGGTGCAGCGCTGAGATTTGTGCTATGCCTCGAACCGCCCGCTCAGCAGCTCCGGCAAACGGCTGGCGGGCATGCGGAACCCGCAGGCCTGCGCGTGGCCCCCACCGCCCATGCTCTGTGCCAGAGGAATGCAGTCGTAGCCACGCTGCGAGCGCAGGCCCACCTTGACCACCCCGCCCTGCCCGGCCGACCACAGCAGGGCAAAGCTGCCGCTTTTTTGCGAGAGCATTTCGCCCAGCAGGCTGTGGAAAGCACTGGGCGCATTCAGCATGAGCCCGTCCTGGCCGTTGAAGCAAAGGGGCTGGGCGCCCTCGGCCATGTCGCTGGCGAGCTTGCGGAACTTCTCGTCCATGGCCTGGCCGCGCGCCATGAAGGCAGCGTTTTGCACCGCATCGAAAGTGGCCAGCTCCTGCCAGCGCGCAAAGTCCTGGGGCTCCATGTCCAGCGCTGCCAGGTAGGCCGCGCCTTCAGGGAACTGCCAGTTCCACAGGTCGCGGTCCTCCACGTAGCGCACCAGGTCGGGCAGCGGCGTCTGTGGATGGAAGAACTCCCACGCCAGCCGTGCGCCGGATTTGTGCATGTCGAAAAACACCACGCCGCAGCGGCAGGTGACGCCGCCCAGCTGGTCCGCGGCGCTCTTGTGGTGGTCCAGCAGCACCAGCTTGGCGGCCTGCGCCTCGATGGCGCGCAGCATTTCGGGCGCAAAGGCAAAGTCCAGCACGTACACGGTGCGCCCTTGCAGGGGCGGCAGGTCGGCCACGGTCTGGATCTGGCCGTGGTCCAGGCCCAGGCACTGCACCCGGCCTTCGTAAAACGTCCAGGCCGCCAGGGCGGCGGCAAAGCCATCGGGACAGCCCTTGCCGTGGTAGAGCACCAAGGGATCGGGATCGTTGCGGTCTGGGGCGACCAGCAGTTGCAGGGGAAGAAGGGTTCTCATGTGGGCATTTTCGCCCAGGCTCTGAGGCACAATGCGCGCCTTTCCCCCAGCTCCCCATGGCGGCCCTGCACATCCTCTGGCAAGACGAGCATCTGGTGGCGGTATACAAGCCGCCGGGCTGGCTGGTGCACCGCACGGGGCTGGACGCGGGGGAAACCCGTTTCGTGGTGCAAACGCTGCGCGACCAGCTGGGCCAGCATGTGTACCCGGTACACCGGCTGGACAAAGGCACCTGTGGCGTGCTGGTGATGGCGCTGCACCCCCAGGCGGCGCACGCACTGGCGCAGGCCTTCGGGCAGCACCAGGTGCGCAAGCGCTACCTGGCCCTGGTGCGTGGCTGGGCCCCCGCGCTGGCCGAGGTGGACCACGCCCTGCGCCCCGACGATGCGCCGCCCGACGCCGCCGTACAGCCTGCCCACACACGCCTGCAACGGCTGGCGCGGCTGGAACTGCCCCAGGCCAGCGATGCACGCTTTGCCAGCACCCGCGCCAGCCTGGTGCTGGCCGAGCCCACCACGGGCCGCAGGCACCAGATCCGGCGCCACCTCAAGCACATCGCACACCCCATCCTGGGCGACGCCACACACGGCAAGGGGCCGCTGAACCGCTGGTGGGCCGCACACCTGGGCCGCCAGCGGCTGTGGCTGCACGCCTGGAGCCTGGAGGTGCCCCACCCGGTGAGCGGCACAGCCCTGCGGCTGCACAGCGGGCTGGATCTCGCCAACCCCGCTCCTGCAACACCAGCACCCAGCGGGCTGGACGACTGGCAAGCGCTGCTGCACAGCCAGCCCTGGCTGCCTACGTGAGGCGCTGCAGCCACTCTTCCTGGGGCTGCGGGCGGCAATACAGGAACCCCTGGCAGATGATGGCGGGCGAGCGCTGCGTCAGGTAGCTGGCCTGCTCCTGGGTTTCCACCCCCTCGGCCACCACACGCAGGCTGAAATGGCGCGCCACCGACAAAATGGCTTCGACCAAAGCGCCGTCATCGGCATTGGTGCAGGCGTCGCGCACAAAGCTGCGGTCGATCTTGATTTCCTGGATCGGCAGGCGCTTGAGATAGGCCAGCGACGAATACCCGGTGCCAAAGTCGTCAAGCGAGAACTCCACCCCCAGTGCAACAAGCTCCCGCATCTTGGCAACCACATCGTCAAAATCCTCGATCACCAGGCCCTCGGTCACTTCCAGCGTCAGCAATGCGGGGGCGGCGCCGCTGCGCTCCAGCAGAGCCCGCAAGTCCTGCACGAAGCCGGGCTGGCGAAACTGGCGCGCACTCAGGTTCACCGACAGGCGCACCCCCTGCTGGGCAAACGCAGGGCGTGCGAGCAAGGCGCAGGCCTGCTCCAGCACCCAACGCCCCAGCAAGACAATGAGATCGGACGACTCCGCCACCGGGATGAACACGCCCGGCATCACCAGCCCATCCCGCGGGTGCTGCCAGCGTACCAGCACCTCCGCCCCGGTCGTGCGGCCCTGCAGATCCACCTGGGACTGCAGGTACAGGCGCAGCTCACCTGCACCGATGGCCTGGCGCAGCTCTCTCTCCACCTGGAAGCGCTGCTCGGCGGCCTGCCCCATTTCTTGTTCAAAAAAGGCCAGTTGCCCTCCGCCCATGGCCTTGGCGCGGTGCAATGCCATGCTCGCACGGCGCAGCGCATCGTGGGCTTGGTCGGAAGGTCCCTGCGGGTACAGTGTGATTCCCATACTGGCCGTCCACTGGATGGGGCCGGTATCACCCTGCAGGCGCAGCGAATTGCCTATCGCCGCCTGCACCTGAGCCGCAAAGGCCAGCGCCCGGGGGCCGACCATGGCCGCATCGTCCCCCAGTCCGTGCAGCACCAGGGCAAATTCGTCACCCGCCACGCGCACGAGCATGCCCTCCACCGGAAGCAGGCGTGACAGGCGCAGCGCCATGGCACACAGCAGGCGGTCGCCCATCTCGCTGCCACGCGCATCGTTGAACACGGTGAAGCGGTCCAGGTCCAGCAGCAGCAGGGCATGCACAGTCGTCTGGGAACAGCCCGCGCCCACCTTCAGACCGTCGAGGTGCTCCACCAGCATGGCGCGGTTGGGCAGGCCCGTGAGCGCGTCGTAGCGGGTCAGGCGGTGGATTTCCTCTGCGGCACGCTTGCGCTCGGTGATGTCCTGCCGGTACTCCACATAGTGGCTGATGCTGCCGTCGGTCTGGCGTATGGGCGCCACCACCACGGACTCGGCCAAGGGCGCCCCATCCTTGCGCTGGTTGGTCTGCTCCCCCGCCCAGACCTTGCCGCTGGCCAGTGTCTCGCGCAGCCCCTGGCGTTGGGCCGCCTCCATGCCCTTGCTGGAAAACAGGGCCGCTGCATGGCCCAACACCTCTTGACGCACATAGCCGGTGCGCTGCACAAAGGCCTCGTTCACATACTCGATGCGCTCTTGCAGGTCGGTAATGACAATGCTCTCGGGGCTTTGCTCCACGGCACGCAGCAGCTTGCGCAACTGCGACTCGCTGGCTGCCAGCTCGTGGGCCGTACGCTGCGCCTCCTGCACCCGTTGCATGTAGTTGCGCCGCGACAGCAAGGTGGCTGCCGCCGTGAGCACCAGAATGCCCGCCAGGTACACCCCATGGGCCCATCGACTGCCCCGGGGCACCTGGGGCATCCAGCCCTGGGCTTCCGCCCAGAAAAAAAGGCCGAACAGCATGCCGGTGATCGCCACCAGCACCACGGTAGCCCGCCCACCCAGCATCCAGCCCGAAAGCACGATGAGCACGGGGTAATTGAGCAGGTTGGGCCCGTGCAGCCCGCCATTGCGCACGGTCACCAGCGTCACAAAGCACCATACGCCCCAGACCAGCAGGTGCGCCGCCAGCCGCCAATGCCGCAAGCGCGCCAGCACCAGGGCCAGACCACCCATCAGGCCCGCGCCCAGGTTGAAAAGAATCCGGCTGGTTGATTGACCGACAGGGTCCAATGCCAGCAAGAGGGCGATGGCACCACCAATCGCCAGCACGGCCCAGCCCGCCACCCGCACGAGAAGCCGGGTAGTGACATCGGGCACATCAAGGTCGGGGGCGGGGGCGTACGGCTGCATACCGGTATCTACCCGAGTGGGATGGAGACAACGCATCCTAGCGGTTTCCTCCCTGCGGCACCACGCGCCGCCCGGTCGGAGTGTGCTTATTGCAACACCAGCTCAACGCGTCGGTTCTTGGCACGCCCTTCTTCGCTGGCGTTGCTGGCCACGGGGGCCAGAGAAGCCACGCCATTGCCCACCAGGCGCCCGGTCGCCACACCGTAGTCCTTGACCAAAGCAGCCGCCACGGCCTCGGCGCGGCGACGTGACAGGGCGAGGTTGCTGTCGAACCCGCCCACGCTGTCGGTGTGCCCCACCACGTGCAGCTTGACGCCAGGCTCGGCTTTCAGGAAGGCGGCAATCTGGTCGAGCGAAGGCTTGGAATCGGGCTTGATATCGGCCTTGCCGGTGTCGAAGTAGATGCCGTAGATGGCTACCTTGCCTTGTGTGGTCAGCGACTTGCCGATTTCCGAGGCGCTCACCACCACCATGTTTTGCTGCATGGCCTTGGTCTCCAGCACGTCCACGGCGATGTAGGCGCCCTGACGGGATTTGTAGGTGCGGTCCTCCTTGGGCCAGTCGATGGCGACCAGGCGCACGGTGACGGTGTCTTTTTGAAACGTGCCGGTTCGGATGGAGTTTCCTTCAGCGGCATACATCACGTACTCGGACCGCACGTTCTTCACGAAGTCTTTCTTGCTGCTGCTGAAGCTGGCCAGGAAGTTGGTCCACTTGCCCGCAGCCGGGTCCTTGGTGGAGTCGTACAGCGCCTGGAAACCCGCAGCCGTCAGTTCGTTGACGTAGTTGCGGTACAGCTCCAGCGCGCGCGTGTCGCCCGGCGCTTCGTACCACAAGCGCGTAAGCTTGCCTTCAAGCTGCAGCGGCGGCTGCACATAGCGCCGCACCCCGGCGCCCAGGTCGAATTCCTTGAAGGTGGAGGTCTGGAACTCCACGGCGTCGAAGTTGCGCACCTCGTAGCCCACGATACTGCTGCCGCCAAAGCGCTTGACGGCCGGGTGGTCCTTGGCGCCTGCCATGTCCTGCGCCTGGGCTGCGCCCCACAGCCCCGCACAACCCACCAGCACCAGCGCCATGCGGCGCGCCCATTGCATGAATGCCATTGCCATTCCTCCAGTGACGAGCTGGAGCGCATGATAGGCGGCCCTGTCATCCCATGCGCATCTGGCGCGCAGCGAACCTGTGCAATGCTGCACGGGATGCCGGGACAAAAAGCTCAATCGTCCTTGTTGCGACGCTTGCGGCGGCGCTCTTGTTCTTCCTTGCGCGCCTTGCGCTCGGCCTCCTGTGCCTGGCCCACGGCGAGCCATGCGTCAAACTCCTGCGGGGTCTCCAGCGTGATGCGTCCCAGCACCGCACTGCGAAAGTCGGTCAGCACCAGCTCGGCCGCCTTCTGCAGATTCACCCGCCCACCGCTCATCACTGCGCCGCGCTTGCGGCCAATGGCTTCGAGCAGTTCGTGGTCAGGCAGCGCCGCAATGGCCTGCGCACTCAGGCCCAGACGGTAGCGCGCTTCCAGCAAGTCCGCATAGGCCCCTTGCAGACGGCGCAACAGTTCCAGCGCCACCAGTTCCTCGTCATAGGCGTTGCGGCCCACCGCGCCGCTGGCGGCCAGGTGATAGCCGCTTTCAGCCACGATGATCTTGGGCCAGAGCATGCCGGGCGTGTCCCACAAATAGAAATCATCGGCCAGGACGATGCGCTGCTCCAGCTTGGTGATACCTGCCTCGTCGCCGGTCTTGGCCTGGCGCTTGTTGGACAGCGTGTTGATGAGCGTGGACTTGCCCACATTGGGCACGCCGCAGATCAGCACGCGCATGGGCTTGGCCATACCGCCCCGGTTCGGTGCGAGCTGATGGCAGCCGTAGATAAGCTTGCGCGCGGGCGCGGCGTCCTGCGCGTCGAGCGCCACGGCACGCGTGTCCGGCCGCGCGTTGTACCAGGCCAGCCACAGGGCTGTGCGCTCAGGATCGGCAATGTCCTGCTTGTTGAGCACCTTGAGCGTGGGCTTGTGGCCCGTGAGCTCGGACAGCAACGGGTTGGCGCTGGAGCCGGGCAGGCGCGCGTCGAGCACCTCGATCACGACATCGATGCTCTTGACGCGCTCGGCAATGGCCTGGCGTGTCAGGTGCATGTGCCCTGGGAACCACTGAATGGACATGGATTTGTTCTGGAAAAAAGTGGCGCCTATTGTGTCGCACACAAACCCGCCGCCAGCGCAAGCCCGTGCACGGACGCCGCCGCAATGCCCAGCACCAACGCAAGCCGCAGCCGTTGTGGCTGGGCATGGTGGCGCCAAAGCAAGGCCACCGCGACCAGGGACAGCGGCAAAGACGCCAGGCCCCACAGCGCCGTGGGCGCCAGCACATGCAGCGCCACCCATGCTGCGAGCGCGCCGTGGGCCCACAGCGCCAGGCCCAGGTACACCATGGCGGCGCGCTGCGTTCCGAGCCGCACCACCATGGTCCGCTTCCCGACCGCCGCGTCCGACGGCGCATCCGGAAAGCCGTTGCCGATCAGGATATTGGCCACCAGGGCCGCAAATCCAGCGGCCACTGCGGCCGCCTGCCACGAGAATTGCCCGCGCTGCACATAGTCGGCGCCCACGACCACCAGCCCCCAGGCCAGGCCCACCGCCACTTCACCCAGGCCGCGCGCCATCAACGCCAGCGGCGGCATGGAATAGACCCACCCCAGCGCCATGCCAGCCAGCCCCAGCCCCAGCAAGGCCCAGCCGGTGCGTGCGGCCAGCCAGACACCCGCCACGGCCACCAGGGTCAACAGGACCCATGCCACACGGTGCATGTCCTGCGCATCCACCTGCCCCGTTTGGACCATGCGCGAGCCGCCAGTGAAGGGATACAGGCCCTGGGTATTGGCGGCGTCGGCACCGTTGATGGCGTCGGCGTGGTCATTCAACATGTTGGCCGCGGCATGCAGCATGAGCGCCAGCACCACAGTCACACACGCCAGCGCCGCCGAAGTGAATGCTCCAGCAGCCTGGGCCGACGCCATCCCCAGAACGCACCCGATGGCGGTGACCACCAGAAAACCCGGCCGCGCCATGCGCACCCACAAAGTCCAGTGCGGTAGTGCAGGCCTCTTGCCCGCTGTCTGCCAACCCATCAGAGCCCAGATCCTCAAACCAGCAAGCCTTCTGGCGACAGGTAGCGCTGGCGCCATTCCTCAAAAGGCAAGCTGTCCGCCGCTTCGATGGCCTGCTGGTCGCTCAGCGACTGCTGGGCCATGGCCTCGAACTGCGCCTGCTGGTCGTCCTGCCAGGGCTGCTCCATCAATGCATCACGCGCCGCCAGCGACTGCGACAGGCTGAACGCCGAGAAACTGTGCCCGTGCGCGGTCTCGATGCGGTCCAGCACGCGGGCCGACGGCGTTTCTGCAGGGCGCCCCAGCAGCGCCTGCGCGTCGCGCAGCGCGGCGCTGTAGTCGCCGCACTGGTGCGTGGCGTCCAGGGCTGCGGCCAGGGGTTCGCATTCGGCCAGGATCTGGCCGCCCCACTCCGCCAGCGGCACCTCGCGCCCCTGGCGCTGCAGGCGCAGGCCGCTTTCACGCCCACGCTCTGCGGCCAGAAGCTGGTTGGCGCGCAGTTCGGCAATCTCGGCCGGGGTGTCGGGCGGGCTGTCCGACAGCAGGCAGTGCAGCAGGAAGACATCGAGCAGGCGCATGGTGGACGCCGTGATGCCCACGGGCACGAAGGGGTCCAGATCCATGAGCCGCACCTCCACGTATTCCACTCCGCGCTCGCGCAGCGCATGCAGGGGCCGCTCGCCCGTGTGCACGGTGCGTTTGGGTCGGATGGTGCCGTAGAACTCGTTTTCGATCTGCAGCAGGCTGGTGGCCAGCTGGTTGTAGTCGCCGCCGGGGTTGCGGATGCCCACGGCTTCGTAGGCTGGATAGGGGCGGGTCAGCGCCTCGTGCAGCGAATCGGCGTAGCCCTGCAGGCCGTTGTAGCTGACGGCCAGCGAGGCCTGCGCATCGCTCTGGTAGCCCAGGCGCCCCATGCGCAGCGAGGTGGCGTGCGGCAGGTACATGGACTGCCCCGCAGCACCCAGCGGCTGCAGGCGGCGCGTGCGCCCTTCCACAAAACAGGGGCACAGCGCAGGCGATGCACCAAACAGGTACAGCAGCACGAAAGCATGGCGCCGGAAGTTGCGGATGAGCCCGAAGTAGTCTTCGTTCGTCACCCCCGGCAAGGACCAGTTGTAGTGGATGCCCGAGATGGTCTGCATGCGCCGCCCGTAGCGGTGGCCCAGGCCCATGCGGTACACGCTCTTGGCACGGCCCACATTGGAGTTGCCGTAGCGCGCCAGCGGAATGGTCTCGTCCGTGGGCAGGTTGCAGGGCATGCTGGCCACCCACAGCATCTCGCCGCCCTGGGGCTGCAGCACGCGGTACACGTACTGGTGGATGGCGGTGAGCTCGTCCAGGCAGTCCTGCACCCCCAGGTGCGCGCCGGTGATGAGCTCAATCTGCGACTCGCTGTAATCGGTGGTGATGTGCGGGTGCGTGAGGGCCGAGCCCAGCGCCACAGGGTGCGGCGTGAGGGCCAGCCCCCCGGTGGGCAGCACGCGCAGGCCTTCTTTCTCGATCCCCCGGCGGATGCCAGCCAGGCGGTCGGAAGAAAGCTGCTGGATGCGTTCCTGCAAGGTGTTCATGGTGCTCCGCAGTTCAAGTTCAGGGGCCGGAACTTATCACGCCAGGAGCAGACCTGCGCTGCGGCAGGTCATGCCCACCACTTCACCCGCGGGCGGCCATGGCCTTTTGCACTTCGAGTGTGCCTTGCGCGGCGCCGCTGGCAGGCACCTGCTCGTCGGTACGCTCGGTCACCTGCGCCAGGCGCTGTGCCAGCTGTTCCGGCACCGTATCGCCCAGGCCCAGGTGGATGCCCTGGGTCAGCGTGATGTGGGCCGCCTCGAACGAACCGCCGCCCGCACACAGAATCGTGCGCGTGGGCGCGCGCTCGTGCACCAGCACCAGCATGGCGGGCACCACGGCCTCGGGCTGCAGCGCGTCCAGGATCTGGGGCGGGAACAGCGATTCGGTCATGCGCGTGGCCGCCGTGGGCGCCAGGGCGTTGACGTGGATGTGGTACTTGGCCCCTTCGATGGCCAGCGTCTGCATCAGGCCCACCTGGGCCAGCTTGGCAGCGCCATAGTTGGCCTGGCCGAAGTTGCCGTACAGGCCGGTGGACGAAGTCGTCATCAGAATGCGCCCGTACTGCTGCGCCACCATGTGCGGCCACACGGCCTTGCAGCAGTGGGCTGCACCCATGAGGTGCACGTCCACCACCAGGCGGAAATCCGCCATGTCCATCTTGGCGAAGGACTTGTCGCGCAGGATGCCGGCGTTGTTGACCAGAATGTCCACACGGCCCCAGGCGGCGATGGCCTGCTGCACCATGGCCTCCACGGCGGCAAAGTCTGTGACCGACGCGCCATTGGCCAGCGCCTCGCCGCCCGCAGCGCGGATCTCATCGACCACCGCCTGCGCTGCCGAGACCGAGCCGCCGCTGCCGTCCACGGCGCCGCCCAGGTCGTTGACCAGCACCTTGGCACCACGCTTGGCCAGCGCCAAGGCATGCTGGCGGCCAAGCCCGCCGCCCGCGCCCGTCACGATGGCCACGCGGCCTTTGAAATCCAGTTCCATGCTGCTTTCACTCCTGAATCTTGAACGAATGTCGAAGTCGCACAAGGGACTCGCCCTTGCGCCCAGGCACTTTACGCTACAAAGCGATACAAACCTGTACAGTGGGTGACCCCGCAGCACCCGCTTTGCCTTGCCCATGACCTCCCCACCCGTCCCCGAAACACCCCGCGACGCGGCCACCGTGGTGCTGCTGCGCGATGCGCCCGGCGGCCTGGAAGTGTTGCTGCAGCGCCGCCATGCCCAGATGACCGACATGGGCGGGCTTTATGTCTTCCCCGGCGGCAAGCTCGATCCGCAGGACTCGGACGCCCAAAGCCTGGCCGCGCTCGACCAAGCCCCCCAGACGCTGCACGCGCACCTGGGCGAACCGGCCCTGCCCCCGCCCCTGGCCGCCGGCCTGCACGTGGCAGCGCTGCGCGAGGCGCTGGAGGAATGCGGCCTGCTGCTGGCCGAGCCCCTGCAGGCTGGCACGCCATTGGACGCCCCGCGCGCCCGCGCCATGCTGCGCGAGGGGCAGCCCCTGGCGCAGGTGCTGTCCCGCCTGGGCCTGCGCCTGGCCACGCAGCGGCTGGCCGCCTGGTCGCGCTGGATCACGCCGCTGTCGCCCGCCATGGGCACCCGGCGCTTTGACACGCGCTTTTTCGTAGCCCCGGCGCCGCTGGGCCAGACCGCCGCACATGACAACGAGGAAGCCACCGAAAGCGTGTGGCTGGCGCCGCGCGCCGCGCTGGAGCAGTACCGCGACGGCCGGATCGAACTGGCGCCACCGCAGATCATGAGCCTGGCGCACCTGGCCAGGTACGCCCGCATGCAGGACGTGGTGGACGCCGCACGCCGCCAGCGCCCGCCCACCATCCTGCCGCAGGCGCACCTGGACGCAGGCCTGCGCACCATCGCCTACCCCGGCGATCCGCTGCACGCCGAGCGCGAACGCGCCCTGCCCGGCCCCACACGGCTGCGTCAGCAGGGGCGGCAGTTCCTGCCCGAAGCCGGTTTTGAAGCCCTCTTCCTGTGATTGGAGATACACCATGAAAGCTGTCTGGAATGGCGTGGTGGTTGCCGAAAGCGACGACACCGTGCTGGTGGAAGGCAACCACTACTTCCCCGAAAGCGCGCTCAAGCGCGAGTTCTTCACCTTCAGCAACCACAAGAGCATGTGCCCGTGGAAAGGCCAGGCCACGTACTTCTCGCTGCTGGTCGATGGCGAACTCAACCCCGAGGCCGCGTGGACCTACGCCGACCCCAAGCCCGAGGCCGAAATGGTGCGGGGCCGCGTGGCGTTCTGGAAGGGCGTGACGGTGTCCTGAAGCCCGGGGAACTTGTCCCAGCGCAAGCTGGACAAACATGTGGATAACTGCGAACAAGCCCTGTATGGCAACGCCAACTGCTTGATTTGACTGGACTTTGTTTGCATTGCCCATTTTTTGCGCAGCCCGGCCAAGACCTTGCCAGCCTGGTGGACACCGGCCGTGCGCTATTATTTTGATAGCTGCTTGCGCTTATTGCACAAGCGCTGGAGCCACTTTTTTGCCAAAGACCATGAGTTCCCCCTCCCCCATTCCCTTCCACACCCTGCGCACCGACCCCGATGGCCAGCAGTGCGACGCCTGGCCCGAGCAGACCTTGCTGCAGTCCATGGAGCAAGGCAGCATCGCCTGGCCCAGCTCCTGCCGCAACGGCCAGTGCCGCACCTGCCTGGGGGTGCTCATCGCAGGCGAGGTGCACTACCAGATGGAATGGCCCGGCCTCACCCCCGAGGAGCACGCCAGCGGCTGCGTGCTGCCTTGCGTGGCACACCCCCGCTCGGACGTGGTGATCGCCGCCCCGGCGCTGTAGCCCTTGGACTAAAATGGCGCCCCTTAGAAACCTGTTTGCGATCTTTTCATGGGGTACGCAAGGCAGCAAACCGCCACGATCTAGGCGCCTGCCGCAGCCCATGCTGGCTGCCCCATGAAAAGATCGCAAACAGGTTCTTAAGGCCGCGCCTGCGGCTCCCCTGTGCGGCAGCGCCGCATCGCTCGTTCTTTGGAAGCGCCCTGGGCACACCGCCCGCCATGGGCCATGACCGGGGAGCCCGCGCTGCGCACCGCCTCTGGCCTACCAACGAAAGCCCTTCCCGCATGACGTCCCCCCTCACCCCTGCCCCCATATCTCCGGTGCATGACATCGTGGCCGAGATGCGCGCCGGGCGCATGGTCATCCTCGTGGACGAGGAAGACCGCGAAAACGAAGGCGACCTCGTTCTGGCCGCCGACCATGTGACGCCCGAGGCCATCAACTTCATGGCCCGCTTCGGCCGCGGCCTGATCTGCCTGACGCTCACGCGCGAGCGCTGCGAATTCCTCAAGCTGCCGCCCATGGCCGCACGCAACGGCACGGTGTACAGCACCGCCTTCACGGTCTCGATCGAAGCGGCCGAAGGCGTGACCACCGGCATCTCCGCCGCCGACCGCGCGCGCACCGTGCAGGTCGCCGTGGCCAAGGACAGCCAGCCCAGCGACCTGGTGCAGCCCGGCCATATCTTCCCGCTGCAGGCGGTGGACGGCGGCGTGCTCATGCGCGCGGGCCACACCGAAGCGGGCTGCGACCTCGCCACCATGGCGGGCTGCAGCCCCGCCGCCGTGATCTGCGAGATCATGAAGGACGACGGCACCATGGCGCGCCTGCCCGACCTGCAGGTGTTTGCCGCAGAGCACGGCATCAAGATCGGCACCATCGCCGACCTGATCGAGCACCGCAGCCGCACCGAATCGCTGGTGGAAAAAGTGGGCCAGCGCACACTGCAGACAACCTACGGCGAATTCACCGCCCACGCTTTCCGCGACCAGCCCAGCGGCGCCGTGCACCTGGCCCTGGTCAAGGGCCAGTGGGGCGCCGACGACGTGGTGCCCGTGCGCGTGCACGAGCCGCTGTCGGTGCTGGACGCGCTGGAGGTCCACCGCTCCATGCACTCCTGGGGGCTGGACACCAGCCTGCACTACATCGCCAGCCAGGGCCGCGGCGTGGCTGTGCTGCTCAACTGCGGCGAAAGCGCGGCCCAGTTGCTCGCACAGTTCGAGGGCACGGCCCGCGCAGCCCAGGCACCCGAGCGCGGGCGCATGGACCTGCGCACCTATGGCGTGGGCGCGCAGATCCTGCGCGAATGCGGCGTGCACAAGATGCAGCTCATGGGCCGCCCCCGGCGCATGCCCAGCATGGCAGGCTACGGGCTCGAAATCACCGGCTACATCCCCAAGGAATAAAAGGAACGACCATGTTTGGCGCTGAAAAAGGAACGGGCGACAGGCTCGACGGCAAGAAGCTGCACATCGGCATCGTGCAGGCCCGCTTCAACGAAAGCATCACCAACGCCCTGGCGGCCGCCTGCCGCAGCGCGCTGCTGGACCTGGGCGTGCAGGAAAAGCACATCACCCACGTGCTGGTGCCCGGCGCCCTGGAAGTGCCCGTGGCGCTGCAGGCCCTGGCCGAGCGCGACGAGTTCGACGCGCTGATCGCGCTGGGCTGCATCATCCGCGGCGAAACCTACCACTTCGAGCTGGTGGCCAATGAATCGGGCGCAGCCGTCTCGCGCATTGCGCTGGACTACCACGTGCCCGTAGCCAACGCCATACTCACCACAGAGAACCTTGACCAGGCCGTCGCACGCCAGACCGAGAAGGGCCGCGACGCCGCCTATGTGGCCGTGGAAATGGCCAACCTGCTGGACGAGCTGTCATGAGCGAGCGCCCCACCGAGCCCCGGCAAAAGCGCACCGGCCTGACCAGCACCGGCGCGCGCAAGGCCGCCGCCAAGTCCAACCGCACACGTGCGCGCGAATTTGCCCTGCAGGCGCTGTACCAGCACCTGGTGGGCCGCAACGAGGCCACGGCCATCGACCTCTTCACGCGCGACCTGGCGGGCTTCCACAAGGCCGACGCCGCCCATTACGACGCACTGCTGCACGGCTGCGTCGAAGGCGCTGAAGGCCTGGACGCGCTCATCACCCCGGTGCTGGACCGCACGCTGGCCGAGGTCTCGCCCATCGAGCACGCAGTGATGTGGATCGGCGTGTACGAGCTGCAGCACTGCCTTGACGTGCCCTGGCGCGTGGTGCTCAACGAATGCATCGAACTGGCCAAGGAGTTTGGCGGCACCGACGGCCACAAATACATCAACGGCGTGCTCGGCAGCCTGGCACCCAAGCTGCGGCCCGACGAGGTGCAGGCCGATTCCGCAGCCCGCAACATCCCCAAGCCCGACTGAACCCCGTTCCCTGGGCACCCCCCAGACACCGCCGCCGCTGGCGCGGCCCCTGCCATGAAGACATCCACCCGCGCTGCACGCATCGAACCGTTTTATGTGATGGAAATCGCCAAGGCCGCCCAGGCCCTGGCGGCCGAGGTGGCGGGCAGCAGCTCGCCCATGATCTTCCTGAACATTGGCGAGCCCGACTTCACCGCCCCCCCGCTGGTGCAGGAGGCCGCCGCCAAGGCCGTGCGCGACGGCGCCACACAGTACACCCAGGCGCTGGGCATTGCACCGCTGCGCGAGCGCATCAGCGACTGGTACGCACAGCGCTTTGGCGTGCAGGTGCCTGCGCAGCGCATTGCCATCACGGCGGGGGCCTCTGCCGCGCTGCAGCTGGCCTGCCTGGCACTGATCGACGCGGGCGACGAGATGCTGATGCCCGACCCCAGCTACCCCTGCAACCGGCATTTCGTGAGCGCAGCCGAAGGCACGGCGATGCTGATCCCCACCACCGCGCAGGAGCGCTTCCAGCTCAGCGCCGACAAGGTGCGCACCGCCTGGACCGACCGCACCCGCGGCGTGCTGCTGGCCTCGCCCTCCAACCCCACGGGCACCTCGATCGCACCCGAGGAGCTGCGCCGCATCCACGGCGTGGTGCAGGAGCATGGCGGCATCACGCTGATCGACGAAATCTACCTCGGCCTGTCGTACGAAGAACAGTTCGGCCATACGGCGCTGGCCATCGATGACGACATCATCAGCATCAACAGCTTCAGCAAGTACTTCAACATGACGGGCTGGCGCCTGGGCTGGATGGTGGTGCCAGACTGGCTGGTGCCCGTGGTCGAGCGCCTGGCGCAAAACCTGTTCATCTGCCCCAGCACCATCGCGCAGCATGCCGCCCTGGCCTGCTTCGAGCCCGAGAGCCTGGCCGAGTACGAGCGCCGCCGTGCCGAATTCAAGGCCCGGCGCGATTACTTCATCCCCGCGCTGCAGTCCCTGGGGCTGGAGGTGCCGGTCATGCCCGATGGCGCCTTCTACGCCTGGGCCGATTGCAGCGCCGCCTGCGAGCGCCTGGGCGTGAACGGAAGCTGGGACCTGGCCTATGCACTCATGCGCCAGGCCCATCTGGCGGTCACTCCGGGGCGCGACTTCGGCACGCACGACCCGCAGCGCTATGTGCGCTTTTCCACCGCCAACTCCATGGCCCAGTTGCAGGAAGCCGTGGCACGCCTCCAACCCCTGCTGGCGTAAGGCGGCCATGGCATTCCAGCTCCCCATCCGCATCTACTGGGAAGACACCGATGCCGGTGGCATCGTGTTCTATGCCAACTACCTCCGGTTCTTCGAGCGCGCACGCACCGAATGGCTGCGCTCCTTCGGGCTGTCGCAGCACCAGCTTCGGGAACAAACGGGCGGCATGTTTGTCGTAACCGACGTGCGTTTGCGCTACCTGCAGCCCGCCCGCCTGGACGACCAGCTTTGGGTCACCGCCAGTTTGCAAGAAAAAGGCCGCGCCTCCTTGACAATAGGGCAGCAGGCGCTATTAAATCGAGAGCATATGAACCCCAGCGAACCGATCCTGCTGAACGAGGCGACGGTACGCATCGGCTGGGTGGATGCGGCCACCATGCGCCCGTCCCGCATCCCCGCCAACATCCTGGAACGAATTGCATGAATGCCCAAGACATGTCCATCCTGAACCTGGTGCTGCACGCCAGCTGGGTGGTTCAACTCGTGATGCTGCTGCTGCTGTGCGTATCGGTCGCCAGCTGGGCGGCCATTTTCCGCAAGCTGTTCGGCCTCAAGCGGGTGCGCTCGCTGAACGACGAGTTCGAGCGCGAGTTCTGGTCCGGCACCAGCCTCAATGACCTGTACGCCAGCGCCGTGCAGAACGCCAAGCACGCCGGCCCCATGGAGCGCATCTTCGCCAGCGGCATGCGCGAGTACCAGAAGCTGCGCGAGCGCCGCATCCAGGATCCCGGCACCCTGCTCGACGGCGCGCGCCGCGCCATGCGCGCGAGCTTCCAGCGCGAGATGGACGTGGTGGAGTCGAGCCTGTCCTTCCTCGGCTCGGTGGCCTCGGTCAGCCCCTACGTGGGCCTCTTCGGCACGGTGTGGGGCATCATGCACGCGTTCACCGGCTTTGCCGGCATGGAGCAGGTCACCTTGGCCACCGTGGCTCCCGGCATTGCCGAGGCGCTGGTGGCCACCGCCATCGGCCTGTTTGCCGCCATTCCAGCCGTGGTGGCGTACAACCGCTTTGCGCGCGACATCGACCGCGTGGCCATCCACCAGGAGACCTTCATCGAAGAGTTCTCCAACATCCTGCAGCGCAACCTGGGCGCGCACCCTGCCCACAGCCCTTCGGGCCATTGAGGGAGCCGCTTCATGCCTACCATGGCCTCCCGCAGTGGCAGCCGCCGCCGATCCATGAACGAGATCAACATGGTGCCCTTCATCGACGTGATGCTGGTGCTGCTCATCATCTTCATGGTGACGGCGCCCATGCTGACGCCGGGCGTGGTCGATGTGCCCAAGGTGGGCAAGGGTGCCAAGCCCCCCAAGGTGTTCGGGCAGGTGGTGGTGCTGAAGGATGGCAGTTTCCAGCTCAAGACCGGCAGCAGCGAGCGCGCCGTGACGTCCCAGGAGCTGGGCACCCTGGCCGCCAACTGGCAGAAGGGCCAGGCGGATACGCCCCCGGTCATCATCAGCGCCGACAAGGGCGTGTCCTACGAATCCGTCATGAAGGCCATGGACGCACTGCAAAAAGCCGGCGTCCAGCGCGTCGGCCTGTCCGTCAAGCAAGGCGGCTGAGCCCTTAGAAGGCTGAGCCCTTAGAACCCTATGCACGCCCACGACGACCGCGACCAGCTGGCCCCCCCCACGCCGCCTGCACGCCTGCGCGCCATTGCGCTGGCCGTGCTGGCGCATGTGCTGCTGATCGTGGCCCTGACCTGGGGCGTGCGCTGGAAAACCAGCACCGATCAGCCCGCCGTGCAGGCCGAGCTGTGGGCCGCCGTGCCCCAGCAGGCCGCGCCCCGCGCCGATCCGCCGCCGGAGCCCCCTCCGCCCCAACAGCCCCAGCCCCAGCCGCCAGTCGTCGCCCCGCCGCCGCCCACGCCCCCGGTACGGCAGGCCGAGCCTGACACCCGCGAGGCCGATCTGGCCATCGAGCGCGAAAAGAAGCGCTTGGAGAAGGAGCGCAAGGAGCGCGAGCAATTGCAGGAGCGCCAGCGCCTGGACAAAGAACGCAAAGAGCAGGAACGCAAGGCGCAGGAACAGAAAGACAAGGAAAAACAGCGCGAGAAGGAGCGCCTGGAGAAAGAGCGCCAGGAAAAGGACAAGCGCCTGGCCGAGGAAAAGAAACGCCAGGAGGCCGAAACCAAGCGCAAGCAGGAAGCCATTGAAAAGGCCAACGCCCAGGCCGCCGAGGCCCGGCGCCTGGATACCATACGTCGCATGCAAGGCCTGGCTGGGGCCACGGGCGGCGAAACCGCCACTGGCAATGCGCAGCGCGATGCAGGCCCCTCGGGCAGCTACGGTGGCCGCGTGGCGGCCAAGGTCAAGCCCAACATCATCTATCCCGACGCCATCACCGGTAACCCGCGCGCCGAGGTGGAGGTACGTGCCGCACCCGACGGCACCATCACCGGCACCAAGCTCATCCAATCCAGCGGCAACAAGGCCTGGGACGACGCCGTGCTGCGCGCCCTGCAAAAGACCGAAACCCTGCCGCGCGATGTGGACGGCCGCGTGCCCTCCTCGCTGGTCATTGGCTTCAGGCCCAAAGACTGACCCTTTCGCTGCCAGGTACTCCAAGGCGGCCGTGCACACGGCCCGGAGCACCTGGCGGACAATCCCCCACCATGACCCTGAAAAGCCCCGAACTGCTGCTGCCCGCCGGCTCGCTCGAAAAAATGCGCGCCGCCTACGACTTCGGCGCCGACGCCGTCTATGCCGGCCAGCCGCGCTATTCCTTGCGCGCGCGCAACAACGAATTCCGCCTGGAGCAGATCCAGCAGGGCATTGAGGAAGCGCACGCACGCGGCAAGAAGTTCTTCCTGACCAGCAACCTGCTCGCGCACAACGACAAGGTGCGCACCTACTTGCGCGACATGGAGCCCATCATCGCCATGCGCCCGGACGCCCTCATCATGGCCGACGCGGGCCTGATCATGATGGTGCGCGAACGCTGGCCCGAGGTGGAGATCCACCTCTCGGTGCAGGCCAACACCACCAACTACGCGGCCGTGAAGTTCTGGCAGAAGGTGGGCGTGCGGCGCATCATCCTCTCGCGCGAACTGAGCCTCGACGAGATCGCCAAGATCCGCCAGGAATGCCCCGACATGGAGCTGGAGGTGTTCGTGCACGGCGCGCTGTGCATCGCCTACTCGGGCCGCTGCCTGCTCTCGGGCTACTTCAACCGGCGCGACCCCAACCAGGGCACCTGCACCAACGCCTGCCGCTGGAACTACGCCACGCAAGAGGCCGCCGTGGACCCGAATACCGGCGAGGCCATGGCGCAGCGCATGGAGGGCGACTTCAACTTCAACCAGGCCCAGGAGGAAGGCAACACCGCCTTCGCCTCGTGCGGCGGCGGTGAGCGCCACCCGCTGGCCGACAAGGTCTACCTGCTTGAAGAGAAGGAACGCCCCGGCCAGCTCATGCCCATCATGGAAGATGAGCACGGCACCTACATCATGAACAGCAAGGACCTGCGCGCCGTCGAGCACGTGCAGCGCCTGGCGGAGATCGGCGTCGATTCGCTCAAGATCGAGGGCCGCACCAAGAGCCAGTACTACGTCTCGCGCACGGCCCAGATCTACCGCCGCGCCATCGACGACGCCGTGGCCGGCCGCCCGTTCAACCCCGGGCTCATCACCGAGCTCGAAGGCCTATCCAACCGCGGCTACACCGCCGGCTTCCTGGAACGCCGCCCCGCCAACGACTACCAGAACTACGAAACCGGCAGCTCCGAGGCCCGGCGCAGCCAGTTTGTCGGCGAGGTCAAGTCCGTGCAGGACGGCTGGGCCGAGGTGGAAACGAAAAACCGTTTCAATGTGGGCGACACGCTGGAAATCATCCACCCCCAGGGCAACCGCCTGGTGCAGCTCACGCAGATGCGCGGCCTGGAGGGCGAGGAACTGCAGTTCGCCTCGGGCAGCCCGCTGCGCGTGCGCATTCCGCTGGAAGGCCCGGCGCAAGGGGCATTGATTGCACGTTTGCTATAGTTTTTATAGCTGCTTACGCTTATTTCAAGGGGCACCAGAAGGAAAACCCCCGCCGGCGGGGGTTTTCTAGGTACCTGACCTACCTCAAGCCGCCACGCCCTTGGCGACCTCGGCGTATTCCTCGATCTGGTCGAAGTTCATGTAGCGGTACACGCTGGCGGCATCCTTGCTGATGACACCCACCGCATCAAGGTACTCGGCCACCGTGGGGATACGGCCCAGCTTGGAGCACACCGCCGTCAACTCGGCCGAGCCCAGGAACACATTGGTGTTCTTGCCCAGGCGGTTGGGGAAGTTGCGGGTGGAGGTGGACATGACCGTGGCGCCCTCGTGCACCTGCGCCTGGTTGCCCATGCACAGCGAGCAGCCGGGCATTTCGGTGCGCGCACCGGCGGCGCCGAAGTTGGCATAGTGTCCTTCCTTCATCAGCTCGGCAGCGTCCATCTTGGTGGGAGGAGCCACCCACATCTTGACCGGGATGTCGCGTGCGCCGCCCAGCAGCTTGGCTGCGGCACGGAAGTGGCCGATGTTGGTCATGCACGAGCCGATGAAGGTCTCGTCGATCTTGGTGCCAGCCACTTCAGACAGGAACTTGGCGTCGTCCGGGTCGTTGGGGCAGCAGACGATGGGTTCCTTGATATCGGCCAGGTCGATCTCGATCACGGCGGCGTACTCGGCGTCCTTGTCGGCTTCGAGCAGGTCGGGCTTGGCCAGCCAGGCTTCGACTTTCTCGATGCGGCGCTGCAGGGTCTTGGCGTCCTGGTAACCGTTGGCGATCATGTTCTTCATCAGCACGATGTTGGAACGCAGGTATTCCTTGATCGGCTCGGGGTTGAGCTTGATGGTGCACCCGGCGGCGGAGCGCTCGGCCGATGCGTCGGACAGCTCAAACGCCTGCTCCACCTTCAGGTCAGGCAGACCTTCGATTTCCAGCACGCGGCCAGAGAACACGTTCTTCTTGCCGGCCTTGGCCACGGTCAGCAGACCGGCCTTGATGGCGTACAGGGGGATGGCATGCACCAGGTCACGCAGGGTGACGCCGGGCTGCATCTGGCCCTTGAAGCGCACCAGCACCGATTCGGGCATGTCCAGCGGCATCACGCCGGTGGCAGCGCCGAAGGCCACCAGGCCGGAACCGGCGGGGAAGGACACGCCGATGGGGAAGCGGGTGTGGCTGTCGCCACCGGTGCCGACGGTGTCGGGCAGCAGTAGGCGGTTGAGCCAGGAGTGGATCACGCCGTCACCGGGGCGCAGGGCCACGCCGCCACGGTTGGAGATGAAGGCGGGCAGTTCGCGGTGCATCTTGGCATCCACGGGCTTCGGATACGCGGCGGTGTGGCAGAAGGACTGCATCACCATGTCGGCGCTGAAGCCCAGGCAGGCCAGGTCTTTCAACTCGTCGCGGGTCATGGGGCCGGTGGTGTCTTGCGAACCCACGGTGGTCATGCGCGGCTCGCAGTAGGTACCGGGGCGCACGCCCTGGCCTTCGGGCAGACCGCAGGCGCGGCCGACCATCTTCTGCACCAGGGTGAAGCCCTTGCCGCTGTCCTTGGGTGCCTGGGGCAGGCGGAACACGGTGGAGGCGGCCAGGCCCAAGAACTCACGGGCCTTGGCGGTCAGGCTGCGGCCAATGATCAGGTTGATACGGCCACCGGCGCGCACTTCGTCCAGCAGCACCTGGCTCTTGAGCGCGAACTCGGCCACGGTTTCGCCGTTCTTCAGGATCTTGCCGTCGTAGGGCAGCACGTCGATGACGTCGCCCATTTCGAGCTTGGACACGTCCACTTCGATCGGCAGGGAGCCGGAATCTTCCTGGGTGTTGAAGAAGATGGGGGCGATCTTGCCGCCCAGGGTCACGCCGCCAAAGCGCTTGTTCGGCACGAAGGGGATGTCCTGGCCGGTGGCCCAGATCACGGAGTTGGTGGCGGACTTGCGCGAAGACCCGGTACCGACCACGTCACCCACGTAGGCGACCAGGTGGCCTTTTTTCTTGAGGTCTTCGATGAACTGCATCGGGCCGCGCTTGCCGTCTTCTTCGGGCTTGAAGGCCGCATCAGCGCGGGTGTTCTTGAGCATCGCCAGGTAGTGCATGGGGATGTCGGGGCGGCTCCAGGCGTCGGGCGCGGGCGAGAGGTCGTCGGTATTGGTCTCGCCGGGCACCTTGAACACGGTGACGGTGATTTTCTTCTCGACTTCGGGACGGCTGGTGAACCACTCGGCGTCGGCCCAGCTCTGCATCACTTCCTGGGCCTTGGCATTGCCGGCCTTGGCCTTGGCGGCCACGTCGTTGAAGTAGTCGAACATCAACAGGGTTTTCTTGAGCGCGTCGGCGGCCACAGCGGCGACTTCGGCGTCGTCCAGCAGCTCGATCAGGGGGTGCACGTTGTAGCCACCCACCATGGTGCCCAGCAACTCGGTCGCCTTGGCCTTGGAGATCAGGCCGACCTTGACGTCACCATGGGCCACGGCGGCCAGGAAGCTGGCCTTGACCTTGGCAGCGTCGTCCACGCCCGGAGGCACGCGGTGGGTGAGCAAGTCCATCAGGAACGCGTCTTCGCCCTGAGCGTCAGGATTTTGCGGGTTCTTGATCAGCTCGATCAGCTCGGATACCTGCTTGGCATCCAGGGGCAGTGGCGGAATGCCAAGAGCAGCGCGCTCTGCGGCGTGTTCACGGTAGGCTTGCAACATGGTGTTTTCTCCGGTTGGGTCTTTGTGATATCGGGGGGCGTTGGAGTCCGGACCAGCAGTGAAGGCTCACTTGGCCGGAGGCGGTTCAAGCAGGTTGGGGGCAGGCGCCTTCTTCAGCGACTCAGCCACCGCCACTTGTTCGGGGCTCATGCAATCATCGGCCAGCCGCTGTCCGCGTTTCTGGTCCATGAGCATGGATTTGTTGGCAATTTGCAGCCACACAGTGCCAGCCTTGGGATCTTCCAGGCGCACTGCACCAGTGCTCGTCAGCACGGGGGCCATATGGAAGTGGAAGCCCTTGCCTTCCAGGTGGAAATAACCTGGGGCCTGGGGGTCACTGGCTACGCGTACCGAGGCACCCAGCTCGCAAGCTATCTGGCCTACATACACGCGCTCGGCCATGGCCAGTTCATCGGGGGACAGCGCCTCTCGGGCAGCAATCAGGCCCGTGGCCACCTGGACGGCCGCCGTGTGCAATTGCTGGCGGCTGCTGGTGGGCTTGGCCTTGGCAACAAGCTCCTTTTTGGCCGCTGGCTTTGCGGCGGCCTTGGCGGTGCTTGTCTTGGTGGCGCTGCTTTTCTTGGCGGTGGTCTTGGCCTGGCTGGACTGCGCCAGGGTCAGGCCGGGCAACAGCGCCAGCAGCGCTGCAGCAAGAAGGGTTTTGGTCATTGCGATCTCCATGTTGCAAGGTTTCAGCAGCGCGATGATACAAACCAGGTTTGAACCCCAGGCGGCAAAGACCTTCCCGTTGCGTGGGCGCGCTCCAGCACCTGCCAGTAGTAGCGGTAGCTCGCGCGGTCGTGCAACACGCCCTCGATGCTGATGGGCGCCCAGTTGGCGCGGGCGGCCGCAGCAACAATGTGTGCAGCTTTGTCCACGGACATCTGCGAAGGCGACAAGGCTTCCAGGATGGGCCGGATCTGCGCCGGGTGGATGCTCCACATGCGGGTGTAGCCCAGTTCCAGGGCCACGCGCTGCGCTGCAGCCTGCAAGGCGCTGGCATCGCTGAATTCGGTGACCACGCAGTGCGAGGGCACCTTGCCGTGCGCGTGGCAGGCAGAGGCAATTTCCAGCTTGGCCCGTACCACCAGAGGGTGGGTAAACTGCCCCTGCACTCCCATGGCGGAGTCAGGAATCGCACCACCGTGGGCAGACACAAAGTCCATGAGCCCGAAGCTCAGGCTTTGCACACGGGGATGCGCGGCAATGTCAAAGGCACGGTGGACGGCTGCGGGTGATTCGATCAATGCGTGCAGCGCCAGATGCGGCGCACCCGCCTGGTCCAGCAGCTGCGCGGCGCGGTCGATGTCCACCACGGACTCCACCTTGGGCAGCATGAGGTGGCACAAGCGCCCGCCTGCCCTGCCCACGATGGTTTCCACGTCTTGGGCAAAGGCCGGGTGGTTCACCGCATGCACGCGTGCGGCCACGCGGGCGCCGGGCGCCGCCTCGTGAAGCGCCAGTTCTGCCACCAGTGCAGCGTGCTCGGCCTCGGCGCCCACAGGGGCGCCATCCTCGCAATCGAGCGTGACATCGAAGACGCAGGCGCCAAACTCCTGCATCAATTCAGCCTGCAGCTGCAAGCTTTTGCGCATCCGCGCGGGGGCACCGCTGTAATGGTCACAAACAGGCAACATGCCTGCCGCTGCTTGTGCCCCCAGCAAAATGTCGCGTGGATGCGAGAGGCCCCCCACGCTTGTCACTGCGTGTACGGCGCTGCCCCCCAAGGGGGCCTTCGCGCCTTGGGGCGGCCCGGCGTCGCTCATGGCTACTGCTTACAGCAGGTGCTTGACGCCGTCTTGCTCGCCCTGCAGCTCGGCCAGGGTCTTGTTGATGCACTCTTGGCTGAAGGCATCGATCGGCAGGCCTTCGATGATCTTGTACTCGCCGCCTTCGCAGGTGACGGGGTAACCAAACATGACTTCAGCAGGAATGCCGTATTCACCCTTGGACGGGATGCCCATGGTGACCCACTTGCCGTTGGTGCCCAGGGCCCAGTCGCGCATGTGGTCGATGGCAGCGTTGGCGGCCGAGGCAGCCGACGACAGGCCACGGGCGGCGATGATGGCGGCGCCGCGCTTGCCCACGGTGGGCAGGAACACTTCAGCGTTCCAGACCTGGTCGTTGATGGTTTCCTTGACGGACTTGCCGTTCACGGTGGCGAAACGGTAGTCGGCGTACATGGTGGGCGAGTGGTTGCCCCACACGGCCAGCTTCTCGATGTCGCCCACAGCGCAGCCGATCTTGGTGGCGATCTGCGAGGCGGCGCGGTTGTGGTCCAGGCGCAGCATGGCGGTGAAGTTCTTGGCCGGCAGGTCGGGGGCCGACTTCATGGCGATGTAGGCGTTGGTGTTGGCGGGGTTGCCGACCACCAGCACGCGCACGTTGCGCGAAGCCACGGCGTTCAGGGCCTTGCCCTGGGCGGTGAAGATCTGGGCGTTGGCGGCCAACAGGTCGGCACGCTCCATGCCAGGGCCGCGCGGACGGGCGCCGACCAGCAGGGCGTAGTCGGTGTCCTTGAAGGCCGTCATGGGGTCGCTGTGGGCTTCGATGCCGGCCAGCAGGGGGAAGGCGCAGTCTTCCAGTTCCATGATCACGCCCTTGAGGGCGTTCTGTGCCTTCTCATCCGGAATTTCGAGCAGCTGCAGAATGACGGGTTGGTCCTTGCCCAGCATTTCGCCCGAGGCGATGCGGAACAGAAGGGCGTAGCCAATTTGGCCAGCGGCACCGGTGACGGCTACGCGGACGGGCTTTTTGCTCATGGTAAGAACTCCAGGAAGTGAAGAGGACAGGTGAATGTGCAGCGGTTGCCACTTGCGCCTGTTACCAGCAACACGTGCGCGCCGCAAACAGGTGCCGATTCTAGCTTTGAATACTGCACTGCGTCAATTTGTCTTATGTCTTATATAAGATATGATCAAGGCCTGAACGACGTTGCGCCATGTCATCCCTGCCCCCCGCTACCGCCGAATCCACCGACGCTCCGCAGCCGCCCCAGGCAGGCCTGCCCGCGCCTGCGTTCAGCCCTCTGTACCAGCAGATCAAAGGCCTGATCCTGCAAAGCCTGCAGGCTGGCGAATGGAAGCCCGGCGAAGCCATTCCCAGCGAAATGGAATTGGCTGCGCGATTCCGGGTCAGCCAGGGCACCGTGCGCAAAGCCATCGACGAACTGGCTTCAGAAAACCTCGTGACGCGCCGCCAGGGCAAGGGCACCTTCGTCGCCACCCACGCCGAACGGCATGTGCAATACCGGTTCTTGAAGCTCATGCCCGACAGCGGCGACGCCAGCGTCGAAGGCCCTGCGCAACGCCATATCGTGGATTGCAAGCGCGTGCGCGCCAGCGCCGACGTGGCCCGCACGCTGGGCCTGCGCTCGGGCGATGCAGTCATACAAGCCCGGCGCGTACTTTCCTTTGCGGGCGTCCCCACCATTCTGGAAGACATCTGGCTGCCTGGCCAGGCCTTCAAAGGCCTTTCTGCCAGCCAGCTGGCAGATTACCCGGGGCCAACCTACGCCATGTTCGAGCTGGATTTTGGCGTGCGCATGGTGCGTGCCGAAGAAAGAATTCGCGCCGTGCTACCCACCGCAGAGCAGGCGCAATGGCTGCAAGTTGCACCCGCAACGCCGCTGCTGAGCGTTGAGCGCATTGCCTTCACCTACAACGATGTTCCCATGGAGTTACGGCGTGGTCTGTACCGTACAGACACGCACCATTACCACAACGAACTGAACTGACATCGACCTTGCATCTGGCCCTGATGTTGAAAAAAACACAAAATCCCTGTTGCATCAAACCCTGCGTTGCTGCATTGCAATAGAATTTTGTGTCCTTGCGTGCACAGAATTACAAAGCAGTTACATCCACGAAAGCCCTTGCCATGACTGATCTTGCCAAAAAACGGCCTGAATTCCGCAACATCAATGCCTTCAAGGATCTCACCACCTACCGCATGACGGTGGGTGCGTGGGTTTCCATCCTGCACCGGGGCAGCGGCGCCATCCTCTTCCTGCTGCTGCCGCTGCTGGTGTGGATGTTCGACACCTCCCTGTCGTCCGAGATTTCCTTTGCACGCTTCAAGGCTGCCTTCGGGAGCGGCCTGGGGTTTGTGCCTGGCGTGCTGTTCAAGCTCATCACGCTGGGCATCATCTGGGCTTATCTGCACCACATCTGTGCTGGCATCCGCCACCTGTGGATGGACGTGGACCACGGCAGCATCAGCAAGTCCTTCGCCAAGTCTTCTGCCATCGCGGCCCTGATGGTGAGCCTGGGCCTGACGGCGGCCCTGGGTGCCAAGTTGTTTGGCCTGTACTGATCTTCACTATCTCGAAGGAAACCCCATGACCACTTACGGTTACAAGCGCACCGTTGTCGGCGCCCACTATGGATGGCGCGACTGGCTGGTGCAGCGCATCACGGCCATCATCATGGTTTTGTTCACGCTGACCGTCGTCGCCCAGGTTCTGTTCAGCAAGGGCAGCATTGGTTACGACCTGTGGGCCGGCATTTTTGCTGCCCAGTGGATGAAGTTCCTGACCTTCTCGGTGATCGTCGCGCTGGCCTGGCACGCCTGGGTCGGCATGTGCAGCATCTGGATGGACTACGTCAAGCCTGTCGGCATCCGCCTGACGCTGCAGGTTCTCACCATTGTCTGGCTCGTCGGCTGCGCAGGCTGGGGCTTCCAGGTTCTGTGGCGTCTTTGAGCGTCGCCCCACACACTGAAAAACAAGGCTAAGCCATGAGTTACACCCACGCCAACATCTCCAAACGCAAGTTCGACGTCGTCATCGTCGGGGCTGGCGGTTCCGGCATGCGTGCCGCGCTCGAACTGTCCCGCGCAGGCCTGAACGTGGCCTCCCTGTCCAAGGTTTTCCCCACCCGCTCGCACACCGTGGCCGCACAGGGCGGCGTGAGCGCCTCGCTGGGCAACATGTCCGAGGACAACTGGCACTACCACTTCTACGACACCATCAAGGGCTC
>JACPUE010000041.1 GCA_016192425.1 Burkholderiales bacterium
ATGCGGTGGCCGTGCGCAAATTGGGCGCTGGCCAGTTGGCCGCTGGGTGTGTAGGTGTAGTGGCTGGCGATGCCGCCCACGCTGGCGCTGAGCATGCGCCCGCGCGGGTCGTAGGTGTAGGTGCTGAGGGTGCCGTTGGGGGATTTGATGCTTGCCAAACGATTGGCGCCATCCCAACCATAGGTGGTGGCATGGCCCAGGGCGTTGGTTATGGTAACGACGTTACCAAGGCTGTCATAGGCATAACGGGTGGTTCCGCCATTGGCTGCAGTGGCAGTCTCCACCAAACCTTGGCTGTTGTAGGTCCAACTGGATGTGCGGCTTGTGCTTGGTGTAACCGTTTTGTCCAGGATAGTGCGACTGAGCGCACGCCCCTGGGAGTCGTAGGTGTAGGTGGTTGTGCGCCCAGCTTTAGAGATTTCAACAGGCAGCCGCAGGCTCTCGTGCCAAGAGTAAGTGGTGGAGCGCTGATTCACCGTCCCAAATGCCTCGGTGACGTCGGTTTGCAAGAATCGGGAAGGATCCCACGACGTAGTTGATTTGTTCCCGTTGAAGTCTGTGCTGTCCGTAACCAGTCCTTGCGCATTGATCGTGCGCCTGGCAATCACTGAAGTGTTTGGGCCAGAGGCAGCGCTGGATGAGGCGACCTGGCTTATCCCTCCTGCCGAGCTGTAGGTGTAGCGGCGGATGACGCCAAGTGGATCTGTGATGGTGCTTTGTTGCGCAGCCGGATAGCCCACCTCATAGCGACTGACGCCACCCGCCAGCTCGCTGCTGATCGCACGGCCGAGAGAGTCATAACTGAAGACGCCCCAACGCCTGTTGTTTTCATCAACGATGCCAGTCAGTGCATTCGGGAAGGTTGTGTTTTCATACACAAATTGGCGCCGTCCACCATCCGGGTATGTGACAGAAATGAGTCGGCGCAACGAGTCGTAGCTGTAGAGAAAGCTACTGCCATTGGGCGTTTTCACGCTGACCAATTGGTTCTGGGCGTTGTAGCCAAGCGTCATTCGGCGCCCAAACGGATTAGTAATACCGGTCAGCAAGCCATCTGGAGCATAGGAGTAGGTTGTTATCCGGCCGTTGCGTTTTTTTGATCTGATCAAAAGACCTGCAGTATCAAAAACCCATTGACTGTCGTCACTGGCACGCTGCCATGTCCATGTATGGTCAGGGTTTTGTGCGAGCTTGTCTACGCCATTGATAGCCGTCCAGCCAATAGCATCGCTGATTTTCTTGAATATATATTCGTTGCCCGATGGAAGTTTAACAATTGCGGCAAATGGCCCTGTTGCCGGATACAACGAAAGGCTGGCACCCCAGTTGTGATTCCATCCTTTGCCAAGACCGCGATCCGTATCTGACTTGCTGCGATAGTAGCGAGCAAAGCTTAGTGGAGATGGACCACCATCGACCCAATCCACTTCATTGCGGATTTTCTCTGCCTTCGCTGGGGCAATGGGATGCTTAGTGCAGGTGCCGGGCTCTGGCGGAGGTGGTGGGGAGTCCTCGGGCGGAGCTGGGGGATTATCAGCAGGAGGCAGATCGGGCGGCGAATCTTCTGGGGGAGGTGGCGAGTCTTCTGGCGGTGGCGGTGGCGGTGGAGAGTCTTCATTCGCAGCTTCATCAAGATCTATCCAGCAATACAGCTTGCCTCCTGCATTGTTCGTTATGATCCAGGCCCAATACTCTTTTTCAATATCTGTCAGGGTAAATACTGCATCACCATGACCAGGCCAAATTCTATGCCATATTTCAATATTTGATTCATTGCATGCTCCTGGGCTTGAAAATGTCATTTCCCGGTAAAAATGCGAGTGCCACACAATCCCCGCATGCAAATTTCCCACCAGGAGTGCAGCGCCAAAAAGCGCCAATGCTTTAGATTTTTTCATGAATATACCCAACATGGATGTTCGAGGGTGCACCACAAAACTGACACCAGTTAATTTCAAGCCTTGGCGCCAATCGTCGCAGCTCAACCATCCACAATTTACAGATATGCCAAACTTTACTTTCTTGGCAATCGCAAAGATGCACTTGAGGTGTAATTTTTCGTAAAAGATGGAACCCCTGCTCCGTCCGTTGCGACGGTGCACCGATACGCTTCCGCCTCCCGGACACGTATGTTCTATACCTGGAGGCGAAAATCAAAGCATGGCATCGGGAGGGCGTGATTAGCCGCAAGCTCAAACACAGCCAGTGCCGCTGCTGCAGGCAGGGGCTTCGCCCATGCCAAAGGGGAATTCTTGATACAGTCAAGCCCCTGCCGTGCGCGGCAAGGCGCCCGCTGCGCCTGCGCACGGCGCCCCACTTTCCCACAGAACTCCAGAGGTACCCCATGGCACGCATGGTTCAATGCATCAAGCTCGGCAAGGAAGCCGAAGGCTTGGACTTCCCCCCCTACCCCGGCGAACTCGGCAAGCGCATCTGGCAAAACGTGAGCAAGGAAGCCTGGGCCGCCTGGATCAAGCACCAGACCATGCTGGTGAACGAAAACCGCCTGAACCTGGCCGACGCACGCGCGCGCCAGTACCTCGCGCGCCAGATGGAGCAGCATTTCTTCGGCGGCGGCGCCGACGCCGTGCAAGGCTACGTGCCGCCCAGCGCCTGAACATTCTTTGCCGACGCACACCGGCGCCCTCCGTGGCGCCTTTTTCATTGGCTCTTGACGCACCCCACCATGGCCGAAGGCATTGACTGGCTGGACGACAGCACCCCCTTCAGCACGCGCTTTGGCGCGCGCTACCACGGCGCACACAGCGCGCTGGCACGCGCACGCACGGTGTTCCTGCAAGGCTGCGGCCTGCCCCAGGCCTGGGCCGGGGCGCCGCAGTGGCGCATTCTGGAAAGCTGCTTTGGCTTCGGCATCAACTTCCTGGCCACCTGGGCCGCCTGGCGGGCCGACCCGCAGCGCCCCCGCATACTCCATTTCATGGCAGTGCAAGCCCGGTCGGCAGCGGCCGCCGACCTGCTGCGCATGGCCGAGCGCGAGCCCGAACTGGCGCCCCTGGCCCGCGAACTGCACGCCCAGTACTGGGGCCTGCTGCCGGGCGTGCACCGGCTGGTGTTTGAAGGCGGGCGCGTGCTGCTGACCCTGGCCATTGGCGACACCTGCGCCCAACTGCGCGAACAAGGCTGGCAGGCCGACGCGGTGTTCCTGGACGGCTTGCCCCCCGCGCACCACCCCGGCCTGTGGAGCCCGCACACCCTGCAGGCCCTGGCGCGCTGCTGCCGCCGGGGCGCACGCCTGGCCACCTGCGCAGGGGCGCACGCGGCGGACGCGGCAGGCACCGTGCGCAAGGCCCTGGCACAGCGCGGTTTTCGCGTCGAAGAATCTACCGGCCCAGGCCTGCAGGCCTGGTACGAGCCCCCGTGGGACGCCCCCGCGCCAGCGCCCCGCAGCGCAGAGCCCGCATGCATCGTCATTGGCGCCGGGCTGGCCGGGGCGGCCTGCGCGGCCAGCCTGGCGCGGCGCGGCTGGCAGGTAGACGTGATCGACGCCGCACCTACCCCGGCCGCTGGAGCCTCGGGCCTGCCAGTGGGCCTGTTCGGGCCCCACCTCTCCAGCGATGACAACGTGTTCACCCGCGTCTCGCGCGCCGGGGTACGCGCCATGCTGCAACAGTCGCAAGTCCTGCTGCAAGGCGGTGTGGACTGGAACCCCGGCGGCGTGCTGGAGCGCCGCCCCCCAGGCAAACCGGGCCTGCCCCCCGGTTGGTCGGACGGCCCCGGCGCCGACTGGAACCATGCCGCCCCCGCCGCCACGCTACGAGCAGCAGGCTTGCCCGAGGACAGCACCGCCTGCTGGCATGCGCGCGCAGGCTGGGTGCGCCCAGCCCGCCTGGTCGAGCGCCTGCTGGCGCAACCCGGCATCCACCTGCGGCTGGGCCACTGCGTGGCCGCGCTGCAGCGCAACGCATCAGGCGACTGGCAGGTGCTGGATGCCCAGGGCACCCTGCTGGCCCAGGCGCCGCTGCTGGTGCTGGCCACTGGCCCCGCCACCAACGCGCTGCTGGATTTGGCGCAGGCCCCGCACCTGCCCCTGCAGCCCGTGCGCGGGCAACTGAGCTGGGGGCCGCAGACGGCGGCCATGGCCGTGCTGCCTCCCTTTCCCATCAACGGCAATGGCGCGCTGATTGCGCATGTGCCGAACGGCCGGGGGACGGCCTGGCACCTGGGCGCCACCTTCGACCGCGACGAAGAGCACCTGCCGCTGCGTCCCGAAGAACAGGCCGCCGCCCATGCCACCAACCAGGGCCGCCTGCCCGGCCTGGCGCCCGGCGCCGAGCCGCTGCTGCGTCCGGCCTTTGAAGCCGCAGCCCCCGGCGCCCTGCACGCCTGGGCCAGCGTGCGCTGCACTGCGCCCGACCGCCTGCCCTGCGTGGGGCCGGTGGCGGCCCATCTGCCCGGCCTGTGGGTGAGCACGGCCATGGGCGCACGCGGGCTCACGCGCGCCGTGCTGTGCGGCGAGCTGCTGGCCGCGTGGCTGCAGGACGAACCCTTGCCGCTGGACGCCAGGCTCGCCCGCGCCCTGCGTGCCGAGCGTCTCATCGCACGCGCCACGGAATAAGCTTATTCGCATATAAGAAGTACTAAAAATTAGTTCCAATGCATATAAAGACCGCCTACAGTCGCGGCCATGCCTGATATTGCTTTCATCGTTGCTGGTTTTGCCGTGGGTTTGATCGTGGGATTGACGGGAGTGGGCGGCGGCTCGCTCATGACGCCCGTGCTGATCTTCTTCTTTGGCGTCAAGCCGCACCTGGCCATCGGCACCGACCTGCTGTTTGCCGCCTTCACCAAGCTGGGCGGCACGGTGAGCATGGCGCGCCAGCGCCTGGTGCCCTGGCGTGTGGTGGGCCTGCTGAGTGCGGGCAGCATTCCAGCGTCGCTGGGTTCGCTGTGGCTGCTGCACCACCTGGGCCCCGCCAGCGACCGCGTGCAACACCTCATGACCACCACCCTGGGCCTGGCGCTGCTGCTGACGGCGGCTGCCACGCTGTACAAGGTGCTGGCCTTCTCGGCCCAGCACCAGGCGGCCGAACTGGCAGCCCGCCGCGCCAACGCAGCCAATGCTGCCGAACCGCGCCACTGGAGCCTGCCGGTGCTGCTGGGTGCGGTGATTGGCGCGCTGGTCACCTTCACCTCGGTGGGTGCCGGCGCCATTGGCGTGACGGTGCTGCTGCTGGTGTTTCCGCACCTGCCGCTGCCGCGCATCATTGCTGCCGACATTGCTTACGCCGTGCCGCTGACGCTGGTGGCCGGCATGGGCCATGCCTCGCTGGGTTCTGTGGACTGGGCGCTGCTGGCGCAGTTGCTGGCGGGTTCTCTGCCGGGCATCTGGCTGGGTTCGCGCCTGGTGTCGCGCACGCCCGAGCGGCTCATTCGCTCGGCCCTTTCCGTGCTGCTCGCCTGGGCGGGCGCCAAACTGGTTTTTATCTGAGTTGCCCCATGTACCAATACACCGATTTCGACAAGCAGTTCATCCGCCTGCGCGCACAGCAGTTCCGCGACCAGCTGGAGCGCTGGCAGCGTGGCGAACTCAGCGACGAGCAGCTGCTGCCGCTGCGCCTGCAAAACGGCTGGTACATCCAGCGCTATGCGCCCATGGCGCGCATCGCCGTGCCCTACGGCGAAATCAGCAGCGCGCAGTTGCGCATGCTGGCGCACATTGCGCGCGACTATGACCGCCCCACGCCCGAGCTGCTGGCCCATGCGCAGGCCACGCAAGACCAGTTGCAGGCTGCACAGCCGGGCCTGACGCTGGCCGCGCCGCCGCTGCGCTATGGCTATGGCCACTTCACCACACGCACCAACGTGCAGTTCAACTGGATCCCCATCACCAAGGCCGCCGACGTGATGGACCTGCTGGCCAGCGTGTGCATGCACGGCATCCAGACCAGCGGCAACGACATCCGCAACATCACCTGCGAGGCCTACGCGGGCATTGCAGAAGATGAGATCGTGGACACGCGCGCCTTTGCCGAAATTGCACGCCAGTGGAGTTCGCTGCACCCCGAGTTCTCGTTCCTGCCGCGCAAGTTCAAAATCGCCTTCAACGGCGCCGCCGAAGACCGCGCCGCCACCGGCTGGTACGACATCGGCCTGCAGGCCCGCCGCGCTGAAGACGGCAGCGTGGGATTCACCGTGAAGGTGGGGGGCGGCATGGGCCGCACGCCCGTCATCGGCAGCGTGGTGCGCGAGTTCCTGCCCTGGGACCAGCTGCTCAACTACATCGAAGCCATCGTGCGCGTGTACAACAGCTACGGCCGCCGCGACAACAAGTGGAAGGCACGCATCAAGATCCTGGTCAAGAGCGAAGGCCAGTCCTTCATCGACGCGGTCGAAAAAGAGTACCGCGCCATTCTTGAGCAAGACGGTGCGCCGCACACCATCACCCCCGAAGAACTGGCCCGCGTGCAGGCCAGCTTCGTGGTGCCCCCGCTCAAGCCGTCGGACCGCACGCACAGCGTGAACACTGCAGGCCAGCTGTACCGGCGCTGGCTGCAGCAAAACGTGCGCGGCCACAAGCTGGCAGGCATGAAGGCAGTGACGCTGTCCTTCAAGCGCGTGGGCTTTGCCCCCGGCGACGCCGATGCCGACACGCTGGACGCCCTGGCGCAACTGGCCGATCAGTTCAGCGCGGGCGAAGCGCGCCTGACGCACGAGCAGAACCTGCTGCTGCCCTGGGTGTTTGAAAGCGACCTGCCCGCGCTGTACGAAGCCGCGCGCGCGCTGGGCCTGGCCCAGCCCAACATCGGCCTGCTGACCGACATGATCGCCTGCCCCGGCGGCGACTTCTGCTCGCTGGCCAACGCACGCTCGCTGCCGATTGCGGCCGCCATCACCGAGCGCTACCAGGACCTGGACGAACTGTTCGACCTGGGCCCCATCGACCTGCACATGAGCGGCTGCATCAACAGCTGCGGCCACCACCACAGCGGCCACATCGGCATCCTGGGCGTGGACAAGGACGGCATGGAGTGGTACCAGATCACCCTGGGCGGTGCCGACGGCAGCGCGCTGTCCGGCCCGGCCCTGGGCGGCAAGGTGGTGGGCCCTGCGTTCTCGGCAGCCGAAGTGCCCGACGTGATCGAGGCCCTGCTGGGCACCTACCGTGCGCTGCGCAAGAATGGCGAGTTCTTCATCGACACGCTGCGCCGTGTGGGGCACGACCCCTTCAAGGCGGCCGCCAACGGCGCCCGCCACCCCAAGGCCACCGAAGAAGCCCTGGCCGAGTGAGCCCCCGAACCCACGAGACGATATCACTATGAAAATAATAGCTGCCAACGCAGTACCTACGGACGCTGAAGGCCAAAAAGTACTGCAAATTTCCAACGACGCCGACCTGGCCTCGCTGGCGCAGGAAGGCGCCCTTGCCGGGGCTGAGCGCATCGAGCTGCACTTTCCCAAGTTCACCGACGGCCGCGCCTACACCCAGGCGCTGCTGCTGCGCCGCCGCTACCGCTTTGCAGGCGACATCCGCGCCACGGGCGACGTGCTGATCGACCAGCTGGTGCACATGCAGCGCAGCGGCTTCAGCAGCGCCGTGCTGGCCCAAGGGGTGGATCCCGCCGCCGCCGAGCGCCAGTTTGCGCGCTTTGCCGCCTTCTACCAGGGCGACGTGCTGGAGCCGCGCCCCCTGTTTGCCCGGGAGGCCGCATGAGCGCGCGCCGGGCCGTTCCCAAGCAAGCTCGCACCGCAGTGCGCAGCACGGAGGTAACCCGATGAGCACCGTCACCACCGCCGAAATCGCCCGCGTCAACGCCGAACTGGGCCGCGACGCCGCTGGCCTCACAGCCTGGGCCCTGGGCCTGGGCCAGCGCTCCATCGTGACCACCAACTTCCGCCCGTTCGAGGCCGTGATCCTGCACCTGGTCACCCGCGTGCAGCCGGACGTCCCCGTGGTCTGGATGGACAACGGCTACAACACCGAGGCCACCTACCGCTATGCCGACGAAGTGACCCGGCTGCTGAACCTGAACCTGCGCATCTACCTGCCGCGCCGCTCGCGCGCGCACCGCGAGGCGCTGGAGGGGCCGGCGCCCGCCCTGGACGACCCGCGCCATGCCGCCTTCACCGAGGAGGTCAAGCTCGAACCCTTTGCCCGCGCGCTGCGCGAGACGGCGCCCCAGGTCTGGTTCACCGCACTGCGCGCCACCGACAGCGCCGTGCGCGCCCAGATGGAGCCCGTGAGCATCAACCCCGACGGCCTCATCAAGGTAGCGCCGCTGCTGCACTGGACGGCCAAGGACCTGCACGAATACTGCAAGGCGCACAGCCTGCCCAATAATTTCGACTACGTGGACCCGACCAAGGGCGAAGACCACCGCGAATGCGGTCTTCATCTCGCCCACTGACCCCGACCGAATCCGACCATGAACGCCCGCATAGACAACTCCGCGCTGAGCCACCTCAGCAATCGCCACCTCGACGCGCTGGAGGAAGAAACCATCTTCATCCTGCGCGAAGTGGCCGCCGCCTTCGAGCGCCCCACCCTGCTGTTCTCGGGCGGCAAGGATTCGCTGGTCATGCTCCGTTGCGCCGAAAAAGCCTTTATGGATTCGAATGGCCCCTCCGGTAGCCGGGGCCGCATCCCCTACCCGCTCTTGATGATCGACACCGGCCACAACTTCCCCGAGGTGACCGACTTCCGCGACTTCCGTGCCAAGGAACTGGGCGCCGAACTCATCGTGCGCAGCGTCGAAGATTCGATGGCGCGCGGCACCGTGCGCCTGGCGCATCCCGGCGAGAGCCGCAACGTGCACCAGTCGGTCACGCTGCTGGAGGCCATTGACGAATTCCGCTTCGACGCGCTGATCGGCGGCGCCCGCCGCGACGAGGAAAAGGCGCGCGCCAAGGAACGCATCTTCAGCCACCGCGACAGCTTCGGCCAATGGCAGCCCAAGGCGCAGCGCCCCGAACTGTGGACGCTGTTCAACACCCGCCTGGCACCCGGCGAGCACTTCCGTGTATTCCCCATCAGCAACTGGACCGAGCTGGACGTGTGGCAGTACATCGAGCGTGAGCAAATCGCCCTGCCCGCGCTGTACTACGCGCACCAGCGCCAGGTGGTCGAGCGCCGGGGCCTGCTGGTGCCCGTCACACCGCTCACGCCCGCCAAAGAGGGCGAAACCATCGAGACGCGCACCGTGCGCTTTCGCACCGTGGGCGACATCACCTGCACCTGCCCGGTGGAAAGCCCGGCCGCCACGGCGGGCGAGATCGTGATCGAGACCCTGGCCGCCGAAGTCAGCGAACGCGGTGCCACGCGCATGGACGACAAGACTTCCGATGCTTCCATGGAGAAGCGCAAGAAAGACGGGTATTTCTGATGAGCAATACTATCAATTCAATAGCTGCCAGCGCAGTAAATACGGGCGCTGCAGGCCAAAATGACCATATTTCCGCGCTCAAGTTCATCACCTGCGGCAGCGTGGACGACGGCAAGAGCACGCTGATCGGCCGCCTGCTGGTGGACAGCCGCGCCGTGCTGCAGGACCACCTGGCCGGTGTGCAGCGCGGCGGCGAGGTGGACCTGGCCCTGCTGACCGACGGCCTGTCCGCCGAGCGCGAGCAAGGCATCACCATCGACGTGGCCTACCGCTACTTCGCCACCGAAGAGCGCAAGTTCATCATCGGCGACGCGCCGGGCCACGAGCAGTACACGCGCAACATGGTCACCGCCGCCTCGCAGGCCGACGCCGCCGTGGTGCTGGTGGACGCCACCAAGCTCGACTGGAGCAACCCGCAACTCGCCCTGCTGCCGCAAACGCGCCGCCACAGCCTGCTGGTGCACCTGCTGCGCGTGCACTCGCTGGTGTTTGCCGTCAACAAGCTCGACGCCGTGCAAGACCCGCAAACCGCCTTTGCCCACATCAGCGCCGCACTGGCAAAGTTTGCGCAAGAGGCGGGCATCGCCGTGGCTGCCACCGTGCCCGTCTCGGCCCTCAAGGGCTGGAACGTGGTGGATCGCCACAGCGGCTGGTGCGGCTACGAAGGCCCGAGCCTGCTGCAGATCCTCGAACTGCTGCCCAACACCCCGGCCGACACCGGCCTGCCGCTGGCCTTCCCGGTGCAGTGGGTGGAAAAGTTCTCGTCCTCGTCCGACACCAGCCAGGGCCGCCGCGTGTTCTGGGGCCGTGTGGCCGCAGGCAGCGTGCAACCAGGTAGCGCGGTGCAGGTCTTCCCCAGCGGACAACTGGCCACCGTGGCCCAGGTGCTGGACCACGCACGCCGCCCCACCGCCGTGGGCGCGGGCGAGAGCGCGGGCATCATCCTCGACCGTGAGGTGGACGTCTCGCGCGGCGACTGGATCGTCGCCGCGCCCACGCAGGCCGCCGTGGCCGAAGACGACTTTGACGCCCCCGCCGCCGTACCCGCCTGGCCCGGCCAGCGCGAGCTCAACGCCACCGTCGCCTGGATGGACAACGAGCCCCTGGTCGCAGGCCGCGTGTACTGGGCACTGCACGGCCACCGCTGGGTCAAGGCCAAGGTGCGCCGCGTGGTGCACCGGCTGGACATCAACACCCTGGCCGAGGAAGACGCCCAGCAGCTCGACCCCAACGCCATCGGCCATGTGGAGCTGCTGCTGCAGGAACCCCTGCCCGCCGCCCCCTTCAGCCAGGCGCGCGTGCTGGGCTCGCTCATCCTGGTGGACACCGCCAGCAACGCCACTGCGGGCGCCGTACTGGTGAACTGAGCCAGCGCAAGCAAGGCCCTGTTTTCCCCTGCACCGGCAGGGCTGCCCCCAGGGGCAGCCCGCCACCGACTTAAAATCCGGGGTTCTCCCGATTACAAATTCACACTGCCATGACCCACGTCGTCTCCGAAAACTGCATCAAGTGCAAATACACCGATTGTGTGGACGTGTGCCCCGTTGACTGCTTCGTCGAAGGCCCGAACATGCTGGTCATCAACCCGGACGAGTGCATCGACTGCGCCGTCTGCGTACCAGAGTGCCCGGCCAACGCCATCTTTGCCGAAGAAGACCTGCCCCCCACCGAACTGGCCTTCATCAAGATCAACGCCGAACTGACCAACGCCCCCGGCTGGAAGCCCATCACCAAGCGCAAGGCTGCCCTGCCCGACGCCGACGAGTTCAACGGCCAGCCCGGCAAAGTCAAAGACCTGCAGAGGTAATGCACAACCCCCTGTGGCGCTGCGCGCCTTCCCCCATCTCTCGCAAAGCTGCGGTTTGCGGGAAGGGGGACGCCGCTGGTGCTGCGGGGCGGCCCTTGCACGGCGGCCCTGGCCTGGGCCGCGCCGGTTGCATGGGCCGCTGGAATCGTTGAGTTCTGGAATGTTCAGCGCCGACGCCATCGTCATCGGCACGGGGCCGGTCGGCCTGTTCCAAGTCTTTCAGCTGGGCCTGCACGGTCTGCGCGCCCACGTCATCGACGCACTGCCCCACCCCGGCGGCCAGTGCGCCGAGCTGTACGGCGACAAACCCATCTACGACATCCCCGCCGTCCAGGCCTGCACCGGGCACGAACTGGTGCAGCGCCTGCTGGCGCAAATCCAGCCCTTCGCCCCCCAGTTCCACCTTGGCCAACAGGTGGACAGCGTGCAGGCGCAACCCGGCGGCGGCTTTCTTGTCGGCACCGCGCAGGGCACGCAACTGCAGGCCCGCGCCGTGTTCATCGCCACCGGCGTAGGCGCCTTCGTGCCACGCACCCTCAAACTGCCGGGCCTGGAAGCCTTTGAGGGCCGCCAACTGCGCTACCGCCTGGACGAAGGCACCAGTCTTGTCGGCCAGCGCGTGGTGGTGCACGGCGGCGACGAGCCTGCCGTGCAGCAGGCCATCGCCTGCGCCACCGCCCCCGAGGCCCAGCGCCCCGCCCACACCACCCTGCAGCACCGCCGCGACGTGTTCGATGCCCCGCCCGCCCTGCTGCAGCAACTGCAGTCCCTGCGCGCCGCAGGCCGCATCGAAGTCGCCATCGGCATGGCCAGCAGCATCATCGAAGAACAAGGGCGCCTGACCGCCCTGGAACTGACCACGCCCGAGGGCACGCAGCTGCGCCTGCCGCTGGACCTGCTGCTCGTGCGCCTGGGCCTGGTGCCGCGCCTGGGCCCCATTGCAGACTGGGGCCTGGCGCTGGAGCGCAAGCAGCTCGTGGTGGACACCGCCACCTTCGCCACCAGCACCCCCGGCATCCACGCCGTGGGCGACGCCATCACCTACCCCGGCAAGCGCAAGCTCATCCTGAGCGGCTTCCACGAAGCCACGCTGGCCGCCTTTGGCGCCGCCGAGTGGCTGGCGGGGCACAAGCTGCCGCTGGAGTACACGACCAGCAGCGAGAGGTTGCAGGGGTTGCTGGGAGTGACTTCACACACGCAAGGTTAAGGAATAGCGAGGGCAGTACAAAACTGACTTCGCAGCGCTTGCAACCGAACACGAATGATCCGCCTTCTCCGAATTGCTCGAGTCGTCTTCGCTTTGCTCTCACTCGCCTTGCTGCCGTCAGCATGCGGCCTCACTTCCATCAATTACACACTTGCTGAGCGGGGTGGGCAGAAAATTGGCTTTGCCCTCTTCCTCTTACTATTTGGCATATCCCACATGCTTGTTGTACTTATCAGCCGTAGAAGACGGGATCGTCGGCAAGAATAGTTCCGTCGCTATCAAGCAATCCCACGCATGAGCACCCGCACCCCTTCCACCAACGAGGCGCTGACGCCCATTGCCAGCGAGCAGCGCGTGTTCCGCTGGCACGACCATGCCTCGCTGTGGTTCAGCCTGGGTGTGGGCCTGCTGGTGATGCAGGTGGGCGCCTACCTGATGCCTGCGCTGGGCACGCAGGAGGCGCTGCTGGCCATTGTGGCGGGCTCCATCCTGGGGGCGGGGCTGCTGGGCTGGGTGGCCAAGATGGGCTGCGACAGCGGGCTGGCCAGCGCGGGGCTGATGCATGCGGTGTATGGCCGCCAGTTCGCGCGCCTGCCCATCGTGCTCAACATCATCCAACTCATTGGCTGGGGCACGTTCGAGCTGGTGGTGATGCGCGACGCCAGCGTGGCCATTGGCCGCCAGGGCGGCGCGCTGGAGGGCGCGCACTGGCCGGTGCTGGCCACGCTGCTGTGGGGCGGCGTGGTGGTGGCGCTCATCAGCGGCTCCATGGTGCAGCTGGTGCGCCGCATGATTGCGCGGGTGGCGCTGCCGCTGGTGGTGCTGTCGCTGCTGTGGCTGTCGTGGCAGTTTCTGGGGCTGGCGCAAGAGTTGGGGTTTGACGCGATCTGGCAGCGCCGTGGCGATGGCGGCATGGGCGTGATGCCCGCGCTGGATCTGGTGATTGCAATGCCGATTTCGTGGCTGCCGCTGGTGGCCGACTATGCGCGCCATGGGCGCGATGGCGGCTCGGCGCTGCGCGGCGCCTGGGCGGGCTATGCGCTGGCCAACATGTGGTGCTATGCGCTGGGCGTGCTCGTCGCCCTGACGCTGCCCAGCCAGGACCTGGTGACCGCGCTGCTGCTGGCACAGGGCGGGCTGGTGGCGCTGTCGCTCATCCTCATCGACGAGGTGGACAACGCCTATGGCGACGCGTATTCGGGCGCCGTGTCCGCCCATAGCCTGCTGCCGCGCTGGAGCGTGCGCCAGTGGGGCGTGCTGGTGGCCGTGGTGTGCACGCTGCTGGCACTGGTGCTGCCCATGCACAGCCTGGAGCCGTTTTTGCTGATGCTCAGTTCGGTGTTCGTGCCGCTGTTTGGCGTGGTGCTGGGGCGCCTGGCCTTTGGCGCCAATGCAGGCGCACTGCTGGCCCAGGCCGGCAAGGCGCATGCCGCGCCCATTGCCATCTGGCTGGCGGGCGTGGCGCTGTACCACCTGCTGCCCAAGGTGGCCCCGGCGCTGGGCTCGGCCCTGCCCACGCTGGCACTGAGCTTTGCGCTGGCCTGGGCTTCGCGGCCAAGGGGCTGAGGGCTGGAGGTATGGGCGGGCTCGCGCTATCTGCGGGCTACTGCCAGCCCCAACGTCTGCAGTAGTAGCCTTTCATGGCCTGCGTCAGCCCCATGTAGCCCAACAGCAGCAGGGGCAGAAGGGCGAAGTACAGCGCAGGCAGCGGCTGCAGCCTGAAGGCGCTCGCCAGCGGCCCCATGGGCAGGAAAACGCCTACGGCCATGATCAGGCCCGTCATCACCAGCAGCGGCGCGGCAGCACGGCTTTGGAAGAAGGGCCACCGGGGCGTGCGGATCATGTGCACGATCAGCGTCTGCGTGAGCAGCCCCACCGTGAACCAGCCGGACTGGAACAGCGTTTGCTGCGCCACCGTCTGCGCGCCAAAGACGAACCACATGAGCGCAAAGGCCACCATGTCGAACACCGAGCTGATGGGGCCGAAGTACAGCATGAAGCGGCCTATGTCGCCCGGCCGCCAGCGTTGGGGGGCGCGCAGCAGTTCCTCGTCCACGCTATCGAAGGGAATGGCGATCTGCGAGATGTCGTACAGCAGGTTCTGCACCAGCAGGTGCATGGGCAGCATGGGCAGGAAGGGGATGAGTACCGAAGCCACCAGCACCGAGAGCACGTTGCCGAAGTTGGAGCTGGCCGTCATCTTGATGTACTTGAGCATGTTGACGAAGGTGCGCCGCCCTTCGACCACGCCCTCGTCCAGCACCATGAGGCTTTTTTCCAGCAGGATGAGGTCGGCCGCCTCCTTGGCGATGTCCACGGCCGAATCGACCGAGATGCCGATGTCGGCGGCATGCAGGGCCGGTGCGTCGTTGATGCCGTCGCCCAGGAAGCCGACCACGTGGCCGTTGGCCTTGAGCTGGCGCACGATGCGCTCCTTGTGCGCGGGCGTGAGCCGGGCAAAGACGTTGTGGCGCTCCACTGCCGCTGCCAGCGCCGGGCCGTCCATCTGCTCGACCTCGCCGCCCAGCAGCACGCCCTTTTGCTCCAGGCCGACCTCGCGGCAGATCTTGGCCGTCACGCGTTCGTTGTCGCCGGTCAGCACCTTCACGGCCACGCCGTGTCCGGCCAGCGCCTGCAGCGCAGGGGCCGTGGTCTCCTTCGGCGGATCGAGGAAGGCCACGTAGCCGATCAGGGTGAGGCCGCATTCATCGGCCAGGCCGTAGGTGTGCTGCACGGGCGCCTCGTCCTTGGCGGCCACGGCCACCACGCGCAGGCCCTCTGCGTTGAGCGCGGCGGCCACGCTGCGTATGCGTTCGAGCACGGCGGGCGCCAGCGGCTCGGTGGCGGTGCCGCGGCGCACCTGGGTGCACACGGCCAGCACTTCGTCCAGCGCACCCTTGGTGATGAGCCGGTGGCTGGCATCGCGCTCGGCAACGATGACGGACATGCGGCGGCGCGTGAAGTCGAAGGGGATTTCATCCACCTTGTGGAAGTTGTCCACCGGCTCAAGTTCGCGGTGCACTTCGGCATGCTCCAGCACAGCCACGTCGAGCAGGTTTTTCAATCCCGTCTGGTAGTAGCTGTTGAGGTAGGCCAGCTCCAGCACTTCGCCGGACTCCACGCCCCAGGCATCAATGTGGCGCGCCAGGAAAACCTTGTCCTGCGTCAGCGTGCCGGTCTTGTCCGTGCACAGCACGTCCATGGCGCCGAAATTCTGGATCGCATCCAGGCGCTTGACGATGACCTTCTTGCGCGAGAGGAACACCGCCCCCTTGGCCAGCGTGGAGGTCACGATCATGGGCAGCATCTCGGGCGTCAGGCCCACGGCGACGGACAGGGCAAACAGCAGCGCCTGCAGCCAGTCGCCCTTGGTAAAGCCGTTGAGAAAAAACACCAGCGGCACCATCACCAGCATGAAGCGGATGAGCAGCCAGCTCACCTGGTTGACGCCCGCCTGGAAAGCCGTGGGGGCATGATCGGCCACTGCCACGGATTCGGCCAAGGCCCCCAGGCAGGAACCATTGCCGGTGGCAAGCACCACCGCCGTGGCCGCGCCCGAAACGACATTGGTGCCCATGAAGAGAATGTTCTCCAGCTCCAATGGACTCGCCGACAGGGCATCGCGCTGGGTGGCGAACTTTTCTACCGGCAGGGATTCGCCTGTCATGGCGGCCTGCGCCAGGAACAAGTCCTTGGCCATGAGCACCCGGCAATCTGCAGGCACCATATCGCCTGCCGAGAGGGCGATCACATCGCCCGGCACCAGCAGCCGGATCGGCAGTTCCGCACGCTCGGTCTGGCCGTCCGCAGTGCGGTAGCGCAGCACCGTGGCCGTGCTGCTGACCATGTGCTTGAGCGCGTCGGCCGCCCGGTTGGATTTGCCCTCCTGCCAAAAGCGCAGCAGGGTGGAGAGCAGCACCATGGCGCCAATGGTGATGGCGCCGGTCAGGTCGTCGGTGAGCAGGGAAACGGCCGCCAGCAGGCTCAGGAGCAGACTGAAGGGGTTGCGGTAGCAATGCCACAGGTGCACCCACCAGGACAGGGGCTTTTCATGCCCAACCTCGTTGAGGCCCACGCGCTCACGCAAGGTGCGCGCCTCGTCCTCGGTAAGTCCTTCGGCGCGGCTGCCCAGGCGGGCCAGAACGGCCTCGGGCGCGCTGGCAGCGGCGGCTTCCAGGGCCTTGCCTTGGGTTGCGGGAAGTTCGCGGCGGCCCCTGCCTGCGTCCGGCAATGACTCCGGTAGCAGTCGGCGGCGGAAATGGCGGGCCATGCGCCGCGCCCGCAGAAAACCCGCAAAAACATCCCTGAACCGTCTGTCGTGCATGGCTCTTCCCCAACCTGCAACAAATGCAACCGCCAGCATACTGCCCGTGCACGTACCCATGGAGACAAGCATCCCAGGCCGCACCGCAGCCACGCGCCAGCCGCGCACCAAAACTCAAGCCGTCATGATGCGTTGCGCCACCGGCGCATAGCCATGGTTCAGCGGCCCATGGCCCTGGCCGGTGCGCACGGCGGCGCCGGCCTGGATGGCGCCCAGGATGTAGGCGCGGGCCTGCGCCACGGCGCTGGGCAGGGTGTGGCCCAGGGCCAGGTGGGCGGCAATGGCGGATGAAAGCGTACAGCCCGTGCCGTGGCCGTTGGGTGTGGCAATGCGTGCCGAGCGCAGGGGCATGAGGCTGCCATCCGGCAGGGCCAGCACGTCCACCACCTCGTCGCCAGGCAGGTGCCCGCCCTTGAGCAAGGCGGCAGGTGCGCCCAGAGCGCGCAGGGCCTGGGCGGCGGCGTCCAGCGCATCGATACCGGCAATGGGGCGGCCCAGCAGCAGCGCGGCTTCGTCGAGGTTGGGGGTGACCACTTGCGCCAGCGGAAAGAGCTCGCGCACCAGCACGTCCACGGTTTCGGCGGCAATGAGGCGGTCGCCGCTGGTGGCCACCATCACGGGGTCGAGCACCACCTGCGGCAGGCGGTAGCGGCGGATGGCATCGGCCACCACGCGCACCACTTCCGGCGCGTGGAGCATGCCGATCTTGACAGCATCGACGCCGATGTCCTCGACCACGGCCTCGATCTGGGCGCGCAGGATGTCGGGCGGCACGCCGTGGATGGCGCGCACACCCTGCGTGTTTTGCGCGGTGATGGCGGTGATGGCCGTCATGCCGTAGCAGCCCAGGGCGCTGAAGGTCTTGAGGTCGGCCTGGATGCCCGCGCCGCCGCCGCTGTCGGAGCCTGCAATGGAGAGCACGCGCGCATAGCGCTGCGCGGGGGCGGAAGTCGTAGGGCTGAGCGTCATGGTGAAAAAATTATGCCTGTGTCCCAAGCGGAAGGCCGCTTGTGCTGTAATCCGTGATTACGGACGAAACAGGGGTGTCCCGCCATTGCGGTGGCTGCGGACTGAGAAACACCCTGGGGCACTACCAGCGGCACCTGCGCGCGCTGCGCCCCGTTACCCGATCCAGGTCATGCTGGCGTGGGGAGTTTCAAGTCGCTGGCGCCAGCCCGTTTTGTCCCTAGGCCCTTTCTCCATCGGACTCAACATGACGCTCGCACACACCTCCTTCACCATCCTGGGCGCTGGCCTGCTGGGCCGCCTGCTGGCCGTCACCCTGGCGCGCCAGGGCCATGCCGTCAGCCTGTACGACAAGGGCGGCCCGCTGGCCGAGCACTCTGCCGCGCGCGTGGCGGGCGGCATGATTGCGCCGCTGGCCGAATCGGCCGTGGCCGAGCACGGCGTGGTGCGCATGGGTCGCCATTCGCTCACACGCTGGCCCGAGCTGATCGCGCCGCTGTCGCAGCCGGTGTTTTTCCAGCAGGAAGGCACGCTGCTGGTGTGGCACCGCCAGGACGCGCAGGAAGCCACGCGCATGCGCCAGCAGTTTGACGCCACGCGCGCCCTGGTGACCGAGCTGCCCGCCGTGCAGTCGCTGGATGCGCAAGGCATGGCCCAGGTCGAGCCCATGCTGGCCTCGCGCTTTGCCCAGGGCATGTACCTGCCGGGCGAAGGCCAGCTCGACAACCGCCAGCTGCTGGCCGCGCAGGCCCACGAGCTGGAGCGCCTGGGCGTGCAACTGCACTGGAACACGCCGCGCGAGCTGGCCGACTTTGGCCCCGAGCACCCCGGCTGGGTGCTCGACTGCCGGGGCCTGGGCGCACGCGGCGAATGGCAGCAACTGCGCGGCGTGCGCGGCGAAGTGATCCGCGTGCACGCGCCCGAAGTCACGCTGCAGCGCCCCACGCGCCTGCTGCACCCGCGCTACCCGGCCTACATTGCGCCCAAGGAGGGCAACGTGTTCGTGATTGGCGCGACCGAGATCGAGTCCGAAGACCTCTCGAGCGCCAGCGTGCGATCCACGCTGGAGCTGCTGAGCGCCGCCTACGCCGTGCACCCCGGCTTTGCCGAGGCGCGCATCCTGGAGCTGTCGGTGCAGTGCCGCCCCGCCCTGCCCGACAACCTGCCCGCCGTGCGCCAGCTTGCGCCGCGCACGCTGCAGGTCAACGGCATGTACCGCCACGGCTGGATGATTGCCCCGGCCCTGCACGACGTAGTGCTGCAAATCTTGGACGGTGGCGACTCGGCACTGGCCCAACAGTTCGACCTCACCATGGAACTGCTCTGACACCACAGCAGCCCACCATGCAGGTACTCATCAACGCCCAACCCGTCGAACTGCCCGAGGGCGCCACCGTGGCCGATGCGCTGGCCGCACTGCAGGCGCGGCCGCCTTACGCCGTGGCCGTGAACACGCAATTCATCCCTGCCACCGAACACCTGCGCCACCCGCTGCATGCGGGTGACCGGGTAGAAGTCATCTCCCCCGTCACCGGGGGCTAATACGGTTTTGCCTTCAACCGCACAAGAGCCTGCCCAAAACCATGTCCACCATGCACACCACTACCGACGACGCCCTGGTCCTGTACGGCCAGCGCTTCTCCAGCCGCCTGCTGCTGGGCACGGCGCGCTACCCCTCGCCCGCGGCGCTCAAGGCTGCCGTGGAGCGCGCCCGTCCGGCCATGGTCACCGCATCGCTGCGGCGCCAGGGCAGCAACCCGGCCGAAAGCGGCCAGGGTTTCTGGGAGCTGCTGTCCAGCCTGAACGTGCCCGTGCTGCCCAACACCGCCCACTGCCACAGCGTGCAAGAGGCCATCACCACCGCACACATGGCGCGCGAGGTGTTCAACACGCCGTGGATCAAGCTCGAAGTGATTGGCGACGACTACACGCTGCAGCCCGACACGCTCAACCTCGTGTCCGCCGCCGAAACACTGGTGCGCGAGGGCTTTTACGTGCTGCCCTACACCACCTACGACCTGGTGCTGTGCAAGCGCCTGGTGGACGTGGGCTGCCAGGCCGTGATGCCCTGGGCCGCGCCCATAGGCACCGGCCGCGGGCCCATGAACCCCTACGCCCTGCAGGTGCTGCGCGAGCGGCTGGACGTGCCGCTGCTGGTGGACGCCGGGCTGGGCCTGCCCTCGCACGCCTGCCAGGTCATGGAATGGGGCTACGACGGCGTGCTGCTCAACACCGCCGTGGCCCTGGCGCAAGACCCCGTGGCCATGGCCGGGGCCTTTGCCGACGCGGTGCAGGCCGGGCGCACTGCGCGCCTGGCGGGCGCCATCGAGCCGCAACAGGCCGCACAGCCCAGCACCCCGCTGGTGGGCACGCCGTTCTGGCACCAGGCATGAGCAGCGCAGCATGAACCTCACCACCATGGCCCAAGCCATTGTGCAGGCGCACGCCGAACGCTTTGCGCCCTATACCGCGCAGCCCGTGCCCGCCAGTGGCGAAGCCCACCCCGTGTTCCAGGCCGCGCTGCAGGCCTGCAGCGCGCTGGGCTTCATCGCCGCCGACGCGCTGGTGCTGGCCCGCGCCTGGCAGGCGCAAACGCTGCGCACCGGCCAGTTCGACGCCCTGCACTGGCCCGGCGATGCGCGCGACTTCGGCCTGCAGGCCGTGCCGCACCCGCCGGCCTTTGCCCCCTGCCCGCGCCACCTGGGCCTGTACGCCGTGCTGCCCGACGCCGCCTGGGTGGGCCGCATGGCGCGTGCCGGGGTGCCCACGGTGCAACTGCGTTTCAAGTCGGACGACCCTGCCGCCATTGCCCACGAGGTACGCGCTGCCGTGCAGGCCGTGCAAGGTACGGGCGCACTGCTGTTCATCAACGACCATTGGCGCGAGGCCATTGCCGCCGGGGCCTACGGCGTGCACCTGGGCCAGGAAGACCTCGACGCCCTGCCCGCCCCCGCGCTGCAGGCGCTGCGCGCCAGCGGCCTGCGCCTGGGCGTGAGCACGCATGGCTACGCCGAAATGCTGCGCGCCGACGCCGTGGGCCCCAGCTACCTGGCGCTGGGTGCGGTGTTCCCCACCACGCTCAAGCGCATGGCCACCGCGCCGCAGGGCGTGGCGCGGCTGGCGGCCTATGCGCAGCTGATGCAGGGTGCGTACCCGCTGGTAGCCATTGGCGGCATTGCACTGGAGCAGTTTGCCCCGGTGCTGGCCACGGGCGTGGGGTCGATTGCCGTGGTGCGCGCCCTGGTGGCAGCGCCCGATCCTGAGGCTGCGGCAGCGCAGTTGCTGCGTGCCATTGGAACACCCCCCTGAGCCGCCTGCGGCGCCCTGGCCTGGGGCGCGCCTGTTTCATGCAACGCGGACGGTGAAAACGCCATGAAAACTAAGAAATTTAAGCAAAACCAGCTCTGGCGCTTGCTGGACAAGCGCCAGCAGCTATCAAATCAATAGCAAACAAACCCTGGATTATCAGGGCTTCTTGTGCAGCTCGGGGTCGTGCCGCGCCTCGAACAGCTCGTTGTGCGTACCAAATCCCACCACCTGGCCCTGGCCCGGCGCTGCAGTGGGGGGCACCGGTGGCAGCTCGCTTTGCGTGATGGGCGGCAGGTCGTTCTCGGGCATGGGTGCGGGTTCCGAGAGCACAAAATCGATCAGCATGTGCGGCTCCACATGGCTTTCGGGCGGCACCTCGGTCAGCGGGTCTTGCTGCGAGGGGGGCTCGCGCAGCCAGGCCGAGTCGAAATCCAGCATGCTGTCGTCAAAGTCGTTCTTGCGTTCCACCGCCTGTGGTGCAGCGGCAGGGGCTGCTGCAGCGGCCTGGGGCGTGGCAGCATCTGGCGCCTGCGGCGTGGTGCGCTGGCGTGGAGGCGGTGCGCCACGCGATGCCGGCGAAGTAGTGCGGGCAATGGCGTAGAGCAGCAAAAGGTCATCGTAGGCTTCAAGGTCAAAGCGCTCATGCGGAGTGCTGCCATGGCGGAACAGCAGGCGGTCGAGCAGGGGCAGCACGGATTCATTGCTCCACACAGCCTCGATCTGCGCCAATTCTTCGGTATAGCTCCATAGCGCCCGGCCAGGGCGGTTGAAGGCAGCAAACTCCGGCACCTTGGCGTTGAAATGCTGGTGGAACTGGGCGCGCAGCTGGTTGAAATCGTCCACGCGGCTCAGCGAACGGTACAGGCGCAGCAGATCCAGGTAGGCCGCAGGGGCAGTGGTCGCGTTGGCAGCGATGTACTGCTTCATCACGCCGATGGCCTGGCCGTGCTCGCCCACCGAGACAAAAAACTCTGCCTGCTGCTGCAGGTCGAACAGTTCTTCGGGGTTGATGCGCAGCTGGGGCTCCGGCGCTGCTGCTGCAGCTTTGCCGCCCGCAGGCGCGGCAAAAGCCTCTGCACCGCCGAACTCCGACGGTTCAAGCTCCACACTGGCGCCGCCCTGCACATGGTCTGCCGCATAGGCCGGGGCCAGGGCCGACGCGCCAGTCAGCTCGGCAAACAGCGAGGGGGTGGGATGGATTTCTTCCGACACCGGCACGGCCGCAGGCCCATGCGCCGCCGGGGCGTGCGCCAAGGGTGCCAAGGGTGCCAATGAGGCCGGAGCGGACTGCGAGGCAGGCGCAGCGCTGGCTTCGCGCGCAAGGGCCGCCTCCCAGTCGCTGCGGGCCTGCTGCGCCAGTTGGCGCATGCGCCACAGCATCCAGGCGGCACCAGCCAGGGCTGCCAGCACCAGGGCGGCCAGCGCATAGACCACGCTGGCCGGGAAGCGCTCGCTCATGGCCTGCTGCAGTTGCACGGCGGTTTCGCGCTCCTGCGCGGCCTGGCCGCGCGCCAGGGCAAGCTCCTGGTCCTGCGCAGCGCTGCGCGCGCTCTCCTGGAGGACTTCCTCCGGCGTCATGTTCAAAGCCTTCCACTGCGCCTGGGCCTGGGCCCGCTGCTGCGCCGTGGTGGATTCTTGCGGCAGCGACAGGTCGGGACTCAGGCGCAGCGGCAAGGGCTGCGCTGCGTCGTCGGCCAGCCAGTCTTCCAGCGGCTCCATCACCAGGCGCGAACGCGGCTCGGGGGCGGCGGCAAGGACAGGCTTGGTGCGCGGCTGGGCTTTGCGCGGTGCTTTGGGGGCGGCCTGATCGGCATCGCCCTGCGCGGACGCACTGGGGGCCGCAGCACGGCGGGGAGGTTTGGCCGCAGAGGTGGAAGCTGCTGTCCGCGGCACTGGCGCCTGTACGCCGACAGGTGCAGAAGCGGCTACAGCGGGCGCCGCAGGCAGCGCAGCGACCAGGGTACGGCCTGGGGCAGCATAGTCGGGCGGATCGGCCAGCAGGGTGAAGCTGCGCGTGGTCTTGCCCGCACAACCAGCCGACAGCGTGATGGTGACCACCGGTTCATCGACGATGGCCGCCGTCTGGATGCGCACCAGCGGTGTGCGGCCCGGAACATCGGGCAGCGGCAGCACCCGCACGCGGCTCAGGGGCCGGTCGCCTGTCAGCACATCAGCAGCAATGCACGAGTCCGCGAGCGCCTTGCCTGGGTCGGGCGTCACCTCCACGGCGACGTCCACCGGGCGCCCCAGCACCACGCCGCCACGGGCAGCGCCAACCGTGAGCGCCGACGCAGAACCGACGGCAGCACCCAGCCAAAGAGGGATCAGGACATAGCGGACAATCACGCTTACATTCTTTTGCAAAAGTAGTCGCCGATTCTTGCACAAAATCTATCGAAACCGGGATAGTGATAACCGCATGTTGAACCACTCTTTTTCCACCGTTGGCATTGCAGGCGCTGGCGCCATGGGCCGGGGCATTGCGCAACTGGCTGCACAGGCGGGTTGCCGCGTGCTGCTGCTGGATGCGCAGCCCGGCGCCGCAGAAGGCGCGCGCAGCGCAGTTGTCGCGCATTGGCAACAATCCCAGGCGCGCGAGCGCATCAGCGCAGAACAGGCCAGCGCATGGGCAGCACAGTTGCAGGCCGTGGACAGCCTGGCTGCGCTGGCGGGCTGCGATCTGGTCATAGAGGCCATCGTCGAGCGCCCGGACGCCAAGCAGGCCCTGTTTACCGAACTTGAAGCCCTGCTGCCTGCCCAGACAGTGCTGGCCAGCAACACCTCATCGCTGTCGGTCACCGCGCTGGCAGCCAGCCTGCAGCGGCCCGAGCGCTTTGCCGGGCTGCATTTCTTCAACCCGGCGCCGCTGATGAAGGTGGTGGAAATCGTGCCCGGCCTGCGCACCGACCTGGCGGTGTGCGAGCGCCTCGATGCGCTGGTGCGGGCCATGGGCCACACGCCGGTGCGCGCGCAGGACACGCCGGGCTTCATCGTCAACCACGCGGGACGGGGGTACACCACCGAGGCCCTGCGCATCGTCGAGGAAGGCGTGGCCGACTGCGCCACCGTGGACCGCATCCTGCGCGAACAGGCCGGGTTCAAGCTCGGGCCTTTCGAGCTGATGGACCTGACGGGGCTGGACGTGTCGCACCCGGTGATGGAGTCGATCTACCACCAGTTCTACGAGGAACCCCGCTTTCGCCCCAGCGTGACCACGGCGCAGCGCCTGGCCGGTGGCCTGCTGGGGCGCAAGAGCGGCGAGGGCTTTTACCGCTATACCGATGGCACCGCACAGCAGCCCGCCGAGGCCCCGGCGCCGCAGGTGGACTCGATTCCGCCCGTGTGGGTGTCGCCCCGCGCAGCGCGGCGTGCCGAGATCTACCAGTTGCTCAAAAACCTGGGCGCAGACATCGAAACCGGTGCTGCGCCGTCCGCTGGCGCCCTGATCCTGGTGGCACCGCTGGGCTTTGACGTGACCACCGTGGCCGTGGTCGAGCGCCTGGACCCGGCCCGCACCATCGGCATCGACATGCTGATCGACGAGGCCTTCACCCAGCGCCGCGTGCTGGCCACCAACCCCACCACGCGCAGCGACATCCGCGCCGCGGCCCATGCGCTGATGGCGCGCGACGGCAAGCCCGTGAGCGTGGTGCGCGACAGCGGCGGCTTCGTCACGCAGCGCGTGGTGGCCTGCATCGTCAACATCGCCGCCGACATCTGCCAGCGCCGCATCTGCACCCCGCGCGACCTGGAAGCTGCCGTCACCCTGGGCCTGGGCTACCCGCTGGGGCCACTGGCCATGGGCGACCGCTGGGGCCCCACCAATGTGCTGGAAGTGCTGTTCAACCTGCAAACGGTGTATGGCGACCCACGCTACCGCCCCAGCCCCTGGCTGCGCCGCCGCGGTGCGCTGGGCCTGAGCCTGCAGCACGTGGAAGAATGAACCACCCCGATTGAACCGCCCGCCCATGCCCGCAGAACTCCGCAGCACCAGCCACGGCCAGACCCTGGTCCTGGCCCTCTCGAACCCCGGCTTGCGCAATGCACTGGACCCGGCCATCTATGCCGCAGGCATCGAGGCCCTGGGCAGCGCCGAGCGCAATGCCGAGGTGCGCAGCGTGGTGCTCACGGGCGAAGGCGGCGTGTTCAGCGCGGGCGGCAACCTGCAGCGGCTGCAAGTGCAGCGCCAGCAAGACCTGCCCGCGCAGGAAGCCAGCCTCACCGCGCTGCACGACTGGATCGAAGCCATCCGCACCTACCCCAAGCCGGTGATTGCAGCCGTCGAAGGCAGCGCCGCCGGGGCGGGCTTTGCGCTGGTGCTGGCCTGCGACCTGGTGGTGGCCGCACGCAGCGCGCGCTTTGCCACGGCCTATGCGCGCGTGGGCCTGTCGCCCGACGGCGGCACGAGCTGGCACCTGGCCCGCGCCCTGCCCCGCGCACTGGCCGCCGAGCTGCTGATGTGCGGCGACCTGGTGGACGCCGAGCGCCTGCATGCGCTGGGCCTGGTCAACCGCCTGGCCGACACGGGGCAAGCGCTGCAGGCGGCACTGGACCTTGCCGAAACCCTGCACGGCAGCGCACCCAACGCGCTGGCCAGCTGCAAGGAGCTGCTGGACGAAGCCGCGCACCAGCCGCTGAGCACCCAGCTCGACCTGGAGCGCACGCATTTCCTGCGCAACCTGGCGCACGCCAACGCGGGCGAAGGCATCGCCGCGTTTCTGGACAAGCGCACACCCCACTGGCGCTGACGCACGCTGCGGCGACGCGCCGCACTTGCTATATTTTTTATAGCTGCTAACGCTTGTATTACGGGCGCTGCAGCCCATTTTCTTTCAAAACCCAGCCTCGCCATGCACCACGGCGGGCGCCGCTGCGCCTGCGCAGACACGCAGGTGACAACCCCCATGCGCAACGCCGGTCCCGCACGCGACAATGAAAGCGTTTCCAGTCACCCAAAAGACAGACCATGGACGATCCGATTCTTACCATCGACGAACGCGCTGCAATCAATGCAGGCCGCTGGTTCTCTTCCCTGTCACCTTCACTTCGACACGACATCCTGCGATGCGCCTACGTCAAACGCTTCAAGGACGGCGACCTGATCGCCGCACGCGGCGAGCCGCCGGAGGAGTGGATCGCCTGCGCCAAAGGTGCGGTGCGGGTGAGCTCGACCTCCATCTCGGGCAAGCAGATCACGCTGACCTATGTGGAGCCGGGCATCTGGTTCGGCGACGTGGCGATCTTCGACGGAGACCGGCGCACACACGATGCCTATGCCCATGGGGACACCACCATCCTGGGCGTGGCCAAGGCGGATTTCAAAAAGATCCTGGCCCAGCATGGGGAGCTGTACGAAGCCCTGCTGCGCCTGCACGCGCGGCGCATCCGCCAGCTCTACGGCCTGGTGGAAGACCTCAACACCCTGCCCTTGCGCGCACGCCTGGCCAAGCAGTTGCTGCACCTGGTGCGCAGCTACGGCGTGCCCAGCCTGTCGGACGGCAACGAGACCCGCATCGGCCTGCAGCTTGCACAGGAAGAACTGGCGCAGCTGCTCGGCGCGTCGCGCCAGCGCGTGAACCAGGAGCTCAAGGCCATGGAACGTGAGGACATCATCCGCATTGAACCCGGCGGCCTGGTCGTGCGCGATCGCGACGCCCTCATGCACATCATCGATACCGACCACTGACACCCATCCATGAGCAATTTCGACCACTTCATCGGCACGCGCGCTGTCTCGGAACAGCACGCCTTCGACACCGCCGCACTCAGCGCCTGGCTGCAGCAAAACCTCGACGGCTTCGAAGGCCCCTTGAGCGTCGAGATGTTCAAGGGCGGGCAGTCCAACCCCACCTACAAGCTCATCACCCCGCACCAAAGCTATGTGATGCGCGCCAAGCCTGGCCCGGTGGCCAGGCTGCTGCCCTCGGCCCACGCCATCGAGCGTGAGTTTGCCGTGATGAGCGGTCTGGCTGCTACCTCCGTGCCCGTGCCGCGCATGTACGCGCTGTGCGAGGACGAGTCCATCATCGGCCGCGCCTTCTACATCATGGAGTGCATGCAGGGCCGCGTGCTGTGGGACCAGTCCCTGCCCGGCATGCAGCCCGCCGAGCGCGCCGCCATCTACGACGAAACCAACCGGGTCATCTCTGCGCTGCACAGCGTGAAATTTGCGCAGCAGGGCCTGGCCAACTACGGCAAGCCGGGCAACTACTTCGAACGCCAGATCGGCCGCTGGAGCAAGCAGTACCAGGCCTCCATCACCCAACCCATCCCCGAGATGGACCAGCTCATGGCCTGGCTGCCCGCCCACATGCCCGCCAGTGCGCGCGACGAAAGCCGCGTGTCCATCGTGCACGGCGACTTCCGGCTGGACAACCTGATGTTCCACCCCACCGAGCCCCGCGTGGTTGCCGTGCTGGACTGGGAGCTGTCCACCCTGGGCCACCCGCTGGCCGATTTCAGCTACCACTGCATGGCCTGGCACATCCCGCCGGGGCATTTCCGTGGCATTGGCGGGCTGGACCTGGTGGCACTGGGTATCCCGTCGGAGCAGGAATACATCCGCAAGTACTGCGAACGCACCGGCCTGGCCACTCCGCAAGAGCTGGCCAGCGACTGGAACTTTTATCTGGCCTACAACCTGTTCCGCCTAGCCGCCATCCTGCAAGGCATTGCCAAGCGCGTGGAGGCAGGCACCGCCTCCAGCGCCCAGGCCAAGGCTTCCGGCGACGGCGCCCGGCCCCTGGCCCAGATGGCCTGGGCCTTTGCCCAACGCGCGTAAGCGGCACGCTCATCCCCCCTTTTTCTAGGAGAACCCATGGACTTTGACTATTCCCCCAAAACCAAAGAACTGCGCGAACGCCTGCTCAAGTTCATGGACGAGCACATCTACCCGGCCGAGGGCCAGTACGCCGCCGAACTGGCCGCCAACACGGCAGCCGGCAAGCGCTGGACGCCGCTGCAGACCATCGAGAACCTCAAGCCCAAGGCGCAGGCCGCCGGGCTGTGGAACCTGTTCCTGCCCGTGGACACGGCCGAAGCCTCGGGCTACCACGGCGCGGGTCTGACCAACGCTGAATACGCCCCCCTGGCCGAGATCATGGGCCGCGTGCTGTGGTCCAGCGAAGTGTTCAACTGCTCGGCCCCCGACACCGGCAATATGGAAACCATTGCCCGCTACGGCTCCGAGCCCATCAAGGCAGCCTGGCTCAAGCCCTTGCTCGAAGGCAAGTTCCGCTCCGCGTTTGCCATGACCGAGCCCGACGTAGCGTCGAGCGACGCGACCAACATCGAAACGCGCATCGAACGCCAGGGCGACGACTACGTCATCAATGGCCGCAAGTGGTGGACGTCCGGGGCCATGGACCCACGCTGCAAGGTGCTGGTGACCATGGGCAAGACCGACCCCGAAGCGCCCAAGCATTCGCAGCAAAGCATGATCGTGGTGCCCGCCGACACCCCCGGCGTCAAAATTGTGCGGCCGCTCAACGTGTTCGGCTACGACGATGCACCGCACGGCCATGCCGAGGTGCTGTTCGAGAACGTGCGCGTGCCCGCCTCCAACATCCTGCTGGGCGAAGGCCGCGGTTTCGAGATCGCCCAGGGGCGCCTGGGCCCTGGCCGCATCCACCACTGCATGCGCCTGATCGGCCTGGCCGAACGCTCGCTGGAACTGATGTGCAAGCGCGCCATCTCGCGCGTGGCCTTCGGCAAGCCGCTGGCCCAGCAGACCGTGACGCAGGAGCGCATTGCCGAGGCGCGCTGCAAGATCGACATGGCGCGCCTGCTCACGCTCAAGGCCGCCTGGATGATGGACGTGGCCGGCAACAAGGTCGCCAAGACCGAGATCGCCATGATCAAGGTCGTGGCGCCCAGCATGGCCTGCCAGGTCATCGATTGGGCCATCCAGGCGCACGGCGGCGGCGGCATGTGCGACGACTTCCCGCTCGCCTTCAACTACGCCCAGGCGCGCACGCTGCGCTTTGCCGATGGCCCCGACGAAGTGCACCGCAACGCCATCGCCAAGTGGGAGCTGGGCAAGTACATGGCCCCCAAGCCCAAGGCTGCGCACTGAGAGGGGAGGAAACAGCGCAGCGGCTCAGGGGAGTGTGGGCGTCATGTCACTGGCAAGGTAGACGGCCCGTGGTCGTCCACCGTGGGCGGCAGCTGGTGCGCGGCCACCACGCAAGACGCCAGGAATGCGCCCATGGCGTATTCCAGGTCGGGCAGGTAGCATGCGCTGCTTTGCATGCGCAGCGAAACGCTGGCGTCGCTCACCATCAGCACCAGCGGCGCCTGGCCCGGCTGCGCCTGTGGCCGGTCCCGCATCAACTGCGACACCAGGGCCGCGTTCACCCAGTGGCGCGCAGTGTCAAGATCCTCGCCCACCACGGCAAAAGCACGCACAAAGGACGCAGGCAACTGCGGCCAGCGCAGTTCTTCGTAAATAGACAGCCAGCGCATTTCCTGCGGCAGGCGCTGGTCTACGGTGGTTTGCAGGCTATCGGTGATGGCGCCATACACCCTGCCCTCCAGCTCCTCCTTGAGCGCACGGCTGATCACCATCACATGGGCATCGGGGCTGAGGGGCAGTTCAGCACGCACGCGCAGCTCGGTGCCTTGCATGTAGTCGCGCGTGGGGGTGCCGCTCTCCAGGCGCCAGGGGTGTTCCACCACCTGCCCCTGCAGCACAAAGCGGTCGGGCTCACCGTCAAAGGAAAAGGCCCAGCGCTGCGCACCAGCCCACAAGGCCAATTGGCCGGGGGTGGCAACGCCCTGGCTGGCCGCAGGTCGTGAATTCAGGCCCAAGGCCTTGCGCAGTTGTTCGAACATGGCGATCCTTTCGCGGCCGGAGCAGGCCACACGCCCAGGCCACAGGCCCCGGCGGCGGACAGCACGGAATCCGCCCGAAGGTGGTCAGCGCTGTAAGCGCATGTTACTTCCAGAAACCAGAAAACTGAGCACCGGCGCACCCGCACCAAAGGGCATGCCCAGCGCAATCTTGCCCGAGCCATGCAGCAGGCAGGAGTCGCGGCGCAGCGGGACGGCGGTTTCGCCCCCTTCAAAAAGCACCCAGGTGCCATAGCTGCTCTGGTCGGTGAGCGTGAACGAGCCCTGGTGCCAGTCAATGCGTGCATGCATGCGCGAGACACGGGGGTCGGACACGCACAACTGCATGTCGCTGGCGCGGCCGATCTGCACGGGCACTTCGCCGGAGGAAAACTCCAGCGTTGCACCATTCCAGCTGATGCGGATACTGCCCAACTGCGAGTCGTTCAGCGGCGCCGCTGCGCTCAGGCTGGCCTGCATGGTCAGTATGTCGGTAGCGTCTATGTCCCGCCATTCAGCCAGAAAGACCATTTGCGGTTCGGCCTTCCCTCGGATGTCAAACTCACCCAGCCGCCGAAAACGGATGCCCGGCACCACGCCTGCATCCACAGCGGTCACATCGTTGACCCAGATTTCGCTGGGCCCCGCTTTCTCGGACAGGCGCGAGGCCACGTTCACGGCGTCGCCATAGGTGTCGCCATCGACCTGCAGCACCTCCCCGCTGGCCACGCCCATGCGGATTTCCATGCGCACGGATTCGGGCCAGCGCTGCAGGTGCGACTGGTGGCTGCGCAGCATCTCGCCCGCCATGAAGACGGCCTGGTTGGCGCTTTCAAAAACCCCCAGCACCCCGTCGCCCAGCTTCTTGACCACCCGGCCTTCATGGGCCTGGATGATTTCCCCGATCCACTGCGTGAGGCGCGACACCACCGCTGCGGCACGCTCGTTGCCCAGGGTTTCGTAAAGGCTGGTACTGCCCGTGAGGTCAACAAAGACCACCGTCGAGATGGTGCTCATGGGCTCGTTGCATTGGCAGCGATGGACATAGGAGGCCAGTTTAGACCAATTGCCCCTTTTCCCCGAAGGCTTGGCGAAAGGACTTCAGGCCGGGCCTGTGTTTTGTTGTAGCCAACGCACGGCGCCCCGCCCCGCCTGCACGCCGGTGGCCATGCTGGCAGTCAGCAAGTAGCCACCGGTAGGGGCCTCCCAGTCCAGCATTTCCCCGGCGCAAAACACCCCAGGCAGGGCATGCAGCATCAACTGTTCGTCCAGTGAGGCAAAGTCCACACCTCCGGCGGTGCTGATGGCCTCGTCCAGGGGCCGGGGGGCCGCCACGGTCAGAGGCAGTGCCTTGATGCACTGCGCCAGCATGCGGACGTCATGCATCTGTTCCTTGGTCAACAGTTCGTACAGCAGGGCGAGCTTGATGCCCTCCAGCCCCAGGCGGCTCTTGAGGTGGCTGGACAATGAACGCGAGCCCCTCGGGTGGGCCACCGCTGCAGCCACGCGCTCGGCAGACCAGTCGGGCAGCAGGTCCAGCGTGAAGGTGGCGCGGCCTGCGGCCTCGATCTCGTCGCGCAGCAAAGCCGATACGGCATAGACCAGGCTGCCTTCAATGCCCGTGCCAGTGGCCACGAACTCCCCCTTGCGCGCAAACTGGCGGCCTTGGCTGTCGACGAACTGCAGGGCCACCGACTTGAACGGCTGGCCCGCATGTGCCTGCACGAAGTGGTGTGACCAGCCCGACGCCTGCGCTGGCGCCGCAGGGCTGCGCACATCGAAACCACAATTGGCCGGGCGCAGCGGCTGCAGCGCAATCTGCCGCTGCTGCAGAGGCTGCACCCATGCGCCGTCAGACCCCAGACGCGGCCAGCTTGCGCCCCCCAGGGCCAGCACCACGGCGCGCGCTGACAGCGCCACGTCGCCCTGGGGCGCGGCAAAGCGCCAGCGGCCCTGCCCATCCCAGCCCAGCCAGCGGTGGCGCATGTGAAACCGCACCCCCAGCCCGCGCAACCGGTGCAGCCACGCACGCAGCAAGGGCGCGGCTTTCATGTCCACCGGAAACACGCGGCCCGAGGTTCCGACAAAGGTTTCCACGCCCATGCCCTGCGCCCAGGCCCGCACCTGATCCTGCCCGAAAGCCTGCAGCATGGGGGCCAGCAGTGCCTGGCGCTGGCCATAGCGCTGGACGAAGCGGTCCAGGGGCTCGGAATGGGTCAGGTTCATGCCCCCCTTGCCCGCGAGCAGGAACTTGCGCCCCACCGAGGGCATGGCATCGAACAGGTGCACCTCCCTTCCGGCCAGGGCCAGCTCCTGCGCTGCCATCAAACCTGCGGGGCCCGCGCCCACCACGGCAACGTCGGTTGTCATTTCATGCATTGCGCTTTTCTTTCCTTGCCACCATTGAGCCGCCGATTGTCGCCCGCCGCCCCGTTGCAGATCGTTTTGCGCTATGGCAGCCATAGCAGCAGGCCAGCCACTGTCCCTGCGGGGACATGGGGGTTTCTGTCACAATGCAAGCATTCAAAAAAAACCTGACCCGCACACATTTTCGAGAAGGAAAACGCATGGCAAGCGAACTCATCAAGCACGTCTCCGACGCCAGTTTCGAAGGCGATGTCCTGAAATCGACCACCCCGGTTCTGGTGGACTACTGGGCCGAGTGGTGCGGCCCCTGCAAGATGATCGCGCCCATCCTCGATGAAGTGGCCGGTACCTACCAGGGCAAGCTCACCGTCGCCAAGATGAACGTCGATGAAAACCGCGAAGTACCCGCCCGCTTCGGCATCCGCGGCATCCCCACGCTCATGCTGTTCAAGGACGGCCAGCTTGCCGCCACCAAGGTTGGCGCCATGAGCAAGGCGCAGCTCACCGCCTTCATCGACCAGCAGCTGGCCTGATCCCCCAGGCCCCTATGGCCTCTTGCACGCCCTGACCACGCGCGCCGCAGGGGGCCCCATCCTCCCCCGCTCTCAGCTTCGTTCCACAGCCATCCCGGATGCAGGTGCATTTCCTGTCATAATCGGCGCTGTTCACCGGCACGCAGGCACACGCTGCTGGTTCGAGACCCCCAGGCAAGCCAGCCTGCCCACCGCAGGCGCACCGGCAAGCCCCACTCCCCCAGAGACTTTCACAGCTCCTTTCCCGGAGTCCATTCATGCATCTCAACGAACTCAAGGCACTGCATGTGTCTGAAGTCCTCAAGCAGGCTGAGGAACTCGACATCGAAAACACCGGCCGCATGCGCAAGCAGGAGCTGATGTTTGCGATCATCAAAAAGCGCGCCAAAGCGGGCGAGCAGGTGTTTGCCGACGGCGTGCTCGAAATCCTGCCCGACGGCTTTGGCTTCCTGCGCAGCCCCGACACCAGCTACACGGCCAGCACGGACGACATCTACATCAGCCCCAGCCAGGTGCGCCGCTTCAACCTGCACACCGGCGACATGATCGAAGGCGAGGTGCGCACGCCCAAGGATGGCGAACGCTACTTCGCACTGACCAAGCTGGACAAGGTCAACGGCGGCCCGCCAGAGCAGAACAAGCACAAGGTGATGTTCGAAAACCTCACGCCGCTGTTCCCCAAGGAACACATGCGGCTGGAGCGTGACATCAAGAGCGAGGAGAACATCACCGGCCGCATCATCGACATCATTGCCCCCATCGGGCGCGGCCAGCGTGCGCTGATCGTCGCGCCCCCCAAGAGCGGCAAGACGGTGATGATGCAGCACATCGCCCACGCCATCACGGCCAACAACCCCGACGTGCACCTGATGGTGCTGCTGGTGGACGAGCGCCCCGAGGAAGTGACCGAAATGCAGCGGTCGGTCAAGGGCGAGATCATCGCCTCGACCTTCGACGAACCCGCCGCACGCCACGTGCACGTGGCCGAGATGGTCATCGAGCGCGCCAAGCGCCTGGTCGAGCTGAAAAAGGACGTGGTGATCCTGCTGGACTCCATCACCCGCCTGGCCCGCGCCTACAACAACGTCGTGCCCAGCTCGGGCAAGGTGCTGTCGGGCGGTGTCGATTCAAACGCACTGCAGCGCCCCAAGCGCTTCTTCGGCGCCGCGCGCAAGGTCGAAGAAGGCGGTTCGCTCACCATCATCGCCACGGCGCTGGTCGATACCGGCAGCCGCATGGACGAAGTGATCTTTGAAGAATTCAAGGGCACCGGCAACTGTGAAATCCACCTGAACCGCCGCCTGTACGAAAAGCGCGTGTTCCCCGCCATCGAACTCAACAAGAGCGGCACGCGCCGCGAAGAACTGCTGCTGCCCCCGGAAATCCTGCAGAAGACCCGCATCCTGCGCCAGTTCATGTACAACATGGACGAGATCGAATCCATGGAGCTCATGATCAAGAAGATGAAGGAAACCAAGACCAACGTGGAGTTCTTCGAGGCCATGCGCCGCGGCGGCTGATGGCGCAATGCGCGTTTATGCGATAATGGAAGGCTTAGTGCGGAAAGTACACCAGATGGGCTGGTGCGGCTCCCGCTGACTTGAGAGAGTAATCATGAAGCAAGGCATTCACCCCAACTACCGCGAAGTGCTTTTCGTGGACCTGTCCAACGGTTTCAAGTTCGTGACGCGCTCCTGCGTGAACACCAAGGAAAACGAAACCTTCGAGGGCAAGGAATACCCTCTGTTCAAGCTTGATACCTCCAGCGAGTCGCACCCCTTCTACACCGGCACCCAGAAGTCGGTGGACAACATGGGCGGCCGCGTGGAGCGTTTCCGCAACCGCTTCGGCAAGACGGCTGCCAAGTAATCACGCTTCCTGCGCCGTTTTCGCCCCAAGGCAGCCCGGGAAACCGCGCTGCCTTTTTTTCTTTCCTAGTATCCTGCGACGAACCCCTCAGCGAGCCGCCGCGTGAACCAACCCAGTCCCGCCATCGTTCCCCAGAGTGCCGTGCGGCGGCTGCCCCGCTGGGCCCTGTTCCTGCTGTGCACCGCGTACATCCTGCCCGGTTTTGTGGGGCGCAATCCCTGGCGTGGCGCAGACATGGCCGCGCTGGGCTACATGCTGGAGCTGGCCGGCGGCCACACCCCCTGGATGGCGCCGCTGCTGGGCGGCCTGGCCCCCGAGACCGACGGAATGCTGCCCTATTGGCTGGGCGCCTGGGCCATACAACTGGCCGATCCCTGGCTTGCCCCGGAGCTGGCCGCGCGCATCCCCTTCGTGCTGCTGATGGCGCTGACCCTGCTGTCTGCCTGGTACGGCATCTACGCCCTCGCGCGCAACCCTGGCGCACAGCCCGTGGCCTTTGCCTTTGGCGGCGAAGCCCAGCCTGCAGACTACGCCCGCGCCATGGCCGACGGCGGCCTGCTGGCCTTGCTGGCCTGCCTGGGCCTGGCCCAACCGACCCACGAAACCACGTCCTACCTCGTGCAACTGTGCTGTACGGCGCTGGTGTTTTATGGACTGGCCACCGGGCCACAGCAAAAGACTCTTCCGGCAATGGCATTGGCCGCAGGATTGGCCGGGCTGGTGCTCAGCGGCGCCCCGGCACTCGCCGTGTTCTACACCCTGGGCGTGGCTGTGCTGTACTGGTTCGACGCATCCGAGAATCCCGGCGACAGGGCCTTGTCCCGCCGATGGAGCACCCTGGCCCTGGCCATGGCGCTGGCCTCGGGCGCACTGGCATGGTGGCTGGACGCCTGGCGCTGGAAGCTGGCTTGGCCGCAAGACCTGGGCAAGGACTGGCTGGGCCTGGCACGCCTGTTCGTGTGGTTTACCTGGCCCGCCTGGCCGCTGGCGCTGTGGACGGTCTGGCGCTGGCGCAGGCAGATCCTGCATCGCCACCCGCACCGCCACTTGCTGTTGCCGCTGTGGTTCGTGCTGATGGCGATGGTCTGCGCTGCGGGCACCCTGCCCTCAGACCGCGCCTTGCTGCTGGGCCTGCCTGCGCTGGCGGCACTGGCGGCTTTTGCGCTGCCGACGCTCAGGCGCAGCATGTCGGCCTTGGTGGACTGGTTCACCCTGCTGTTCTTCAGCGCCTCGGTGATTGCCATCTGGGTGATCTGGATCTCGACCCAAACCGGCTTTCCTGCCAAGCCTGCAGCCAATGTGGCCAAGCTGGTGCGGGGCTTCGAGCCCCAGTTCTCGGCCATCGCCTTTGCCGTGGCACTGGCTGGCACCCTGGCCTGGTGCGCGCTGGTATGGTGGCGCGCCGGCCGCCACCGCAGTGCCATCTGGAAAACCCTGGTGCTGCCAGCCGCAGGCACCACGCTGTGCTGGCTGCTGCTGACCACGCTGTGGATGCCCATGCTGGACTATGCGCGCAGCGACGTGCCCCAGATGCGTACCCTGGCACAGCTGGCCGGGCAGCCCGCCTGCATGCACATGTACGGGCTGGAACGCACACAGATTGCGGCACTGCAGTTCCATGGACGGGTTCGCCTCGTTCCGCTGGAGGAGCCGCCGCGCTGCGACTGGCTGGTGAATTCGCCGCAAGCCAGCAGTCCGACCGCACAAAATCCTTTGCCCGAGCCAGATCTGCATGGCTGGACCTTGCAGCACAGCGTGGACCGGCCCCGTGAACGCAGTGAAGTGCTGGAGTTGTACCTTCGCGATGCGCCGCACGACTAAGAACTTGTCCGACACCTCGCTCATCGCGCGCCACGCTGCAACCGTGCTCGCCGGCCAATTGGCGGTCATGGCTTTTGGCGTGACCGACACCATCGTTGCCGGCCGCCATGCGCAGGAATCGCTGGCCGCATTGGCGATCAGCTCGGCCCTGTACATCAGCGTGTACGTCGCCCTGCTCGGCATGCTCAGCGCACTGCTGCCCATCTGGGCTGAGCTGCGCGGTGCACGCAACCCACAGGCCATCGGCGGCTCTCTGCGCCAGTCGCTGTACCTCTGCGCCCTGGCCTGCCTGCCAGGCATGGCCCTGCTGCTGCACCCTGGCCCGGTGCTGGACTGGACCAAAGTGCCGATGGCACTGCGCCCCAGCGTGGAGCATTACCTGGCCGTGCTGGCGCTGGCTTTGCCGCCGGCACTGCTGTTCCGTCTCTTCAGCACCCTGAACCAGGCGCTGGGCCATCCCCGCATGGTCACCTGGCTGCAGATGGCGTCGCTGCTGGTGAAGATTCCGCTGTCCATCTGGTGGACGTTTGGCGGCGCAGGCGTGCCAGCGCTGGGGGTGGTGGGCTGCGGCTGGGCGACCCTGGCGGTCAACTGCGGCATGTTGGCGCTGGCGCTGTGGCTGCTGCGCACGCAAGACATCTACACCCCGCTGCAGCTCTGGAAACGCATGGAGCCGCCCGACGGCAAACAGCTTGCAGGCTTCGCACGGCTGGGCATCCCATCGGCTCTGGCCGTCACCGTGGAGGTGACCTCCTTCACCCTGATGGCCTTGTTCATCGCGCGCCAAGGCACGCTGGCATCGGCCGCACACCAGATTGCCGCCAACATGGCCGCCGTGCTGTACATGGTGCCGCTGTCGCTGGCCATTGCCACCAGCGCCCGCGTAAGCTACTGGCGCGGCGCAGGCCAGCCAGTGCATGCACAGCAAGCGGTATTGATAGGTTTCAGGCTTCTAGGGATTATGTGTATTGCGCTAGCAGCTATAGTTTTTATAGCAAACCGCCACATTGCATCGGTGTATTCAAACGACCCCCAGGTTGTACTGACCGCAGCAGGCTTGCTGGGCTGGGTGGCGCTGTACCACCTGGCCGATGCGGTGCAGGCCCTGAGCATCTTCTTGCTGCGCTGCTACCGCATCACGCTGGCGCCCCTGGTGGTGTATGGCGTGCTGCTGTGGGGCGTGGGCCTGGGCGGCGGCTACCGGTGGGCCTACCTTGGCCTCGGGCCGCTGGAGCCGCTGGCTTCCCCCATGCCCTTTTGGGCGGCCAGCGCGGCAGCGCTGATGCTCACGGCCACGGTGTTTGTGGCCATGCTGTGCCGCGCCGTGCTCAAGGAGTGCGCAAGCGGGTCGCAGGAATGTGCACGCTGAAGGTCGAACCCTTGCCCAAGGCGCTGCGGATATCCAGGCTCGCGCCGTGGCGCTGCAGCACATGCTTGACGATGGCCAGGCCCAGCCCGGTGCCCCCGGTCTCGCGCGAGCGGCTGCGGTCCACGCGGTAAAAGCGCTCGGTCAGGCGGGGGAGGTGTTCGGGGGCAATGCCCGGCCCGGTGTCCTGCACTGAAAACACCGCACCGCCATCGGCTGAGCGTTCCCAGCGCACCACAATGCGCCCCCCGCCCGGCGTGTAGCGCACCGCGTTGCTGATCAGGTTGGACAGTGCGCTTTGCAGCTCGGCCGGGTTGCCCGCAATGTCCTGCCACTGTGCGGGGCTGGTGTCGAACTCCAGCACATGGCTCTGGGGCTGGTTCTGCGTGAGCAGGGCTGACAGCGCCCGGCCTTCCTCCTCGCATCGGTGCAACAGGCTGGAGACCGGCGTCCACTCACCCATGCCCGGCAAGGGGCTGCCCTCCAGGCGCGACAGGGTCAGCAAATCCTGCACCACGCTCTGCATGCGCGCCGCCTGCTGCGCCATCATGGCGAGGTAGCGCGTGCGATCGGTTGCATCCAGATCCAGCGTCTGCAAGGTTTCGACAAAACCGGTCAGCACCGTGAGCGGCGTGCGGATCTCGTGCGACACATTCGCCACAAAGTCGCGCCGCATGGCCTCGGCCTGCTCCATCGCCGTCACGTCGCGCGACAGCAGCAAAGCCCGGCCTTCGCCGTAGGTGTGCAGATGCACCGAAATACGCACCGGCCGCGAAGGCGTGCTGCCCCGCCCTTCCAGCACCACGTCATGGGCGTAGTCGTGCTGGGCCAGATAGGCGCTGAACTCCGGGTCGCGCACCAGGTTGCGGATGGACTGCAGGGCATCGCGCTGAGGGTCGAAGCCAAAATGCTCGGCCGCCATATCGTTGCACCATTCGATGCGCCCTTCCTCATCGAGCAGCACCACGCCGTTGGGCGATGCCTGCAAGGCACCAAGCATGTCCTGCAAGCGCTTGTCGCTCTCGTTCACCAGCTTCTGCTGCTGGCGCACCAGGCGCCGCACACGATCAACGGCCTCGCCCCACAGTCCATGGAGCTCCAGCGTCTGCTGCACATCCCCTTGGCGCAGCCAGCGCAGCATGCGCCCGCCACGCCACATGTCCAGCACGAACCACGCCCACGCAGCCACCGCCGCACCCAGCGCAGCCCCCCAGGCTGCGCCCTGCCACCAGCCAAGGGCGCCCCCCAGCAACTGCCAGAAGAGAAAAAACACAAAACGCAAAACCATGCGCACGCTGCCTTATGTACCGCGCGACATGGGCGCGGTCGGTTGTTGTCTATGGCCGTGGCACCGCAAACCCCAAAAGGCCGGGCTGCCGAACCACTGCTGCGCAGAAGTGTGCCCCTGCCCGGCAGGGGGGTGTTTCACTTCAGTTACCCATTCCGCGAACGCGGCACCCGCGACGCATGAAACCGGCGCGCCCCAGGCCAGGGCTCCCGCGCAAGGGCCGCCCCGCCGCGCTGGGAGCGTCCCCCTGCCCGCGGCGCGCAGCGCTGCGAGAGCGGGGGG
>JACPUE010000042.1 GCA_016192425.1 Burkholderiales bacterium
TGGCCGTGATGTGGCCGCTGGCCAGCCACCCCACGAACAAGAACGAAATCATCGCCTGGGATCTTGCGCACGACCCGCGCGAACTGGCCCTGCTGGACGTGGAGCAATTGCGCCTGCGCATGTTCACGCGCACGGCTGACCTGCCCGAGGGCGTGGCACGCCTGCCCGTCAAGACGGTGCACCTCAACAAATCGCCCATGGTGGTGGGCAACGTCAACACACTCACGCCTGTGCTGGCGCAGCGCTGGGGCATCGACCTGGCCCAGGCGGCGGCGCATGCCGAGCAGGCGCGCGCACTGCCCGATATGAGCGCCATCTGGCCCGCGGTGTTTGCCCGCCCGCCCGAGCCCGCGCCCGATGTCGAGCAGGATTTGTACGGCGGCTTCGTCGGCAACAACGACCGCCGCCGCCTCAACGAGTTGCGCACCATGACGGGCGAGCAGCTCGCCCGCGCCCGCACGGCCTTCGATGACCCGCGCCTGGACGAACTGCTCTGGCGCTACCGCGCGCGCTCGTTCCCCGGCACCTTGACGCCCGAGGAGGCCGAACGTTGGGAAGCGCACCGTGCGGCCCGGCTGCTGGAAGGGCAGGGCGGCATGCGTACCGTGGATCAGTTTTTTGCTGAGATCGACCAACTCTCCGAGACCGCCGATGAGCGCGCCGAAGCCATCCTGGGCGCGCTGTACGATTGGGCCGAGGCGATCGTTCCAGAACACTGATCCACCCACCGCCATGCCTGAAGCCCCACCACCCGCCAGCATCGGAAAATACCGCATCGAACGCGAAATCGGCCGCGGTGCCAGCGGCGTGGTGTATCTGGGGCTCGACGGTTTTCGGGGCAAGCGTGTGGCCATCAAGCAGATGCACGCCCACCTGCTGGCCGATCCGGCGCAGGCCCAGCGCTACCGCCGCCTGCTGCGCAACGAGGCCATGCTTGCTGGGCGCCTGCGCCACCCGCACATCGTGCGCCTGCTCGATGCCGATGAGGAGGCCGTTCCTCCCTACCTGGTGCTGGAATATGTGCAGGGCCGTCCCTTGTCGGACTTTGCCAAGGCCGACAGCCTGCTGCCCGTGGCGCAGGTGCTGGACATTGCCTATAAATGCGGCCAAGCGCTGGAGCATGCCCAGCGCCAGGGCTTGGTGCACCGCGACATCAAGCCCGCCAACATCCTGCTGTCCGACGAGGGCGAGGTCAAGCTGGCGGATTTTGGCGCGGCCCTGTCGGTGCGCAGCGAGGCCACGCAGATCGCCGGGTTGGTGGGCTCGCCCTCGTACATGTCGCCCGAGCAGGTGCGCGAAGAGCCGCTCACGCACCACAGCGACATGTTCTCGCTCGCCGTGGTGGTGTACGAGCTGCTCACGGGCCGCCGCCCCTTCGATGGCGACACCGACTACGCCACCATGTTCCGCATCGGTAACGATGCGCCTGTGCCGCCCAGCGTGCTGCGCCCCGCATTGCCGTCCGAACTGGATCAGTGGCTGCTGCGCGCGCTGGCCAAGCACCCGCAGCAGCGCTACCCGCAGTGGGAAGACTGGTGCCAGTCGCTCATGGCGCTGAGCCAGAGCCTGCCGCGCCAGCGCTCGCAGGACACCGAGTCCGAACGCTTTGCACGCCTGCGTGCGCTCCCCTTCTTTGCCGACTTCCACGACGTGGTGCTGTGGGAACTGATGCGCCTGGGCAAGTGGCGCCGCCTGGAGCGCGGCACGGTGCTGATGCGCGAGAACACGCCGGGCGATTCGTTCTGCGTGCTCATCGAAGGCCAGGTCAGCGTGAGCCGCCAGGGCTGGCACCTGAGCACCCTGGACCCCGGCGTGACGCTGGGCGAGATGACCTACCTGCGCCCCGAGCACCGCATCCGCACCGCCACAGCAGTGGCCGAAACCGAGGTGCTGCTGCTCAAGATCCGCAACCCATCGCTGCGCGAAGCGTCCGAGGAGTTGCAATCGTGCTTTGACAAAGCCTTCATACGCCTGCTGGTGGGACGCCTCATTGCCACCAACGAGCAACTGGCTGAATGGGAAATCGTGGCGGCCCCACAGGGATCGAAGGCTTCCTGATTGCTATCAAATTAATAGCTTATAACGCTTTGTGGGTGGGCGCTGAAGCCATTTTTCCATTGTTCTGCCAAAAAAATAGGTGATACACACCGCGATGGTCGCCACCACCCCAGCCATTTTCGCTTTGCCCGCATTTGCCTTGTTCGCCGAGGCTTCTGGCGGGTGTATAACCACACCCCTCGGGCCTTGCGCATGTGCGTGGCCCATCCCCCGATACGGCCCGCCACACTGGCGCGCCACAACACCAAGGAACACGCAAGATGGGCGCGCAGTGGAAGGCAAAAGGCAAGGCACAGGTAGCCGACGCCAAGGGCAAATTGTTTGGCAAGCTGGTCAAGGAAATCCTGGTCGCCGCGCGCGGCGGCGCGGATCCGGCCACGAATTCGCGGCTGCGCCTCGTGGTCGAGCAGGCCCGCAAGGCCTCCATGCCCAAGGACACGCTGGAGCGGGCCATCAAGAAGGGTTCGGGCACGGGCAGCGAGGCGGTGCACTACGAACATGTGACCTACGAAGGTTTTGCGCCGCACCGTGTGGCCGTGATGGTCGAATGCCTGACGGACAACGTGAACCGCACAGCGCCCGAAATGCGCGTGCTGTTCCGCAAGGGGCAGCTGGGCACTTCGGGCTCGGTGGCGTGGGACTTTGACCATGTGGGCCTGATCGAGGCCGAGCCCGCCACTGCGGGCGCTGACCCAGAGGTGGCTGCCATCGAAGCGGGTGCGCAGGATTTCGAGCCAGCGGACGAGGAGGGCGCCACCTTGTTCATCACCGACCCCACAGACCTCGACCTGGTGAGCCGCGCTTTGCCTGCCCAGGGCTTCACGGTGCTGTCGGCCAAGCTGGGCTACCGGCCGAAGAACCCGGTGAATCCCGCAAGCCTGAGTGCGGAGCAGTTGGAGGAAGTGGAAACCTTTCTCACCGCCATCGATGCCAACGACGACGTACAGAACGTGTACGTCGCGCTGGCGGGCTGAGAACGTGTTCATGATCTTTTCATGGTGCCCGTTGCCCCACAAAAGGGGCAGATGCCAGGCGCAAAGCGCAGCCGGGCTGGTGGCCCGGCGAGCATTTGTAACGCTGCAGATGCCCCTTTTGTGGGGCAACCCTTCGGGCAAGGCAGCAAAAAGCCGCACTCGTCGTTGCGCGCCTTGTCCAGGCCACCAGCATGGACTGCGGCACGCGCCTCGATTGCGGCTTTTTGCTGCCTTGCGGGCTCCATGAAAAGATCATGAACACGTTCTGAGTGGGCCTGAGTTCACCCATGCGTTCAGCCTGCCGTTGACACTAGCCGATCCCCGCTTCAATCAAGTGCCGACCCTACCGGGTTGTCTTTGGGCGGGTGTTTGGGCAGGAATGCAACCCGCCAAAGAAAAAACCCTAAGTGAATCAATCACTTAGGATTATATATGGCGGAGAGGGCGGGATTCGAACCCGCGGTGGGGATTAGCCCACACACGCTTTCCAGGCGTGCGACTTAAACCGCTCATCCACCTCTCCGAAGCTCTCCATTATAGCCACGGAGTTGGTGCTGTTGTGCAAAGTGGTGCCTGCAGAGGCGATTATTCGCCGGTTTTTTGCATCTGCACCATCTTCATCGCTGAGCTGATGAGTGCCGACACCTCAGTCATGTTGCTGGGCACGATGAGGGTGGTGGTGGCGTCCGCGGCCACCTTGCTGTAGGCGTCCACGGCTTTTTCTGCGACCTTGAGCTGCACGGCTTGCTCGCCGCCGGGTTGGCGGATGGCTGCGGCTACGCGCTCGATGGCCTGGGCGGTGGCTTCGGCCACGGCCTTGATGGATTCTGCCTGGCCCTGGGCGTTGTTGATGACGGCCTGCTTTTCGCCTTCGGAGCGGGCGATGAAGGCTTCGCGTTCGCCCGTGGCGATGTTGATCTGTTCCTGGCGGCGGCCTTCGGATGCGGCGATCAGCGCACGCTTTTCTCGCTCGGCGGTAATCTGGGCCTGCATGGAACGCAGGATTTCTGCGGGCGGTGTCAGATCCTTGATCTCGTAGCGCAGCACCTTGACGCCCCAGTTGAGGGCGGCTTCATCAATGGCCTGGACCACCTGGGCGTTGATGATGTCGCGCTCCTCGAAGGTCTTGTCGAGCTCCAGCTTGCCGATCACGCTGCGCAGCGAGGTTTGCGCCAGTTGCGTGACGGCCATGATGTAGTTGCTGGAGCCGTAGCTGGCGCGCATGGGGTCGGTGACCTGGAAGTACAGGATGCCGTCCACCTGGAGTTGGGTGTTGTCACGGGTGATGCAGACCTGGCTGGGCACGTCCAGCGGGATTTCCTTGAGGCTGTGCTTGTAGGCCACGCGCTCGATGAAGGGGATGAGGAAGTTCAGGCCGGGCGTGAGCGTGCCTGCGTACTTGCCCAGGCGTTCCTTGACCCAGGCGTTTTGCTGGGGGACGACTTTGACCGACTGGATGACGAAGATCACGGCGATCACGAAAAAGACGGCAGCGATTTCCATGGAGTGCCTTTCGTTGGGGGGGGGAAGGAAGTGCAGCGGGTGCTACACCGGATCGACCAGCAGGCGGTTGCCTACCAGTTCTGCCACGCGGTGCTTGCCGGTGCTGGGAGTGACACCTGGGCGGTGGATGGCTGTCCATTGGGCGCCTCGGTATTTGACGGTGGCGGTTCCATCGCTGTTCCATTGGTCGATGAAGATGGTTTCGCCAATATCCAGGTTCACGCTGCGTTCGGCGCGGGCCGATGGGTCGCCAGGGCGGCGCTTCTTGGCGAGGTTCCAGGCCACGACCGCACCCCCGCCGACCAGGGCTGCGCACACCAGTTGCAGCGCAATGCTGGCACCCAGATGGGCCGCCAATGCGCCAGCGGCCATGCCCAGGGCCAGCAGCAGCAGGTAGAAGGTGCCGGTCACCAGTTCCACTGCTACGGCCACGCCTGCCAGCACCCACCAAAGAGTGGAGTTCTCCATGATGCGCTCCTCTGCGAGATTTGTTTGTAGTGCGCCACATTCTGGGACAAAAAGATGGTGATTCAAAGGCGCGACAGGCTTATTCCTTACACTTCGCGCCTGTTTTTCTTTTTTGGCCGGGCAGGTTGCACGGAGGCTGCGCATGAAGTTTCGTTTTCCCATCATCATCATTGACGAGGATTACCGCTCCGAAAACACTTCGGGGCTGGGTATCCGTGCCCTGGCGCAGGCGATCGAGGCCGAAGGCTTTGAGGTGCTGGGCGTGACCAGCTATGGCGATCTGAGCCAGTTTGCCCAGCAGCAAAGCCGTGCCAGTGCGTTCATCCTGTCGATCGATGACGAGGAGTTCACGCCGGGGCCGGATCTGGACCCGGCCGTGCTGAGCCTGCGCACCTTCATCGAAGAAGTGCGGCGCAAGAATGCCGACGTGCCTATCTATGTGCACGGCGAGACCAAGACCAGCCGCCACTTGCCCAACGATGTGCTGCGCGAGCTGCATGGCTTCATCCACATGTTCGAGGACACGCCCGAATTCGTGGCGCGCCACATCATCCGCGAGGCCAAGAGCTACCTGGAGGGCATTCAGCCGCCGTTCTTCCGCGCCTTGCTGGACTATGCCGAAGACGGGTCGTACAGCTGGCACTGCCCGGGCCATTCGGGCGGCGTGGCTTTTCTCAAGAGCCCGATCGGCCAGATGTACCACCAGTTCTATGGCGAAAACATGCTGCGCGCTGATGTGTGCAATGCGGTGGAAGAACTGGGCCAACTGCTGGACCACAACGGCGCCATTGGTGAGAGCGAGCGCAATGCTGCGCGCATCTTCAATGCCGACCACTGCTTCTTTGTGACCAACGGCACCAGCACGTCCAACAAGATCGTGTGGCACCACACGGTGGCGCCCGGCGACGTGGTGGTGGTGGACCGCAATTGCCACAAGTCGGTGCTGCACTCCATCATCATGACCGGCGCGGTGCCGGTGTTCCTCAAGCCTACGCGCAACCACTACGGCATCATCGGGCCGATTCCGCAGGGGGAGTTCGAGCCTGCGTCCATCCAGGCCAAGATCAAGGCCAATCCGCTGCTCAAGGGCGTGGATGCCAAGAAGGTTAAGCCGCGCGTGCTTACGCTCACGCAGTCCACCTACGACGGTGTGCTTTACAACACCGAGACCATCAAAGACATGCTGGATGGCTATGTGGACAACCTGCATTTTGACGAAGCCTGGCTGCCGCACGCGGCTTTCCACCCGTTCTACGGCACCTACCACGCCATGGGCAAGAAGCGCGCACGCCCCCAGCATTCGGTGGTGTATGCCACGCAGTCCATCCACAAGCTGCTGGCGGGCATCAGCCAGGCCAGCCATGTGCTGGTGCAGGATTCGCAGACCACCCAGCTGGACAGGCACCTCTTCAACGAGGCCTACTTGATGCACACCTCCACCAGCCCGCAGTACAGCATCATCGCAAGCTGCGACGTGGCTGCTGCCATGATGGAGCCGCCCGGCGGCACCGCGCTGGTGGAAGAGAGCATTCTGGAGGCCCTGGACTTCCGCCGCGCCATGCGCAAGGTGGACGAGGACTTTGGCAAGAACGATTGGTGGTTCAAGGTCTGGGGGCCTGAAGAACTGGTGGACGAGGGTATCGGCAAGGCCGAGAGCTGGATCTTCCGCAGCAGCAACGGCAAGAGCCGCCGCAAGAATGCCTGCTGGCACGGTTTTGGCACGCTGGCCGACGGCTTCAACATGCTCGACCCGATCAAGTCCACCGTGGTCACGCCCGGCCTCAACCTGGACGGCAGCTTCGACAAGACCGGCATTCCTGCGTCCATCGTCACCAAGTACCTGGCCGAGCATGGCGTGGTGGTCGAAAAGACGGGGCTCTACAGCTTCTTCATCATGTTCACCATCGGCATCACCAAGGGCCGCTGGAACACGCTGCTGACCGCGCTGCAGCAGTTCAAGGACGACTACGAGAAGAACCAGCCCATGTCGCGCATCCTGCCCGAGTTCTGCCAGCAGCACCGCCGCTACGAGCGCATGGGCCTGCGCGACCTGTGCCAGCACGTGCACCAGCTCTACGCCAAGTACGACATTGCGCGTCTGACGACGGATATCTACCTGTCCGACCTCACGCCAGCGCTCAAGCCCTCAGACGCCTATGCGCATATCGCCCAGCGCAAGACCGAGCGCGTGGAGATCGACCAGCTCGAAGGCCGCATTACCGTGGGCCTGATCACGCCGTACCCACCCGGTATCCCGCTGCTGGTGCCGGGCGAGGTGTTCAACAAGAAGATCGTGGACTACCTCAAGTTCGCCCGCGACTTTGCGCTCATGGCGCCGGGCTTTGAAACCGACATCCACGGCCTGGTGGAAGAGGTGGACGCGCAGGGCCATGTGCGTTACTACGCCGACTGTGTGGCCCAGGGCTGACTGTCCATTGCACTGGGGCGCCTGCGGGCCAGCGCCCCGTGGGCTGCATCCGGCTGATAGCCTGTGATGCTATGAAAACAATAGCTGCTAGCGTTTGATTTATAAGCGCTGGCAGCTATTTTTGCTTGTGGCTCTTTGTAGGTCAGACCTGGTCTGCCGACAGCCCTGCCGTTTGGCTGAATCCACCGTCCACGTAGGTGATTTCGGCGGTGACGCCCGAGGCCAGGTCGGACAGCAGGAACGCAGCGACATTGCCCACGTCCTCAATGGTCACGTTGCGGCGCAGGGGCGAGGCGTCGGCCACGCGCGAGAGCAGCTTGCCGAAGTCCTTGATGCCGCTGGCGGCCAGCGTCTTGATGGGGCCGGCGCTGATGCCGTTGGCACGAATGGCGCGGCCGTCCGCAGTGCGGCCCACGGCCTCGGCCAGGTAGCGCACGCTGGCCTCCAGGCTGGCCTTGGCCAGGCCCATGGTGTTGTAGTTGGGGATGGAGCGCAGCGCGCCCAGGTAGCTCAGCGTCAGCAGCGAAGACTTGTCGTTCAGGTAGGGCAGGGCCGCCTTGGCCATGGCCGGGTAGCTGTAGGCGCTGATGTCGTGGGCGATGCGGAAGCTCTCGCGCGAGAGGCCGTCCAGGAAGTTGCCGGCAATGGCCTCGCGCGGCGCGAAGCCGATGCTGTGCACGAAGCCGTCGAATGTGCCCCAGGCATCGCCCAGGCCCTTGAACATGGCTTCGATCTGCGCGTCGTCGGCCACGTCACAGTCGAACACCAGCGTTGAATTGAACTCGGCGGCGAACTCGGTGATGCGGTCCTTGAAGCGCTCGCCCACGTAGCTGAACGCCAGCTCGGCGCCCTGCGCGTGGCAGGCCCGGGCGATGCCGTAGGCGATGGAGCGGTTGGACAGAACGCCCGTGATGAGCAGTTTTTTACCGGACAGAATGCCCATTGTTGTTCTCCTTGGGGTGGTGAGTGCCATGGCGCCTGGAAACGGCGCGGTACGTAAGGCAGAATTGTCGCATGCGGTTTTGCCTGATCTTTTTGTGGTGTTGCGCCGCCGTGCCTGCGTGGGCGGCCCATGCCTATGCGCTGTGGGGCGAGCCCCGTTACCCCGCGGGTTTCGCGTACTTTGCCTACGTCAACCCGCAGGCCCCCAGGGGCGGTGAGCTGCGGCTGGTGAGCAATTTGCGTACGTCCACCTTCGACAAGTACAACCCGTTCACCATCAAGGGCAATGCACCAGCCTATCTGTCCTCGCTGATGTTTGACTCCCTGCTTGTGGGCTCGCTCGACGAAACGGCCACCGGCTACGGCTTGCTGGCCGAGGACGTGCAGGTGGCGCAGGACGGCCTGTCGGCCACCTTCCGCCTGCGGCCCGAGGCGCGCTTCCACAACGGCAAACCCGTGCTGGCCGCAGACGTGAAGCACAGCTACGACACCTTGGTGGGCCCGCACACCTCGCCCGCGTACAAGACGCTGCTGATCGACGTGGCCGGTGTGGATGTGCTGGACGATCGCACGGTGCGCTACCGCTTCCACAAGCCCAACCGCGAGCTGCCGCTCACCGTGGGTGGCCTGCCGGTGTTCAGCCGCGACTGGGGCGTGGAGGATGGAGTGCAGGGCGGCCAGCCCAAACCCTTCGACCAGGTGGTGATGGACATCCCCATTGGCAGCGGGCCGTACAAGATCGGCCCGGTGCGCTTCGGCAAGGACATCACCTATGTGCGCGATCCGGGCTACTGGGCCAAGGATTTGAACGTGCGCAAAGGCACGGCCAACTTCGACCGCATCACCGTCAAGATATACAAAGACGCTACCGCCCGGCTCGAAGCGCTCAAGGCCGGCGAATTCGACCTCATGCGTTTTTTCAGCGCGGGCGACTGGGCGCGGCGTGTGAACGGCAAGAAGTTCAACACGGGCGAACTCGTCAAGGGCGAGTTCGCGCACAAGCTGCCCTCGGGCTTCCAGAGCTACGTGCTCAACACACGCCGCCCCTTCTTGCAGGACGTGCGCGTGCGCGAGGCCTTGGGCCTGGCGCTGGACTACGAGTGGATGAACCGGCAGATGTTCTACGGCGCCTACCAGCGCGTCAACGGCCTGTTCGGCAACACCGCCTGCGAGACGCGCGGCACGCCCTCGCCGCAGGAGCTGGCGCTGATGGAGCCGCTGCGCCAACACATCCCGCCCGCCGCCTTCGGCCCCATGACGGTGCCGCCGCGCACCGATGGCGATTCCTCCCTGCGCGCCAACCTGCGCCGCGCGCAGCAGCTGCTGAAAGACGCGGGCTGGGAAGTGCGTGACGGCGCCCTGCGCAACGAGCGCGGCGAAGCCCTGGTGCTCGAGTACCTGGACAGCAGTGAGGTCGGCGTGCGCGTGGTCACGCCCTGGATGCGCAGCCTGGAAAAGCTGGGCATCCGCTTGCGCTTCCGGTCGGTGGACTTCGCCCTGTACCAGCAGCGCCTGCAAAGTTTCGACTTCGACATCACCTCCTGGGCCTTCCAGGGCACGCACAACCCCGGCCAGGAGTTCGCCGACCTGTTCGGCAGCAAGGCGGCAGACACCGAGGATTCGGGCAATTTCGCCGGCGTGAAGAACCCCGCCGTGGATGCCTTGATTGATGCCATGACCTCCGCCAAGACCGAGGCGCAACTGCTGCCCGCCTGCCATGCACTGGAGCGCATCGTTGCCCACAGCCACTACCTGATTCCGCAGTGGACCGCCGTCACCCACCGCATGGTCTTCAACGCCTGGCGCCTGGCGCGGCCCGAGGCGCTGCCGCCATACTCGACGGGCGAGAGCTGGGCGATTGATACGTGGTGGGCCCGGTAATGTGGCCCCCACGCTCCACCGTTGCACGGGTCGCTGCCCCCCAAGGGGGCTGGCCTTGCTTGGGGCGGCCCGGCGCTGCGGCCGCCGTCACCGCCATCACAAACAAGGGTTGATCGAAGATGCTGGTCTACATCCTCAAACGCATCCTGCTCATGCTGCCCACCCTGCTGGGCGTGCTGCTGCTGACCTTCGTGGTGATCCAGTTCGTGCCCGGCGGCCCGGTGGAGCAGTACATGGCCGAGGCCAAGGCGGGGGCCGGTGTGGGCGGCGGGGCCGAGGGCGGGGGGCTGAGCTACCGGGGCGCGCAGGGCGTGGACCCCAAGCGCCTGGAGCAGATCAAGGCGCTCTACGGCTTCGACAAGCCCGCGCACGAGCGTTTCTTCCAGATGCTGGGCCAGTTCGCGCGTTTCGACCTGGGCAAGAGCTTCTTCCAGAACAAGGATGTGTGGCAGCTCGTGGTGGAAAAGCTCCCCGTCTCCATCAGCCTGGGGTTGTGGACCTTTTTCATCAGCTACCTCGTGGCCGTGCCGCTGGGCGTGGCCAAGGCGGTGCGTGCGGGCTCGCGCTTCGACCTGGTGACCACGCTGCTCATCCTGGTGGGTTATGCCATTCCGGGCTTCGTGCTCGGCGTGGCGTTGCTGGTCATCTTTGGCGGGCAACTGCAGTGGTTCCCGCTGCGCGGGCTGACGTCCCCCAACTGGGATGAGCTGTCCTGGGGCGCCCGCATCGTGGACTACCTGTGGCACATCACCCTGCCCATCACGGCCATGGTGCTGGGCAGCTTTGCCGTGACGGCCATGCTGACCAAGAACGCCTTTTTGGAGGAAATCCGCAAGCAGTACGTGCTCACGGCGCGTGCCAAAGGCCTCTCGGAGCGCCAGGTGCTCTGGAAGCATGTGTTCCGCAACGCGCTCATTCCCATCATCACCGGCTTTCCGGCGGCGTTCATCGGCGCGTTCTTCGCCGGCTCGCTGCTGATCGAGACGCTGTTCTCGCTCGACGGCCTGGGCTTGCTGAGCTACGAGAGCGTGATCCGGCGCGACTACCCCGTGGTGCTGGGCACGCTGTATTTGTTCACGCTGATCGGACTGGTGACCAAACTGATCAGCGACCTGTGCTACGTGTGGGTGGACCCGCGCGTGAAGTTTGATTGATGGAATTGGTAAAAATGGACATAATCAAAGGGCAACATGTCCATATTGGAAGTCCATCATGACCTGGAACATTGCCAGCGCCAAACAGCAGTTCTCCGAAGTGGTGCGGCTGACTGCCGAAGAGCCCCAAGCCATTTACAACCGTGACAAACCCGTAGCGGTGTTGATTTCCGCCGAGGAGTTCGAGGAATTCAAGCAGTGGCGTGAGGGCCGCGCCAAGCCAACATGGGCGGAATTGTTTGCTGACATCCGTGCGACGTTAATCTCCGAGGGGGCAGAGGACGGCATTGAAATTCCACCGCGCTCCAACCGCTACAACCCCATGGTGGACGACCCGTACTACTGGGACGAGGCGGACTCTGTGCCGGAGCCCTGAGCTGTGTATCTTGCAGACACCAACATCATCAGCGAACTGATGCGACCCGTGCCGCACGCTGGCGTGGTGCGGTGGGTTGAAGCGCTGGACCAAACGGTAGGTTTCGCGGTTTCGGCAGTTTCGGTCGACGAAATCCTGTTCGGCCTGACGCACAAGCCTCGACCGCGTGCGCTGGCGTTGTTCAATGGGCTTGCCGCTCGCACCACAGTTCTCGATGTGACCGAGTTCGTCGCGCGCCGCGCCGGTGAGATGCGCGGCCTGCTGGCAGCTCGCGGTCAGGCGCGCAGCCAGGCCGACATGTTCATCGCCGCCACAGCCCAAGTCCACGCTCTCACGCTGGTCACGCGCAATGTGCGCGACTTTGATGGATGCGGCATTGCGGTGCTCAACCCTTTTTCGGCATGAACGCACAAGCGCCCGCTTCGCTGTCTCCCTCTCGCCGCGCCTGGCTGCGTTTCAAGCGCAATCGCCTGGGCTACTGGAGCCTGCTGGTCTTCTGCGCGCTGGTGCTCGTCAGCCTGTGCGCCGAGCTGGTCAGCAACGACCGGCCGCTGGTCGTGCGCTACGAGGGGCAGACCTACTTTCCCATGCTCAAGGACTACCCCGAGAAGACCTTCGGCGGCGACTTCGAGACGCCGACCGATTACCTTGATCCCTTCATCCGCGAGCGCATTACCACGGGCAGCAACTGGGCGCTCTACACCCTCAACCCCTACGGCCCGAACACGCTCAACTACTTCGCCAAGGCGCCCAACCCCTCGGCGCCCACGCGGGACAACTGGCTGGGCACCGACGACCGGGGGCGCGACCTGCTGGCACAGCTCATTTACGGCTTCCGCGTGAGCGTGCTGTTCGCGCTGGCGCTCACCGTGACGGGTGTGGCGCTGGGGGTGCTCACCGGGGCCATCCAGGGTTTTTTTGGCGGCAAGACGGACCTGGCCTTCCAGCGCTTCATCGAGATCTGGGGCTCCATGCCCGAGCTGTACCTGCTCATCATCTTCAGCGCGGTGTTTGCGCCCAGCATCGCGCTGCTGCTGATTTTGCTGAGCCTGTTCGGCTGGATGGGCCTCTCGGACTACGTGCGCGCCGAATTCCTGCGCAACCGCCAGCTCGACTACGTGAAGGCCGCGCGCGCGCTGGGCGTGGGCAATGCGCAGATCATCTGGCGCCACATCCTGCCCAACAGCCTCACGCCCGTGGTCACCTTCCTGCCGTTCCGCATGAGCGCGGCCATCCTGGCGCTGACCTCGCTCGACTTCCTGGGCCTGGGCGTGCCGCCGGGCACGCCCAGCCTGGGCGAACTGCTGAGCCAGGGCAAGAACAGCATCGACGCCTGGTGGATCTCGCTGTCCACCTTCGGCGTGCTGGTGGTCACGCTGCTGCTGCTGACCTTCATGGGCGACGCGCTGCGCGATGCGCTGGACCCTCGAAAACAATGAACACCCCCCTGAGTCGCTTCGCGCCTTCCCCCCTCTCTCGGCTTCGCCGGGAGGGGGGACGCCGCCAGCGCGGCGGGGCGGCCCTTGCGCGGCGTCCGCTGGCCTGGTGCGTGCCAGTTGCCGGCGCCCCATGCGGCATGAGCCCGCTGCGAACGACAGGCAAGCCATGAGCCTCCCACTCCAACCCCCGTCCTTGTCCACCCCGCTGCTGGAGGTGCAAGACCTTTCGGTGCGCTTTGGCGCCAAGGAGGTGGTGCGCGGCGTGGGCTTCGACATCGCGCCGGGCGAAAAACTCGCGCTGGTGGGCGAATCCGGTTCGGGCAAGACCATCACGGCGCTCAGCCTGCTGCGCTTGGCGGGTGAGGCGAAAATCACCGGCCAGGCCTTGCTGCGCGGGCGCGACCTGCTCTCCTTATCGGAGCGCGAGATGCGCGGCGTGCGCGGCGGCGAGATTGCCATGGTGTTCCAGGAGCCCATGACGGCGCTGAATCCGCTCATGACCATCGGCCAGCAGATCACCGAGGTTTTGGAGCTGAAAAAGGCTCTAACTCCCGCCCAGTCTGCGCAAGCAGCTATTGAATTGCTAGCAAAAACCGGCATTCCCGAGCCCCAGCGCCGCGCCAATGCCTTTCCGCACCAGCTCAGCGGCGGCCAGCGCCAGCGCGCCATGATCGCCATGGCCCTGGCCAGCGAGCCCGCGCTGCTGCTGGCCGACGAGCCCACGACTGCGCTCGACGTCACGCTGCGCGGCCAGATCCTCGATTTGCTCTCGGAGCTGCAGCGCAAAGGCAATGCGGGGGAGGGCATGGCCGTGCTGCTCATCACGCACGACCTGAACCTGGTGCGCCGCTTCGCCGACCGCGTGGCCGTGATGGAGCAGGGCGTGCTGGTGGAGCAGGGGCGTGTGGACGAGGTGTTCCGCGCGCCGCAGCACCCCTACACCCAGCGCCTCATCGCCAGCCAGCCCCGGCGTGACGTGGTGGAAGGCACGCTGCCCGAAGGCACCGCCCCCGTGGTGCAGGCGCAGAACCTGCGCGTGGTCTACCCCACGCCGCTGCCCGGCATCCGGGGCTGGTTCCACAAGGGTGAATTCGTCGCCGTGCAGGGCGCCACGCTGCAACTGCCGCCGGGCCGCACGCTGGGCGTGGTGGGCGAATCGGGCTCGGGCAAGTCCACGCTGGCGCTGGCCATTCTGGGCCTGCTGCCGCACGGCGGTGAGCTGGCGGTGGCGGGGCAGGGCTGGCAGCAGCCCGCCACGCGCAACACCCCCGCCAACCAGCAACTGCGCCGCCAGGTGCAGGTGGTGTTCCAGGACCCGTTCTCCTCGCTCTCGCCGCGCCTGACGGTGGAGGAGATCGTGGGCGAAGGCCTCCAGGTGCACGAGCCCGCGCTCGACATGGCCGCCCGGCGCGGGCGTGTCGAAGCCGCGCTGGCCGAGGTGGGCCTGACCGAGGACCAGTTTCCCGGCCTGCTGGCGCGCTACCCGCATGAGTTCTCCGGGGGGCAGCGCCAGCGTCTGGCGGTGGCGCGTGCACTGATCGTGCAGCCGCGCGTGCTGGTGCTCGACGAGCCCACCAGCGCGCTCGACGTCACCATCCAGCAGCAGGTGCTGGGGCTGCTGCAGCGCCTGCAAAAGGACAAGGGATTGAGCTACCTGCTCATCACGCATGACGTGGATGTGATCCGTGCCATGGCGCACGAGGTGCTGGTGATGAAGGATGGCGCCGTGATGGAGCAGGGCAGCGTGGGCCAGGTGCTCGACGCGCCGCAGCACCCCTACACGCAACGGCTGGTGGCGGCGGCGGCGGCTTAGAGCCTGTTCAAACGTTTTGCAGCGGCGGGCGAACGCTGCGCCAGCGCCGCTGAACCCGGCGCATGGCTTCCAGCCACATTAGGCACAACGCCACCATGCCGATGCCCGCCGCTACTCCTTGCATGCCTGGCAGGGCCAGGCCCATCAGGCTGCGCAGCGCGGGGATGCCCAGCACCGCGGCCAGCATCAGCCCCACGGCCGCTGCCATGCGCCACAGCCAGGGGTTCGGATCGGTCACGCCCATCAGCGCCGGACGCGATAGGTCGCGGTTGGCCAGGATCAGCAGCATCACGCCCAGCACCAGGGTGCTGAACACCACGGCGCGGCCCTGTGCGCCGCTCCAGCCCTGGGCTACCAGCCAGGCTTGCCCGCCCAGCAGCACGGCGGCCATGCCCAGGCCCTGCAGCACGGACGCGAGCAGGGGGCCAGCGGCAAACGGCGAGTCGGATACTGGGCGGGGCGGGCGCTCCATGGTGTCGCTGTCCTCGGGCTCGGCCTCAAACACGATGGAGCAGGCCGGATCGATCAGCAGCTCCATCAGCACGATGTGCACCGGCAGCAGCAGCACCGGCCAGTGCAGCAGCGTGGGCACGAGCGCCAGCGCGATGATGGGCACATGCACGGCGAATACGAAGCGCGTGGCCTTGCGCACGTTGTCGTCGATGCGCCGTCCCTGGCGGATGGCGGCCACGATGCGCGCGAAGCTGTCGTCCAGCAGCACCAGCGCAGCGGCCTCGCGTGCCACGTCGGTGCCGCGTTCGCCCATGGCGATGCCCACGTCGGCGGCCTTGAGCGCGGGGGCGTCGTTCACGCCGTCGCCCGTCATGGCCACCACCTCGCCGCTGGCGCGCAGCAGTTGCACCAGGCGCAGCTTGTGCTGGGGCTTGAGGCGCGCGCACAGGTCCACGCGGCGCAGCCGCTCGCGCAAGGCGGTGTCGTCCAGCGCCTCCAGTTCCGCGCCGGTGATGACCTCGGGGCGGTCGGACAGGCCCACCTGCTGGGCGATGGCGCGGGCAGTGGCCGGGTGGTCACCCGTCATCATCACGACGCGCACCCCTGCGCGCCGGCATTCGGCCAGCGCGGCGGGCACCTCGGGGCGCGGAGGGTCGGCCAGCGCCACCAGGCCCAGGAACTCGAAATCGAAGTCGTGCTGGCTGGTCGGCCAGGGCGGGCTTCGGTCGGGCGCCGGGGCCGGGCCGCGCCAGCGTCCCCGTGCCACGCCCAGCACGCGCAGGCCGCGCTCGGCCATGGCCTCAACCTGGCGGCGGATGGCGGCCAGCCGCGCGGCGCCGAGGTGGCACAGGTCGGCCACGGCCTCGGGCGCGCCCTTGGTGGCCAGCAGGTGTACGTCGGGCTCGTCGCTGGCGAACACGCGCGTCATGGCCAGGATCTCGCCCGAGAGGGCGTATTCGAACTCGGGCTCGCGCCCGTCGTGCACATGCTCGGTGCCTTGCAGCCAAGCATGGCCGAAATGCTGGATGGCCTTTTCCATGGGGTCGAACGGGTCGCCCGGCGTGGCGAGCATGGCAAATTCGGCCAGCCGATGGAATTCCTCCGGCAGGTGGCTGGCGCCTTCGGGGCGGAAATGCTGCCCGGGCGTGGCCAGTTCGGCCACTGCCATGCGGTTGACGGTGAGCGTGCCTGTCTTGTCCACGGCCAGCACGGTGATGGCGCCCAGCGCCTCGACGGCGGTGACGCGCCGCGTCAGCACCTTCTGGTGCGCGATGCGCCAGGCGCCCAGCGCCAGGAACACGGTCAGGATGACCGGAATCTCCTCGGGCAGGATGGCCATGGCCAGGGCGATGCCCGAGAGCAGGCTCTCCAGCAGCGGTCGGCCGTTCCACCACCAGCCCAGCAGCACCTGGGCCAGCGCCAGCACGAAGGCGCCGATGCCGAGGTTGCGCACCAGCCTACGCGAGCCTTCCTGCAGCGCCGAGGGCGGCTCGGTGGTGGCCGCCAGGTCGGCGCCGATGCACCCCACGGCGGTCTGCGCGCCAATGGCGCACACCCGTGCCACACCCACGCCGCGTGTGACCACGGTGCTGGCGAACAGGCCCGGCGTGTTGTCACCGCCCGGTGCCGGGGCCGCGTTTGGCTGGCCGTCGGGCGCCATGGGCCGCTTGGCCACGGGCACGGCTTCGCCGGTGAGCAGGGATTCATCCACTTCGAGCTGGCCGTCGATCAGCAGGGCATCGGCAGCGATGCGGTCGCCCTCGTGCAGCACCAGCAGGTCGCCGCGCACCACGTCGCGCCCCGCTACGCGCTGTTCCTGGCCATCGCGGATGACCAGCGCGCGCGGCGCCGACAGGTCGCGCAGGGATTCGAGCGCGCGCTGGGTCTTGCGCTCCTGTGCCAGCGTGATGCCGATGACCACGAACACGAAGCCCAGCAGGAACAGGGCCTCGCCCCGGTTGCCCAGAGCCAGGTAGATGCCGCCTGCGGCCAGCAGCATCAGGAACATGGGCTCGGTGACTACGTCCCGCACGATGGCCACTGTGGACTTGGGCGCACTGCCGGGCAGCAGGTTCGGCCCCTCGGTGGCAAGACGCTGCTGCGCCTCAGTGGTGCTGAGGCCCTGGAGGCTGTCGGCAACTGGGGAAAAGGTGTCTGGCACGTCGTGGGGTGGGGCAGTTCTGGAAAGGGTTGCGCTGGATGGTGTCTGGAAACCCATGATGCCGTTACCATCCAAGCCTTCGGCGCCGCAGGGGTGCCTGCTTCTGTGAGGATTGTGATCCATGACCGTCCAGGCTGTGCCGCCTGCTTCTGTTGCCCCAGATGCCGAACCCGAGGCCTGGGCCGTGTGCCTGTGCGCCCAGTGGTGCGGCACCTGCCGGGATTACCGCGCCATCATCGATGCCCTGGCGCGGCAGTTCCCGTGGGTGCGTTTTGTCTGGCTGGACATCGAGGACGAAGCCGATGTCGCTGGAGACTATGACGTGGAGACCTTCCCGACCCTGTTGCTGGCCGACGCCGCAGGGGTGCGCTTCCTGGGGGCCTTGCTGCCGCAGGCGGCTGTGCTGGAGCGCATGCTGCAGCGCTGGAGGGATGACCCGCCGCCTTTGCTCCGCGACGCCCAAGCCCTGGCGCTGCTGGAGCGAATCCGCCAAGCGTACGCCGCCGGGGGGCTGGCTAGGGTGATCGCTTGACAAAAAAGGGCTGGTCTGCCCTTGCAAATCAAGGCTTTGCAGGTTACAATGTGAGCCTCACGACCAAACGGGCGGGTACCAACCGCCCGTTTTTTTTGGTCGTTTGCTTTTGGAGCTCGAAGCCTCTGAGGGGTTATCGGGTTTTTTGTTTTTGCGGTAATTGAACACCAGTGGCACTACAGCAGATCGTCGAGCAAACCGTCAGCGGCCTGGGTTACGACCTGGTCGAGATCGAGCGCGCCCAAGGGGGCACCCTGCGCATCACCATCGACTGGCCCTGGCAAGCGCCGACGCAAGGCGAGGCTGCTTTTCCACAGCAGTTCATAACTGTCGAAGACTGCGAAAAAGTGACGCGCCAGCTCCAGTTTGCGCTGGAGGTCGATGGCGTGGACTACAAGCGCCTGGAGGTGTCCTCCCCTGGCATCGACCGGCCTTTGCGCCATGAGCAGGATTACCAGCGTTTCGAGGGCGAGGTGATCGATATCACGCTCAAGGCGCCCATGGGCGCTGCTGCGGCGGGCCAGGTCAGCCCCTTGCGCAAGAAGTTTCGTGGCCGGCTCTCGCGGGCCGAGGCAGGTGGCTGGCAGATCGTCTGGAGCGATGAGCCCGCGGCCAAGCCGGGCCAGAAGGTCAGCAAGAAGCGTGCGCCCGCGCCACTGCAGGCGCTGGGATTCACGCTGGACGAATTGCGCGAGGCGCGTCTGGCGCCGATTGTGGATTTCAAGGGAAGGGGCGCAGCGTCCGGGCAATGACCGGGCTGGTTCGCCGGATATGGATGTGGGGCCTGCCGCCTGGTGCGGGCTCCGCGGGTGATTAAAAACAGGAGAGTCGTGGCATGAATCGCGAATTGTTGATGTTGGTGGAGGCCATTTCGCGCGAGAAGAACGTCGAGCGCGATGTGGTTCTGGGTGCGGTCGAGGCCGCCCTGGCCCAGGCGACAAAGAAGCTGTACGAGGGCGAGGTCGAAATCCGTGTCTCGGTCAACCGTGACAGCGGCGAGTACGAAACCTTCCGCCGCTGGCTGGTGGTGCCTGACGATGCCGGCCTGCAAAACCCCGACGCCGAAGAAATGCTGATGGACGCGCAAGACCGCGTGCCCGGCATCCAGGTGGGGGCTTACATCGAGGAGCCCGTCGAGTCTGTGCCCATTGGCCGCATTGGCGCCATGGCGGCCAAGCAGGTCATCCTGCAGAAGATCCGCGATGCCGAGCGCGAGATGCTGCTCAACGACTTCATGTCGCGCGGTGAAAAAATCTTCACCGGCACCGTCAAGCGCATGGACAAGGGCGACCTCATCGTCGAATCCGGCCGCGTGGAAGGCCGCCTGCGCCGCAGCGAGATGATCCCCAAGGAGAACCTGCGCACCGGCGACCGCGTGCGCGCCATGATCATGGAGGTGGACCTGACGCTGCGCGGCGCGCCCATCATCCTTTCGCGCTCGGCGCCCGAGTTCATGATCGAGCTGTTCCGCCACGAAGTGCCCGAGATCGAGCAGGGCCTGCTGGAGATCAAGAGCTGCGCCCGCGATGCTGGCAGCCGCGCCAAGATTGCCGTGCTCTCGCACGACCGCCGCGTGGATCCCATCGGCACCTGCGTGGGCGTGCGTGGCACGCGCGTCAATGCCGTGACTAATGAACTGGCAGGCGAGCGCGTGGACATCGTCTTGTGGTCCGAGGACCCTGCGCAGTTCGTCATCGGCGCACTGGCGCCGGCCAACGTGCAGTCCATCGTGGTGGACGAGGAAAAGCACGCCATGGACGTGGTGGTGGACGAGGAAAACCTGGCCATCGCCATTGGCCGGGGCGGCCAGAACGTGCGCCTGGCTTCCGACCTGACGGGCTGGAAGATCAACATCATGGATGCCGCCGAGTCTGCGCAAAAGCACGCCAACGAGACCGAAGCGGCGCGCCGTTTGTTCATGGAAAAGCTCGACGTGGACCAGGAGATTGCAGACATCCTGATCGAAGAGGGCTTTACCAGCCTGGAAGAAGTGGCCTACGTGCCGCTGCACGAAATGCTGGAGATCGAGAGCTTTGACGAGGAAACCGTCAACGAGCTGCGCGCCCGTGCCAAGGACGTGCTGCTGACCATGGAAATCGCCCGCGAGGACAGCGTCGAGAGCGTATCGCAAGACCTGCGCGACCTTGAAGGCGTGACCCCCGAACTCATTGCAAAGCTCGCCGAAGGCGGCGTACACACCCGCGACGAACTGGCCGATCTGGCCATCGATGAACTGACCGAACTGACCGGACAGTCCGAGGAAGAAGCCAAGGCCTTGATCATGAAGGCGCGTGAACACTGGTTCACGGGGCAAGCGTAAGGGTCAGGGAGGAACAGAGCCAATATGTCGAGTAACACCGTCGCAGAGTTCGCCAGCGAACTCAAGAAAACCCCTGAAGTCCTGCTTGAACAGCTCAAGTCCGCAGGCGTGGTCAAGTCTTCACCTGTCGATGCGCTGACCGAAACCGACAAGCAAAAGCTGCTGGCCCATTTGCAGGCCAGCCATGGGGTGGCCCAGGGCGACCGCAAGAAGATCACCCTGGTGACCAAGTCCACCAGCGAGATCAAGCAGGCCGACGCCACCGGCAAGGCGCGCACCATCCAGGTGGAGGTGCGCAAGAAGCGTACCTTCGTCAAGCGCGACGAGGCGGCTGAAGCTGCGTCTGCGGCACCCGCTCCGGCACCAGAAGCCAAACCCGAGCAGCCCGACCCCCAGCAGGCCGAACTGGCACGGCGCGAAGAAGAAGCACGGCACCAGGCCGAGCTGATCCGCCGCCAGGAAGAAGAGCTGGCCGCTCAGCGCCGCGAGCGTGAGGAACGCGAGCGCCGCGAACGCGAAGCCGCAGAGCGCGCCGCCGCCTACGCAGCCGAGGAAGCCGCCAAGAAAGCCCAAGCCTCCGCTGCCAAGCAGGAGGCCACGCGCGAGCAGGAGCAGGAAGCCGCCGCACGCGCCTCGGCGCAGGCAGAGGCGCGCACCAAGGCAGAAGCCGAAGCCAAGGCCCGTGCCGCAGACGAAGCAGCCCGTGCCAAGGATCTGGAAGAGCGCCGCCGCAAGGCGCTGGAAGAGGCCGCAGCCATCCGTTCCATGATGTCCACCCCCGCCAAGGTGCTGGTGGCCAAAAAGCCCGAGGAACCCAAGCCCGCTGCCCGCACGGCTGCAGCCGAGCCCAAGAAAGGCACCCTGCACAAGCCAGCCAACACCCCGTCGGCAGGCGCGGGCCGCAATGCTGGCGGCGCCGCGAATGCTGGTGCAGGTGCAGGTGCAGGCGCTGGAGCGGGTGGCAAAGAGGTCAAGTCGGCCAAGCTGTCTTCCAGCTGGGCGGGAGAGCCCGGAAAGAAGAAAGAGATCAAGACCCGTGGCGACACCACCGGTGGTTCCTCGCGCGGCAGCGCATGGCGTGCAGGCGGCCCCAAGGGCGGTGGCCGGCGCGGCGAGCGCGACCGTGGCAGCGACATGGGCCAGGCCTCGGTGGCCGAAGCGCGGACGCTGGAAGTGCATGTGCCCGAGACCATCACCGTGGCTGAACTGGCGCACAAGATGTCGATCAAGGCGTCCGAGGTCATCAAGCAGCTCATGAAGCTAGGCCAGATGGCCACCATCAACCAGCCCCTGGACCAGGACACCGCCATGATCGTGGTCGAGGAACTGGGCCACAAGGCCGTAGTGGCGGCGCTGGACGATCCGGAAGCCTTCACCGACGAAGAATCGGCCATGCAGGATGCCGAGGTGTTGCCGCGCGCTCCGGTGGTTACCGTCATGGGCCACGTGGACCACGGCAAGACCTCGCTGCTGGACTACATCCGCCGCACCAAGGTGGCTGCGGGCGAGGCAGGCGGCATCACGCAGCACATTGGCGCCTACCATGTGGACACGCCGCGCGGCATGGTCACCTTCCTGGATACCCCCGGCCACGAGGCCTTCACCGCCATGCGCGCACGCGGCGCACAGGCCACGGACATCGTGATCCTGGTGGTGGCGGCGGACGACGGCGTCATGCCCCAGACCAAGGAAGCCATCAAGCACGCCAAGGCCGCCAAGGTGCCTGTCGTGGTAGCCATCACCAAGGCCGACAAGCCCGATGCCAACCCCGACCGCGTGAAGCAGGAACTGGTGGTTGAAGAAGTCGTGCCTGAAGAATACGGTGGCGATTCGCCCTTTGTTCCCGTGTCGTCCAAGACCGGCATGGGCATCGACGAGCTGCTGGAACAGGTGCTGCTGCAGGCCGAGGTGCTGGAGCTCAAGGCACCGGTGGAAGCCACCGCCAAGGGCCTGGTCATCGAAGCGCAACTGGACAAGGGTCGCGGCCCTGTGGCCACGGTGCTGGTGCAGTCCGGCACGCTGAAGGTGGGCGACGTGGTGCTGGCGGGCCAGACCTATGGCCGCGTGCGCGCCATGCTGGACGAGAACGGCCGCACTTCCAAGTCGGCCGGGCCTTCCATTCCGGTGGAAATCCAGGGCCTGTCCGATGTGCCCCAGGCGGGCGACGAGTTCATGGTGCTGCTGGACGAACGCCGTGCGCGCGAAATTGCCACCTACCGCGCTGGCAAGTTCCGCAACACCAAGCTGGCCAAGCAGCAGGCTGCCAAGCTGGAGAACGTGTTCTCCGAAATGACGGCAGGCGAGGTCAAGCATTTGCCCATCATCATCAAGGCCGACGTGCAGGGCTCGCAGGAAGCGCTGGCCGCTTCGCTGCTCAAGCTCTCCAACGAGGAAATCAAGGTGCAGCTCGTGTATGCGGGCGTCGGCGGCATCAGCGAAAGCGACATCAACCTCGCCATCGCGTCCAAGGCCATCGTCATCGGCTTCAACGTGCGCGCCGACGCGGGTGCGCGCAAGACGGCTGAAACCAACGCTGTGGACATCCACTACTACAACATCATCTATGACGCCGTGGATGAGCTGAAGGCGGCCATGTCCGGCATGCTGGCCCCCGAGCAGCGCGAAGAAGCCCTGGGCACTGCGGAAATCCGCACGGTGTTCGTGGCCTCCAAGATCGGCACGGTGGCGGGTTCCTACGTCACCTCGGGCCAGGTCACGCGCAACTGCAAGTTCCGCCTGCTGCGCGACAACGTGGTGGTGTACACGGGCGAGGTCGAGTCGGTGCGCCGCCTCAAGGACGATGTCCGCGAAGTCAAGGAAGGTTTCGAGTGCGGTATCAAGCTCAAGAACTACAACGACATCAAGGAAGGTGATCAGCTGGAGTTCTTCGAGATCAAGGAAATCGCACGGACGCTGTAACCACCCAAGGACTGAACGATGCGCGCGTTTCATCACCTTCGTGGCGCCTGGCGCGAACACAAGGGCTTCATGGTTTTCCTGGGGCTCATGTTTGTGTTCCGCTCGGCCATTGCCGACTGGAACTACGTTCCCTCGTCGTCCATGAACCCTACCTTGCTGGCAGGGGATCGGGTGCTGATCGACAAGCGCGCGTACAGCCTGCGGGTGCCCTTCACGCTGCAGGAAGTGGCTCGCTGGGCCGAGCCTCAGCGGGGGGATGTGGTGACGTTCGATTCGCCAGAAGACGGGATCAATCTGATCAAGCGCGTGGTGGCCGTAGGGGGCGACGAGGTCGCCATGGTGAACAACGTGCTCCATATCAACGGCAAGGTGCAGGAGCGGGTGCTGGTCGATGCCGCACGAGCCCTGCCGACCGAGTATGGCCGGATCAGCGAGGAAGTCTGGCGCGAAACCCTGGATGGAACGCCCATTTCCGTGGCCAGGCTTGCGCAAGCCAACCGTTTGACGGATTTTGCGCCGGTGCGCGTGCCGCAAGGCCATGTGCTGGTGCTGGGCGATAACCGCGACAACAGCCGTGACTCCCGGTTCCTCGGGTTCATCGACATCCACCGGGTGACCGGCAAGGCCGTTCGCGTTGCCTTGTCGCACGACCCGGAGCATCTGTACCTGCCCCGCTCCGACCGGTGGTGGTTGCCCTTGCATCTGTGAGACTTCATGCCAGCCAAGAAAAGCACCACGCCCAACCGCGCCTTCAAAGTCGCCGACCAGATCCAGCGCGATCTGACGGAGCTGATCGCACGCGAGTTGAAGGATCCGCGCGTAGGCATGGTCACGCTGCAAGGGGTGGAAGTCACGCCCGACTATGCGCACGCCAAGGTGTTTTTCAGTGTGCTGGTGGGCGACCCTGCCGCCACGCAGGAGGCGCTCAACCATGCAGCCGGTCATTTGCGCAATGGCCTGTTCAAGCGCCTGCATATCCACACGGTGCCCACGCTGCATTTTGTGTACGACCGCACGCAGGAGCGCGCGGCCGACATGAACGCACTGATCGCCAAGGCCGTGTCCTCGCGGGCCAAAGACACGGAAGAATGACCATGGACGCACCGCGCACGAGGGTCGTCCGGCGCCCCGTGCATGGGGTGCTGCTGATCGACAAGCCGCTGGGCATGACCAGCAACCAGGCCCTGCAAAAGGCCAAGTGGTTGCTGCGCGCCGAAAAGGCGGGCCACACCGGCACGCTCGACCCGCTGGCCAGTGGCGTGCTGCCGCTGTGCTTTGGCGCCGCCACCAAGTTCAGCCAAATCCAGCTCGAAGCCCCCAAGACCTATGAGGCCGTGGCCCTGCTGGGCGTGACCACGTCCACCGGCGATGCAGAGGGCGAGGTGCTGGAGCGCAAGCCGGTCGATCTGGCAGCCTTGACGCCGCAGAAACTCGCCGCTGTGCAGGCGCAGTTTACTGGCCCCATCCGCCAGGTGCCGCCCATGCACAGCGCGCTCAAGAAGGATGGCAAGGCGCTGTACGAATACGCCCGCGCAGGCCTGACTGTGGAACGCGCGCCGCGCGATGTCACGATTCATGCATTGAATCTGGCTCTGACGCAGACTGAGCAAGCGCAAGCAGCTATCAAAATCATAGTAACCTGCAGCAAGGGCACCTACATTCGCACGTTGGGCGAGGACATTGGTGCCGCGCTGGGTTGCGGGGCGCACCTCGTCTTCCTGCGCCGCCTGGATACCGGCGGCATCGGCGTGCAGCGCTGCCTGACGCTGGAGCAGCTCCAAGCGCTGGACGACGATGCGCGCCTGGCGCGCCTGGAGCCCCCCGATGTGCTGCTGGCCGACCATGTACGTGTCACGCTCGACAACGACAATGCCGGGCGGTTCCTCTCCGGCATGCGCCGCCGTGGGCGCTGGGAAGATGCTGCCGCCGTGGCTGTGTATGGCGACCAACCCCGCGTGCTGCTGGGGGTGGGCCATGTGCAGGGTGGCGAACTCATCCCCGACCGGCTGCTGAGCCCTCTCGAAATCCAACAAATCATTGAAACCCTGCCGCGCGCCACCGCCTGCGGCCCAACGGAAGCACCATGAGCAAACCCATCCGCAACATCGCCATCATCGCCCACGTGGACCATGGAAAAACCACCATGGTGGACCAACTGCTGCGCCAGTCGGGAACCTTCGCCGAGCACGAAAAAGTGGTCGATACCGTGATGGACAACAACGCCATCGAGCGCGAGCGCGGCATCACCATCCTGGCCAAGAACTGCGCCGTGAGCTGGAAGGGCACGCACATCAACATCGTGGACACCCCCGGCCACGCCGACTTCGGCGGCGAGGTGGAGCGCGCGTTGTCCATGGTGGACGGCGTGCTGCTGTTGATCGACGCGCAGGAAGGCCCCATGCCCCAGACGCGCTTCGTGACCAAGAAGGCGCTGGCCCTGGGCCTCAAGCCCATCGTGGTGGTGAACAAGGTGGACAAGCCTGGCGCCAATTGCGACAAGGTCATCAACGCCGCGTTCGACCTGTTCGACAAACTGGGCGCCACCGACGAGCAGCTCGACTTCCCCGTGGTGTACGCCTCGGGCATCAACGGCTGGAGCTCGCTTGAAGAAGGCGCTGCGGGCGAGCAGTGGGGCCCCGACATGTCGGCCCTGTTCGACACCGTGCTCGAACATGTGCCCGCCCACGAGGGCGACCCGGCTGCGCCGCTGCAGCTGCAGATTTCGGCGCTGGATTTCTCTACCTTCGTGGGCCGTATCGGCGTGGGCCGTGTCAACGCAGGTACCGTCAAGCCCGGCATGGACGTGCTGGTGATGGAAGGCCCTGAGGGCAATTCTTTCAAGGGCCGCGTGAACCAGGTGCTGACCTTCCAGGGCCTGGACCGCGTGCAGGTCACCGAGGCGGGCCCCGGCGACATCGTGCTCATCAACGGCATTGCTGACATCGGCATCGGCGTGACCGTGACCGACCCGCAGAACCCCACGCCGCTGCCCATGCTGAAGGTGGACGAGCCCACGCTGACCATGAACTTCTGCGTGAACACCTCGCCGCTGGCCGGGCGTGAAGGCAAGTACGTCACCAGCCGCCAGATCTGGGACCGCCTGCAAAAGGAACTGCAGTCCAACGTGGCGTTGCGCGTGAAGGAAACCGACGAGGACGGCGTGTTCGAAGTCTCGGGCCGGGGCGAACTGCACCTGACCATCCTGCTGGAAAACATGCGCCGCGAAGGCTACGAGCTGGCGGTGTCCAAGCCACGTGTGGTGTTCAAGGACATCGATGGCGTGAAGTGCGAGCCCATCGAACTGGTCACGGCCGACATCGAAGAAGGCCACCAGGGCGGCGTGATGCAGGCCCTGGGCGAGCGCAAGGGCGAACTGGTCAACATGGAACCCGATGGCCGTGGCCGCGTGCGCCTGGAATACCGCATTCCGGCGCGCGGCCTGATCGGTTTCTCCAACGAATTCCTGAACCTCACGCGCGGTTCGGGCCTGATCTCCAACATCTTCGACGGCTACGAGGCGCACAAGGGCGAGATCGCCAGCCGCAAGAACGGTGTGCTGATCTCCATGGACGACGGTGAAATCTTCACCTACGCCCTGGGCAAGCTCGACGACCGTGGCCGCATGTTCGTCAAGGCGGGCGATCCGGTGTACGAGGGCATGATCGTGGGCATCCACAGCCGCGACAACGACCTGGTGGTCAACGCCACGCGCACCAAGCAGCTCACCAACTTCCGCGTGTCCGGCAAGGAAGATGCGATCAAGATCACGCCCCCGATCGACCTGACACTGGAGTACGGCGTGGAGTTCATCGAGGACGACGAACTCGTCGAAATCACGCCCAAGAGCGTGCGTCTGCGCAAGCGCTTCCTCAAGGAGCACGAGCGCAAGCGTGCAAGCCGGGAGTGAGCGTACAACCCCCTGAGGCGGGGCGGCCCTTGCACGGCGGCCCTGGGCAGGGCAGCGCCCTAGGCTTGCTGCGTGGTTTGTGCGGGGGGCGGCTGTCGTTGGTTAAAGCGTCGAGCATTGCAAGCAATCCGCGATGAATACCCATTCTTTTCCAAACCGAGGGCTGACCCATACCCGTGCCGTATGGCTCATGGTGGCGGTCACGCTGATGTGGTCGATTGCCGGGGTGGTCACGCGGCACCTGGAGCATGCGCGCAGTTTCGAGGTGACGTTCTGGCGCAGCCTGTTCACGGTGCTGTCGCTGCTGGTCATATTGCCGGCGGTGCAGGGCAGGGCGGCACTGGCGACCTTGCGTGGCGGGGGACGGGCGCTGTGGCTGTCGGGCCTGTGCTGGAGCGTGATGTTCACCGCCTTCATGGTGGCCATCATGCTCATGCCGGTGGCCAATGTGCTGGTGACCATGGCCGTCGGCCCCTTGCTCACGGCGCTGTTTGCCTGGGCCTTTATCGGGCACCGCATTGCGCCGCGCACCTGGGGTGCCATTGTGGTGGCGGGGCTGGGCATTGGCTGGATGTACGGCACGCAGATGGCGGGCCTGCCGGTGGTCGGCACGCTGGTGGCCTTGTGCGTACCGGTGGCTGCCGCCGTGAACTGGACGGTGGTGCAGCACGCGCAGCAACACGGCCATGCGGTCAACCTGATGCCTGCGGTGCTGATTGGCGCGGTGCTGTCGTCGCTGGCCACCTTGCCGCTGGCTTGGCCCTTGCAGGCCACGGGGCATGACCTTGCTTTGCTGGCCTTGCTGGGCCTGGTGCAACTGGCGGTGCCTTGCGTGCTGGCCGTGCGCTGCGGCCAGGTGCTCAAGGCGCCGGAGCTGGCCTTGCTGGGCCTGCTGGAAGTGATTTTTGGCATTCTGCTGGCCTGGGTGGGCGCCGGGGAGCGTCCGGCCCAGGCGGTGCTGATGGGCGGCGCGCTGGTGATTGGCGCGCTGGTGTTCAACGAGCTCTTGGCTTGGAAGGAAGAAAAATGATGGAGATGAACGGTGAAGTGCTGGCCCAGGTGCGCGGGCAGGTGGGGCTGATCACGCTCAACCGCCCCAAGGCCCTCAATGCCTTGTCGCTGGGCATGGTGCGCGACCTGATGACGGTGCTGCTGGCCTGGCAGCAAGACCCTGCCGTGCTGGCCGTGGCCATCCGGGGCAGCAACAAGGAAGGGCCGTTCGGCGCCTTCTGCGCGGGCGGCGACATCCGCTTTCTGCACCAGGCAGGCAGCACGGGCAACCCGGAGATCGAGGACTTCTTCACCGAAGAGTACGCGCTCAACCATCTCATCCACAACTACGGCAAGCCTTACATCGCCTTCATGGACGGCATCGTCATGGGCGGCGGCATGGGCATCAGCCAGGGCGCCAGCCTGCGGCTGGTGACCGAACGTACCAAGATGGCCATGCCTGAGACGGCCATCGGCCTGTTCCCCGACGTGGGCGGCGGCTACTTCCTCTCGCGCTGCCCCGGCCATGTGGGCGAGTGGCTGGCGCTGACCGGCGACACCATCGGCGCGGGTGACGCCATCGCCTTCGGCTTGGCCGATGGCTGCCTGCCGCTGGACGTGCAGGCCGCTGTGTGGGATGCGCTGGGGACGCAATCCTTTGCCGACGGCGCCGCCGTGCAAGCCTTTGTTGCTACAAAAATGATAGCTGCTGGCGCTCAATTGACGGGCGCTAGAGGCCAAATTGACAAATATTTTTCTCTGGCGGATGTTCCCGCCATCGTGGCCGCGCTCGAAGCCGCAGACAGCGACTGGGCACGCACCGCGGCGGCCACGCTGCGTAAGCGCTCGCCGCTGATGCTGCACGTGGTGCTGGAACAAATCCGCCGCGCGCGTGGCATGGACCTGGCGGCAGACCTGCGCATGGAGCGCGACATGGTGCGCCACTGCTTCTTCCTGCGCCCGGGCCAGAGCGAGACCGTGGAAGGCATCCGCGCCCTGGCCGTGGACAAGGACCACAGCCCGCGCTGGAACCCTACGCGCATCGAGGAAGTGTCGCCCGAACTCGTGGCCCAGTTCTTCGAGAGCCCCTGGCCGGCGCATGCGCACCCGCTGGCCACGCTGCGCTGAAATGGCTCAAAGCTGCTGGTGCACGGCGGTGGCCAGCGCCCGCAGGGCGTCGCGCGCCAGCGGTCCGCTCAGGGCGTAGCCAAAGCCCCGGTCGCGCCAGTAGAAGGCAGGCACGGGGCCATCGGTGTAGAGGCGGAAAGCGGTGGTGTCTGCGTCCGCATCCGTGCTGGGCAGAACGCCGTTGAGCGCACCCAGGTAGAGGGTGATGCGTTGGCCCGCCGCATTCTGGTACATGAACTGCGCGCGTGCGCCGCTCTCGCCGGGCAGCAGGCGCCCGCCCACCAGCTCGAAGCCCTGCGCCGTGAGCACCGGCAGGGTCAAGGGCCGGTTCAGCCGCTTGGACAGCCACTGCACCAGATGCTCCTGCTGCGCGGCCGCTACTTCCACCGGATGGCGCTGCTCGGGCTGGTAAACGGCATGGGCCACTGCGGCCTGCTGGGCAAAGCGCTGGGCGCTGGCCAGGGGCGCCTGGGCGGATGGGAGCGTGCCATGCCATTGCCCGCGCAGCCCCCAGCCCAGGCCGAAGGCCAGCAGCACCGAGGCCGCCATGCCGCCCCAGCGCCAATACTGGGCCTGCCGGTCATGCAGGGCTTGCAGCCTGGCGGCTGCCGCGCGCAGCGGCTCGGGCGGGGGCTCGTGCGCCAGGGCGGTGTGCAGGCTGCGCAGCCGGTTGCGCTGCTGTGTCCAGTGCGCCAGGCGCTCGGTGTCGGCGGCATTCAGGCGTGCAAGCACGGCCTGCGCACGCCCCGGCGGCAACTGGCCGTCGACCAGGGCGTGCAGGTCGTTCTCGTCGATGGGATGCGCAGGGCTTTCGTGCATGGCAGTCATCGCTTCATTTGAGTCGGCGCAGGGCAGGGGCCTGGGCCCGCGCCGTGGCGGGATCCATGAGTTCGCGCAGGCGGGTACGGGCGCGCGCAAGCCGCGACATCACCGTGCCCACGGGGATTTGCAGCACGCGCGCGACGTCGGCATAGGCCATGTCTTCCAGGGCCACGAGCAGCAGCACGGCGCGCTGCTCGGCGGGCAGGCGCAGCAGGCAGCGCTCCATGTCCAGCGCACCGTCCGGGTCGTGGGCAGGCGCCTGGAGCCCCTCGTGCAGGGTATCGATATCGACCACCTGCATGGGCGTAGCGCTGCGCCGTTGGTTCAGGTAGAGGTTGTGCATCAACGTGAACAGCCAGGCGCGCAGGTTGCTGCCCGTGCGCCAGAGCAGCCATTTGCGGCAGGCGCGCTCCAGGGTGTCCTGCACCAAGTCGTCGGCGGCCCAGGCGTCGCCCGTGAGCACGCGCGCGTAGCGCCGCAGGGCGGGCACGTGGTCGATGATCCGGTGGTGGTCCATGGAGTTGCGCAACGGCCTTCAGGGCCTGGCTGTGCGCCAGACCTGGTTCACGCCGTCGCCGGTCTTGTCGCCCGGCTTGGCATCCTTGCTCCAGTAGTACAGCGGCTTGCCCTTGTAGGCGAGCTGCATGCTGCCGTCATCGCGCGTGACCACGCTGTAATGGCCGCCCGGGGCTGGGCCCTCGGCCTTCAGTGGCGGCCAGTTGGTGGCGCAGGGGCCGTTGCAGACGGACTTGCCGCTGCCCGCCATGTCGCGGTCGAAGGTGTAGAGCGTCATGCCATTGGGGCCGACGAGGACACCCTCTTGTACCTTGACCTGGGCCGGGGGCGTGGACTGGCATCCGGCCAGCACCAGGGCAGCCATCATGAAACCGAATTTTGTCATCGTGTATCTCCGGTAGGGTGCCGGCCGCGCGGGATGGCGGCCATGCATGCGGATGAACACCGGGCCGGCCCGGTTTATTCCATGGTCCGGCAAAAAACCTTTTGGGCCGTCAGCGGTTGCGGCTCTTCATGGCCCGCTCGACCTCGCGCTTGCCTTCGCGGTCCTTGATGGTGTCGCGCTTGTCGTGCTCGGCCTTGCCCTTGGCCAGGGCAATTTCGCATTTCACAAAACCGTTTTTCCAGTGCAGGTTCAGCGGCACCAGGGTGTAGCCTTTTTGCTCGACCTTGCCGATCAGGCGGCGGATCTCGTCCTTCTTGAGCAGCAGCTTGCGTGTGCGCGCGGCTTCCGGGCTCACGTGGGTGGACGCGGTGCGCAACGGGTTGATCTGGCAACCGATGAGGAACAGCTCGCCGTCCTTGATGACCACATAGCCGTCGGTGATCTGCACCTTGCCTTCGCGCAGGGCTTTGACCTCCCAGCCCTGCAGCACCACGCCTGCCTCGTGGCGTTCCTCGAAGAAATAATTGAAGGCCGCTTTCTTGTTGTCGGCAATGCGGGACGGGGTTTCGGGTTTCTTGGCCATTGCGCTTTCATGGCGGTGAGCGCCGGGAGATCGAGCGCCTCCCTACAATTGCGGTCATCGCGCAGACAGCATTCTAGTTTCGCTGGCCCGCCCGCCGGGGCGCAGCCCGCAGTGCCCCATGAAAACCGTTCAAAAGTCCGTCCTGATCTGGTACAGCCCGCAAGAGATGTTCGACCTGGTCACCGCCGTGCAGCAGTACCCCCAATTCCTGCCCTGGTGCGACCATGCGCGTGTGCTGGAGCAGGACGGCAGCAGCATGCTGGCCGAGGTGGGCATTGCGCTCAGCGGCATCCGGCAGAGCTTTGTCACGCGCAACCTGCACGACCCCGGCCGCCGCGTGCAGATGCAGTTGGTCAAGGGGCCGTTTTCGCGCCTGGACGGCGACTGGCATTTTCACGCCGTGGGCGACGGCAGCCAGCGGGCAGCACGGGTGGAACTGCTGCTCCATTACGGCTTTGACAGCGTCACGTTGTCCAAGGTGGTCGGGCCGGTGTTCGACCGCATCGCGGCCAGCATGGTCGATGCCTTCGTCAAACGCGCCGAGCAGGTGTATGGCTGAGGCTGCGGCGCCGCAGTTGCGCATCACGGTGGCCCATGCCCGCCAGCCCGGGCAGGTGAATCTGTGGGAATTGGCGCTGCCCTTGGGCGCCACGGTTGCCGATGCATTGGTGCAATGCCGCGCCAGCGGCGTACTGACGGCAGAGCCTGTGGCGGCTGGCATCTGGGGCCGGTTGGTGCCGCAAGCCACCTTGTTGCAGGATGGCGACCGGCTGGAACTGTACCGGCCCCTGACGGTGGATCCCAAGCTCGCCAGGCGCCAGCGCTTTGCCCGCCAGGGGGCACGCGCCGCAGGTCTTTTTGCGCAGCGGCGCCCTGGGGGCAAGCAGGGCTACTGATTGAGCTTTCAGCGCTTGCAGTCGCTGTCGATGACGGCCTGGGCGCGCTTGAGTTCGGCGTTGCGTGCGGCCTCGTCCATGAAAACGAGTTCGCCCTGCGCATTGGCCTGGCGCAACGGCTTGCCCGATTCGATGGTGGCCTTGGCGGCCTTGGCGCGTTCGCAGTTCTCGGCGCGAACCTTGGCGCGCTTGTCGTCCTCGGCCTTCTTCTTGGCGGCTTCCTCGGCTTCAGCCTGGGCTTTTCTCTTTTCCAGTTCTTTGTCTTTGCCTGCTGCTGCGCTACTGGCTGGGGCAGCAGGGGCAGAGGCAGATTCACTGGCGGCAGCCACAGGTGCAGGGGCAAGAACTGCCGCCCCCATGCGTGGCTGCTTCAGGACTTTGCTGTCCGGTACATCGCTGGGTGGCGGCCGATCGCTGAAAATCTTGCGTCCGTCCTTGTCAATCCATTGCCACTGGGCCATGGCGCTAGCCGATGCGAGGCAGAGCGCTGCCAGCAAGAGATGGTGGTGCAGTTTCATGCATCCAAGTGTATCGCCCGTGGCTGCATGGTGGGTGACGGTTTCAGACGGGTACAATTCTTCTTTTGGAGCTTTCTCATGCGCCTACTTGGAAAAGCGCTCACCTTCGACGACGTGTTGCTGGTGCCGGCGTACTCCCAGGTCCTGCCCAAGGACACGTCCCTCGCGACGAAACTCTCCCGCAACATCCAGTTGAACCTGCCGCTCGTGTCCGCCGCCATGGACACCGTCACCGAGGCACGCCTGGCCATCGCCATTGCCCAGGAAGGCGGCATTGGCATCATCCACAAGAACCTCACCGCGCAAGAGCAGGCCGCCCATGTGGCCAAGGTCAAGCGCTACGAGTCTGGCGTGCTGCGCGACCCGGTGGTCATCACGCCCGAGCACACGGTGCTGCAGGTGCTGCAACTGTCCGAGCAGCTGGGCATTTCGGGCTTCCCTGTGTGCGACGGCGGCAAGGTAGTGGGCATCGTCACGGGGCGCGACCTGCGTTTCGAAACCCGTTACGACGTCAAGGTCAGCCAGATCATGACGCCGCGCGAAAAGCTCATCACCGTCAAGGAAGGCACCACGCCCGCAGAAGCCAAGGCGCTGCTGAACAAGCACAAGCTCGAACGCCTGCTGGTGGTCAACGACACCTTCGAGCTCAAGGGGCTCATCACCGTCAAGGACATCACCAAGCAGACCACCTTCCCCAACGCCGCACGCGACAGCAATGGCCGCCTGCGTGTGGGGGCGGCGGTGGGCGTGGGCGAAGGTACCGAAGCCCGCGTGGAAGCCCTGGTGCGTGCGGGTGTCGATGCCATCGTGGTGGACACGGCCCACGGCCACAGCAAGGGCGTGATCGATCGCGTGCGCTGGGTCAAGCAGAACTATCCGCAAGTCGACGTGATTGGCGGCAACATTGCCACGGGCGCAGCCGCACTGGCGCTGGCTGAAGCAGGTGCGGACGCCGTCAAGGTCGGCATCGGCCCTGGCTCCATCTGCACCACCCGCATCGTGGCCGGCGTGGGCGTGCCCCAGATCATGGCCATCGACAGCGTGGCCACGGCTCTCAAGGGCACGGGTGTGCCGCTGATCGCCGATGGCGGCATCCGCTACTCGGGCGACATCGCCAAGGCCCTGGCCGCCGGTGCCAGCACCGTGATGATGGGCGGCATGTTTGCCGGCACCGAAGAAGCCCCCGGTGAAGTCATTCTGTACCAGGGCCGCAGCTACAAGAGCTACCGCGGCATGGGCTCCATCGGTGCCATGCAGCAGGGCAGCGCCGACCGCTACTTCCAGGAATCGAGCACCGGCAACCCCAATGCCGACAAGCTGGTGCCCGAGGGTATCGAAGGCCGCGTGCCCTACAAGGGTTCCATGGTCTCCATCGTGTACCAGATGGCTGGTGGCGTGCGTGCCTCCATGGGCTACTGCGGTTGCGCCACCATTGAAGAGATGAACAACAAAGCCGAATTTGTTGAAATCACGACAGCGGGTATCCGTGAAAGCCACGTGCACGACGTCCAGATCACCAAGGAAGCGCCCAACTACCGCGCGGACTGAAGCCGCAGCTCCCCAGGCCCGAACCCAGGCAACGGTGTTCGGGCCTTTGTCTTTTTCCACCGCCGCCCGCCATGCAACACCAGAAAATCCTCATCCTCGACTTTGGTTCGCAAGTCACCCAGCTCATCGCCCGCCGCGTGCGCGAGGCGCATGTGTACTGCGAAGTGCACCCCTGCGATGTGAGCAACGAGTGGATTCGCCAATATGCTGCGGACGGGCAGCTCAAAGGCGTGATCCTGTCTGGCAGCCATGCCAGCACTTACGAAGAGCAAGACTTGCGGGCGCCGCAGGCAGTGTTCGAGCTGGGTTTGCCAGTGCTGGGTATTTGCTATGGCATGTTCACCATGACAGTTCAGTTGGGTGGTCAGGTAGAGCCCTCCAGCCATCGCGAGTTCGGTTACGCCGAAGTCCGAGCACGCGGCCACACGGCCCTGCTGAAGGACATCGCCGACTTCACCACGCCCGAAGGCCACGGCATGCTCAAAGTGTGGATGAGCCACGGCGACAAGGTCACCGAAATGCCGCCGGGCTTCAAGCTCATGGCCTCTACCCCCAGTTGCCCCATCGCTGGCATGGCCGACGAGGCGCGCCGCTTCTACGCGGTGCAGTTCCACCCCGAGGTCACGCACACCGTGCAGGGCAGGGCGCTGCTGGAGCGTTTTGTGCTGGAAATCTGCGGCACGCGCCCCGACTGGATCATGCGCGATCACATCGAGGAAGCGGTGCAGAAAATCCGCGAGCAGGTGGGCAGCGAGGAAGTCATCCTGGGCCTGTCTGGAGGCGTCGATTCGTCTGTGGCCGCCGCCCTGATCCACCGCGCCATTGGCGACCAGCTCACCTGCGTGTTCGTGGACCATGGCCTGTTGCGCCTGAATGAGGGCGACATGGTCATGGACATGTTCGAGGGCAAGCTGCACGCCAAGGTCATCCGCGTGGATGCCAGCGAGCTGTTCCTCGGCCAGCTTACCGGTGTGGCCGACCCTGAGAAGAAGCGCAAGATCATCGGCGGCCTGTTCGTCGATGTGTTCAAGCAGGAAGCAGCCAGGCTCAAGGCCGGCGGTGCGGGCCACAAGGGCGCAACCTTTCTGGCACAAGGCACCATCTACCCCGACGTGATCGAATCGGGCGGCGCCAAGAGCAAGAAGGCTGTCACCATCAAGAGCCATCACAACGTGGGTGGATTGCCCGAACAACTGGGCCTCAAGCTCCTGGAGCCCCTGCGCGACCTGTTCAAGGACGAAGTGCGCGAACTGGGCGTGGCCTTGGGCCTGCCGCCTGAAATGGTGTACCGCCACCCCTTCCCCGGCCCCGGCCTGGGTGTGCGCATCCTGGGCGAGGTAAAAAAGGAATACGCCGACCTGCTGCGCCGCGCCGATGCGATCTTCATCGAAGAACTGCGCAACTTCAAGGATGAATCCACCGGCAAGACCTGGTACGACCTCACCAGCCAGGCCTTCACCGTATTCCTGCCCGTCAAGAGCGTGGGCGTGATGGGCGACGGCCGCACCTACGACTATGTAGTGGCCTTGCGCGCCGTGCAAACCAGCGATTTCATGACCGCCGACTGGGCTGAGCTGCCCTACGCACTGCTCAAGAAGGTGTCCAGCCGCATCATCAACGAGGTGCGCGGCATCAACCGCGTGACCTACGACGTCAGCAGCAAGCCGCCAGCGACGATTGAGTGGGAGTGAAATCAGGTCCTTTGGGGACTATCGCCAGTTATCGAAAAATCTCCATAAGTCGTTGATTCATAAGGATTTACGTCTTGGAGACTATCGGTGGCTATCGCCGGCCAGCAAAACTGATCGGCGGTAGTGGTGGCGGTAGAGCCCGGAGGCCGGATTAAGACTCTCCCGTTGACTATTCAGACTTTTTGAGTCTTTGACGGTAAAACTCCACCCGATACGCTGTATTCATGCGGCTTTCGGGGCATCTGCAGGTCTTCTGACCCCTGACGGTAAAAGCCGTCGTACTCAGGAGAAAAAACCTCGATGCTTACCGATACAGCACTGCGCAACCTGAAGCCTAAGTCCAGGATCTACAAGGCTTCCGACCGAGATGGCATGTACGTGGCGGTATCGCCCACCGGCGCCATCACGTTTCGCTACGACTACCGTCTCAACGGGCGCCGCGAGACGCTCACCATTGGCCGGTACGGCCCCGCGGGCATCTCGCTGGCCATGGCCCGCGAGATGCTGCTGGATGCCAAGCGTGCGGTCGCCCAGGGCGTCTCGCCGGCACTGGAGAAGCAGCGGGCCAAGCGCCGCCTGACGGCGGTCAAGACCTTCGGTGAGATGCTGGAGCGCTGGTTGGCCGATGCGCGCATGGCCGACAGCACGCGCGCGATGCGCCGAAGCATCATCGACCGCGACATCCTGCCGGTCTTCCGGAACCGACGGCTGACGGAAATCGCTCCTGACGACTTGCGTGCCTTGTGCACCAAGGTCAAGTCGCGCGGGGCACCGGCGACGGCCATCCACATCCGCGACATCGTGAAGCAGGTTTACGCCTTCGCGGTCCTGCACGGGGAGAAGTTGACCAACCCGGCTGATGACGTCAAGGCGGCGTCCATCGCTACCTTCGTGCCCAAGGACCGGTCGCTCTCGCCGGCCGAGATCCGTTTGGCCTTCCACCAACTGGACTCCATTGCGACCTATCCGACGATTCGGCTGGCCTTGCGCTTGGTGCTGCTGACGCTGGTGCGCAAGAGCGAGTTGATCGAGGCGACGTGGAGCGAGGTGGATTTCGAGAAGGCGACCCTGACCATCCCGAAGCAGCGGATGAAGGGGCGCAATCCACACGTGGTCTACCTGTCTCGCCAGGCGCTGGACATCTTCGTGGCCCTGCACACTTGCGCGGCGGGCTCGAAGTTCGTGCTGCCCTCGCGCTATGACCCGAACCGCTGCATGTCGCATGCGACGCTGAACCGGGTGACCCAGCTCATTGCGGCGCGGGGCAAGGCGGCGGGGCTGCCGCTCGAACCCTTCACCGTCCACGACCTGCGCCGCACGGGCTCCACACTGCTCAACGAGGTGGGATTCAATAGAGACTGGATCGAGAAGTGCCTGGCGCACGAGGAGGGGCGATCCTCGCGCTCCGTCTACAACAAGGCCGAGTACGCCGAGCAGAGACGCCACATGCTGCAGGAGTGGGCGGACATGGTGGACGCCTGGATCGACGGGCGAACCCATGTGCCGAAGCTGCAGCCGGAGAACGTGGTGGTGCCTGTGCTGAGCGCAGTGGTATGAAGGCGGCTGGGGTGATCCGCGATTTCACGTGGGTCCATGAGTTGGGAGCGGGTTAGCAGGCGGCTCTGGGCGGGTGGTTCCGAGTGAGGAGCGACAGCGCTTCGATTTTGGAAAATTGGCTTGGATCGCAGTCTTGCCACGACGAGATGAAACGATCCAAATCAGCGCGTTGCTGCGCGTGTAAGGAGTGGCCATCCCCTGTCTGGTGTGCTCGCAATGAAGAGGCGAATCCTAGAAGTTGCACCATTCATCGAAGCGCCACTCGCCTCTAATGGGTTGTGAGTTGGGCAGGAAGATTCGCCAAGTGATCGGCAGCCCATGAACTTGGCGCCAGATGGTGTGATCGACCTCGACGACAATGGTTGGGTGCCTCTCGGGATCGATCAGCATGGATGTCTGGCCCGGGTGGATGAGCCGGTGGCGCTGTTCTTCATCGGGGTCTCCGCACGTGATCCTGAGCGAGCGCTGTCCATTCTGGTCGCTCACCAGGCTCATTGTGTCTCTCCAGGTGCTCACCAGTGCATTCAGAAGGGGAGAGACATTGGTGTCACTCGTGTCTCGAATGACCTCATGCGGAAGGTCGATCTCGAACTGCCAATGCTCCAGTGTGACTTGACCCACGTTGGTGATCGAGACTTCAAGTGCTTTGCGATGCAACTCTCCATTGCTCATGATGTTGACCAGCCGATGGGTGACACGTACCTCGGGGCGTAGCCGACGATTCATGACGTCCCGGATCTGGAAGTCGACCATGGGCTCGGTATTGCGACCTGCACGCTGGTAGTACTTGCGGTCGATGAGGTTCTGATGTGCCGTGGACGATGCTTCAATCTCAACGGCAATAACCTTGCCCCCGGGGACCGCGAGTTCCGTGATCTCGAACCGGCTGAGTGGCGGGCTTGTGTTGCTGCGCAACACGTTGGTTATCCAGTCCCCGCCTGCACCTTGCGTTGCCACTGGCGAGAGGGTTGTCGCGGCGGGGATGCCGTCGACGTCTTCCTCGGCAATTCCGTACAAAATGGTTCCGCCGCCAGCATTGGCGAAACCCGTGCAGTCCTTGACCAGTTCCTGTCTGGACCCATTCGAGGGCACAAGTGCTTCACCTCTTTTGAACTCCAGGTACAGCCCTTCCTGCATGCGATCGTCGAGGACTTGTTGGAGCTGTGCGGCGGTATAAGTCATGGCTCAAGAGACGGAATAGGTCGGAGTTCTCAGGTGGTTTGCAGCTTCTGAAACTCGGTGCGCAGCAGTTCCACGACTTGGGCCAGGTCCAAGGGCTGCAATCGGTTCTTTTTCAGGAAGGCCATCCACTGCCTTTGTTTTGTCGCATCCTGTGCGAACTTGTCACTCAAGCCCGAAGGGGTTATTTCGGGGATTGCCAGTCCTCGCCGGGTGAATGTGGCCTCGGTGGCTCGGTGTAGTTCGGCGGGCTCCAAGCTGCCCTCGGTCAGCAATACCCATAGATCGAAGTAGTCTTTCATGCGGGTGTTGGCCATTCCCAGCAGGCACACCGCGTGGAATTTCTCGGCCACCACGGTGTACTTCGGATAGGCGCGCAACTGTGGGGCGGGGAGGTCGCCGAGCAGAACGGGATAGTCCACGGCTTCGGGGGCCGGTGTGACTGCATCTCCAAAACCGATATCCACCTGCAGCGCAATGCGCGCGCCATCCAGCTTCGCCTGCAGGTCGATTCGCACGCCACCATAGCCCGCTTCCTTGCGTATCTCCGAGCCTTCGACCGATGCCGGTTCGAATGCGATACCGTCTTCGACCTCGATCTGGCAAATCTCGCGGAAAGTCGAAACAGCGGTACCGATGTCGTCCGGGCCGAAGCCCAGCAGGTCTGCGTCGCGCGTCGGCCTGTGCGGCTGGTCGTACCACAACGAAAACAGCAGGGCACCCTTCAGCAAGTAGTTGCTGGCGTGGGGCGAAATCGACAGCCGGTACAGCAACCGTTCCAAGCCATAGTGGGTGAGTGTCAGGTTGAAGTCCTGCTGCGTGGCATCGGCGTGCTGCTTTAAGCGGGTCCGAACGGAAGCACCGAGATTGCGGCTCATGTGGTCACGCTCTCGAGATAAGGTCGCATGACATTGGCCACGCGGTTCACTGTGGCGTAGTGCCAGAGCGCATCCATCGTCAGCTTGCGCTGCGACCAGCCATCGCGCAGGGCTTCCAATGCCACGTCTAGGCCAATCTTGTTGCGGTACTTGAAGCAGTCCGCCACCGTCTTGGCCGGGTTGAAGACGGGCACCTGTACACCATCAATCTCCACCGGCTCGATGCCCTCAGTCAAGGCTGCGCCCGACATGCGCACTACGCGCAGGGCCGACCGGCCCAGGCGCGGTGTGGGCGTGTGGGCGGGAATGGCCACCCAGACCTCAAAGGGCGCCTGGGTGCCGATCCCGTGGACGCGCAACGCCGACAGCAGGCATACCACCCCACGAGGCACACGCAGGGCTGTCTCGGCCAAGGACCGATGCTCGCTGAGTGCATGTCCTGGTAGGCTGTAGACCCCGCGGGCGATGCGTTCTAGTTGGCCGGCTGAGACGAGTCGGCTGAGCACCATGGTCGGCAGTCCTCGTTTGGCCAGATCGCGCGCGCGCAACAGCGGCTGGCGCTCAGCGAGCGCCAGGACGACTTGTTCAAGCGTTGTGTCCGTGGAAGGCATCGTGCTTGGAGTTTGTTGCAATTCCTAGTTGTTTGTCAATAAAAGACTAGCAAATCAATCTTCAAGGGTAGAACGCCGAGACTGCGACCTGGATTTGTCCCCAGCGCGCGGCGTCTGCATGTGCGAGCGGGAGCACCTGCAGTCGGACGCGCTGGCGCGCACCATGACGAGCTGATGCGATGGGGAAACAAGAAGATGGAGTAATCGCAATGATTCACGATTTCACATTGGTTTATGCGCTGAGTCCTGAGCTGAATTCCCAGGATGAGGTCATGCACCGGCTGGCTGGCAGCGACTGTGCCGATGCCACGGTGGGATGGGGGCGGCCTGGGTATGTCGCTCTGGCCTTCAGCCGGGAGGCGACGGATTGCAATGCGGCGGTGGCTCTGGCTGTCGCTCAAATGGCGCAGGCCTTTCCGGGTGCGCAGCTGGTCAGGACAGTGGCAGGGGTGCCTTGAGAACGTCTACCGGACGGGGCGGTACAGTCGCTGCCTGACATCCGGCCCGACAGGTGTGCTGGCTTCCGCTGCGCGCGAGGCCTGTTTGCGTTCTTCGATCCAAGCTTCAACTTCTTCCAGATCCCAAACGACACAGCGGACGGTAAGCCGGAACCGCCTGGGGAATTCGCCGCGCTGCTCTAGCTCATATATCGTCGTCTCGGCCAGGGGTACGATCTGATGCAGTTCGTGGCGGCGAATGGTACGGCGGAAAGGCAAAGGCGACCGCGTCGGGAACTGGGGAATGTCGTCGTAGGCGGACATGCCCGGATGCGGCAGGGGTGAAAGCCCGGTTCGGCTGGGGCGCGATGAAGGCGGCATGGCAGTGACCGTGATCAGATTCATTGCCGTCCATGGTGTCACCGACCGGCATATTGGAGCCACTTGATGATCGGCGTATAGGCGCCACCCGCTGACCGGCGTATTGGAGCCAAGACGTGATCGCCGTAATGGAGCCAGTCGCGGATCGGCGTATTGGAGCCATCGGCCCGGCAA
>JACPUE010000006.1 GCA_016192425.1 Burkholderiales bacterium
CACAACATATAAAACTGCGGTTCACTCATGTAGTGAGCGTAGCGATCGACAGCTTCCTCATCAGACAAAATCACCCGCTCATAACTCTCGCCGTCGCTGGGCTTCACAGCACCAAACCACTTGAATCTCGGCGCAACGACCTGGACAGGATGGGTTGCCGAAATGACACCCTGGGCGGTTGCCTCGAGTGTTGTTTCCCCCTCCACAAGGCCTGTCACTGGAACCGTCACCATGCTGGCTCCCGCAGGGATGGTGACACGCTCAGGCACCGTGCAGACGCTTCCTGAGGAGCATTTCAAGGAAACTTCCAGTGGCACATTGTCAAAAACACCTGCCCCTTCCTTGGTTCGCGCAATGGATATGCCATGGTTTTTTTGCATGCCACTCCCCACTACAACCACAGGATCAGCGTAGAAAACCAGCACCACCGGCATGCGAACCGACACGTATGCCGAAGAGTCCAAGGCACCTGCAGCAGTGACTCGAACCCATGTATTGCCTTTGTATACGCCGCGCACAGCTATGCCATCCTGCAACTTGGTCGCGCCCTCCGGCACTTTGACTACGGTCTGTACAGGGCTGACGATGTTCGTGTTCAAAGACTCCACATTCACATCAAGCCCATCCACCGGAGCGGGATACGAAAGCGTCAAATCCGTAGATTTTGTCTCTCCCGCAACAATGGCATCCGCAAGCTTTCCAGCGTTCAAATTCAACTGCATTGGGTTTGAGGTGACCCGCTTGGAAATTCGCTTGTAACCCGCACTGCTTGCTGTCAAATCAAACCCGCCAGATGTGGTCGGCTTGAAATTGAATGCAACCTCTTGCTGACCCTCAGGAATTACAACTTCACTCGGCAGTTCGGCCCATCCCGATGGCTCGGTAGCCAATTGGGCCTTGACCCCTCCCTGGGGCGCCGGGGCAGGCAAACGCACTTTTGCTCGATAACTCATTTGCGTTGCCACGCCCCAATGTTGCGCATCAATGTCCAGTGCCGGCAACTCGAAAACCCTGAAATCTGCTTGTGCAGCGCCCAGTTCTGCCTGATCCACTTTCAGCAGACCCGATCCAGTCTGCTGCCCTTGAACAGAAAAAGATACTTCCTTGAGTCCTTCAGCAATGACCAACTCTGAGGGGCTTGTGATATACCCTGCAGGCGTAGAAGTGACATTGAGGGTTTTTCCTCCAGTCGAGGCGGGCTCATCAAGAATGAGCTTTACAGCGGCAGATTCACCCACTCCCACTTGGAAATTCTGTGGCTCAATACGTAATTGATTGCCTGCACCCACCTCAACAAGCCCACTTTCGATCAGGTATGGTATTCCTTTCAACCCCCATTCAATTTGCCCCGTAACAACTCCAGACGGAAGAAGAATGGCATTAATATCATTACCGACTGCTTGATTACCAAAACCTGTCGGGGAAGATTTCAAATCAGATTTAATCGCAGGACCAGTATTGTTGACGATTGTCACCCGATTGAACACCGGAGATGCCCCCTGGACAACAATGCCACTCCCATATTCAAAACGCATGTTTTCAAGAATGGTTTCTGGACTTCTTGTCCCCTGCAAAAACCTCCAAGCCCCCCAATCACCAAGAGCTTTTACCGGATTATTTGAGGTCACCAGAATGGGTTTTCCGGCCGTCCCAATTGCCTTCAAGGCCCCTTGCCGAACTGCAAAAGATGCGCCAGGCTCCATACGGACCTCCACCCCAGCCTCAATCGTCAGCGTGGCCCCTTGATCCAGTTCTACATTTCCCTGCAGAATGTAAGGAGAGTCACTGAGGCGCCAGACCGTGTCGACCGAAACAATGCCTGAAAATCGCGTTTCGGCTGCATAGGCTGAACCGTTTGAACCAAGCGCAATGCCAAAGAAAAGCAGAAAAAGTGCAACCAGCCGCACAAATAAATTTCCCGAACAGAATACTTGCGCAGGAGGCTTTTTTCCTTGAAGTGTCATGAGCATGCCAATCTTTTCTTTCTTGTCAGATTCAATGCAGGACGCCAAGCAACAATAAATACCCAAACAGCAACTCGTTTTCGCGCAATACTCCACACTGTGCTGCAGGTTGCAAAACCCACATCACTCAAAGCATTGAAGGAAGAACCAGTTGCCTGGTGTACACTACCTAGTGTGCTTGACGAAAATCAAGCACTTGGGTTTATGCGAGATGCGTGAAGTACACGTTCGCACTCAGACAGATCGGTCAGCCGACCGATCATGGTTTGGAATCCCTCTCTTTATCGGGAAAATGTACCATGCAGCCATGTGTAAACCATTGGTATAAGCGCAGTTCAATTGCAACAAAATGCAAGCCCCTGCGGAACCCCGCCTATTACCCATAGCATCAAAGTGGATATGCATGTGAAGCACTGCTTTGTGCGGGCGGAGGGATCAAAGCAGCCGAGCATGCCCACAAAGTGCGCACCTGCTAGGCGTCCGTCGAAAATTCTGTGCAGACGGGGTCACGCGCTGCTTGCGGATATTCCACACTTTGGTTCATGATCTGTCCCACGCTACATTGCACACCATGCGTGAAGGAGGGACTGCCATGCTCCAGTTGGATGTCAATGAAGACAGCGTCGTTCTCGTACGCTTGAGGGCTTCGAGTTCGCCCGCCGCGTTTGAGGACGCTATTCGCAAGGCTGCTCCCGCATTGGTGGGCTCTCTCCTCTCATGGGCTGGTGGCGACTGGTTTGCCGTTGCGCAGGATGCAATCCCTATGCTCGACGGGTCGGACGGCATGGCGATGGTCGATATGGTCAAAGTCGTCGATGCCGCCGGGTTTGCAGCCATTGCATCACTTCGCGACTCCCAGGCGGGAGCGAGCAGCTTTGATCTGCGTGATCGTGGCGTACAAGCTGCTGGCCCCGTCATGGTGGAGCCTCCCGAGTTCAGTTGGGACGGACAGTACCAAGGAAGTCCCATCAAGATCGACTGGCATGTGGCCTCCATCGGTTTGCCCCTCGCCTGGCAAGCGTTGGGGGCCGCGGGCCCCAGTGCCTAATTGAGTATCCATTTTTCGGTGCTGCGCCTGGTGCTTCCATCATTCCTTATCGCATCACGGACTCCGTCATCATTGACCATGTCCCTGATCTCCTGGCCGAGGCCATTACGGATGCGGTGAACAAGGGGGCAGAGGTCATCAGCATCAGCTTGGGGGCTCTGCGGCCAGACAAGCGCGTTGCCAAAGCCGTGCAGCACGCCTACCAACAAGGTGTCATTGTCTGCGCAGCAGCCGGACAGGTGTTCAGGGAAGTCATCTATCCAGGCCGTTTCAACTGCGTGATCACAGTGGGAAGTGCCACGACCATGGATGGTCGCAGTTTCCATCCATGGCGTGTAGTTGCGCGCGGGCCAGATGTCGACATCTGCGGTCCGGCGGATCAAATTCGGCGCCCAACCACTGTTATGTCGGGAGGAGGCACGAAGTTCCTCATCTCAGGTCCGGGGGACGGCACATCGTTTGCGCCGGTATAGCCGTGTTGTGGCTGGCCAGGCGCTCCACTGAGTTGAACAGCCTGTATGGAAATGCGCGATGGGCCCGTGTGGAAGCCTTTAGAAGACTGCTGACCTCGACTGCAGCGGTTCCTGACGGCTGGCCCACTGACACTTATGGGGCAGGCGTATATCAGGCCGATGCCCTGATGGCAGCAGCATTGCCAAGTCTTGTCGAGCTTGAAGAGAGATTTGATTAGTTCGGCTGATCAGATCCATCGGTGCGCGCACTAGGGCACGTTTGGCCTCATCACGGCGACGGCGTGCCTCAAGGAGAGTCACTTGGGGGTAGGTGCCAAGACTCAGGCGCTTCTCTTTTCCGTCCGATCGGTACTTGAGGCGCCACCACTTTCCGCCAGATGGCGAAACTTCCAGGTACATGCCCTCGCCATCGAAGAGTTTTCGTGGCTTTTCAGCGGGCTTGGCTGAGCGGATGGCTGCGTCTGTCAGGGGCCTGGGGGCAACTTTCCAGGGTGGGGGCAACAGCCCCAAAAGTTGCCCCCATTATCGCTTGGCTGCCAGCGGATTCAGGTGGACGCCAGGAGACGACAAAACATTCTGTACAAAGAGAAAATCCGCCAGGTCCAGATGTTGGTGGACGCTGGCGGACGTATAAATGGTCGGAGCGGCGGGATTCGAACTCGCGACCCTCTGCTCCCAAAGCAGATGCGCTACCAGGCTGCGCTACGCTCCGACAAGCTGGCATTCTAACCCGACTCGCGCCCTGTTTCGGGCCTGGACGGGCAGAAGAACGCCGAAATCAAGCCTTATCGGCCACCAGTCGGCCCGCCAGCGCCCGGACCGGGGCGGCCTGCCAGATGGCGGAAGGTGATGCGGCCCTTGGTCAAGTCGTAGGGTGAGAGTTCGAGCGAGACCTTGTCGCCCGCCAGGATGCGGATGTGGTGCTTGCGCATCTTGCCGCCGGTGTAGGCGATGAGTTGGTGCCCGTTGTCCAGGGTGACGCGAAAGCGCGAGTCCGGCAGCACTTCGGTCACGCTGCCTTGCATTTCAATCAGTTCTTCTTTGGCCATGTTCAATCTCTAAAAAACAATTCAATCCGTATACGGCGCCTGCGAAATCGGGTGAGCCACAGGCGCAAGCGCCTGTCCGGTGGAGCAGGCGCAGTGTGCTTTGCGTGCTGTGGGGTTCGCTGCACCCGGGGCGCAGTTCAGGAAGAAGGCCGGGAGAGACGGCTCCAATGGACAGGCAAGGCGCTGTGCATGAGCCTTGGGATTGTACCGCGATGCGGCCGCCTTGACTACGGTGCTGCGGCGCCCGCCTCCCCCATGGGGAGCGCCAGGGCCAGGGCGCGCATCAGGTCCGACTGCGTGATGACACCCACCAGCCGCGACTGCGCATCCACCACGGGAATGTGATGGTGTCCGCCGCGCGAAAACAGGGGCACCAGGTCCATGACAGGCTGCTGGGCGTCCACCACCTGCGCCTGTCGGCTCATGATCTCCTCCACCCGCGATGGCTGACCCGAGCGCCCCCGGATCAGGGTGCGCAGACGCCGCCCCAGGCCTTCGTGCGTGTCGAGGCTGGCCGACCGCATGAAATCCGCCACGGTGACGATACCCAGCACTGCGGCCTGCCCATCCACCACCGGCAGCGCCTTGATATGCTCGCGCCGCATCAAGGCCCAGGCATCCTTCAGCGCCGCACCGGGTTCCACGGCCATGGGCGGCCGGGACATGATGTCGGTGCAGCGCAACTCGCCCAGCGTGCGCTGGAAGGCGGCCCGCCCAGCCATGTGCAGCAATCCCGCCAGATCGGCACGGCTGATGTCCAGCACCTGGTTGTAATGCGCCAGCGCCGCATCGAGGTCCGCCTCGGTGAACTGCCCGGCACCCGCCGCCCGGCCATCACGCCGCGGGCGCTGGGGATGCGGGTAGCTGCGCCCGGTGGCGTTGTTGTAGGCAATGCCCACCAGCAGCAGCACGAGCACATTGAATAACACCGGAAACAGCAGCAGGTGCGCATCCTCACCGGGGTTGAGCACCACGAACAGCGCCATCGCCGCACCCGGCGGATGCAGGCAGCGCAGCGACACCATCACCAGCACGGCGGCCGCCACTGCCAGCGCCGCCGCTACGGCGGGCTCCGGCACCAGGGCAGCACAGGCCAGGCCTACCAGCACTGACAAGGTATTGCCCCCCAGCACCGGCCAGGGCTGCGCCAGCGGGCTGGACGGCATGGCGAACACCAGTGCGGCGCTGGCACCCAGCGAGGCCACCATCCAGTGCCCACCCGCAGGAGGAATATGGCTCCACCAGCGCGCCAGCAAGGCCGCCAACAGGACTCCCAAGGCCGCGCCCAGCGCCACACGCGCCCGTTCACGGCCACTGATACCCACGGGGGCGGGCCAAAAATTGCGCAGCCAGGCGCCACGCATGGCGTGCGTCGTTTCAGAGTCGGGAAAGGGGAAAGGCATTCGAGAACATCCGGTCCTGCCGGGCAAAACACATGCACCCAGGTGCCGCATGGCACGGGGGAACGCAGGGGCAGCATTGTGCCTGCAGGCGCCATGGTCGGCGGCGGCACGCCGATTGACCCTGGCGCACGAAGGCCAACGCGCCGATAGAATGGCGCGCTTGCCCCACTCCCCCCTTCCCACCGTGTCCGACCGCCTTGCCGTCCTGCCGCAGTACCTGATGCCCAAACGCGCCCTGACCGTCGCCGCGGGCCGCATCGCCTCGGCACGCGCCGGCGCCCTCACCACGGCGCTGATCCGCCGCTTCGTGGCCCGCTATGGGGTGGACATGGCAGAAGCGGCCAACCCGGATCCGGCCAGCTACGCCAGCTTCAACGAGTTCTTCACCCGGCCGCTCAAGCCCGGTGCGCGCCCGCTGGCTGCCGCCGACCTGGTCTGCCCGGTCGATGGCGCCATCAGCCAGTTCGGCCCGGTGCAGGGCGACCAGATTTTCCAGGCCAAGGGCCACCACTACACCACCACGGCACTGGTCGGGGGCGATGCGCAACTGGCCGCAGAATTCGAGGGTGGCCATTTCGCCACCCTCTACCTGAGCCCGCGCGACTACCACCGCATCCACATGCCCTGCGATGGGCGGCTGCGCCGCATGGTGTACGTGCCCGGCGACCTGTTCTCGGTCAACCCGACCACCGCGCGCGGCGTGCCCGGCCTGTTTGCGCGCAACGAGCGCGTGGTCTGCATCTTCGACGGTGCCCACGGCCCGTTTGTGCTGGTGCTGGTGGGTGCCACCATCGTGGGCAGCATGGCCACGGTATGGCACGGCCTGGTGAACCCGCCGCGCCCCGGCACCGTGCGCCAGTGGAACTATGCCGACCCATCCATCGTGCTGAAACAGGGCGACGAGATGGGCCGCTTCCTGCTCGGCTCGACCGTCGTCATGCTGTTCCCGCGCGGGCCCTTGCAGTTCAACCCGGCCTGGAGCCCCGCCGGCGCCATCCGCATGGGCGAGGCCATGGCCACGCGCGGCTGAGCCGTCCCCCAAAGCCTGCCGCCAGCGCGTCCGGCAGGGGCGCGGGATAATTCCGCCCCATGTCCCTGCTGCCCCACCAGATCGAGCTGCTTTCCCCCGCGCGCGATGCCGACATCGGCATCGAGGCCGTCAACCATGGCGCCGACGCCGTCTACATCGGCGGCCCGGCCTTCGGCGCGCGCGCCGGGGCGGGCAACGACATCCGCGACCTGGAACGCCTGATCGCCCACGCCCACCGCTTCCACAGCCGCGTGTTCATCACGCTCAACACCATCCTGCGCGACGACGAGTTGGAGGGCGCGCGCCAGATGGCCTGGCAGGTCTACAACGCCGGGGCCGACGCGCTCATCATCCAGGACATGGGCCTGCTGGAACTGGACCTGCCGCCCATCCAGCTGCACGCCAGCACCCAGACCGACATCCGCACGCCCGAGAAGGCGCGCTTCCTGCAGGACTGCGGCCTGTCGCAGATCGTGCTGGCGCGCGAGCTCACCGTGCAACAGATCGCCGCCGTGCGTGCCGCCACCGACCCGCAGCGCTGCGCCATCGAGTTCTTCATCCACGGCGCACTGTGCGTGGCCTACAGCGGCCAGTGCTACATCAGCCACGCGCAAACTGGCCGCAGCGCCAACCGGGGCGACTGCAGCCAGGCCTGCCGCCTGCCCTACCAGGTGACGGACGCGCAGGGCCGCTTCATTGCGCACGACAAGCATGTGCTCTCGATGAAGGACAACAACCAGAGCGACAACCTGCGCGCGCTCATAGCCGCTGGCGTGCGCAGCTTCAAGATCGAGGGCCGCTACAAGGACATGGGCTATGTGAAGAACATCACCGCCCACTACCGCAAGCTGCTTGACGAGATTCTCGACGAGCGCGAGGCCTCGGGCGACCCGCTGGCGCGCGCGTCCAGCGGCCGCACCACCTTCACCTTCACGCCCGACCCGCTGCAGAACTTCAACCGCGAGTTCACCGACTACTTCGTCAACGGCCGCAAGGAAGACATCGGCGCCTTCGACACACCCAAGAACCCCGGCCAGGCCATCGGCTGGGTCACCAAGCTGGGGCCGAATTTCGTCGAGCTGGAAGTGAGCGACCCGGCCACCGTGCTGCACAACGGCGACGGCCTGTGCTACTACGACCTGCAGAAGGAACTGGTGGGCCTGCAGATCAACCGCGCCGAACCTGTGTCCCCGCGCGGCGGCCGGCAGTGGCGCGTGTTCCCCAAGGACCCGATGGAGGGCTTCAAGGACCTCCGCAAGGGCACCGAGGTCAACCGCAACCGCGACATGGACTGGGTGCGCACGCTGGAGAAGAAGTCCAGCGACCGGCGCATTGGCCTGTGGGCGCAGTTTGCCGAGACGGCCAACGGCTTCGCCCTCACGCTGACCGACGAGGACGGCTTTACCGGCAGCGCCCAGGCCGCCCTGCCCCACGAGGCGGCGCAGGACACCGCCAAGGCAGAGGCCAGCCTGCGCGAGCAGCTCGGGCGCTTTGGTGCCAGCATCTTCGCCGTGCACGACATCGCGCTGCAACTCTCGCAGCCCTGGTTCGTCCCCGCCTCCAGTCTGAACGCACTGCGCCGCGACGCCCTCGCCGCGCTGGAAGCCGCGCGCACCCAGGATCTTGCGCGCCTCCCACGCGCCACGCCCATGGAACCACCCGTGCCCTACCCCGAGGACACGCTCTCCTACCTCGCCAACGTGTTCAACCACAAGGCGCGCGACTTCTACGCGCGCCACGGCGTGAAGGTGATCGCCGCCGCCTACGAGAGCCACGAGGAGGAAGGCGAGGTCAGCCTCATGATCACCAAGCACTGCGTGCGCTACTCCATGAGCCTGTGCCCCAAGCAGGCCAAGGGCGTGACGGGTGTGCAGGGCACCATCCGTGCCGAGCCGCTGCAGCTCATCAACGGCAAGGAAAAACTCACCCTGCGCTTCGACTGCAAGCCCTGCGAGATGCACGTGGTGGGCAAGATCAAGCGCCAGGTGCTGAACCAGGCGCAGGAGCTGCCCCTGACCTTCTACAGGGCACGCTCCTCGGCACCCCATTGAATCAAAATTCAGACAAAAAATACCTCCAGCGCCCTACCATCAAGCGTAAGCAGCTATTGATTTAATAGCAAGATCCCTCCCCCCAGAGCAAGCGGACCGGCACCGCGCGGGGCCGTACACTGGGGCAGTCATCATCCGCAAGAACGGCTTGCAGACTGCACCCCATGGCGATCGACACCGCACCGACCACCGCCTCCCACGACGCCCACCTGCGCGACGCGCAGGACCTGGCCCAGGCCCACGGCGTCAACCCTGACACCGGCCTGCATGCCGACGAGGCCACGCGCCGCGCCGCACAGCACGGCACCAACGAGCTGGAAGACCATGCCCGGCGCAGCCCGCTGGCGCTGCTGGCCGACCAGTTCAAGGACTTCATGGTGCTGGTGCTGCTGGGCGCGGCCGGGGTCTCGGGCCTGGTGGGCGACCTGACGGACACGCTGGTCATCCTGGTTATCGTGGTGCTCAACGCCGCCATCGGCTTCGTGCAGGCCTGGCGCGCCGACCAGGCCCTGGCCGCGCTGCGGCGCCTGGCGGCGGCGCACGCCACCGTGCTGCGCGGTGGCGAGGTGCAGGCGGTGCCCGCCAGCGCGCTGGTGCCCGGCGACATCGTGCTGCTGGAGGCCGGCAACCAAATCCCGGCGGACCTGCGCCTGATCGAGATCGCGCAACTGCAGGTGGACGAATCGGCGCTCACCGGCGAATCGGTCACCGTGGCCAAGCAGACCGGTACCCTGGCCGCGCAAGACGCCAGCGCCCTGGGCGACCGCGTGAACATGGCCTTCAAGGGCACCACGGCCACCCACGGCCGCGCGCGCGGCCTGGTGGTGGCCATTGGCATGCACACCGAGCTGGGCAAGGTGGCCCGCCTGCTGGAAGGCGAGGACCGCGGCACCCCGCTGCAGCTGCGCCTGGCGGCGTTCGGCAAGCGGCTGGCGCTGGCCGTGCTGGGCATCTGCGCCATCGTCTTCGTGGTGGGCGTGCTGCGCGGCGAGGCGCCGCTGCTCATGGCGCTCACCGCCATCAGCCTGGCCGTGGCCGCCATCCCCGAGGCGCTGCCCGCCGTGGTCACGGTGCTGCTGGCGCTGGGCGCGCGCCGCATGGTGGCCGTCAACGCGCTGGTGCGCCGCCTGCCGTCGGTGGAGACTTTGGGCTCGGTCACCACCATCTGCTCCGACAAGACCGGCACGCTCACGCAGAACCGCATGCACGCCGAGCTGCTGCTGGCCCAGGGCCAGCGCTGGACACCCGGCGACGCCCTGCCCGGCGCCGTGCACCGCGAGGCCCTGCGCGCCGCCGCGCTGTGCAACGACGCCACCTGCCACACCGAAAACGATGGCGACCGGGCCGCCACCGTCTGGCTTGGCGACCCCACCGAAACCGCCCTGGTGCTGGCCGCGCACGCTGCGCGGGCTGGACAAGGCCGCGCTCGACGCCGCCAGCCCGCGCGTGCAGGAGCAGCCCTTCGATTCGGAGCGCAAGCGCATGACCACCTTCCACCGCGTGGCTGGCGGCTTCGTGGCCTACACCAAGGGCGCGCCCGAGTCCGTGCTGCCGCGCTGCGCGGCGCAGTGGACGCCCGAGGGCCGCGCGCCGCTCGACAACGCCGCGCTGCTGGCCCAGGCCCACCAGGTCGCCGAGCAAGGCCTGCGCGTGCTGGCCCTGGCGCGGCGCAGCCATGCCCGCCTGCCCGACACCAACGCCCTTGACGCGGTGGAGAGCGAACTCGAACTGCTGGGCCTGGTGGCCCTGATCGACCCGCCCCGGCCCGAAGCCGTGGCCGCCGTGCGCGACTGCATCAGCGCGGGCATCACCCCGGTGATGATCACCGGCGACCACCCCGCCACCGCGCGCGCCATCGCGCACCGGCTGGGCATCGTGGACTCCGCCGATGCCCCCGTGCTCACTGGCGCCGACCTGGCCCGGCTGGACGACGCCACGCTGGGCGCGCACGTAGAGCAGGTGCACGTGTACGCCCGCGTGGATCCGGCGCAGAAAATCCGCATCGTCGAGGCGCTGCAGGCGCGCGGCCATTTCGTGGCCATGACGGGCGATGGCGTGAACGACGCGCCGGCCTTGAAGCGCGCCGACATCGGCGTGGCCATGGGCCAGGGCGGCACCGACGTGGCGCGCGAGGCCAGCAGCCTGGTGCTGCTGGACGACAACTTTGCCACCATCGTCGCGGCGGTGAAGGAGGGGCGCCGCATCTACGACAACATCCGCAAGTTCGTGCGCTACGCCATGACCGGCAACTCGGGCGAGATCTGGACCATCTTCCTCGCCCCACTGCTGCTGCTGCCCATTCCCCTGCTGCCCATCCACATCCTGTGGGTCAACCTCGTCACCGACGGCCTGCCCGGCCTGGCGCTGGCGGCCGAACCGGCCGAGCGCGGCATCATGCAGCGCCCGCCGCGCGCGCCCAGCGAGAGCCTGTTCGCCCACGGCATGTGGCAGCACATCCTGTTCATGGGGCTGCTGATCGCCGGCCTGTGCCTGGCCGTGCAGGCCTGGGCCCTGTCCACCGGCAACGCACACTGGCAGACCATGGTGTTCACGGTGCTGACCCTGGCGCAGATGGCGCATGTGGTGGGCATCCGCTCCGAGGTGGATCCCGTCTGGCGCCTGGGGCCCAACCGCCCGCTGCTATACGCGGTGCTGCTGACCCTTGCACTGCAGATGGCCACCATCTACGTACCCGCGCTCAACCCCGTCTTCAAGACCCAGCCGCTGGATCTGCCCGATCTGGCCGTATGCCTGGGCGCGGCGCTGATCGTGTACCTGGCGGTGGAACTGGAGAAAGCCTGGCGCTGCCGCAAGGCCGCCGCGCTGGCGATGGACGCACCAGACGCCCCCCCGCGGCGGTGATGGCCCGCAGAGGCAGCACCGCTTGCCTCTTCAACTGGCCGCCAGCGGAGCATCCCGTGCAATCCACTCCGCCACGCCTTCGCTCAATTGCTGAGCCTTGAAGCCCTGGTCTTGCAACAGGCGCACAGCGTCCGCCGACATGAGGCAGAACGGCCCACGGCAATAGGCCACGATGGGTTTGTCCCGGGGCAGTTCCGCCAGGCGCATGCGCAGCTCAGCCAGCGGCATGGAGCGTGCAAACGGAAGGTGCGCCTGTTCGTATTCGCCCGGTGGGCGCACGTCGATGACGACGATATTTCCTTCACGCGCCTGGCGCAGCAACTGTGCGTGGTCTTGCCCCCGCCATTCGCCCTGCGAATCGCGCAGTTGCCGCAAGGCGTCTTGCAGTTCGAACAGACGGTCCTGCGCCACGCTGCGCAACTGCACCCACAAACGCGCCACATCAGGGCTGGCCAGTCGATAGATGATGTGCTTGCCCTGCCGCTCGGTATCCACGAGCCGCGCCACCCGTAGCTCCTTGAGGTGCGCACTGGCCAGCTTGACGCTGATGGACGCCTCTTGTGCCAGCAATTCCACGGTCTTGGGCGCCTGGCACAACAGTTCAATCAACTCCAAACGCTTGGGGCTGGCGGTGGCCTTGGCAATGCGGGCAACCTGCTCGTACAGGGCGCCCTTGGCGACAGGGGGAGAACGCATGGCAGCCTAACAAAAAGAGAAAAAGAGGTGTGGGGAATGGCGGGCAAGTGGGCTATTGAGATTGTATGTTGCCCGTGATACATTCCAAAGATCATTGGAATGTTTGATGAAACCATCTTATGAAAACCTTGTTCATCCGGAACGGCTCACCGTATGGAGACGAGCGCACCGAAATACGCAACGTCCTGCTGCTGGCCAACGCACAGGCCCTGTTCCAGACCGCATCGGTCATGGTGATGACGCTCTCGGGCCTGGTGGGCCTGGAATTGGCCACGGACAAACGGCTGGCCACCTTGCCCATCGCCCTGATGATGGTGGCAGCCGCGGCCACCATGATCCCCGCCTCCATGCTCATGCAACGCTGGGGCCGCAAAGCAGGCTTTGCCCTGGGCACGGCCCTGGGCTGCGCCGCAGGGCTGGGGGCTGCCGGGGCCATAGCCCTTCAGAGCTTTGCACTCTTTGTGCTTGCAAACATGCTGGTGGGGGCCTACCAAGGTTTCGCGCAGTACTACCGTTTTGCGGCGGCAGACGTGGCCAGCACCGCCTTCAAGAGCCGCGCGATTTCCTGGGTGATCGCTGGCGGGGTATTTGCCGCATTGGCCGGGCCCAACACCGCGCGCTGGACGCAAAATCTAGGCCCCGTGCCCTTTGCCGCCTCCTTTGTCGCCCTGTTCGCCATCAGCCTGGTGGCGCTGCTGGTGGTGACGCGCGTGCAGATTCCCCCCATGGCGGCGGGCATGGCCCAGGGGCCAGCACGTCCGCTGCGGACCATCATGCGCCAACCGGTGTTCCTCACGGCGCTGGTTGGATCGTCCGTGGGCTATGGGGTGATGATCATGGTGATGACAGCCACGCCACTGGCCATGCAGATCTGCGGGCAACCGCTGGGCGCTTCCGCCACCGTCATCCAGTGGCATGTTCTGGGCATGTTTGTGCCTTCGTTCTTCACCGGCAACCTGATCCGCCGCTACGGTGCGCTCAAGATCATGGCCACAGGCATTGCCTTGCTGGTGGGGCATGTGGCCATCGCCCTCAGCGGGGTGGAATACCTGCACTTTCTTTCAGGGCTGATCCTTCTGGGAGTGGGTTGGAACTTCCTGTTTGTCGGCGGCACCGCCCTGCTTACCGAAGCCTACCAGCCCAGCGAACGCGCCAAGACCCAGGCAGCCCACGATTTCCTGATGTTCGGCGTGGTCAGCCTGGCATCCTTTTCGGCAGGGGGCTTGCTGAACGGATGGGGCTGGGGGTCGGTCAACATCACGGCTCTGCCGTTTCTGGCCTTGGCGCTTGCCGCCGTGTGGGGCCTGGCCTGGCACAGAGGGAAAGCCACCGTAGGCGCGGGCTGACGCGCAGGGCACAATGGGTGCCCGTGCCGCGCTTGCTGCGGCCCCCCCACCCTACTGCAACCTGAACTGTCATCCAGCCATGCAATTCGAAACCCTGGCCGTCCACGGCGGCTACACGCCCGAGCCCACCACCCATTCCGTCGCCGTGCCGCTGTACCAGACGGTGGCCTACGCGTTCGACAGCGCCCAGCACGGCGCCGACCTGTTTGACCTGAAGGTGCCGGGCAACATCTACACCCGCATCATGAACCCGACCACCGACGTGCTGGAAAAGCGCGTCGCGGCACTGGAGGGCGGCATCGGCGCGCTGGCCATGGCCTCGGGCATGGCGGCCATCACGGCGGCCATCCAGACCATTGCCGAAACCGGTGACAACATCGTCTCGGCCAGCACGCTCTACGGCGGCACCTACAACCTGTTCGCCCACACCTTCCCGCAGCAGGGCATCGAGGTGCGCTTTGCCGACCCGCGCGACCCCGCCAGCTTCGCCCAGCTGATCGACGCGCGCACCAAGGCGGTGTACTGCGAATCCATCGGCAACCCGCTGGGCAACGTGACCGACATCGCCGCGCTGGCCCAGGTGGCGCATGCGCATGGCGTGCCGCTGATCGTGGACAACACCGTGCCCAGCCCCTACCTGTGCCGCCCCATCGAGCACGGCGCCGACATCGTGGTGCACGCGCTCACCAAGTACATGAACGGCCACGGCAACAGCATCGGCGGCATCATCGTCGACAGCGGCAAGTTCCCCTGGGCCCAGCACAAGGAACGCTTCAAGCGCCTGAACGAGCCCGACGTGAGCTACCACGGCGTGGTCTATACCGAGGCCCTGGGCCCGGCCGCCTACATCGCCCGCGCACGCGTGGTGCCGCTGCGCAACATGGGCGCGGCGCTCTCGCCGTTCAACGCCTGGCTCACGCTGCAGGGCATCGAAACCCTGCCGCTGCGCATGGACCGCGTCTGTGACAACACCCTGGCGCTGGCCAAGACCCTGCAGGCCCACCCCAAGGTCGAATGGGTGCGCTACGCGGGCTTGCCCGACCACGCCGACCACGCCGTGGTGCAGCGCCAGATGGGGGGCCGCGCCTCGGGCATCCTGAGTTTCGGCCTCAAGAGCAGCGATGCCGACCCGCGCGCCGCGGGCGCACGCTTCCTCGATGCGCTGCAGCTGTTCACACGCCTGGTGAACATCGGCGACGCCAAGTCGCTGGCCACGCACCCGGCGTCCACCACGCACCGCCAGCTCAACCCCGAGGAACTGGCCAAGGCCGGCGTGAGCGAGAACATGGTGCGCCTGTCGGTGGGCATCGAGCACCTGCAAGACCTGCAGGTCGACCTGGCCCAGGCGCTGGACAAGGTCTGACAGACCTGCTGCCCGGGCCTTGGCTGGCCCGGGTGGTTTTGGGTATTTTTGGCATCCAACGCCCTATTCATAAGCGTTAGCAGCTATTGTTTTTATAGCAAATTATCCCCTATGCCCTGGATTGCCCGCCTCCGCCTTCTTGTGCTGGTGTTCTGGGCTCTGCTGCCGGGCGGCATGGCGGCGGCACATGCTGCAAGCGCTGGGGCATTGGACGTGGCCCCCATGCCGCTCCCGGTGCTCTCCCTCACGCACCATGTGGCCACGCTGGAAGACCCTGGCGGACGGCTGACCCTGCAGGACGTGCTGCGCCCCGAGCTTGCCGCGCGTTTTGCCAGCGGCCACCCGGCCGCCGAAGCCTTCAACCACGGCATCACGCCCTCGGCCTGGTGGTTCCGCATCACGCTGCGCAACCCGCTGCCCCAGGCACAGCAGCGGCTGCTGGAAGTCGGCTACGCGCGGCTGTCCCAGGTCAGCCTGCACCAGTTGTTGCCCGATGGCAGCGTGCATACCGTGGACACAGGCGTGACCGCACCCTTTGCCAGCCGCCCCCTGGCCCACCGGTTCTTCGTGTTTCCGATCACGCTGGCCCCAGGCTCGGAACAAACCCTGTACCTGCGCGTGCAGTCGCTCACCGCCTTCATCGTGCCGCTGCGGCTATGGGAACCCCAGGCCTTCCACCACCAGGCCCGCAACGACTACCTCGCCCAGGCCTGGTACCTGGGCATGGCCACGGCCATGGTGCTGTTCAACCTGCTGCTGTTCGTGCGCCTGGGCGACCGCATCTACATCCACTACGTCGCCTTCGCACTGTGCATGGCGTTTGCCGTGGCGGCGCAAAACGGGCTGGTCAAGGAATTCCTGCCCCTGCAGGCACCGTGGTGGTCCGACCTGGCCTCTACCTTCGGCTATTCGCTGGCCATTGCCACGGGGCTGCAGTTCATGCGCCACATGCTCGGCACGGCGCACACCCAGCCCCTGTGGGACCGCGTGCTGCGCCCGCTGGTGGCGTTCTTCGTGCTCAGCCCGGTGGTGTTTGTGTGGACGGGGCAGACCTTCATCCCGAGCGCCGCCGTGGTGTACCTGGGCGCTGTGCTGGTGGCAGTGGCCACGGCCCTGCGCGGGGTATGGCAGCGCCAGCGCAGCGCCTACTTCTTCATGGCAGCGTTTGGGCTGCTGGCGCTGGGCGCCATGGCCAATGCCGTGCGTGCCATGGGGCTGCTGCCCACCAACGGGCTCACTGCCAACGCCATGCAGATCGGCTCCGCACTGGAGATGGTGCTGCTGGCCTTTGCGCTGGCCGACCGCTTCAACGAAATGCGGCGCGAGAAGGCGGGCATCCAGAAAAAACTGCTCACCACCCAGCAAACCCTGATCGATAACCTGCGCCAATCCGAACAAGTGCTGGAGCAGCGCGTGCAAGAGCGCACGCAAGAGCTGCAGCAGCTCAACCAGAAGCTGGCCGCACTGAGCATGACCGACGGCCTGACCGGCATTGCCAACCGGCGCCATTTCGATGAAATACTGGCCACCGAATGGCACCGCGCGCAGCGCAGCGGACAGCCGCTCACGCTGGCGCTGCTCGACGTGGACTGGTTCAAGTCCTACAACGACCACTATGGCCACCTGGCCGGAGACGAATGCCTGCGCAGCATTGCCCATGTGCTGGCACAGAGCGCGGTGCGCTCTGGCGACCTGGTGGCCCGCTATGGCGGCGAAGAATTCGCTTTTCTGGCGCCCGACACCGACGCTGCCGGCGTAGTGGAGGTAGCGCATCGCATCCAGGCCACGCTGGCCCAACTGGCCCTGCCGCACGGGACGTCGGCATACCAGCATGTCACGGTAAGCATCGGCCTGGCCAGTGTGGTGCCCTCACTGCACGACACGCCAGACACCCTGGTGCGCCTGGCCGACCAGGCGCTGTACCGCGCCAAGACCGAAGGGCGCAACCGCATCGTGCTGGCCTGAGCGGCAGCTCGCCAGCCGCCCTGACAGCTCTCTGACGGCGCGTGAAAAAGCTTCACGCACCCGCCCAAGCCTTTTCACAGCACGAACCGCGCCGGTTCCCTACAGTCATGCCCGCGCCGCGCCAATGGCCCAAAGCCATGGATGCGCCTATCCTTGCAAAAAAACATTGGAGACTTTCCATGACCTGGCAGCAAATCTACGACCCCTTCGGCAACATGATCCTCTCCACCCTGCTGGCCGCCGTGCCTGTGGTGGTGATGCTTGTCTGCCTGGGCTTCCTGCACATCAAGGCCCACATTGCCGCAGGCCTGGGCCTGGTGGCGGCCTTTGCCGTGGCAGTGCTTGCCTACGGCATGCCCGCAGACATGGCGGGGCGTGCTGCGCTGTTCGGCGGCTTCACCGGGCTGCTGCCGATTGGCTGGATCGTGCTCAACATCATCTTCCTGCAGCAGCTGGCCGAGCAGAACGGCAGCTTCAAGGTGCTGCAGGACTCTCTCTCGGGCATCACCGAAGACCGCCGCCTGCAACTGCTGCTCATCGCCTTCTGCTTTGGCGCATTCTTCGAAGGCGCAGCCGGCTTCGGCACACCCGTGGCCGTGACCGCCGGCATCCTCATCGGGCTGGGCTTCTCGCCCCTGGCCGCATCAGGCCTGAGCCTGATCGCCAACACCGCGCCCGTGGCCTTTGGCGCACTGGGCACGCCGGTCATCACGCTGGCCAAGGTGCATGGCTACGACCTGATGGAAGTGACCGCAATGATCGGCCGCCAACTGCCCTTCTTCTCCCTGATGGTGCCGTTCTGGCTGATCTGGGCCTTCGCCGGGCGCAAGGCCATGATGGAAATCTGGCCCGCCATCCTGGTGACCGGCCTGTCCTTCGCCATTCCGCAGTTCCTGGTGTCCAACTACATCGGCCCCGAGCTGGTGGACATCATCGCCGCCATCGTTTCCATGGTGGCGCTGGTGCTGTTCCTGCGCGTCTGGCAGCCCAAGAAAATCTGGCGCTCAACCTCGCTCAAAGGCCATGAACGCACTGGCGGCGAAGCCTTGGAACCCGTGGCCGTGGTGCGCCACAGCCCCGCCGAGCTGGTGCGCGCCTGGACGCCCTGGCTCATCCTGACCGTGTTCGTCTTCGTCTGGGGCCTGCCGCCCGTGAAGGCCGCGCTCAACGGCATCTTCGCACCCAGCTTCCCCATGCAAGGCCTGCACAACCTGATCCTCAAGATGCCCCCCGTGGTGCCCACGCCGCACAAAGAGGCCGCCGTGTACGTGCTCAACCTGCTGTCTGCCACCGGCACCGGCATCCTGCTGGCGGCCATCGTGGGCGCGCTGGTCATGAAGTACAACCCGCTGGAAATCGTGCGCACCTTCTTCCGCACCCTTTGGCTGGTGCGCTACTCGCTGCTCACCATCGTGCTGATGCTGGCGCTGGGCACCCTCACCCGCTATTCGGGCACCGACACCACGCTGGGCCTGGCCTTTGCCAACACCGGCGTGCTCTACCCCTTCTTCGGCACGCTCATGGGCTGGATCGGCGTGGCCATGACGGGCTCGGACACCGCCTCCAACGTGCTGTTCGGCGGCATGCAGAAAGTGGCAGCAGAGCAACTGGGCCTCTCGCCCAACCTGATGGGCGCGGCCAACAGCTCGGGCGGCGTGATGGGCAAAATGATCGACGCCCAGTCCATCGTGGTGGCCTCCACCGCCACACGCTGGTTCGACCACGAAGGCGACATCCTGCGCTACGTGTTCTTCCACTCCATCGCACTGGCCTGCCTGGTGGGCCTGTACGTCACGCTGCAGGCATACGTCTGGCCATTCACCCTGACCGTGGTGCACTGAGCAAAGCCTGCCCTGCAGGCCAAGCACCCCCCATCGGGCCCCACACGCCCAAAACACACAAGCCGGCGCATGCGCCGGCTTTTGCTTTGCGGGGGCTGCCGATCCGGGCAAGCCAACGCTGCTGTGCATTCCATGGCCGCTTGAGGGGAATTGCAGCAGGCATTTGCCATCCAAGACGACTGGTCATATTATTTATCCATGTCCCGCACCGCCGACAAAACCGACATCCCCCTGCGCCTGACCCAGGCGGGCCGCGATCTGTTCTCGCGCCAGGGTTACAACGCCACCGGCATCCAGGCCATCACCGACCATGCCGGTGTGCCCAAGGGCTCGTTCTACAACCACTTCGAGAGCAAGGAAGCCTTTGCGGTGGCCATCATCGGGCAGTACGCCGAGCATTTGCAGCTTTCCTGGCAGGCCATGATGGCTGCCGCACCCGCGCAGCCTATGGCGGCCATCCGCTTTGTCTTCGACCAGATGATTGCGTACCACGAGCGCAAGGAGTTGCAGGCCGGTTGCCTGGTGGGCAACTTTGCTGCCGAGATGGCGCTGGCCAGCGACGCTTGCCGCCAGGGCCTGCTGCAGGCGCAACTGGCATGGCGTGAGCGCCTGGCCCGCATGATCGAACACGCCCAGGCCGCTGGCGAGGTTCGATCGGATCTGCCCGCCCCCGTGCTCGCGGCCCTGGCCTGGGACACCTGGGAAGGCGCCCTGCTGCGCATGAAGCTCGAAAAATCCACCGCACCGCTGCGCGAAAGCATGGCCTTGGTGCTTGACCACCTGTTCCAGCCCGCTGCAGCTGCAGCGGGCACTCTGCCCACCACCAAGGAGTAAGCCGCTATGGGTATCCCCGCAGAAACCTTCGCCACCGACGCCCTGTTCCAGCCCCTCAAGCTGGGCCGCATCGACGTTGCCAACCGCATGGCCATGGCCCCGCTCACGCGCAGCCGCGCCAACGATGCGCTGGAGCCCACCGGCATGGTGGTCGAGTACTACCGCCAGCGCGCCAGCGTCGGCCTCATCATCACCGAGGCCACGCAGATCTCCGACACCGCCCAGGGCTACACCCACACGCCGGGCCTGCACACCCCCGGCCAGATCGCCGCCTGGAAGCAGGTGACGGATGCCGTGCACGCCCAAGGCGGCAAGATCTTCGTGCAGCTCTGGCACACGGGCCGCATGTCGCACAACGCCTTCCAGCCCAACCAGCAGGCGCCCGTGGCTCCCTCGGCCATCGCCCCCAAGGCCAAGACCTACATCGTCGGCCAGGGCTATGTGGACTGCGCCGTGCCGCGCGCGCTGGAAACCGCCGAGATCGCCGGCGTGGTGAACGACTTCCGCCAGGCCGCCGCCAATGCCGTTGCAGCGGGTTTTGACGGCGTGGAAATCCACGGCGCCCACGGCTACCTGATCGACGCCTTCCTGCGCGACGGCTCCAACCACCGCACCGACCAGTACGGCGGCAGCATCGAGAACCGCGCCCGCTTCCTGCTTGAAGTGATGGCCGCCGTGACGCAGGAGATCGGCGCCGAGCGCGTGGGCATCCGCCTCTCGCCGGTCTCGCCCGTCAACGACTCGTCGGAAAGCAATCCGCAACCGCTGTTCGAACATGTGGTGCGCGAGCTGGAGAAGCTCCACCCGGTCTACATCCACGTGGTGGAGGGCTACACCGGCGGCCCGCGCGACAACGCCCCGTTCGACTACGAGGCCCTGCACCGCCTGTATTCGGGCGTGTGGATGCTGAACAACGGCTACACCAAGGAGATGGCCGTCGAAGCCCTGCGCAGCGGCCGCGCCGACATGGTGTCGTTTGGCCGCGCCATGATCACCACACCGGACCTGCCGCGGCGCTTGCGTGACAACCTGCCGCTGAACGAGCCCTTCGCCGACGCGCCCGTATACGGCGGCACCAGCCCGCACGGCTACACCGACTACCCTGCCCTTCCCTGACCCCGGAGCACACTGCGCTGCGCCTTCTCAGCGCTTGCGCAGTTTCTGGAGCACGGTGACAGCGCCCAGCACCAGCGCACCGGCCACGATGCCCGCCACGCCGTTGAGCCCGTTGGTGGCCAGCGCCTGCCACAGGCCACCCAGCGCACCCTGGCCCACGGCAGCGCCCGCGCCCTCAATGGCATGGTGCAGCGGCGCAATGCCGTGCACCAGGATGCCGCCGCCGACCAGGAACATGGCTGCAGTGCCCGCCACCGTCAGAAACTTCATCAGCCAAGGCGCCGCAGCCACCAGCCCCCGGCCCAGGGTTTGCGCAGCGCTGCTGCCCTTGCGGCTGAGCCACAGGCCCAGGTCGTCGAGCTTGACGATGCCGCCCACCAGGCCATACACCCCGGCGGTCATCACAATGGCAATGCCCACCAGCACCGCCACCTGCTGCAGGAACGGCGCAGACGCCACCGTGCCCAGCGCAATCACGATGATTTCCGCCGACAGGATGAAGTCGGTGCGCACCGCGCCCTGGATTTTTTCCTTTTCGAACGCCACCAGATCCACCACCGGGTTGGCGTTGGCCTGCGCGTGGCTGGCGTGTTCGGCCTCGTCCTCAGCCGCGCTGTGCAGGAACTTGTGCGCGAGCTTTTCCACGCCCTCAAAGCACAGAAAAGCACCGCCCAGCATCAGCAGCGGCGTGATGAGCCAGGGCACAAAGGCGCTGATGGCCAGCGCCGCAGGCACCAGGATGGCCTTGTTGACCAGCGAGCCCTTAGCCACGGCCCACACCACCGGCAGTTCGCGCTCGGCACGCACACCGGCCACTTGCTGCGCATTGAGCGCCAGGTCGTCGCCCAGCACCCCTGCCGTCTTCTGCGTGGCCACCTTGGTCATGGCCGCCACATCGTCGGCCACGGTGGCGCTCTTTTTGGCGGCCAACTGGGTCATGGCGGCCACGTCATCGAGGATGGTGGCAATGTCGTCCAGCAAGGTCAGCAGACTGGCTCCGGCCATGGGATGGTCCTTAAAAAAAATGATTAAATTGGAGCCTGGCGCTTATATATAAAGCGCCAGCAGCTATATTTTTGATAGCAAATAATGAAACCTGCTACTCGCCATTGAGCGAGGCATCGTCAGCCTCCATCCGCTGGAGCAGCCGGTCGAAGTCGCTCTCGAACAAGCGATCCTGAACGATGCGGTATTTCTCAAACTCGCATTCCGCATGGGTCTTGGCGATCTCTGCCGTGACCTTGCCCGCGTCCTGCAGCACCTCCCGGTCTGTGGCTTCGATGAAGCGGTTGAGACGGGTTTCCCAGTCCTGCATGGTCATGGGAATCTTGCGCTGCGCCATGTCTTCTGCCACATCCAGATAGGCGTTCACCAGGCGCGAAAGCTGTGCCATCTCGGCTTCGGTCAGGTAATTCTTGGCCACCACCAAGTGCAGCTTGTTTTGCACAGTGGCGAAGAATCGCTTCGTGGCTTGCGCCGTCACGTCGTAGTCAATCGCCGTGGCGTAAATGTCTGTGATCTTTTGGTAGAACTTGCGCTCCGAGATACGAATCTCGCGGATGCGCTGCAATTGCTCTTCAAAATACTGATCGGTGAGCACGGAACCACCGGCCTTGATGCGCTCATCGTCCATCACGTAGGCTTTGATGGTGAATTGCTCAATGATGCCCGTGGCCCATTTGCGGAACTGCACCGCCCGCTCGGAATTGACCTTGTAGCCCACGGCGATGATGGCGGGCAGCTTGTAGTGCTGGGTGTCGTAGGTCTTGCCGTCGGCGGCAGTTATTCGAAATTTTCGAACAACTGAAGTCTCCTCCAGTTCACTGTCACCAAACACCTTTTTCAGGTGGTAGTTGATGGTGTGGGTCTCCACGTCGTACAGCACACCCATCATCTTCTGGGTCAGCCAGATGTTTTCATCGGCATACACCGCTTCCACGCCACCCTGGCCGCTGGCGGCAACGAAGGTCAGGTACTCGGCCGCAGAGGAGCGGGCGAGGGAACCCTCGGGTTTCTTGGCGGACTGGGGTGGTTTGCCAGGTGTCATGCTTTACCTCGCTGACGTTGCAACAGTCGCAAACAGGTCGCCTTGCAATACGTTGGTTTGCTTTGGGCTTCAGCGGGCATCTCCGCAGAGCATCCTACAAAAAGCTGCAGGCCCTTTTCCATCAATCGCTGGCAGCTATTGTTTTAATAGTGAAGCGTGACGCCGGAATGTCACCCCACCCACTTGCGCGCATTGCGCCACAGCCGCATCCAGGGGCTGAAGGCGCTGGGGCTGCCCGCGGCGGCGTGGTCCATCCAGCTCATCTGGATGTTGCGGAACACGCGCTCGGGGTGCGGCATCATGGCCGTGAAGCGGCCGTCCGCGGTGGTCACCGCCGTCAGGCCGCCGGGGCTGCCGTTGGGGTTGAACGGGTACTGCTCGGTGGCCGCGCCCGCGTGGTCCACAAAGCGCATGGCCGCGATGGCCTGGTTGGCGTTGCCCCGGTACTTGAAGTTGGCATAGCCCTCGCCGTGCGCCACGGCGATGGGCAGGCGGCTGCCTGCCATGCCTTGCAGGAACAGGCTGGGCGATTCGAGCACTTCCACCAGCGACAGGCGGGCCTCGAAGCGCTCGCTCTGGTTGGTGGTGAAGCGCGGCCAATCCTGCGCGCCGGGGATGATGTCGGCCAGTTCGGCGAACATCTGGCAGCCGTTGCACACGCCCAGGCCAAAGGTGTCCTGGCGCGCGAAGAAGCCCTGGAACTGCTCGGCCAGCACCGGGTTGAAGGTGATGGAACGCGCCCAGCCGATGCCCGCGCCCAGCGTGTCGCCGTAGCTGAAGCCGCCGCAGGCCACGACGCCCTTGAAATCCTCCAGGCGGGCGCGGCCGCTCTGCAGGTCGGTCATGTGCACGTCGTGCGCCTCGAAGCCCGCTTCGGTGAAGGCGTAGGCCATTTCCACGTGCGAGTTCACGCCCTGCTCGCGCAGCACGGCCACCTTGGGTTTGGAAAGGTTGAGGTACGGCGCGGCAACGTCCTGGGCCGGATCGAACGTGAGGTGCACGTGCAGGCCCGCATCGCCTGGGGCACCGGCAGCCGCGTGTTCGGCGTCGGCGCAGGCGGGGTTGTCGCGGCGCTGGCAGATCTGCCAGCTCACGCTGTCCCAGACCTGGTTCAGGTCTTCGAGCTTGGCACTGAAGATGGCCTTGGCGTCGCGCCACACCTGCAGTTCGCCCTTGCCCGCGGCAATGGGGCTGGCTGCGGGCCGCGTCTTGCCCACGAAATGGCTGCAGGCCGAGAGGCCGTGGGCGCGCAGGGTTTGCATGATGTCGTTGCGCTCGGCGGTGCGTACCTGCAGCACCACGCCCAGTTCTTCGCTGAACAGCGCCTTGAGCGTCAGCTCGTCGCGCCGCCCGCCCACCTGCTGTGCCCAGTTCTTGGCGTCGCCCGTGTCCATGCGGCTGTCGTGGATGCCGTCGCCCTCGGTGACCAGCATGTCCACGTTCAGCGCCACGCCCACGTGGCCCGCAAAGGCCATCTCGGCCACGGCGGCGAGCAGGCCGCCGTCGCTGCGGTCATGGTAGGCCAGGATCTGGCCCTTGGCGCGCAGCGCGTTCACGGCGTCCACCAAACGCACCAGGTCTTGCGCGTCGTCCAGGTCGGGCACCTCGTCGCCCGCCTGATCCAGCACTTGGCCCAGGATGCTGCCGCCCATGCGGTACTTGCCGCGTCCCAGGTCGATGAGCACCAGGGTGGTGTCGGGCTCGGTGGCGTCAAGCTGCGGCGTGAGCGTGCCGCGCACGTCCTGCAGCGTGGCAAAGCTGCTCACGATCAGGCTCACAGGCGAGACCACCTTGCGGTTCGTGTCGCCGTCCTTCCACTGCGTGCGCATGGACAGGCTGTCCTTGCCCACGGGGATGCTGATGCCCAGTTGCGGGCACAACTCCATGCCCACGGCCTTGACGGTGGCGTACAGGTCGGCGTCCTCGCCGCTCTCGCCGCAGGCGGCCATCCAGTTGGCCGACAGCTTCACACGTGGCAGCTCGATGGGTGCAGCGAGCAGGTTGGTGATGCTTTCGGCCACCGCCATGCGGCCCGAAGCGGCGGCGTTCAGGGCGGCCAGCGGCGTGCGCTCGCCCATGGCCATGGCCTCGCCCGCAAAGCCCTTGTAGTCGGCCAGCGTGACGGCGCAATCGGCCACAGGCACCTGCCAGGGGCCTACCATCTGGTCGCGGTGCGTGAGGCCGCCCACGGTGCGGTCGCCGATGGTGACGAGGAAGCGCTTGGACGCCACGGTGGGGTGGCTCAGCACGTCGATCACGGCCTTTTGCAGCGGCACGCCGGTCAGGTCGATGGGCTGAAGCGGGCGCTGCACGCTGGCCACGTCGCGGTGCATCTTGGGCGGCTTGCCCAGCAGCACGGACATGGGCATGTTGACAGGCGCCCCCACGCTCCCCACTGCGTGTGGTTCGCTGCCCCCCAAGGGGGCCGCGCTTGCTTGGGGCGGCCCGGCGCGGCGCGCCGCCGCCCCCTCAAAAGCGTCCTCGAAGGCCACCACCAGGTCACGCTCTTCGGTGGCCACCCCAATCACGGCAAAGGGGCAGCGCTCACGTTCGCAAAAACGCCGAAACAACTCCAGCGATTCGGGCGCAATGGCCAACACGTAGCGTTCCTGGCTTTCGTTGCTCCAGATTTCCTTGGGCGCCAGGCCCGATTCTTCGAGCGGCACGGAGCGCAAATCAAAGCGTGCGCCCCGGCCCGCGTCATTCGTCAGCTCGGGGAAGGCGTTGGACAGGCCGCCCGCGCCCACGTCATGGATGGCCAGGATGGGGTTGACCTCGCCCTGCGCCCAGCAGTGGTTGATGACCTCCTGCGCGCGGCGCTCGATCTCGGGGTTGCCGCGCTGCACGGAGTCAAAGTCCAGCTCGGCGGCGTTCTGGCCCGTGGCCATGGAGCTGGCCGCGCCGCCGCCCATGCCGATGCGCATGCCGGGGCCGCCCAGTTGCACCAGCAGCGTGCCCGCGGGGAATTCAATCTTGTGCGTGAGCCGCGCGTCAATGCTGCCCAGCCCGCCCGCGATCATGATGGGCTTGTGGTAGCCGCGCTGCACACCGCCCACCTGCTGCTCGTATTCGCGGAAATAGCCCGCCAGGTTGGGGCGGCCAAACTCGTTGTTGAACGCGGCGCCGCCCAACGGCCCCTCGGTCATGATCTGCAGCGGGCTGGCAATGTGCTCGGGCTTGCCGCCGGGCTGGTCGCTCAGGCCGCCCCAGAGCTTGGACACGGTGAAGCCCGTGAGGCCCGCCTTGGGTTCGGAGCCGCGCCCGGTAGCGCCCTCGTCGCGGATCTCGCCGCCCGCGCCGGTGGAGGCGCCGGGGAAGGGCGAGATGGCCGTGGGGTGGTTGTGCGTTTCCACCTTCATCAGCACATGCTGCAGAATGCTATCTTTTTGATAGCTGCTTGCGCTTATTCCTTGGGCGCTGGAGGCCATTTTTGCCACAAAACGCTCGACCGTATGGCCTTCCATCACCGAAGCGTTGTCGGAGTAGGCCACCACAGTGTGCTGCGGGCTGGTCTGGTGCGTGTGGCGGATCATGCCGAACAGGCTCTTGTCCTGCGCCACGCCGTCGATGGTGAACTGGGCGTTGAAGATCTTGTGGCGGCAGTGCTCGCTGTTGGCCTGCGCGAACATCATCAGTTCCACGTCCGTGGGGTTGCGCTGCAGGCCCTGGAAGGCGTTGACGAGGTAGTCGATCTCGTCGTCGGCCAGCGCCAGGCCCCAGCGGGTGTTGGCATCCTCCAGCGCTGCGCGGCCGCCGCCGAGCACGTCCACATGCTCCATGGGCTGGGGCGGCAGTTCGGAGAACAGTGCCTGCGCGTCGGCCAGGTCGAACAGCACGGACTCGGTCATGCGGTCGTGCAGCAGTGCGGCCACCTGGGCCCGCTGCTCTGGCGACAGCGTGGGGCGGCTCAGCAGGCCGTGCTGCATCTGCACGCGGTATTCCAAGACCCGCTCGACGCGGCGCACCTGCAGACCGCAGTTGCGCGCAATGTCGGTGGCCTTGGAGGCCCAGGGCGACACCGTGCCCAGGCGCGGCGTGACGATGATGGCCGCGCCATCCTGCGGGCCCTGGTACGGGTCGCCGTAGGTCAGCAGTGCGGCCAGGCGCTCGTGCTGCCCGGGCGTAGGAGGTGCGTCGGTGGCCACCAGGTGTACGAAGCGCGCCGCGATGGCGGCAATCTTCGGGTGGATGGCTTCGAGTGCGGGCTGGAGTTGCTGGGCGCGAAAGGGGCTGAGGGCGTTGCCGCCCGCAATCGTGGTCAGGTGCAAGGTCACTTTGACGGCCTGGGTGGGTGGTGTGGGAGAAGAGGCGCCTGCAGGCAGGCGGTTTCGGGGCGTTGCCACGGGAACCGGCGATTTTACCGGGCGGGGGGAAGGACATGGGGCCCGCGCCAGCACGGCATGCAGGCCGATGGGATAATTGCGCCGCATGAGCATCACCATCAAAGACGCCGAGGGCATCGCTGGCATGCGCAAGGCCTGCCGCCTCGCATCGGAAGTTCTGGACTACATCGCCCCGCACATCCAGCCGGGCATCACCACCGCTGAAATCGACCGCCTGGGCGCCGAATGCATGGCCCGCCAGGGCACACGCTCGGCCACCATTGGCTACCAGCCGCCGGGCTACCCGGCCTACCCTGCTTCGCTGTGCACCTCGGTCAACCATGTGGTGTGCCACGGCATCCCCAACGACAAGCCGCTCAAGAAAGGCGACATCGTCAACGTGGACGTCACCGTCATCACCGACGAGGGCTGGTACGGCGACAACAGCCGCATGTACCTGATCGGCGAATGTTCCATTGCCGCCAAGCGCCTGTGCGCCATCACCTTCGAGGCCATGTGGCACGGCATCCTGCAGGTGCGGCCCGGCGCGCGCCTGGGCGACATTGGCCACGCGATCCAGAAGTTCGCCGAAGGCCACGGTTTTTCGATCGTGCGCGAATTCTGCGGCCACGGCATCGGCAAGAACTTCCACGAAGAACCCCAGGTGCTGCACTACGGCCGCCCCGGCACGCTTGAAGAGCGCAAGCCCGGCATGGTGTTCACCATCGAGCCCATGATCAACGCGGGCCGCCGCGACATCAAGGAACTGGGCAACGACGGCTGGACCATCGTCACCAAGGACCACAGCCTGTCGGCCCAATGGGAGCACACAGTGCTGGTCACGCCCACGGGCTACGAGGTGATGACGCTCTCGGCCGGCTCGCCCCCACTGCCCTCCTTCGTTACAGCCACAGCGACCTAAGATTCGCGCGCACGCTTCTTGCATGGGGTGACGCCATGACCGAACTCCAAGCCCTGCGCGACACCTACCGCCAACACAAAGCCGCCCTGCTGGCCAGCCTGCAGGCCCAGGGCGCATCGACCCGCGGCATCCATGTGCTGCTGCGCAAGTTTTCCCGTCTGGCCGATGGCCTGCTCACCACCCTGTGGCAGCGCGCCGGCCTGCCGCCGGGCCTGGCCCTGGCCGCCGTGGGCGGCTTTGGGCGCGAGCAGTTGTTTCCGCACTCCGACATCGACGTGCTGGTGCTGCTGCCTACCGACCTGCCCGCACCGGACACGGTGCGCGAACAGGTGGAGGCCTTCATCCGCAGTTGCTGGGACGCAGGGCTGGAGATCGGCTCCAGCGTGCGCAGCGTGGAAGAATGCCTCAGCGAAGCCGCCAGCGACGTGACGGTGCAGACCTCGCTGCTCGAAGCGCGGCGTGTGTGCGGAGATGCTGCCCTGTTTGCGCGCTTTGAGCACCAGTTTGGTGCACAAATCGACCCACACGCCTTTCTGGTAGCCAAGACGCTGGAGATGCGCCAGCGCCACACCAAGCACGAAAACACCCCCTACGCACTGGAGCCCAACTGCAAGGAATCGCCCGGCGGCCTGCGCGACCTGCACCTGATCCTGTGGGTGGCACGCGCCGCAGGCCTGGGCAAGCGCTGGGAAGAACTGGCCCACAGCGGCCTGGCTACGCCGTATGAGGTGCGCCAGATCCAGCGCAACGAGGCGCTGCTGTTCCTCATCCGCGCACGCCTGCACGCCTTGGCCGGGCGGCGCGAAGACCGGCTGGTGTTCGACCTGCAGACCGCCGTGGCCGAGTCCTTCGGCTACCGCACCCAATCACCCGAGGGCGCACGCTTTCCGCTGCGCGCCAGCGAGACCCTGATGCGGCGCTACTACTGGGCGGCCAAGGCCGTCACGCAGCTGTGCCAGATCCTGCTGCTCAACATCGAAGAGCGCCTGAACCCGCCCACCCAGGCGCCGCAGCCCATCAACGAGCGCTTTCTGGACAAGAACGGCCTGATTGAGGTGGCCAGCGACGACCTGTACCTGCGCGACCCGCACGCCATCCTCGAAACCTTTTTGCTCTACCAAAGCTCCACCGGGCTGCAGAACCTCTCGGCGCGCACGCTGCGCGCGCTGTACAACGCACGCAGCGTGATGGACGCCGCCTTCCGGCGCGACCCGGTGAACCGCGCGGCCTTCCTGCGCATCCTGCAGCAGCCCTCGGGCATCACGCACGCCATGCGGCTGATGAACCAGACCTCCGTGCTGGGGCGCTACCTGTGGCCGTTCCGGCGCATCGTGGGGCAAATGCAGCACGACCTGTTCCACGCCTACACCGTGGATCAGCACATTCTCATGGTGCTGCGCAACATGCGGCGCTTTTTCATTGCCGAACACGCGCACGAATACCCGTTCTGCTCGCAGCTCGCGGGCGGCTGGGACAAGCCCTGGGTGCTGTTCGTGGCCGCGCTGTTCCACGACATCGGCAAGGGCCGCGGCGGCGACCACTCGCAGGTCGGCGCCGTCGAAGCCCGACGCTTTTGCCGCCAGCACGGCGTGGAGCGCGAGGACGCCAGGCTCATCGAATTCCTGGTGCGCGCGCACCTCACCATGAGCAACGTGGCGCAAAAGCAGGACCTCTCGGATCCCGACGTCATCACCGCCTTTGCACGCCACGTAGGCAACGAGCGCTACCTCACGGCACTGTACCTGCTCACCGTGGCCGACATCCGGGGCACCAGCCCCAAGGTGTGGAACGCCTGGAAAGGCAAGCTGCTCGAAGACCTGTACCGCGCCACGCTGCGCGTGCTGGGCGGCCGTGCCCCCGACGCGCAGGCCATCGTCGAAGCACGCAAGCGCGAAGCGCTGGTGCTGCTGGCCCTGAGCGCCCTGCCCTTTGAAGCGCAGAAAAAGCTCTGGGACACGCTGGACGTAAGCTACTTCATGCGCCACGAGGCTGCCGACATTGCCTGGCACACGCGCCACCTCTCGCGCCACGTGGGCACCCTGCAGCCCGTAGTGCGCGCGCGCCAGTCGCTCGCGGGCGAAGGCCTGCAGGTGCTGGTGTATGCCCCCGACCAGAGCGATCTGTTCGCACGCATCTGCGGCTACTTCGACCGCGCGGGCTTTTCCATCCTGGATGCACGCGTGCACACGGCCCACAACGGCTACGCGCTCGACACCTTCCAGGTCGTCAGCGCCACGCTGCAGGGCCACTACCGCGAACTCACGCACATGGTCGAGAACGACCTCACCCACGCCATCGTGCAGGGCGGCCCGCTGCCCGAGCCGGGGCGCAAGCGCGTGTCACGCCGCGTCAAGAGCTTCCCCATCACCCCGCGCGTGACGCTGCGCCCCGACGAAAAGGCCCAGCGCTGGCTGCTGGGCATCTCGGCCAGCGACCGCGCCGGCCTGCTCTACCTCGTGGCGCGCGTGCTGGCACGCCACAAGCTGAGCGTACAACTGGCCAAGGTCAGCACCCTGGGCGAGCGGGTGGAAGACACCTTCCTCATCCAGGGCGCAGAGCTGCAGAACAACCAGCGCCAGATCGAGATCGAGACCGAAGTGCTGGAGGCGCTGGCGGAGTGATGCGCAGGGGCTGCGCTACGGCAGTACCAACCCGTCCATGCGCACCACCTCGAAGTTTCGGCCCGCCACCTGGCGCAGTTCGGACACCAGGCGATCATTGTTCCAGCGCTCATCCGGCACGCCGCTGAGGTACCAGTTGGAGCCGTTGTCCGCCACCATCATTCCGTAGGTCTGCAGGGCCGTGAGGATGGCGCGGGTTTCGCTGGAAAAACCCGCAGGAATGGCATAGCTGGCCTTGAGCCGCACGCGCATGCCCATGGGCGGCAGGTCGGGACTGGTGTTGCTCGACGCCCAGTGCGTGGCGGGCGGCACATAGGCGCGGCGCGTTCGGCCCACCGTAAAGCGCAGCGCGTGGCGGATGCCGCCCGGGCCCAGGGATGCCTCGTCGTAGCGCACCAGCCCAGGGAAGATAGGCAGGCCCGCCGCGTCGGCACTGGTCCAGCGCGGCTGCGCCGTGGGGCGCACGTTGTTGCTGTCCAGGTGGAACACCGCGCCGCCCGATGCACGCCAGCTGCCGTCAGGCTGCGGGTAGCTGTTGGCGGTTTCGTACAGCCGGTGGTTGTCGCGGTCGATGACGATCACATGGCGGTCGCCCGTGCTGCCCGGCCCGCCCTCGATGGGCGCGTTGGGCGGAAACGGATAGGGGCCGGGGTCGCTCTCCGAAGCGTAGTCGGTGAACTGCACGGCCACCCGCGCCTGGGTGCCCGCCACCACCATGTACGGAATGCCGATGGGCTGCCCCTCGTACAGCCCGGCACCAAAGTCGGGGTGCAGGCCCCGGTCCAGGCCGATGCTGGCGATCAGCGCATCGGAATTCGGATCGACCGGCTGCGCGCTGACGTCGGTGTTCCACGCATTGCTGGCCGGGAACGGTAACGCACCATGGAGCGATGCCCCCACCCCCAGCGCCGCGCCGCGCAGATCCCCATAGACCCCATTGCCGGGCGCAGGCGTTTGTGGGTTGGCCGGCACCGCAGGCGCAGGTGCAGGTACAACGGGGGTGGCAGGCGCATCAGCGCCGCCACCCCCGCCGCAGGCGGAAACCGCAGCGCCAAGGCACAGCAGCGCAAGGCCATGGTGCAAGCAGCGCAAACGCCGGGAAACGGGGAAGAAAGGGATGGGCATCACGGGTACTCTCCAGGGCAAGTGCGCAGTGTGCCGCAATCTGGCCATCGTGCGCACAAGCCCTGGGCCGTCAATCCGCGGTTGCTTCTTCAGGCTCGGCAGGTTCGGACTTGGTGCCGCGGTCTTTCTTGGGCAGGGGCTGGATGTCCAGCACCACTTCGGAAGTCTCTGCGCCCTTCTCGTCCGTCTGGTGGGTAATGTCCACCGTCAGGCGGCCGCCGTCCTGCAGGCGGCCAAAGAGCAGTTCGTCGGCCAGGGCCCGGCGGATGGTGTCCTGGATCAGGCGCTGCATCGGGCGTGCGCCCATGAGGGGATCGAAGCCCTTCTTGGCCAGGTGCTTGCGCAATGCGTCGGTAAAGGTGACCTCCACCTTCTTCTCGGCGAGCTGCTGCTCCAACTGCAGCAGGAACTTGTCCACCACGCGCAGGATGATCTGCTCGTCCAGCGCCTTGAAGCTCACGATGGCGTCCAGCCGGTTGCGGAATTCGGGCGTGAACAGGCGCTTGATGTCGCCCATTTCGTCGCCCGCCTGGCGCGGGTTGGTGAAGCCGATGGTGGCCTTGTTCATGGTCTCGGCGCCCGCATTCGTCGTCATGATGATGATGACGTTGCGGAAGTCGGCCTTGCGCCCGTTGTTGTCGGTCAGCGTGCCATGGTCCATCACCTGCAGCAGCACGTTGAAGATGTCCGGGTGCGCCTTCTCGATTTCGTCGAGCAGCAGCACGGCGTGCGGCTTCTTGGTGATGGCTTCGGTCAGCAGACCGCCCTGGTCGAAGCCCACGTAGCCGGGGGGCGCGCCGATGAGGCGGCTCACGGCGTGGCGCTCCATGTATTCCGACATGTCGAAGCGGATCAGCTCGATGCCCAGGATGTAGGCCAGCTGCTTGGCAGCCTCGGTCTTGCCCACGCCCGTGGGGCCGCTGAACAGGAAGGAGCCGATGGGCTTGTCGCCCTTGCCCAGGCCCGAGCGCGCCATCTTGACGCTGGAGGCCAGCACTTCCAGCGCCTTGTCCTGGCCAAAGACCACGCTCTTGAGGTCGCGCTCCAACGTTTGCAGCTTGCTGCGGTCGTCGTTGCTGACGTTGGCGGGCGGGATGCGCGCTATTTTTGCAACGATTTCCTCGATCTCGGCCTTGCCGATGGTCTTCTTGCGCTTGCTGGGCGTGAGGATGCGCTGCGCGGCGCCGGCCTCGTCGATCACGTCGATGGCCTTGTCGGGCAGGTGGCGGTCGTTGATGTATTTGGCGCTCAGCTCGGCGGCGGCCTGCAGCGCAGCGGCGGCGTACTTCACGCTGTGGTGCTCCTCGAAGCGGCTCTTGAGGCCCTTGAGGATGTCGATGGTCTCGGCCACGGTGGGCTCGACCACGTCCACCTTCTGGAAGCGCCGCGACAGGGCCGCGTCCTTCTCGAAGATGCCACGGTACTCGGTGAACGTGGTGGCGCCGATGCACTTGAGCGTACCCGAGCTGAGCGCGGGCTTGAGCAGGTTGGACGCATCCAGCGTGCCGCCCGAGGCCGCACCCGCGCCGATGAGCGTGTGGATCTCGTCGATGAACAGGATGGCGTGCGGCTTGTCCTTCAGGCTCTTGAGCACGCCCTTGAGGCGCTGCTCGAAGTCGCCCCGGTACTTGGTGCCCGCCAGCAGCGCGCCCATGTCGAGCGAGTACACGGTGGCCTCGGCCAGGATCTCGGGCACGTCGCCCTGGGTGATGCGCCAGGCCAGGCCCTCGGCAATGGCCGTCTTGCCCACGCCGGCCTCGCCCACCAGCAGCGGGTTGTTCTTGCGGCGGCGGCACAGGATCTGGATGGTGCGCTCCACCTCGTAGTGGCGGCCGATCAGCGGGTCGATCTTGCCGTCCTTGGCGAGCTGGTTGAGGTTCTGTGTGAACTGCTCCAGCGGCGAGGCCTTTTCGCTGCGTTCGCCACCTGCGGCTTCTTCGCTCTCGGCCGGGTTGTCTGCGCCCTTGGCGGGTTCGGGCGGCTCGCCCTTCTTGATGCCGTGGGCAATGTAGTTGACCACGTCCAGCCGCGTGACGCCCTGCTGGTGCAGGTAGTACACGGCATGGGAATCCTTCTCGCCAAAGATGGCCACCAGCACGTTGGCGCCGGTGACTTCCTTCTTGCCGTTGCCCGTGGACTGCACGTGCATGATGGCGCGCTGGATCACGCGCTGGAAGCCCAGTGTGGGCTGGGTGTCCACCTCATCGGTGCCTGCCACCTGGGGGGTGTTGTCCTTGATGAAGTTGGACAGCGAGGCACGCAAGTCCTCGATGTTGGCCGCGCAGGCGCGTAGCACCTCGGCAGCGCTGGGGTTATCGAGCAGTGCAAGCAGCAGATGCTCCACGGTGATGAACTCGTGGCGCTGCTGGCGGGCCTCGACGAAGGCCATGTGCAAGCTGACTTCCAGTTCCTGGGCAATCATGTGAACTCCTTTGTGCTTGCAGGTCAGGGATAGGGTCTAGTTCAGGGCGGTGCGGGCTTTATTCAACAGGCTCGCAAAGGCATTGCAGCGGATGGCCCGCCTGGCGGGCGGCATCCAGCACCAGATGCACCTTGGTGTGGGCAATGTCGCGCGGATACACGCCGCAGATGCCTTTGCCGTCCAGGTGGATCTTGAGCATGATCTGGGTGGCGGTTTCGCGGTCTTTGTGGAAAAACTCCTGCAGAACGACCACCACGAACTCCATGGGGGTGTAGTCGTCGTTGAGCATCAAGACCTGAAACATCTGCGGGGGCTTGACCTTTTGCGGCACCCGTTCGAGCACGACCGAACCGCCGTCGTCCGGCACGGGCGGCTTGACGACCGGCCCGGGAGGGGGAGATGGTGGTTTGGTAGCCATGGATTTCATTCTAGCGAGCAGAAAACGCAATTGCAGGGTCAAGAAATTTGACCATTCAGGTCTATTTCAAGGTCTCGGGTCACCGTTTGGTCATTCATATACCACGGTGACGTCGCCGCCACCCGCCTGGGCGCGCCAGGCGGCCAAGGCAGCGTCTGTGGGGTAGGTGCGGAAGGCCTCGCCCAGTTGCAGCTCGGCGCAGGCGCTGTCGCCGTCCTGCGCGCAGCGCACACCCAGGCGCACGCGCAGGCCATGCTGCAGTTCGCCGTGCTCGGTGGATTCCTTGCGCGGCGGGTGTTCGCGCAGCAGCCGCGCCACATCGGGCGGCGGGTGGCCCACTGCCACGCGCAGGTATTTGCCGAAGCGGCAGCGCCCCCCCGCCAGGTCGTGTACCTGCTGGACGATGAAGCGCGCCTCAAAACCATTGCGCCCCGGCTGCAGGCGGCCGGTCACGATGACGAGTTCGTCGTCCTTGAGCAGGTCGCGGTGCGCCTGCACCACGGCATCGCTGGCCGAAGCCTCCACGCGGGAGGCCCCGTCCTCCAGCACAAAAATCCCCTGGCGTCCGCGCTGGCCGTTGACCACGCGAAAATCGCACACGATGCCGGCCACGGTCTGCGGCTCGCGGGTGTCCACCAGGTCGGCGATGCGGGTGCGCACAAAGCTGGCCAGCTCCCGCGCAGCCTCGTCAAACAAGTGGCCCGACAGGTAAAAGCCCAGTGCGGTCTTTTCCTGCATGAGCTGCTCGCGCACGCCCCAGGGCGGTGCTTCGGCCAGGTCCGGCTCCTGCGTGCTGGAACCCTGGGCGTCCTCTCCCATCATGTCGAACAGACCGCCCTGGTTGGCATTGGAATGCTGGGCCGCGGCGTAGTCGAACGCCCGGTCGATGGACGCGGACAGCGCCGCACGGTTGCGGTGCAGGCCGTCAAACGCCCCGGCCTTGATCAGCGCATCGACCGTGCGCTTGTTGATGCGCCCCCGGTCCACGCGCACACAGAAGTCAAACAGGCTGGCGAACGGCCCGCGCACACTGCCCCTGGGGCCCTCACCCTGCCCTTCGCGCGCAGCCACAATAGCCTCGATGGCCTGCTGCCCCGTGCCCTTGACGGCGCCCAGCCCATAACGGATCACGGTGTCGCTCACGGGCTCGAAGCGGTACCGGCCACGGTTGATGTCCGGCGGCTCGAACTGCATGCCAAAGTGCTTGGTGGCGTCTTCGTACAACACCTTGAGCTTGTCGGTGTCGTCCATTTCCACGGTCATGTTGGCGCAGAAGAACTCGGCCGTGTAGTGCACCTTGAGCCAGCCCGTGTGGTAGGCCAGCAGCGAGTACGCAGCGGCGTGCGACTTGTTGAAGCCATAGCCCGCGAACTTCTCCATCAGGTCGAACACTTCGTCGGCCTTCTCCTGGCCGATGCCCTTTTCTGCCGCGCCCTTGCGGAAGATGGCCCGGTGCTCGGCCATCTCCTCGGCCTTTTTCTTGCCCATGGCGCGGCGCAGCATGTCGGCGCCGCCCAGGCTGTAGCCGCCCAGCACCTGGGCGGTCTGCATCACCTGCTCCTGGTAGACCATGATGCCGTAGGTCTCGGCCAGCACCGGTTCCACCAGCGGGTGGGGGTACTCCACCACTTCCTTGCCGTGCTTGCGCGCCACGAAGCTGGGGATCAGGTCCATCGGGCCGGGGCGGTACAGGGCGTTCAGGGCGATCAGGTCTTCCAGGCGGCTGGGGCGCGCTTCCTTGAGCATGCCCTGCATGCCCCGGCTTTCAAACTGGAACACGGCCTCGGTCTTGCCCTCGGAGAAAAGGCGGTAGGTGGGGCCGTCGTCCAGCGGGATGTTCTCAAAGGCAAAGTGCTCCTGGCCCTTGTGGCGCTGGACGATGAATTCCTTGGCAATCTCCAGGATGGTGAGCGTGGCCAGGCCCAGAAAGTCGAACTTCACCAGGCCGATGGCCTCGACGTCGTCCTTGTCGAACTGGCTCACGGCCGACTCGCTGCCGGGCTGCTGGTACAGCGGGCAGAAGTCGGTGAGCTTGCCCGGCGCAATCAGCACCCCGCCCGCGTGCATGCCGATGTTGCGCGTCATACCCTCGAGCTTTTGCGCCATCTCGATGACGGTGCGCACGTCCTCTTCCTTGCGCACGCGCTCGTAGAGCATCGGTTCGAGCTCCAGCGCGTAGTTGTTCTTGTCGCCGTCCTTCTTGGTCTCGGGCGGATAGGCCAGGGTGTAGGTCTGGCCGGGCTTGGCCGGTACCAGCTTGGAGATGCCGTCGCAAAAGGTGTAGCTCAGATCCATCACCCGGCCGACGTCGCGGATGGCGGCCTTGGCAGCCATGGTGCCGAAGGTGGCAATCTGGCTCACGGCGTCCTTGCCGTACTTGTCCTTCACGTAGTCGATGACGCGGTCGCGGTTGGCCTGGCAAAAGTCGATGTCGAAGTCGGGCATGGACACCCGCTCGGGGTTCAAAAACCGCTCGAACAGCAGGTTGTACTGCAGCGGGTCCAGGTCGGTGATCTTGAGCGCATAGGCCACCAGCGATCCCGCGCCCGAACCGCGCCCCGGCCCCACGGGACAGCCATTGTTCTTGGCCCACTGGATGAAGTCGCCCACGATGAGGAAGTAGCCGGGAAATCCCATCTTGAGGATGGTGCCCAGCTCGAACTCCAGCCGCTCCACGTAGCGCGGGCGTTGCCGGTCGCGCTCGGCGGCATCGGGGTACAGGTGCTGCAGGCGTTCTTCCAGGCCGTCGTGCGAGACTTTTCGGAAGAACTCTTCGATGGTCATGCCCCCAGGAATGGGGAAGTTGGGCAACTGCGGCTTACCCAGCACCAGGGTGAGGTTGCAGCGCTTGGCAATTTCCACCGTGTTGGCCAGGGCCGAGGGCACATCGGCAAACAGGGCCTGCATTTGCGCGCTGGTCTTGAAATACTGCTCGCGCGTGAAGCGCCGCACCCGGCGCGGGTTCGCCAGGATTTCGCCTTCGGCAATGCACACGCGCGCCTCGTGCGCCTCAAAATCCTCCTCGGTGGCAAACTGCACCGGATGGGTGGCCACGACCGGCAGGTTCAGCCGCGCCGCCAGGGGCACGGCAGCGGCGACATGGGCTTCGTCCTCTGGGCGCCCGGCGCGCTGGATCTCCAGGTAAAAACGGTGCGGGAACACACCCGCCAACCGCAGCGCAAGGCCTGCAGCGCCCGCCTCGTCACCACGCATCAATGCCAGCCCCACCGGCCCGGCCTGGGCGCCCGAAAGGGCAATCAAACCAGGCGAGAGCTCCTCCAGCCAGGCCCAGGTACACAGCGCCTGGCCTTTGGCAGCGTTGCACGTCCAGGCGCGGGCCAGCAATTCGGACAGGTTGAGGTAGCCCTGGCTTCCCTGCACCAGCAGCACCAGGCGCGCAGGCGGCTGGCCGCCCTCGCCTTCGAGCACGATTTCGGCACCCAGAATGGGCTTGACGCCCTTGCCGCGCGCGGTCTTGTAGAACTTGACGGCGCCAAAGAGGTTGTTGAGGTCGGAAATAGCCAGTGCGGGCTGGCCATCGGCTGCGGCGCTGGCCACCGCTTCGTCAATCCGGTTGGTTCCGTCCACGACGGAAAATTCGGTGTGCAGGCGCAAATGGACAAACATGGCCGCATTGTAGAAAGCCCCTGCAGCCATTTCCTGCAGGCCGGGCAGCCCACCCTGCCATCGCTACAATCCCTTGGCTGCAAATCAGCCCTGCCGGTGCCTGTGGGCACCGCCGACCCCATGCCTCTTCCCGCCAGAAAGCTGCCTGCCATGTTGCGAGCCCCTTTTTCCATCGTTTCGGCCCTGCTAGTCGCCAGCCTGCTGGCGGCCGGCTGCTCCAGCACCCCCGAAGACAAAACCGCAGGCTGGACGACCGACCGCATCTACGCCGAGGCCCGCGATGAACTCAACAGCGGCGGCTATGACGCCGCCGTGCCGCTGCTGGAAAAGCTCGAAGGCCGCGCCGCAGGCACGCCCCTGGCGCAGCAGGCCCAGCTCGACAAGGCCTACGCGCAGTACAAGGCCAATGAAAAAGCCCAGGCCATCGCCACGCTGGACCGCTTCATGAAGCTGCACCCGGTCAGCCCTGCCATCGACTACGCGCTGTACCTCAAGGGCCTGGTCAACTTCAACGACAACCTGGGCATGTTCTCCTGGGTATCGCGCCAGGACCTGTCGGAGCGCGACCAGAAGGCGGCCAAGGATTCCTACGAGTCCTTCCGCGAGCTGGTGACACGCTTCCCCGATTCGCGCTATGCGCAGGATTCCCGCCAGCGCATGACCTACATCATCAATTCGCTGGCGCAATACGAGGTGCATGTGGCGCGCTACTACTTCCAGCGCGGCGCCTATGTGGCAGCGATCAGTCGGGCCCAGACAGCGCTGAGTGACTACGAAGCCGTACCCTCCCACGAGGAAGCGCTGTACATCCTGGTGCAGTCCTACGACGCCCTGGGCATGGTCCAGTTGCGCGACGACACACGCCGCGTGCTGGACAAGAACTACCCCAACAGCAGCTACATCGCCAACGGATTCAAGGGCAAGAGCGATCCATGGTGGAAGTTCTGGTGACCAGCGCCTGCAGCGCGTCGTCGAATTCCTCTTCTGACCCCAGCCTGCGCATAGTCGGCAGGGCCGCCATCAGGCGTTTGCCGTAGCCCCGGTCCAGCAGGCGCGTATCGGCCACCACCAGAATCCCCGCATCGGTTTCGTGCCGTATCAGTCGGCCCGCGCCCTGCTTGAGCGCCACAGCGGCTTCGGGCAAGGCGTGGTCACGGAACGGGCTGCGCCCGGCCTGCTGCAAGCGCTGCGCATGCGCCTGCACCAGGGGGTCGGTGGGCACCGGGAACGGCAGCTTGTCGATGACCACGAGTTGCAGCGCATCGCCGGGCACATCCACCCCCTCCCAGAACGACACCGAGGCCACGAGCACGCAGCCCGGCGCACCCAGGGTGCAGCCCTGGCGAAAGCGCTCCATCAGGCCATGCCGGGTGCCCTCGCCCTGCACCAACACCTGCAGCCCAGGCAAGCGGGTGCGCAGCACCTCGCCCAGCACCCGCAGCGCCCGCAGGCTGGTGGTGAGCACCAGCGTTCGGCCTTGCAGGCGTGAGGCCACCTGGGCCACCCACGCCCCCAAGGCAGCGCTGTGGGCTGCGTCGGTGGGTGGAGGCAGACTGCGTGGTACGTAGAGCGCAGCCTGGCGCTCCAGGTCAAAAGGGCTGGGCAAGCGCAGGATGCGCGCCTGGGCCAGCCCCAGGGGCTCGGTGAACCAGCTCAGCGCATCGTCTGTCCCCAGCGTGGCCGAGGTGAAGACCCAGGCCCTGGGCGGTGCAGCCTGCTCGGCACCCGGCGGAGGCTGCACGGCATCCGGCGGCCGCATCCAGCCCTGCACCACCGGGGCCAGGTCCAGCGGTGCCTCGACCAGCCGTGCCTGCAGGCCCACTTCCACCCAGCGCACACCCTCGGCCAGGCCGGGCGTGGCAAAGCGCCGTGCCAGTGCGCGCAGGGCCTGGGTTCGCTCGTGCAGGCGGACAAAGTCGGGCGCCATTTCCTGCACGGCGGCCAAGGATTCACAAGCCTGGGCGCACACCTTGTCCAGGCCTTCCAGCGCATCGGACCATTCGGCAGGGTCTGCGCCTTGTGGCGTGGCGTCCGTCCAGGTCAGCCGTGTGCCCGTGGGGTGCGCGCCGCACGCCAGGCGCAAGCGGCGGGCAAGCTGCTCCAGGTCGTGGTGCAGGCCTTGCCAATCGGCCATGCCACGGGCGCGTTGCAGGCCTGCGCTGCGCAGGTCGCGTGCCAGATCCAGAACCTGGGCGCTGCCCAGGGATTGGCCCAGAAACTGCACCCCGGTCTCCTTGATCTGGTGGGCTTCGTCGAACACCACCACGCGCACCTCGGGCAGCAGCTCGGCCATGCCGGTCTCGCGCAGGGCCTGGTCGGCAAAGAACAAATGGTGGTTGACCACCACCACATCGGCCGCCATGGCCTCGCGCCGCGCCTGGAACACATGGCAGCGCCGGAACTGCGGGCAGTGGCTGCCCAGGCAGTTGTCGCGCGTGGAGCTCACCCAGGGGAGAATGGCCGAGCGTTCATCCAGGCCCGGCAGTTCTGCCAGGTCGCCGCTGCAGGTGGCCTGTGCCCAGGTTTCCACCCGCGCCAGGGCCTGGGCCAGGCTGGCATCGCAGGCAGCGCTGTCCTGTCGGCTTTGCTCCAGGCGGTGCAGGCACAGGTAGCTGGAGCGTCCCTTGAGCAAGGCAGCGCGCCCCGGCAGGCCCAGTGCCTGCGCCAGCCGGGGCAGGTCGCGGTTGAAAAGCTGGTCCTGCAAGGCCTTGGTAGCGGTGGAGATCAGCACGCGCTCGCCACTGAGCAGCGCCGGAACCAGGTAGGCATAGGTCTTGCCGACGCCCGTGCCTGCCTCGGCCACCAACGCCCCGCCCTGCACCACTGTGTCTGCCACGGCCAGCGCCATGGCCGTCTGCCCAGGGCGCTGGCGAAAACCCGGCAAGGCCTGTGCCAAGGGGCCGCCATCGGCAAAGCAGTGTTGCACCGCGTCGTGCAGCGCGCCAAGAGGGCTGGGGTGATGTGTGGGCACAGAATCGCAGTACGATGGCAAAAAAGCCACAGCGCATTCGATAATAAGCGAGCTTGTGCCCTATTCTTGGGCTCGGCAGGCCGCCACACACCACAATCCACGCCATGTCCAGACCGATTCGCCTCAGTGCCTCCACCGGCATCCACAAGGGTGACCGCGAATACCAGCAAGACCAGGTGGCTTTGCTGTCGCACCCGCGCTACAACGGCTGCGTACTGGCTGTGCTGGCCGACGGCATGGGCGGGCGCAGCGGCGGGCGCAAGGCGTCCGACCAGGTCATGCTGACCGCACGCCAGTTGTTCGACCGCTATTCGCCCGAGACCGATGATCCCGTGGCCATGCTCAAGAACCTGGTGCAGGAGTCGCACATCGTCATCCGGCTCACGGCCATCACGTCCGAGCAGGAACCGCACAGCACCATTGCCGCCTTCCTGATCAACCCCCGTGGCGACTGCCACTGGATCCACGCAGGCGACTCACGCATCTACCACTTCCAGAACGGCCGCATGATGCACCGCACCAGCGACCACTCCTACGTGCAGGCGCTGGTGGACCGGGGCGAGATCACCGAGGCCGAGGCCAATACCCACCCGCACTCGAACATTCTGGTGGGCTGCCTGGGCACCGAAAGCGACCCGCCCATGACCACGCACATGATCCACCAGCTCATGCCGGGCGATGTGCTGCTGGCCTGCAGCGACGGGGTGTGGCACTACTTTTCCCCCACCGAACTGGCGTCGGTGGTGGAGTCGCTGACGCCCAGGGAGTCGACTGAATTCCTGATCGAAAAAGCCCGCATCCGTGCACGCGGCACCGGGGACAACCTCTCACTGGCCATCGTCAAGATCGAGGCGCTGGTGGAAGAGAAAAAGCCGCTGCCACCAGCCCCGTTTTTCAAACCCCCTGCAGCCGTTTGACCCGGCCGCCCCTTCACTGTGCAGCCGACGCTGCAGGCAAAGGCGCCGCTGGAGGGCGCCCACGGGCTGCATCTGCGGCTTTGCGGGCATCGCGCTGGGCCTTGCGCTGGCGGGCAGCCTCTTCTTTTTCCAGGTGCTCGCGGCGCTGCGCGCTTGCGTGTTCCTGCAGCGCCGCACGGCGCCTGGCTTTGTCGGCCTGCACCTGTTGCTGCTTTTGTGCATGCGCACGTGGATCCATCGAAGGGGCTGGCGCCGCCTTGGCTTGCCTGGCCGCCCCCCCACTGGCGGCCCCTGCGGGCGCTTGGAGGGCGTGTTCCTGCTGGCGTTGTTCGACGGCCTGGAGGCGGTGCTGTGCGCGCTCTTGCCGCTGCGCTTCGTCCAGGCGTTCTTCCTGCTGGCGCAGGCTGTTGAGGCGCTGGCGTGCCTGCCTGCGTACGGCGCGCAGGCAGTCTTCCACCGCAAAACGTTGCTGGCACTGTGCTTCTTCAAGTGCCTGCTGCTGCGTGGCAGCCGTGCGCTCACGGGCGATGCGCGCTCGTTCAAGCTGCGGCGGCGCGTCGGGCTCGGCGTCCTGGGCACTGGCCGTGTGCCAAAACCCCAGCGCAACCAGGCAGCAGGCTAAGACCGGTTTCTTCATGTCAACCCCGTATCCACTACACGGCGCTCCAGCGCCAGGAATTCCTTGGACTGCATCTCGTTGAGCCGCGAGACCGTGCGTGGGAATTCGTGGGCCAGCGGGCCATCGGTATAAAGCTGTTCGGGCGCCACGGCCGCTGACAGGATGAGCTTGACGCGGCGGTCGTACAGCACGTCGATCAGCCAGGTAAAACGCCGCGCAGGCGAGGCCATGCTCACGGGCATGTGGGGCACATCGGAGAGCAGCACGGTATGGAACTGCGATGCGATCTCCAGGTAGTCGTTCTGCGAGCGCGGGCCGCCGCACAGCGTTTTGAAATCGAACCAGACCACGCCGCCCGCCTTGCGCCGCGCCTGGATCTCGCGCGCCTCGATATTCAGCACCGGGTCTTCGTCATGCACCTCGGCCAGTTGGTCGAAGGCCGCGTTCATCGCCACGTCTGCCTCGGGGCCCAGGGGCGTGTGGTAGAGCTTGACCTGCTCCAGCGTGCGCCGCCGGTAGTCGGTGCCGTTGTCCACGTTGATGACTTCGAGCTTCTGCTTGAGCAGCGCAATGGCGGGCAGGATGCGGTCGCGGTGCAGGCCGTTGGGGTACAGGCCGTCCGGCTCGAAATTGGACGTGGTGACAAAGCCCACGCCGTTGTCGAACAGCGCCGCCAGCAGGCGGTGCAGGATCATGGCGTCGGTGATGTCCGCCACATGGAATTCGTCGAAGCAGATGAGCTTGTAGCGCTTGGCAATGCGCTGGCCCAGCACGTCCAGCGGGTTCTGCGTGCCCTGCAGCGCCGCCAGCTCGCGGTGCACCTCGCGCATGAATTCATGGAAGTGCAAACGCACCTTGCGCTTGAGCGGCACGGCGTTGAAGAAGCAGTCCATGAGGAAGCTCTTGCCGCGCCCCACCCCGCCATACATGTACACGCCGCGCGGAATGTCGGGCCGGTGGATGAGCTTCTTGAGTGCGTTCGAGCGCTGCGTCTTGTAGGCAGCCCATTCGCGCGCACAGCGGTCCAGCGCCTCCACAGCGCGCAGTTGCGCGGGGTCGCTCTGGAAACCCTTGGCCTCCAATTCGGCCTGGTAGGCGGCCTTGACGCTGGCAATGGGACTCATATGCTATAAAAACAATAGCTGCTAGCGCCCTATTTACGGGCGCTAGCAGCTATTTTTCCTCAAATCAGAAGTTGAGGGTGCGCTTGTCCACCGCCAGTGCGGCTTCCTTGGTGGCTTCGCTCAGGGACGGGTGGGCGTGGCAAATGCGCGCGATGTCTTCGGCGCTGGCCTTGAACTCCATGGCGACCACGGCCTCGGCGATCAGCTCGCTGGCCATGGGGCCAACGATGTGCACGCCCAGGATCTCGTCCGTGGCGGCATCGGCCAGGAACTTGACCATGCCGGTGGTGTCGCCCAGCGCACGCGCGCGGCCGTTGGCCAGGAAGGGGAACGTGCCAGCCTTGTACTTCACGCCTTGCTCTTTCAGCTGCTGCTCGGTGCGGCCCACCCAGGCGATCTCGGGGCTGGTGTAGATGACCCAGGGAATGGTGTTGAAGTTGACATGCCCATGCTGGCCCGCAATACGCTCAGCCACGGCCACGCCCTCTTCCTCGGCCTTGTGCGCCAGCATGGGGCCGCGCACCACGTCGCCCACGGCCCAGACGCCGGGCAGGTTGGTCTTGCAGTCGCCGTCGACCACGATCTCGCCACGCTCGCCCAGCTTCAGGCCCACAGCCTCGGCGTTCAGGCCGATGGTGTTGGGCACGCGGCCGATCGACACGATGAGCTTGTCCACCTCCAGCGCCTGGGCCTCGCCCTTGGCGTTGGTGTAGGCCACGCTCACACCCTTCTTGCTGTTCTTGATCTCGCCGATCTTCACGCCCAGCTCGATCTTCAGGCCCTGCTTGTCGAAGGCCTTCTTGGCTTCCTTGGCGATCTGCTCATCCACGGCGCCCAGGAAGGTGGGCAGGCCTTCGAGCACGGTCACGTCGGCACCCAGGCGGCGCCAGACGGAACCCATCTCCAGCCCGATCACGCCCGAACCGATCACGCCGAGCTTCTTGGGCACGGCGCCGACGCGCAGCGCGCCGTCGTTCGACAGGATGTTTTCCTCGTCGAACGCCACGCCGGGCAGCGCGCGGGCATTGGAGCCCGTGGCCACGATGATCTGCTTGCCCACCAGGGTCTCTTCGGCGGCGCCCTCCACCTTGATCTCGTAGCCGCCCGTGGAACCGGAGGTTCCACCCTCACCGGGTGGAACGGCCTTCACGAAGGAACCACGGCCATGGAAGAAGCTGACCTTGTTCTTCTTGAACAGGTACAGGATGCCGTCGTTGTTCTGCTTCACGACGGCGTCCTTGCGACCGATCATCTTGGCCACGTCCATCGTCACCTTGCCGGTGCTGATGCCGTGCTCGGCAAAGTGCTTGTTGGCGTGCTCGAAGTGCTCGGACGACTGCAGCAGCGCCTTGGAGGGAATGCAGCCCACGTTGGTGCAGGTGCCGCCGGGGGCCGGGCCGCCCGCAGCGTTCTTCCACTCGTCGATACAGGCCACGTTGAAGCCCAGTTGCGCAGCGCGGATGGCGGCGATGTAGCCGCCGGGGCCGCCGCCGATGACGATGACGTCGAATTGTTTGCTCATGGTTATCTCGTTCATTCAGTTGGAGAAAGACCCACCGGCGGACGTGGCACAAGCCAGCCGCACATGTGGGTCAATGCAATGCATATCAAAGGGCGCTATGCGCCACCCCCCATCGGCCTTTGAGACGCGCGCGGCCATACCAGTGACCGCCGCGCAAGGGCCGCCCCGCCGCGCTGGCGGTGTCCCCCTTCCCGAATTGCGCAGCAATTCGAGAGAAGGGGGAAGGCGCGAAGCGACTCAGGGGGTTGCATCTCAAATATCAAACAGCAGGCGGGACGGGTCTTCCAGCGCGTCCTTCATGGCGACCAGGCCCAGCACGGCTTCGCGGCCGTCGATGATGCGGTGATCGTAGGACATGGCGAGGTAGTTCATCGGGCGCACCACGACCTGGCCGTTCTCCACCACGGCACGGTCCTTGGTGGCGTGCACACCCAGGATGGCCGACTGCGGCGGGTTGATGATGGGGGTGGACATCATCGAGCCGAAGGTGCCGCCGTTGGAGATGGAGAAGGTGCCGCCGGTCATTTCCTCGATGCCCAGCTTGCCTTCGGCAGCCTTCTTGCCGAATTCGGCAATCTTCTTCTCGATGTCGGCGAAGCTCATTTGGTCTGCGTTGCGCAGGATGGGCACCACCAGGCCGCGGGGCGAACCCACGGCGATACCGATGTCGAAGTAGCCGTGGTAGACGATGTCGTTGCCATCGACCGATGCGTTGAGCACGGGGAACTTCTTGAGGGCGTGCACGGCGGCCTTCACGAAGAAGCTCATGAAGCCGATCTTCACGCCGTGTTCCTTGGTGAAGGCATCCTGGAACTTCTTGCGCATCTCCATCACCGGGGCCATGTTCACTTCGTTGAACGTGGTCAGGCTGGCATTGGTGGATTGCGACTGCAGCAGGCGCTCGGCCACGCGGGCGCGCAGGCGGCTCATGGGCACGCGCTGCTCGGGGCGGTCGCCCAGGCTGGGGGCGGCAGGGGCGGCCACCTGGGGCAGTGCCTTGGTGGGCACGCCGGTGGGGATCACGCTGGCAGCAGCCGGGGCGGCAGGCTTGGCACCGCCCGCCACGGCAGCCAGCACATCGCCCTTGGTCACGCGGCCGTCCTTGCCGGTGCCAGCCACATCGCCGACGGACAGCTTGTTGTCGGCCAGCAGCTTGGCGGCTGCAGGCATGGCCACATCGCCCTTGGCGCCACCCGTTGCCGCAGCAGCGGCAGGTGCAGGCGCTGCAGCGGCAGCCACAGCGGCAGCCACAGGGGCAGCAGCAGCGGCTGCCGCAGGCGCGGCCGCACCGGCCTTGCCTTCGGTGTCGATCTTGGCGATGAGCTGCTCGGCCACCACGGTGCCACCATCGCCCACCACGATTTCGGCCAGCACACCGGCTGCGGGCGCGGGCACTTCGAGCACGACCTTGTCGGTCTCGATCTCGATCAGGATTTCATCGGCGGCGACGGCCTCTCCGGCCTTCTTCTTCCAGTTCAGCATCGTGGCTTCGGCCACGGACTCGGACAGCTGGGGGACTTTGACTTCTACGATAGCCATTTTGATTTCTTTCCGAAAAAGGTGTTCTGTACTGAGTGAGGGGGTTTCCGGCCTTACTTGGTCAGGACAAAACCCTTGAGCTTGGCGAAGGCTGCATCGACCAGGGCCTTCTGTTGCTCCTGGTGCAGGTGCGAGTAGCCCACGGCAGGCGAAGCCGAGGCCGCACGACCGGCATAGCCGAGCTTCTGGCCTTCAAGCATGTTCTCGTGGATGTTGTGCTGGATGAAGAACCAGGCGCCCTGGTTCTGCGGCTCGTCCTGGCACCACACGATCTCGGTGGCATGGGCGTACTTCTTGAGTTCGGCCGCGAATGCCTTGTGCGGGAAGGGATAGAGCTGCTCCACGCGGATGATGGCCACATCGCCAATTTCATTCTCGGTGCGCTTCTTCACGAGGTCGTAGTACACCTTGCCCGAGCAGGCAATCACGCGCTTGACCTTGTCGGCCTTCTTGCAGATCGCTTGATCCTGCTCAGGAATCACGGTCTGGAAGGCGCCCTTGGTGAACTCGGACAGCGGCGAGGTGGCGTCCTTGTTGCGCAGCAGGCTCTTGGGCGTAAAGATGACCAGGGGCTTGCGCAGGTTGCGCACCATCTGGCGGCGCAACACATGGAAGATCTGGCTGGCCGTGGTGGGCTGCACGATCTGCATATTGGCGTCTGCGGCCAGCTGCATGAAGCGTTCGACACGCGCAGAGCTGTGCTCGGGGCCCTGGCCTTCGTAGCCGTGCGGCAGCATCAGCGTGATGCCGTTGACGCGGCCCCACTTGACCTCACCCGAAGCGATGAACTGGTCGATCACCACCTGCGCGCCGTTGGCGAAGTCGCCAAACTGGGCTTCCCAGATCACCAGGGTGTTCGGGTCGTTGGAGGCGTAGCCGTACTCGAAGCCCAGCACTGCCTCTTCGGACAGGATGGAGTCGATCACGACGAACGGAGCCTGGTTCTCGGCCACGTTCTGCAGGGGCACGTAGGTGCCGGTGTCCCACTTCTCGCGCTTCTGGTCGTGGATCACGGCGTGGCGGTGCGTGAAGGTGCCCCGGCCGCAGTCCTCGCCCGACAGGCGCACGGGGTAGCCGCTGGCCACGAGCGAGGCAAAGGCCATGTGTTCGCCCATGCCCCAGTCCACCGGAATGTCGCCCCGGCCCATGGCAGCGCGGTCGTCATAGACTTTTTTCACCAACTGGTGCGGGGTGACGGTGTCGGGCAGCGTGGTGAGCTTTTCCGACAGGCGCTTCCATTCGGTCAGGGGAATTGCGGTATCGCCCGCATCGGTCCACTTCTTGCCCAGGAACGGGCTCCAGTCCACCGCGTACTTGCTCTTGAAGTTGGTCAGCACCGGATCGACCGTGTGCTTGCCTGCATCCATGGCGGCGCGGTAGGCCTTGACCATTTCGTCCGGGCCGTCCGCCGCCAGCACGCCCTGGGTCACCAGCTTGTCGCCATAGAATCTGCGCGTTCCGGGGTGGGCGGCGATTTTCTTGTACATCAGGGGCTGGGTCAGCGCGGGCGTATCTTGCTCGTTGTGGCCCAGCTTGCGGAAGCAGGTGATGTCCACCACCACGTCCTGGCGGAATTCCATGCGGAACTCCAGGGCCAATTGCGTAGCCAGCACCACGGCTTCAGGGTCGTCGCCGTTGACGTGCAGCACTGGGGACTCGACCATCTTGACGATGTCGGTACAGAAAGTGCTGGAGCGCATGTCGCGCGGGTCGGAGGTGGTGAAGCCGATCTGGTTGTTGATGATCAGGTGCACCGTGCCGCCGGTGGTGTAGCCACGGGTCTGGGCCAGGCACAGGGTTTCCTGGTTCACGCCCTGGCCGCCAAAAGCAGCGTCGCCGTGCACCAGCACGGGCAGCACCTGGTCGCCCCGGGCGTCGCCACGGCGGTCCATGCGTGCACGCACCGAGCCTTCGACCACGGGGTTGACGATTTCCAGGTGCGAAGGGTTGAAGGCCAGGCTCAGGTGCACCGGGCCGCCGGGGGTGGACACGTCCGAGCTGAAGCCCTGGTGGTACTTCACGTCGCCTGCAGGCAGGTCTTCTGGGGCCGTGTGGTCGAATTCAGCGAACAGGTCAGCGGGCATCTTGCCCAAGGTGTTGACCAGCACGTTCAGACGGCCACGGTGGGCCATGCCGATCACGATTTCCTGCACGCCCTTGGCGCCAGCCTGCTGGATCAATTCGTCCATGGCAGCGATGAAGCTCTCGCCGCCTTCCAGCGAGAAGCGCTTCTGGCCCACGTATTTGGTGTGCAGAAAGCGCTCCAGGCCTTCGGCGGCCGTCAGGCGATCCAGGATCTGCTTCTTTTTCTCGGCGCTGAATTGGGGCTTGCCGCGGATGGATTCCAGTTTTTGCTGCCACCAGCGTTTTTCTGCCTGGTCAGAGGTGTACATGAACTCGGCACCCAAGGTGCCGCAGTAGGTCTCGTGCAGCGCGTTGATGAGCTCGCGCAGCGACATCTTGTCCTTGCCAAAAAAGGTGTTGCTCGTATCGAACACCGTTTCCTGGTCAGCGTCGCTGAAGCCATAGAACGACGGCTCCAGTTCGGGAATGGCGGGACGCTCCGTGCGCTTGAGGGGATCCAGATCGGCCCAGCGCTGGCCCACGTTGCGGTAGGCGGCAATCAGTTGCTGCACCGCCGTGCGCTTGCGGCCCATCTCGGCGTTTTCGCTGGCCACCACCACCTTGGTGCCACCGGCCTTGGCGCGCTCGGCAAAGGCATTGATGACGGGCATGTGGGGCACGTCGCGGGCATTGCTGCCATCGACGGCAGGCACGTGCTGCAGCGCATCGAAGTATTCGCGCCAGGTGTCGGGCACGCTGCCCGGATTGGCCAGATAGTTTTCGTACATCTCTTCGACATAGGGCGCATTGCCGCCGAAGAGGTAGGTATTGCCTTGATAGGCTTGATAGACGGATGTCGTATCGCTCATGTTCCGCTGACCTCCGTCTCCCTGGGGGAGACATTAGCTGGTTGAAAAAACCTTCCGCGACACGGCTGAACCGGTTGGCGGATGCGACTGTGGCTGGGGAAGGGCCGAGTACGGGCGCCATTGTGCCACTGTTCGCCCCAGGCCGCTTGTGGTTTTTCCTATCGCGGCCCGGTGCCCGCCCGCAGGAACGCTGCAACCGGTTGGCAGCCACAGAGGTGGCGTACATTCGCATTCTGTTTCAACGGACTGCGCTGGCCATGTCAACTCCCACTCTGCAGAACAAAACCTTCTTGCTCCTGCTGGTCGCCGTGTCGCTGGCGTTCGGTGCCATTCTCTGGCCCTACTACGAAGCGGTGTTCTGGGGCGTGGCCTTGGCCATCCTGTTCATGCCCTTGCACCGGCGCATGCTGGCTCGCATGCCCGGCAAGCCCACCCGTGCGGCACTGGCCACGCTACTGCTGTGCCTGGTGGTGGTCATTCTTCCGCTGGCGCTGATTGGTATCTCGCTGATCCAGGAGGCCACACACATCTATGAGCGTCTGCGCTCGGGCCAGTTGAACTTTGGCGCCTACCTGGAACAGGTCATTGCCGCGCTGCCCAGCTGGATGGTCAACATGCTCGACAAGATGGAACTGACCAGCGTGGCTGCGGTGCAGCACAAGCTGTCGGCATTCTCTGTGCAGGCTGGCCAGGTGATTGCCACCCAGGCCCTGAACATCGGCCAGAACACCCTGCAGTTCGCCGTGGGGTTTGGCGTAATGATGTACCTGCTGTTCTTCCTGCTGCGCGATGGGCACGCACTGGGCAAACGTATCCATCGCGCGATTCCTCTGGACGATCAGCACAAGCGCGATCTCAGCACCAAGTTCATCACCGTGATCCGGGCCACGCTCAAGGGCAACCTGATGGTGGCCGCAGTGCAAGGCATGCTCGGGGGATTCATCTTCTGGGTGCTGGGCATCCAGGCCCCGGTGCTGTGGGGCGTGCTGATGGCGTTTCTTTCACTCTTGCCCGCCGTGGGCGCAGGCCTGATCTGGGGGCCGGTGGCCATTTACTTCCTGGCCACAGGGGCACTATGGCAGGCTGGGGTGCTGACTGCGTTTGGCGTGGGCGTGATCGGGCTGGTGGACAACCTGCTGCGCCCTTTGCTTGTGGGCAAGGACACCAAGATGCCCGACTACGTGGTGTTGATCTCCACATTGGGGGGCATGACGCTGTTCGGTATCAACGGCTTTGTCATCGGGCCGGTGATCGCGGCACTGTTCATGGCCTGCTGGGACCTGGCAACGCCCAAGGCGCCCTGAGATCAATGGGCAATGCCCATTTCGCGCAGTTTCCGATAGAGCGTGCTGCGGCCTATGCCCAGCATGCGCGCGGCTTCTGAATGGTTGCCGGCACAAGACTGCAGCGCGCGCGCAATGCTCTGGCGCGAGAGCGTGCGCAGGTCGGTGGGCAATTCGGCTTGTGGTGGTGGAGCCTCCATGGTTACGGCGCGCAGATCCAGTGCCAGGTCGTCGGGCAGGTGGTGCCAGTCAACCATGTTTTCGTGCGCGTCCAGCAAGGCACAGGCCGTGCGCAAGGCGCTGGCCAATTGCCGTACGTTGCCAGGCCAGGGGTATGCGCGCAGACGCTGGCGCAACTCCGTGGCAATGGTCAAGGGCCTGTGCGGCATGAGTTTCTGCAGTTGGCTGTCGAGCAGGTGATCGAAGTCAGTCCTCTCACGCAGCGCAGGCAGGCACAGGGTCAGGCCATTGAGACGGTAGTAGAGGTCTTCGCGGAAACGCCCCTCCTGGATCTCGCGCAGCAAGTGGCGATGGGTGGCACAGACCAGCGCAAAATCGACGGCAACCGGCTTGGCTCCGCCCAGGGGCGTCACTTCGCGGTCTTGCAGCACACGCAGCAGGCGGGCTTGCAAGGACAGGGGCATGTCACCGATTTCGTCGAGGAACAGGGTTCCCCCATCGGCCTCACGGATGCGCCCCGGCGCCCCCTCGCGCCGAGCGCCCGTGAAAGCGCCCGACTGGTAGCCAAACAGTTCCGCTTCTATCAGTGATTCGGGCAACGCCGCGCAGTTGACCGCGACAAAGGCTTTGTGCTGCCGTGGCCCGCTCTGGTGCAGGGCGCGCGCGAACACCTCTTTGCCCACACCCGACTCTCCCTGCAACAACAAGGGAATGGGCTTGTCCACCACCTTGCGCGCCCGCGCGATGGCCGAGTGCAGCACGGCATCACCCGTATCGATGCGTACCAATGCATCCACCTGCACTGCCACAGTGTCATTGGGCGCCTGCGGTGCACTGAACGGTGCCTGAAGAACCCGGCCGGTCTCAGCCTTGGCCCACAAGGTGTGGCCCCCCAGGGTATGCACCACCCGTGCCACTGAAGTCGGCCGCTGACACCATTCCAACAACTGTTGCAGCGGTTCCACCAGAACCTCCCCGATGCGCAAGCTGCCCAGGCCACTCCATTGGAAGCCCAGCAATTGGAGCGCCGTGACACTGGCTCCCACCAGCACCCCGTCTTCGCGCACAGCCAGCAGTCCTTCGGTCACCGTGCCCAGCCCCTCAGGCTGCGCGTGCAGGCGCAGGCGCAGGCCACTCCAGTGGCGCGGGTCGTGCCGGGTATCGAACAGGCGGTGCTCAATGATCCGCACGGCCGAGCGCACCAGGCCCAGCGTGTGCCGATGGTAGCCACGGTGGTCTCCCGACACATCCAGCACGCCCAGCAGTCGGCCATCGGGGGCATGGATGGGCGCAGCCGCACAGGTCAGAAAACCATTGCGTTCCAAAAAATGTTCCTGCGCATGCACCACAAGGGCCCGGTCGTCGGTCAGTGCCGTGCCGATGGCGTTGGTGCCCCGGTACTGCTCGCTCCAGGTGGCTCCAGGGCGCAGCGCCACCCGCTCGGCGCGGCCCATGAACCGGGGGTCGCCCAAGGCGTGCAAGAGCATTCCATCGGTTCCAGCCAGCACTACCATGCTGTCCGTTTCACAGGTCTGTTCGAGCAAGAACTCCATCACGGGCCGGGCATAGGCGACCAGCTCGCGCTGTTGCTCCAGGGCCCTGGCCAGTTGGGCTCCTGAGGCATGCGGTGCGCCTGGGGTACGCCCACAGGGCTGGAGCCCCGCATCCCAGCTGCGCTGCCAGGAACGCTGAAGCTCTGCGGGAATCAAGTCCGGCGGCAAGGCTCCCGCATTCATCAGGTGCGAGCGCGCCCTGCGCAACGCGGCTGGAACCGTGCGTTCTGAATAAACCGAGGAAGGCATGGCCGTTTGTCTCCTGTGTTCCAAGCTCGGGGCGGGTACGCCGCCTCCGGCATCGCCTCCGTGGCATGGAGGCAATGGGCCCATTGTGCGCCAGTCTGCACTTCCACTTCAGCGCGGGAACCCGGTGCACTGTGCCGTATTGGAACAGCGGACGCAACAAGCTGACACACCGGTACAGCTCCGTGGAACACCTTGGCCCATCCTGCGCATGGATTGAAGGGCCAGGAACAGCTGACCCAGGGTGGCACGCATCCTGCAATAGAGGGATAACACGTCGCTCAACCACTGCGGCGGGTTGATTTTGTTCATCCATTCCACAAGGAGACTTCAGATGCTGTACGCCCCCCCCGGCTCCCCCGACGCCAAGGTCCAATACAAGGCCCGCTACGACAACTTCATCGGTGGCAAGTTCGTCCCTCCCGTCAAGGGCGCGTACTTCGACGTGCTCACGCCCATCACCGGCAAGGCCTACACCCAGGCCGCACGTTCCACGGCTGAAGACATCGAGCTGGCCCTGGACGCCGCCCATGCGGCTGCACCGCAATGGGGGCGCACCCCGGCCGCGGATCGCGCCAACCTGCTGCTCAAGATTGCCGATCGCATCGAGCAAAACCTTGAAAAGCTGGCCTACGCCGAAACCGTGGACAACGGCAAGGCGATCCGCGAAACGCTGAACGCCGACATTCCCCTCACCGTGGATCACTTCCGCTACTTCGCTGGCTGCCTGCGCTCGCAGGAAGGCAGCCTGAGCGAGATCGACGCCGACACGGTGGCCTACCACTTCCATGAGCCCCTGGGTGTGGTCGGGCAGATCATTCCCTGGAACTTCCCCATCCTGATGGCAGCCTGGAAGCTGGCTCCCGCACTGGCTGCAGGCAACTGCGTGATCCTCAAGCCGGCTGAATCCACGCCCATCTCGATCCTGGTGCTCATCGAGCTGATCGCCGATCTGCTGCCCGCAGGCGTGCTCAACGTTGTCAATGGCTATGGCCGCGAGGCTGGCATGCCGCTGGCATCGAGCCGCCGCATCGCCAAGATCGCGTTCACCGGCTCCACCGCCACCGGCAAGGTGATTGCCCAGGCAGCTGCCAACAACCTGATTCCGGCTACGCTGGAACTGGGTGGCAAGTCGCCCAACATCTTCTTTGCCGATGTGGCCGACGCCGATGACGACTTCTTCGACAAAGCCATCGAAGGCCTGGTGCTGTTTGCCTTCAACCAGGGCGAAGTCTGCACCTGCCCCTCGCGCGCCCTCATCCAGGAATCGATCTACGACAAGTTCATGGACCGTGCCCTGGCACGCGTGCGCGCCATCAAGCAAGGCAGCCCTCTGGACACCGACAGCATGATGGGCGCACAGGCTTCCATCGAGCAGATGAAGAAGATCGAGAGCTATCTGAGCCTGGGCAAGGAAGAAGGCGCACAGGTGCTTACGGGCGGCGACCGCGCACAGTTGCCTGGCGACCTGGCAGGTGGCTACTACATTCAGCCCACCCTGTTCAAGGGCCACAACAAGATGCGCATCTTCCAGGAAGAGATCTTCGGCCCCGTGCTGGCAGTGACCACCTTCAAGGACGAAGCCGAAGCCCTGGCCATCGCCAACGACACCCTGTACGGGCTGGGCGCAGGCGTGTGGTCGCGTGACGGCAGCCGCGCCTACCGCATGGGCCGTGGCATCCAGGCTGGCCGCGTATGGACCAACTGCTACCACGCCTACCCCGCGCACGCTGCCTTCGGTGGCTACAAGGAGTCGGGCATTGGCCGCGAGACGCACAAGGTCATGCTGGACCACTACCAACAGACCAAGAACCTGCTGGTGAGCTACAGCCCCAAGGCTCTGGGCTTCTTCTGAGGGCTTTTGAAAAGCCTGTTCTCATGGGGCGATCTGCGGATCGCCCCTTTTTTTCGAAGGAGCGCCAAGATGGTCGAACGCGTCGTAGCCACCCCGCAAGCCCTGGCCGTGATCGAACGGCTCAAGGCACAGCATGGGGTTCCGCTCATGTTTTACCAATCGCACGGTTGCTGCGACGGCAGCAGCCCCATGTGCTACCTGGAAGGCGAACTCTCACCCAGCCGCTATGACCTGCTCATCGGGACCATCGGTGGCTGCCCTTTTTATGTGAGCGAAAGCCAGTGGGAACACCTGAAGCAGCGCCAGCTGGTCATCGATGTCATACAGGGAAGCGGCGCGAGCTTTTCCCTCGAAGGCCCTGAAGGGGTCAGCTTTGTCACCGGCTCCCGCGCCTACAGCCCGCAGGAGTGGCAAGAACTGCAGGCTCAATCGTCCTGATCCTGTGCCATGCCCGGAAACAGCACATCCGTGAAACCGAACTGCGTGAAGTCCTGCATGCGCATGGGGTACAGAATGCCGGCCAGGTGGTCACATTCGTGCTGCACCACCCGCGCATGAAAACCCTCGGCCTCGCGGGCAATAATGCGGCCTTGCAGATCGAAACCGGTATAGCGGATGCGCAGCCAGCGCGGCACCTTTCCGCGCAAGCCGGGCACGGACAGGCATCCCTCCCAGTCCAGAGCCGTTTCGGCCCCCAGGGGCGTGACCACCGGATTGATCAACACAGTGAGAGGCACCAGGGGCCGATCGGGATAGCGTGGGTTGGGGCTGTCTGACCCAAACACCACCACCTGCAGATCCACCCCAATTTGCGGTGCAGCCAATCCGGCCCCACTGGCATGGCGCATGGTGTCCTGCATGTCCTGCACCAATTGGCGCAGCTCCGGGGTATCGAAATCCTGCACCGGACGCGCCACGCACAACAGCCGCGCCTCGCCCATTTTGAGAATGGAATGAATGGTCATGTGTCTTGCTCATGGGCCGCTGCTTTGCAGGGCTTGTGATCCTGTGTCGGACAAGTTCCAGGGAGCATAACCGCCCTGGCGACGGGTGAATGGGAGCGTACTCACCACCACTGCGGGCACAATGGTTACCAGCGATTACGCCATTCCAGCCCCATGGACTCCCTTCCAGGCCCACCCCACGCCTCTCGGCACCAAGTCACACCGCCGCCAGCGCACCCACCATTGCCCAAGCTGATGCGCTGGGCATTGCTGGCCTTTGCCATCCTGTGCCTGGGCCTGGGGGTGATCGGTGTATTCGTACCCGGCCTGCCTACGACCGTGTTCATTCTGATGGCCGCATGGGCAGCCGCACGCAGTTCACCCCGATTGCATGAATGGCTCTGGTACCACCCCTTGTTCGGCGTCATGCTGCGCGATTGGGCCAATGGAGGCTGCGTAGGACGCCGATCCAAATGGAATGCCACGGTTCTGATGTCTGTTTGCGCAGCCATCCTTTTCTGGACCAGCAGCAAGCTCTGGGTTGCCATCATGGCCACCAGCTTCATGGCCTGCGTGCTGGTGTGGCTCTGGCTGCGCCCCGAACCCGGGGGCTGAAGCCACTTTCGGCCACCCAAACGGCTTTGGGCTGTTTTTTGTGTATATAATGTGAGGCTTGTTCCTCGATAGCTCAGTCGGTAGAGCGCCGGACTGTTAATCCGTAGGTCCCTGGTTCGAGCCCAGGTCGAGGAGCCAAAAATTCATGCCGATTTTCCCCGATAGCTCAGTCGGTAGAGCGCCGGACTGTTAATCCGTAGGTCCCTGGTTCGAGCCCAGGTCGGGGAGCCAATTACTGGCACTGCGAATCTTCGCACTGCCGGGCACCGTCACAAGACATTCGGGGTGGTAGTCCACCACCACCTCATCATCCTTGATGGTGATTTCTTTGACGAAGGCCCCCAAGAACTCGCGCAGCTTCTTGGGGTCTTGGCAGTCCATCACAAGCCCGCGCAACACCTCGGCAGCGTCCTCGGGGTCGATGTAGGGCATTTCTGCCAGATTCATGGGTTCCTCTTCCAGCGCCTGTAGCGAGGACTCCAGGGCCTTGATGCGTGCGTTCCAGTCCCGCAGGCGGTGCGTGAGGTCTGCGAGGTTGGGGGCGTCTTGGCCGTGGAGCTCCAGCAGCGCATAGAGGTTGGAGCGGGCTTTTTCGGCTGCACGAAGCTCGCCCACCAGCGCCGTGCGTCGGCCGGTGCGTTCTTTGGCCCAGTCTCCGCGCCGGGTCTGTGCTTCGGCAATGATGTCGGCCATGCGGTCTGGGGTGAGCACCTGATCCAGCAGCTCGGACAGCATCCAGTCGTCGAACAGGTCGGCGCGCACGCGCTTGAAGCCGCAGCGCTCTTTTCCGCTGAGCACGCCCCTGCATCCGTAGTAGTAGTAAACCCGGCTTCGCCCTGTACCGCTGCAAGTTTGCAACATGGAGCCACAGCAGCCGCAACGCAGCATGCCGGTGAAGGCGAGATTGCTTCGCGGCTGGCCGCCTACGTTCTCGGGGTGACGGTCGATCATGGTTTGCTGCACTTTCTCAAAATCGTCTGGGCTCACAAGTGCGGGGTGGCTGAGCACTTTTACCCAGTCTTCCACGGGGTTGACGGTGCGCTTGTTGGTGCGGTTGAAGACCGTCCAGCCCGCATACACCTGGTTGCGCAAGATGTAGTTCACCGCGTTCTTGGTGAATGGTTTGCCGCGCAGTGTCAGGCCCTGGCCGTTCAGGCTCAAGGCGATCAGCTTGCAGCCCGCCCCGCGCAACGACATGGAAAAGACCTGCTGCACTGCAGCCGACTCTGTAGGGTGCACCGCCAGGCGCTTGCGCTTGCCTTCCGCAACGGTCAGATACCCAAACGGCACCCGCCCACCCAGAAAGTAGCCCTCTCGGGCGGCCTTGAGCATGGAGCGCCTGGTGTCGCTGGCGACCTGGCGCGAGTAGCGCTCATCGATGACGGCGCCGATGGCGTCCACAAACCAGCCGTCGTCGGTGCGCAGATCCACTTCGCTGCACGAATAGACCAGGCGGGTGCCGTAGCGCTCCAGCATGTGCTTGTAGTGCCCGGCGTCGAGGTGGTTGCGGGCGAAGCGGCTGGATGACCAGCAGATGAAGTAGTCCACGTCCATCACGGCGCAGTAGTTCAGCGCCTCTTGGAACGATGGACGCCGGTCGGTGGTGCCCGAAAAACCACCGTCCACAAAGACCTTGGCCACCACGGCGCCCAGGGCCTCGGCCTTGGTGCGGCAGTGCTCGATCTGGCTTTCCACGGGCAGGCCATCGTCGGCCTGGCGCTTGGTGCTGACGCGGGCGTAAATGATGGCGCGCTTCATGGCTTGACTCTACGTGGTTTGACGATGCGGCGAATGTGAGAAACGCTCAGGTTCTCACCAACCTCGACGGATACCCGCTCTCGAATCTGGCGCCCGGTAAGGCCCATGTCGGCAAGCGCCTCGATGAAGCGATTGCGCTGGTAGCGCTGGAAGCTGGAATACCGGCGCAACTGCACCTCGATCATGGATTCGGCCTCGCTGCGCATCTCCACGGCGGCGTCCAGGCGGCGCCACATTTGCATGAAAGGCTCATACCCCAGCTCGTGCGCGATTTCCAGCCACACCCTTGGCAGGCCCATGTCGGCCAACTCGCGCAAACGGGCATCGGCCCAAAGTTGGGACGGGGTGCATTCATCCAGGTACCCACCCCCCCCGGGCGGGGCCGTGACCGTGCTATGCCGGGCCCCCACCCCCTGGCCGTGCACCAGGTCAACCCAGTCAAGCTGCGCGCCTGCAGGTGTCGCACTGCGCTTTTCATCCATGATGCGCCCCCCGTGCCAGAGGGAAGCGCATGCCGCTGGCTGCGCCTTTTGACAGAGTGCGCAGCAGCACCCCCGTGTGAGTTAGCCCGTTCTTGTTACAGTTTGCGGGATCGCACGAGACCCCCTGTGCATGCCGGGGCTTTCGCTGTCGAAGGTGGACAGTATGGTGTTTGTGTGTACGCGCGCTACGGATGGGCATATGGGTTCAGGCCTTGATACCGTGGAGGAATGAGGGGGTGCGGACGATCAGCCGGGCAGGCGCTTGAGCAGCTCGCTCACGGGCGTGCGAATCTTGGCCAGCGGGCTGTGCTCGTCCACGATGCGGGACTTCTTGCGGATGCTCAGTTCGGTGTAGATGGCCGTGCTCTTGGGGTCGGCGTGGCCCATCAGGTTCTGCACCGACAGCGTGGGCACGTCGCCCTCGGTCAGTTCGGTGCCGAACAAGTGCCGCAGGGCGTGCGGGTGCAACTGCGCGGCCGGGATGCCCACGGCGCGCCCATAGTTCTGCACAATGTCATGGATGGACTGGCGGCCCAGGCGGCGCTCCTCGCCCCGAAACGCATGCTCCAGCACCGTGCTGTTGCGCGTGGACACGAACAGCACCTTGTCGGGCCGCCCCTGCCGGTTCACCGTCTCGCGGTCGATCTCGGCCAACTCCTCGTGGCCCAGGTACACCAACAGGATGGCCTCGGCCTCACGCGGCAACGGCACCAGGCGTTCCTTGTCGCCCTTCTCCCTGGTGCGCAGGTACATGCGGGAACGCCCGTTCAGCGTATCCCTGAACAGATCCCCCTCATTCAGCGCCACCAGTCCAGACACACGCAGGCCTGCGCCCAGCAACACGTGCAGGATGGCCGAGTCCCGGATTCCCTTGAACGTGGCCAGGTCAGGCGCACACATCAAGCGCTCGGCATTGGCCAGGGTGATGACATTGGGCAGGGCCCTGCCGGTGCGGGGATGCTCCAGCGCCGTGGCGGTGTTGCGGTCGAGCAGGCCCCGATCAAGGCACCACTGATAGAAGCCACGCACCGCCGATATGTAGGGCTTGCGGCTGCGGGCCACCACGCCCTTGCGGTGCAGCCACAGGCCACAGAACATATCCAGCTCATCCCCCGTGGCCTCCAGCAAAGGGCGCCCCTGCATGAACTCTTTGAGCCGCGCCATGGCCAGCCGGTAGGCCTCCAGAGTACGGGGACTGCGGTTCTGGTTCATCCGCAGGTATTCCATCCACGCATCAATCGCCACGTCATCCGTCCAACCTCTAGCCGCCATGGGCACCTCCAGAAACGATGGCCGCAGGGGGTACACAGGCATTTCTACCTGTGGGCCGTGGACAAGCCCCCCAGCCAGCCGCAAACCCGCGCCACACAAGGCTTTTGCCCAAATATTCAGCCACGAAAAACCCGTGGGGCATGTCGCCGACTTGTGGACACAATTTGTTACTACGATTCCAACCCGTGGATGCCCCCCTGCGGCCTCCGCTCCTCTCTTTCCTCTCTCTCTCCTCTAAAAAAAGAAGAAGAAGAGAAGAAAAGGCCCAAGGCTCGGCCAAAGCCGGATATGGAGAAAAAGGCCCAATCCATGGGGAATTCAGGTCAACCCGTGGGGAATCCACAGGTTTAAAACCAGCGCGGCGCTTAGAGCCATGCGGGTTTCGCTGAAAAACGGGGGTGCATCCACGGGTTTTTGGAGATGTGCCCGTATCCCGGCATTGCAAAAAGCTATGCCGCCCCCCCTGCCCTCCTGGGGTTGACCCCAATGTCCCAGGGACCTCTCTCGCTGGGGGGTGCGGGGGGCGAAACAAGCGGGCGATGCGCCGCGTGCATGAATCCATATCAGCCGCTACGCGGATGGCAGGAAGCGCCTGGCGGCGCGTAGGCCTCTGGAAGAAGGGGGGCATATCGTCACTCGCAAAGGCCATACGCTGATGCACATGTGATCCACCATGCCCAGCGCCACGCCCAGGTGCACGTCCACCGGGGGCAGCGTGTGGTATTCGCCCGTGTCGATCAGGCGCTGCAGCACGTCAGCGCCCTTGTACACGCCGCTGATGCGGATGGACGGCTTGAATTCGGTGGTCTTGCGGTCCACGCCCAGGCGCCGGGCCGCGCCCAGCATGGGCAGGAAGCGCGACATCAGCCGGTCCTGCGGCATGTCGTCGGTCTCCTCCAGGCTCGCCATGGTGATCGAGTCGCCGTCGATCTGGCTCATGATCCCGTAGGCGCTGGCCTTGCTGCCGTTCACGAACTGGAACGACGTGTCCCGCAACTGCGGGCGCCCCTGCTTGTGGGCGATGTAGGCCGTCAGAATCTCGCTGCGCCGCACCCCGTCAATCAGGTAGTTCAGGTTGTTCTGGCTCTGCTGCATGCGCGGCGCCACGATGCCCAGCTCTTGGTGCGGCGTGGTGGCCAGCATCTCCAGGTGGTACATCTCCTTCACCGCCGTCTTGCCCGTGCGTCGGCACGAAAAGTCCACCGTGTTCGGGTGCGCGTCCATTTCCTGCATCTTGAGGATCTGGATCGGATCCAGCTCCACGTTGTGCACGTGCTTGTGCCACAAGGCATGGGGCCGAATGCCGGTCACCGGGTCTGGCACCGCAAAGCGCATGATCTCGCGCTCGGCGACGATGCTGCTCTTGACCCGCTGGGCGGCTGTGACGCGGCTCACTTGTCACCCCCTCGCGCCTGGTGCTCCACCAGCACCGGGTCTGCCTTGGTGGCCTTGGTGGCCTGCGCAATCAGCGCCCGTGCGTTCTCGGTGGCCTCCAGCATGCGCTGGCCAAAGGCGGTCAGCGTCTCTTTGGACTCGGCATCGAGCTTGAGGCGGCCCAAGTCCTTCTCCTCGTCGTCGTCTGCCGCCTTCACCGTCATGCCCAGGTCGCTCATCGACAGGCCCAGGCGAGTAATCAGCTCGGTCAACGGCTTGAACGCCGGGTTGCTGGCGTAGTTGTAGATGTAGCGCTTGCTGCCGTCCTCGGCGGTGTAGGTCAGCGTCACGGGGTTGCCCTCGCGATCCAGCTCCACCTTGGGCGCCTTGATGAGCACGCCCAGGCCCAGCACCTCCTGAATGCACATCTGCAGCGTCGCCATCAGCGCGGCGTGCATGTCGGCATGCAAGGCGGTCAGAACCTTGGGGTCGCGCTGCTCGAACGCCGCATGGTGCAGCATGAAAATCTCGGTCTGCTTCACGCAGGCCGGTTGCTGCGCACACCAGGCGCGGTCCACGTCGCACCGGGCACAAAAAGAATACCCCCCCGCCTTGGCCGGAAAGTAGGTGGCAGTGCGCGCCGTGGCGCCGTGCTTCATGGCGTTGAAGCGCGTGCGCAGCGCCTCATGCGGGGTGGGGTGCCCCTCCAGGTTGGCCGTCACGGCGGCAAGGCCCTGGGGCGTTTTCGGCCCGGTCGAATGTTGGTGCGCCTTGAGCAATGCGCGCTCCCAGCTCGCCTGCGGCTGGTGCTCCGCCCCGCAGTGCGGGCAGTGGGCAAAGTAGCGGTACGGGTGGTGCGCCTGGTCGGGCGCGTCCTCGATCAGGTCAGGCTCGCCCTCAAACGCGCGGCGGCACTCACCGCAGCGGAAATTGACGTGGGAAATCTGCGCAGACCAGTCCTTGGGCATGCTGGCATATTGCCGCCTCTGGCTGGTGCAGAAAAAGGGGGTGAAATGACGCGCAGACGCTTTATTGGTAAGCGCGAAAAGCTATCAAAACTGGAGCAGTATGAAGCTAGCCCCAGCTACTAGAGCGATCTTTGTTCTTTCTGAGCGTGCGGCGGCAAAGCAGCACAAGATCCAGCGGGATGTCGGGAGGCGGTTTATCGATGGCCTTGATGATGTCTGCCCCGGTCCAGTCCCTCAGCGTGGCAATGCCTCGGCTGGAAGACGGGAGCCGCCACCCGATGTCATTGGCCCATTGCGCGGCTTCGGTGGCATTGCCGTGAATCAGGTAGCGGCAGAGCAAGGCCATCATCCGCCCGTCTTGGGTGTCAATGCTTGCAGTGGCGCGCAACGCATCGATCTGGAGATCTATTGCGTCACGTTCTTTGGTAAGCAGCTCGATCAAGCCATCAATCGAATCCCAGGGAAGGACGCGAGGCATGAATAAATCCGACTATGGATTCACGCCGTACTTGCTGGCGAAGTCCTGCCGCATCTTCTCGCAGGTTCCTGCGACAAATGACGCCGCTCCGTTCCTGGAGCGATCCGCCGAGGCCAGGGAATCCTGACACATCTCATAGGCCCTGCGAGCCTGTGTCTTCTCCGGGTTTGAGTTCATGGCGCCAATGGCCATCACCAGCGCAAAGAGAGCAACTGGAACACCAAGAACCCAACGCCAAATCTTCGCCTTGGGCTTGACTCTGACCCCGCATGCAGGGCAATTTTCGGCCTCAGAACTGACTGTGCCACCACACTCTTTGCAAGTCACCAGCGCCATAGGCCCTCCCGCCTAATGCATCAACTCCCACGCATCCGGCATCCCCAGCACCTGCGCAGTAACGCCCAGGCCCTGAATCGAAAGTTCCAACCGCCCCTGGATGCTCTCCAGCAGCACGGCCAGCCCCTCCCGGTCAGTCACTGAAAACGACGCCTCGGTTTCCCCGTTCAGCAGCCTCACCAGCAGGCAAGCCGCCCGGTAGCTGCTCCTGGCCTCCAGTGCGGCCTCGCGGAAATCCTCGTGCAACGCCCTCATGTCAACACCGCCTGCGGTGGAATTGGTTTCTAAATTCATGTCAGTGCCTCATTTGCGGTTTGAATACCGCCCTCCTGCTTCCAAACAGGGTGGCGGCCCGAACGTGGGTTGGAAGACCGATGAGGCACCGGCGAGCCTTGCGGCTCCCCACGCCCGAGCCGCCGAAAACGTGGCACAGACGCAAAAAAAGCCGCAACACCTACCAGTGGAGCGGCTCACGCCGCCTCATTCGGGCTTCCAAACCCGTCCTGATTTCACTCAGGCACTGCGACTTTAGCGCAAAAACGCGCAGTGGATCAAAAAAAAAGAGGGCCAGCGGTGAAGCTGGCCCAGGTGGAGAAGTGATGCAAGAAACCGCGATGCGGCGCCCGAAGGTCACACATCAGGCCGCCCTGGTCAATAGAACATCACGATTCCATGCCTCAAAGCGCTCCGGCCGCACCAATCGCAGGCTGACGATTCGCAGCGTTCCCAGGTCGGGGAGCCAGAACAAACCACCCAGCCCCAAACGGCTCGGGTGGTTTTTTCTTGGGCCATGCTGGCGTAGCATGAGCGCCACGGACTCCTTTGCCGCCCATGAACCAGCCTTTGACTTGGATCCAAGCCTCCGATGCACTGCCCGACGTGCGCAGTGCCTGGACAGCCAACTCGCCCGCCCCCGGCCTGCTGGCGGCAGGAGGCGACCTGTCGGTGCAGCGTTTGCTGGAGGCCTACTCCCACGGTGTATTTCCCTGGTTCAGTGAAGGCCAGCCCATCCTGTGGTGGGCGCCCCATCCGCGCATGGTGCTGGATATGGTGCGGTTCAGGCTCCACCGCTCCTTGCGCAAGACCCTGCAGCGGTTTCGTGAGCACCCCGGCAGCGAGATCCGGGTGGATCACCAGTTTCGGCGCGTCATCACTGCATGCGCCACTGCGCCGCGCAATGGACAGAACGGCACCTGGATCGTGCCGGCCATGATCGAGGCCTACGTGGCCCTGCATGCTGCGGGGCACGCCCATTCTGTAGAAACCTGGATCGACGGCGAGCTCGTTGGTGGGCTGTATTGCGTGTGCATAGGGAAAGCGGTGTTTGGTGAATCCATGTTCTCCCGTCGTACCGATGCCTCCAAAACGGCCCTGGCCGCCCTGGTAGCCCTGTGCGGCGCCCAGGGGGCGCAGTGGATAGACTGCCAGCAGAACACCCCCCACCTGGCCTCGCTGGGCGCCAGGGAGCTGGATCGGGAGGTCTTTCTGCAACGCGTTGCACACGCGTGCCCCCAACCACCGCCGCACTGGGCATTCAACGACCTATACTGGGATTGGCTTTTTGCCCGCCCAGCCCCGCCGGAATGACACAACTCAACGACTATCCGTTCCAGACCCTGCAGTTTTACGCCACGGCGCCGTATGCGTGCAGCTATCTCCCTGGGCAGATGGCACGATCCCAGGTTGCCACCCCCAGCCACCTGGTGGAAAGCGCCACCTATTCCCGCCTTGTGACGCAAGGCTTTCGGCGCAGCGGCATGTTCACCTACCGACCGTACTGCGACGGTTGCCAGGCCTGCATTGCCCTGCGTGTCATCACCCAGGACTTCCAACCCAACCGGAGCCAGCGCCGTGCGTTCAAGCAGCATACCTCCTTGCAGGCCAGGGTCATGCAGCCAGGTTTTGAGCCAGAGCACTACGAGCTGTATCTCAAGTACCAGAACGGTCGCCACCCGGGCGGAGGAATGGACCACGACAGTGTGGACCAGTACGCACAATTCCTCCTGCAAAGCCGGGTTCACTCGCGCCTTGTGGAATTCCGCGACAGCGGCCCCGACGGCGCCCCCGGCCCATTGCGCATGGTGTCCATCCTCGACCTGCTCGACGACGGCCTTTCAGCGGTGTACACCTTCTACGAGCCCGATCCCGATGCCAGCTACGGCACCTACAACATCCTGTGGCAGATTGAGCAGGCCAAGAGCCTGGGCCTGCCTTACCTGTATCTAGGCTACTGGATCAAGGACAGCCCCAAGATGGAATACAAGGCCCGCTTCAGCCCGCATGAAATCCTGACCGATGGGGTCTGGCAACGCCAGACGCAGTGAATCATGGTGTTATTTTTCACAAGGTAAAATCGACACTTAGCTTCACGCCGCACTGCCATGAAAAGAAACGATCCGGACCTCCCCTCCAAACCCAGCGTGCAGGTGCTGGAACGGATGTTCACCCTCATCGACGTTCTGGCATCTCGTGAAGATGCCATTTCGCTCAAGGAAATCAGTGAAAAAACGGGTTTGCACCCGTCCACTGCGCACCGCATCCTCAACGATCTGACGATCGGGCGTTTCGTGGATCGGCCGGAATCGGGAACCTATCGCCTGGGCATGCGCCTGCTGGAGCTGGGCAACCTGGTCAAGGCACGGCTCAGCATCCGGGATGCCGCACTGGCGCCCATGCGGGAGCTGCACCGCCAGATCCAGCAACCCGTCAACCTGAGCATGCGCCAGGGCGATGAAATCATCTATGTGGAGCGAGCCTACAGCGAGCGCTCCGGCATGCAAGTGGTGCGCGCCATTGGTGGCCGCGCACCGCTGCACCTCACTTCCACGGGCAAGCTCTTTTTAGCCGCCGACGACCCGCAACGGGTACGCGCCTATGCACTGCGCACCGGTTTGCCGGGGCAGACACGCAACAGCATCACCCAGTTGCCGACACTGGAGCGGGAACTGGCAAAGGCCCGCCAGTCTGGCGTAGCCCGCGACAACGAAGAACTGGAACTGGGAGTGCGCTGCATTGCCGCAGGCGTTTATGACGACCAGGCCCGGCTGGTGGCAGGCTTGTCGATTTCAGCCCCTGCCGACCGGTTGGATGAAGGCTGGATGGCCAAACTGCAAGCCACGGCGCTGGAGATATCCAGCGCTCTGGGCTTCAGGGGCTTTGCGCACAGCGAACCGCAAGGCACTTTCTCTCTGCCAGTGCGCTGACGCATGTGGCGCAGGCACTGGGGCCCTGCCTGCGCTATTGCCGCCGCCGGGGCTTCAGCAGCCGCCGTTAGCTGTGGCGCCCCGTCACCAACGGCTGGGCCTGGCCTGTTGCCGAAGCGCGAACAATCGGCGTCCTGGTTTCGATCCACTGGCGCACACGCTGGGCATCACCAATCCGGCTGAGCTTTCCTGCGGAATCCAGGAACACCATGATCAGCTTGCGGCCCGCAATCTGGGTCTGCATCACCAGGCAACGCCCTGCTTCAGCAATGTAGCCGGTTTTCTGCAGACCGATGTCCCACGCGGGGTTCTTCACCAGCACATTGGTGTTGTTGTACTGCAGGGTTTTGCGCCCCACATCCACTTCGTAGCCCGGCGATGTGGAATAGTCGCGCAGCAAAGGATCCATATGGGCCACGTTGACCAATGCCGCCAGATCGCGGGCACTGGACTGGTTCTTGCTCGACAGGCCCGTAGGCTCCACATAGCGGGTATCCGTCATGCCCAGCAGCTTGGCTTTGATGTTCATCTGCTCCACAAACACCTTCAGACCGCCCGGGTAGGTTCGCCCAAGGGCGTGCGCGGCACGGTTCTCGCTGGACATCAGCGCCAAGTGCAGCATTTCACCCCGCGTCAGGGTCGTTCCCACCGCAAGGCGGGAGCGGCTGCCCTTTTCGGTGTCAATGTCTTCTTCGGTGATGGTGATGTGCTCGTCCAAGTCCAAGCGCGCCTGGCTGACGACCAAGCCTGTCATCAGCTTGGTGAGCGAGGCAATGGGCAACACCGCCTGGTCATTCTTGCTCAGCAAGACTTCATGGGTGTCCTGATCGACCACCAGGGCCACGCTGGATTTGAGCTCCAGCGGATCGTTCTGGTGGTGCAAGCCCGCCAGTTCGCCATGCGAAGGCTGATGCTCGACGGCGCGGGCAGGCTTGTGGGAAGTGTGCGCCGCAGTGCGCACCGCTTTATGGGATTTGGCAAGTTTGCGTGGCGCATTGGCGTGGGCCTTGGCTTTCACGCTCGCCCGCTTGGCCACCACTTTGTGCTTTTTATCGGGATGTGCACTGCGCTGGGCCGCCTGGGCCCAGCCACCGGCAAGTGCCACACCCAGCACCAACACCGCAAAACCACGCACCCAGCGGCGCACAGATGCCATGGAAAAAGATTGCTGCAACATGTGACTCCCGGCGAACTTCAACTGTGTCACAGTGTAATGTCATCAAAATGATCCTGCAAGATCAACACCTTGCAGAATCATTTGAATCCACTGAGTGAAATCGCCTGTTTTCCTTTTCAGCCCTGCGCAGCCACCCGGTCGGCCTTGCTTTGCAGCTTATTCAGCGCGTGCAGGTAAGCCTTGGCCGATGCGACCACGATGTCGGGGTCTGCCCCCACGCCATTGACCACCCGGCCGCTGTTTTGCAGGCGCACGGTGACTTCGCCCTGGCTTTCCGTCGAGCCGCTGATCGCGTTCACGGAATACAGCACCATCTCTGCCCCGCTCTTGACGTACGACTCGATAGCCTTGAGCGATGCATCCACCGGGCCGTTGCCATCGGCTTCGGCGTTGACTTCCTTGCCATCAATGGTGAAAACAATGTGCGCATGGGGCCGCTCGCCGGTCTCACTGTGTTGCGCCAGCGACACAAAGCCGTATTGTTCGGACTCGCCATGCAAGCCGTCTTCGCTGACCAAGGCCAGGATGTCCTCATCAAAGATCTCGCTCTTGCGGTCCGCAAGCTCCTTGAAGCGGGCAAAGGCTGCATTGATCTCCGACTCGCTGTCGAGCTGCACACCCAGTTCCTGCAGGCGCTGCTTGAAGGCATTGCGGCCGCTGAGCTTGCCCAGCACGATCTTGTTGGCGCTCCAGCCGACATCCTCGGCGCGCATGATTTCGTAGGTGTCGCGCGCCTTGAGCACGCCGTCCTGGTGGATGCCGCTGGCGTGGGCGAAAGCGTTCGCCCCCACCACCGCCTTGTTGGGCTGCACCACGAATCCGGTAGTCTGGCTCACCATGCGGCTGGCGGCCACGATGTGCTGGGTGTCGATGCCCACGTCCAGGCCAAAGTAGTCGCGCCGCGTCTTGACCGCCATGACCACCTCTTCGAGCGAGCAGTTGCCCGCACGCTCGCCCAGGCCATTGATGGTGCACTCCACCTGGCGTGCGCCGCCGATCTTCACGCCCGCCAGCGAGTTGGCCACCGCCATGCCCAGGTCGTTGTGGCAGTGCACGGACCAGATGGCCTTGTCACTGTTGGGGACGCGCTCGCGCAGTGTCTTGATGAAGTTGCCGTACAGCTCCGGCACGGCGTAGCCCACGGTATCAGGCACGTTGATGGTGGTGGCGCCCTCGGCAATCACCGCCTCGATCACCCGGCAGAGGAAATCCACCTCGCTGCGGTAGCCGTCCTCGGGGCTGAACTCGATGTCGCCCACGAGGTTGCGTGCAAAGCGCACCGATTGCTTGGCCTGCTCCAGCACCTGTTCGGGCGTCATGCGGAGCTTTTTCTCCATGTGCAGCGGGCTGGTGGCAATGAAGGTGTGGATGCGCGCACGGTTGGCGCCCTTGAGGGCTTCTGCCGCGCGGGAAATGTCCCGGTCGTTGGCACGCGAGAGCGAGCAGATGGTCGAGTCCTTGATGTGGTTGGCAATCAACTGCACCGCCTCGAAATCGCCGTTGGAGCTGGCTGCAAAGCCCGCCTCGATCACGTCCACCTTCAGGCGCTCCAGCTGGCGCGCGATGCGCAGCTTCTCGTCGCGCGTCATCGAAGCGCCGGGCGATTGCTCGCCATCGCGCAAGGTGGTGTCGAAAATAATCAATTTATCAGCCATGTGGTTTCTCCTGGTTCCTGGGGTTGGGGGTGGCCCGCAACGGCAATCCTTGGCGCAAAAGAAAAGGCCCGCTGCAGTTGCATACGGGCCTCGATGGAAAAAGTGCGCGCGCGCGTTACTGTCTCCGCCCGTAGGTGGATAGCAGTAGAGCAAGGGCAAACGATTTCATGGAACTGAATGTAGCACAAAAACCTGATGCACTGCAGCGCGCATCGCGGTATGCCCCGTCATTTGTGCAACCCACGCTCGTCAGGCTCGTCGGTGGACATGCTGATGACACTGGTGTGCATACCCCGCGACTTGCGCCAGGCGTACACCACGTAGCCACTGAGCCCGTACATCACGAACACCCCGAACAGCACGATCGGGGGATGGATGTTGATGACGGCGATGCCCAGCGCAATGAGCACGATGGCAGCAAAGGGCACGCTCTTTTTCATCTGCACGTCCTTGAAGCTGTAGAACGGTACGTTGGTCACCATGGTCAGCCCGGCGTACAGGGTGAAGCCGAACATGGTCCAGGTGATCTGGCGCCAGGTCAGCCAATCGTCCATGCCGCGCTGCACACCCAATTCAGTCATCAGCCAGATGAAGCCTGCCACCAAAGCCGCTGCCGCCGGGGACGGCAAGCCCTGGAAGTAGCGCTTGTCCACCACCCCGGTGTTCACGTTGAAGCGCGCCAGGCGCAGCGCCGCGCAGGCGCAATAGACGAAAGCGGCAATCCAGCCCCAGCGGCCCAGGCCCTGCAACGCCCACACATAGGCAATGAGCGCAGGCGCGGCACCGAAGGACACCATGTCCGAGAGCGAATCCATCTGCTCGCCAAACGCGCTTTGCGTATTGGTCATGCGGGCGACGCGGCCGTCCAGGCTGTCGAGCACCATGGCGCAGAACACGCCGATGGCCGCCATGTCGAAACGCCCGTTCATGGCCATGACGATGGCATAGAACCCGCCGAACAAGGCGGCCAGCGTGAACAGGTTGGGCAGAACATAGATGCCCTTGCGGCGCTTGCGCACCACCACGCCGTCTTCTGCGGGGGTGTCTTCACCATCATGCATCAAATTGGCCTCCAGCGCCCTGAATACGGGCGGAAATAGCTATCAAAACAGTAGCATTCTACCGTCTCGGAATACGCGCAGTGTAGCCGTGCCCTGCGCCTTGCATCACCCAAAAAACAAAAGCCACCGAAGTGGCTTTTGCTGTACAGGCCCGCGGGGGCTCAGTTGCGGGTCTGGTCGACCAGCTTGTTCTTGGCGATCCAGGGCATCATGGCGCGCAGTTGGGCACCCACCACTTCGATGCTGTGGTCGGCCGTGTTGCGGCGGCGGGCCGTCATCGAGGGGTAGTTCAGGCGGCCTTCCTGGATGAACATCTTGGCGTAGTCGCCGTTCTGGATGCGCTTGAGGGCATTGCGCATGGCGGCGCGCGACTGCTCGTTGATGACTTCGGGGCCGGTCACGTACTCGCCGAACTCGGCGTTGTTCGAGATCGAGTAGTTCATGTTGGCGATGCCGCCTTCGTAGATCAGGTCCACGATGAGCTTGAGTTCGTGCAGGCACTCGAAGTAGGCCATCTCGGGGGCGTAGCCGGCTTCGACCAGGGTTTCGTAGCCCATCTTGATCAGCTCGACGGCGCCGCCGCACAGCACGGCCTGTTCGCCGAACAGGTCGGTCTCGGTCTCTTCCTTGAAGTTGGTCTCGATGATGCCGGCCTTGCCGCCGCCATTGGCCATGGCGTAGGACAGGGCCAGGTCACGGGCCTTGCCGGACTTGTCCTGGTGCACGGCCACGAGGTGGGGCACGCCGCCGCCCTGGGTGTAGGTGTTGCGCACGGTGTGGCCAGGGGCCTTGGGGGCGACCATCCACACGTCCAGATCGGCACGGGGCACGACCTGGTTGTAGTGCACATTGAAGCCGTGGGCGAAGGCCAGCGAGGCGCCTTGCTTGATGTTGGGCTCGACATTGTTCTTGTACACCTCGGCGATCTGCTCGTCGGGCAGCAGGATCATGACCACGTCAGCAGCCTTGACGGCGTCGTTGACTTCCATGACCGTCAGGCCAGCCTTGCCGACCTTGTCCCACGAGGCGCCGCCTTTGCGCAGGCCGACCACGACCTTCACGCCGCTGTCGTTGAGGTTTTGTGCATGGGCGTGGCCTTGCGAGCCGTAGCCGATGATGGCCACGGTCTTGCCCTTGATCAGGCTCAGGTCACAGTCTTTGTCGTAAAAAACTTTCATGGTCGCTCCGGTTGAAATTCGTATGGGGTTGAAACTGGAAAACAGGGGATTGTCTTACATAGGATGGGGATTCGGCCGGATGGCTAGGCGGGGGGCCGCAGACAGTGCTGTGGCACGGCAAGGCTCCCCAACGACGCTAGCCGGTCGAAGGCCCATCCGTCACACGCGCAGGATGCGTTCGCCACGGCCAATACCGCTGGCACCGGTGCGCACGGTTTCCAGGATGGCCGTGCGGTCGATGGCCTGCAGGAAGGCTTCGTTCTTGGACTGGTCGCCGGTCAGCTCGATGGTGTAGCTCTTCTCGGTCACATCGATGATGCGGCCGCGGAAGATGTCTGCCATGCGCTTCATCTCCTCGCGCTCCTTGCCCACCGCGCGCACCTTCACCATCATGAGCTCACGCTCGGTGTAGGCGCCTTCGGTCAGATCCACGACCTTGACGACCTCGATGAGGCGGTTGAGGTGCTTGGTGATCTGCTCGATCACGTCGTCGGAACCCGTGGTCTGGATGGTCATGCGCGAGAGCGATGCATCCTCGGTGGGCGCCACGGTGAGCGACTCGATGTTGTAGCCACGGGCCGAGAACAGGCCCACGACACGGGAAAGGGCGCCGGGCTCGTTTTCCAGCAGGACAGCGATGATGTGTTTCATGGATCAGATTCCTCTTTTTGCTGCCCTCCCCCGCACACGGTAATGCGCGGGCTTGGCAGGCAATAGATTCGTCAATAAAAATGCTATCGTATTGATAGCTGCCAGCGCTTTATTCATAAGCGCTGGAGGCTTATTGCTTACAGGTCTTCAGACCCCAGCAGCATTTCCGTCAGGCCCTTGCCCGCCCGAACCATCGGAAACACGTTTTCGGTGGGGTCGGTGCGGAAGTCCAGGAACACGGTGCGGTCCTTGAGCTTGCGCGCTTCGCGCAGTGCGGGCTCCACGTCGCGCGGGTGCTCGATGAGCAGGCCCACGTGGCCATAGGCCTCGGCTACCTTCACGAAGTTGGGCAGCGCATCCATGTAGCTGTGGCTGTAGCGGCCGGAGTATTCGATCTCCTGCCACTGGCGCACCATGCCCAGATACCGGTTGTTCAGCGCGCAAATCTTGATCGGCGTGTTGTACTGCAGGCAGGTGGAGAGCTCCTGGATGTTCATCTGCACCGAGCCTTCGCCGGTGATGCAGAACACTTCGCTGTCGGGCTTGGCCAGCTTGATGCCCATGGCGTAGGGAATGCCCACGCCCATGGTGCCCAGGCCGCCCGAATTGATCCAGCGGCGCGGCTCATCGAACTTGTAGAACTGCGCAGCCCACATCTGGTGCTGGCCCACATCGGAGGTGATGTAGGTGTCGGTGCCACGGGTCATGTTCCACAGCGTTTCGACCACGTACTGCGGCTTGACCACTTCCTTGTTGGCGCGGTCGTACTTGAGGCAGTCGCGCTCGCGCCAGCCTTCGATGGCATCCCACCAGGCAGACAGCGCTGCTTCGTCGGGACGGCTGCCCGATTCGCGCACCATGGAGATGAGCTCGGTCAGCACGTCCTTGACGTCGCCGACAATGGGAATATCGACCTTCACGCGCTTGGAGATGCTGGAAGGGTCGATGTCGATGTGGATGATCTTGCGTTCGTTCTGCGCAAAGTGCTTGGGATTGCCGATCACGCGGTCGTCAAAACGCGCCCCCACGGCCAGCAGCACGTCGCAGTTCTGCATGGCGTTGTTGGCTTCCACCGTGCCGTGCATGCCCAGCATGCCCAGGAACTTGCGGTCGGACGCCGGATAGGCACCCAGGCCCATCAGCGTGTTGGTGACGGGGTAGCCCAGCATGTCCACCAGCGTGCGCAACTCCTGCACCGCATTGCCCAGCAGCACGCCGCCACCGGTGTAGATGTAGGGCCGCTTGGCCGACATCAGCAACTGCAGCGCCTTGCGGATCTGGCCGCCATGGCCTTTGCGCACCGGGTTGTAGGAGCGCATTTCGACGGACTGCGGATAGCCCTCGAAAGGCACTTTCTTGAAGGACACGTCCTTCGGAATATCGACCACCACCGGACCGGGACGGCCAGTGCGGGCAATGTGGAAGGCTTTTTTCAGCGTGACGGCCAGGTCGCGCGCGTCCTTGACCAGGAAGTTGTGCTTGACGATGGGGCGCGTGATGCCCACGGTGTCGCATTCCTGGAAGGCGTCCAGCCCGATGGCCGCCGTGGGCACCTGGCCGGTGATGATGACCATGGGGATGCTGTCCATGTACGCCGTGGCGATGCCGGTCACGGCATTGGTCACGCCGGGCCCCGAGGTCACCAGCGCCACGCCCACATCGCCAGTGGCGCGGGCATAGCCGTCGGCTGCGTGCACGGCGGCCTGTTCATGGCGCACCAGCACGTGCTGGATGGTGTCTTGCTTGTACAGCGCGTCGTAGATGTAGAGCACCGCGCCGCCGGGATAACCCCAGATGTACTTCACGCCTTCGGCCTGCAGGGCCTTGACGAGGATTTCCGAGCCCATGAGCTCTTGCGGGGAATGCGAGTGTTGCTGTGCAGCAGCTGCCGATGCGATTTCGGCCTTGGTGATTTCCATGATGAACCTTTGCGAATTTCTCTGACGAAAAACCTTGGGTGCCCCTTGCATCTGCTCTTGTGAAGCCCGCTCGGAACTTGAGGCCAAGGACATGGACGCGATGATCTCTGCGCCGGACCGTGACCCGTTTGCCTTTAGTTGCAGAAGATCATTATCGCATTGCAACAAAGCAAATGGTGGATTTGCCGAAAAAAAGCCCTCCAGTGCGATAATCCCCTGCTCCATTCGCCGCAAACCGCTGCAAGGCGGAATTCTTGCGCGCAGTTTCCTTCGCCCCCCCGACGACCCCTTGGCCACCGAAAAAGAACTCTCGGACTTCCTTAAAAGCGTGGAAAAGCGCGCCTTCAAGCGTGCGCTCTACCATGTGCGCAACGAGGAATCGGCCCTGGACATCGTGCAGGACAGCATGATGCGCCTGTCCGAGCATTACGGGGACAAGCCGCCCGAGGAACTGCCGATGCTGTTCCAGCGCATCCTGTCCAACTGCACGCTGGACTGGTTCCGGCGCCAGAAGACGCACAATGCGCTGTTCTCGTCCATGGGCGACTTCGAAGGCAACGGCGAGGACGGAGGAGATTTTGACCTCCTGGAGGCCTGGAGCGGCCCGGAAGGCAGTGAACAGGCCCAGAGCGCGCAAGACCAGGTCGAACGCAGCCAAGTCTTGCGCGACATCGAATCGGAAATCAAGGAGCTCCCCCCGCGTCAACGGGAAGCATTCCTGATGCGTTACTGGGAGGAAATGGACGTCGCAGAGACGGCCGCTGCCATGGGGTGCTCGGAGGGCAGCGTCAAAACCCACTGTTTTCGAGCCATCCAGGCCCTGAGCAAGGCCTTGAAGGCCAGAGGAATCAAGCTATGAACCACACATCGAACCAAGGTAACGCCGAGCAGTTTGCGCGCCGTGTGGCATTGCGCCTGTCTGAAGGCACCAACCAGCTTCCCTACGACATCAGCGAACGCCTGCGTGCCTCGCGCATGCAGGCCCTGGCCCGGCGCAAGAAAACCGTCTCAGTGGTTCACACCGCCACCGCAGTGCACACGGCCGGTCACAGCGCCGTGCTGGGCACCGGGCCCCAGGGCATGGGCTGGTGGCAATCGCTCCTGTCGGCGGTTCCGATCATCGCGCTGGTGGCCGGGCTGGTAGTCATTCAGATGAACCAGGACGAAGTGGGCATCCTCGAAGTGGCAGAAGTCGATGCGGCATTGCTTGCCGATGACCTGCCCCCGGCGGCATACTCTGACCCCGGGTTCGTCCAGTTTCTGAAATCCAACGACATCCACCAGAGCCGTTGAGCGGCCTGCCCTACCAGCCCCTATTGCATGCACCGACAAGACCGCGCGCCGCTGCCCCCATCCTCCCCCAGCCCGACGCCAGCCATCGTGCTGGCGTTGGTGTTGCTGGGTGCCCTGCTGGGCGGGGGATGGATGGCAGTGGGCCAGTTGAGCGAACTGCCGGGCACCATCTACACCACCCCGGAAAACACCCACCGCGCCAGCCCCCCCTCGGCCTCTGCCGGTACTCCAAGCACCGATTTCCGCTCCGAAGGCCCCGGCTGGGAAACACTGAACACGCCGCAGAAACTCGCACTCTACCCCTTGGCCGAGCGCTGGGCATTCATGAGCGAGGTGCAAAAGCGCCGCTGGCTGGCACTGGCGCAAACCTTCCAGACCCTGCCGGAGACCGAACAGGCCCGCCTGCATGACCGGATGATGGCCTGGGCCAGCCTGAGCGCGCAGCAACGCAACCAGGCACGGATCAACTTTGCAGCAACCCAGCGCCTGGGCCTGGACGACAAGCGCTCGCAATGGGACGCCTACCAGGCCTTAAGCGAAGAGGAAAAACGCCGCCTTGCCGCCAGCGCAAGGGCCAAGCCCCAAGGCGCAGCCACCTCGATCCAGCCGGTGCAGCCCAAGAAATTCACCCATGTTCCCGCCGCCAAGGAAGCACCGGACAACCTGGCCAACCCACCCAAGGTACCGTCGGCCAAAGGCAACACACCACGTATTGCGGCGCCCGGCGGCGCAGACAAGCGCGCCACGGACGCACCGATGCCCTCTCCCGCACCCACGCCGATAGCGCCCCCCGCAAAAAGCGCATCGGACAGCGCAGAACCTGCGGCAGGGCCGGACGCTGCGGCCTCCACCCCGACGGGTACGCCGCCCGAAGGGCAGTCCAGCAACATCTACATCAATTGACCCTGGCTGCCCAGACGCCGCCTGCGGACGCCCCGCCCATGCCACAAGGCACCCCCAGCACCCACCCCACCGCCCCGCCCCGCACCCTGGCCACCCCTCTGGCGCCCACGCCCAGCCTGGGCCGCCGCATGGCCTGCTGGCTGTATGAAGGAATGCTGATGTTCGGCGTAGTCTTCATCGCAGGCTATCTGTTCGGCACGCTGAGCCAGACGCGCCACGCACTGGACAACCGCCATGCCCTGCAGGCCTTTTTGTTTGTGGTGTTTGGCATTTACTTTGTGTGGTTCTGGTCCAAAGGCCAGACCCTGGCCATGAAAACATGGCACATCCGCGTGGTGGATCACAGCGGCGCCCCCGTCAGCCAGCCGCGCGCCTTGCTGCGCTATGTGCTGAGCTGGCTGTGGTTCTTGCCGCCCTTGCTGGCGGTGGCGCCTTTCGGGCTGCCGGTGGGTGAAATCGCAGTGCTGGTGATCGGCTGGATCCTGGTCTGGGCGCTATTGAGCCGATTGCATCCGCAACACCAGTTCTGGCATGACGCCCTGGCGGGGACAAGGCTGATCGACTCCAAGCCCGCCGCCTCTGGACAGGAATCCCGCCATGGCTGAACCGGCTTTTTCGCTGTGCGTGTACTGCGGCTCGCGCCCCGGCACCCAAGCCTTGTATGCCGATGCAGCGCGCGCCGTCGGCCAATGGATTGGCAGCCACGGCGGACAACTGGTGTACGGCGGCGGCAGTGGCGGCCTGATGGGCCTGGTGGCACAGGCTACTGCGGTGGCCGGCGGGCGCGTGGTGGGGGTGATCCCCCAGTCGCTCGTGGACCGCGAATTTGCCAACCACGCCTGCGACGAGCTGCACATCGTGCAGACCATGCACGAGCGCAAGGCACTGATGGCCGAGCGCAGCGGTGCCTTCCTGGCGCTGCCGGGGGGGATTGGCACCTTTGAAGAGTTGTTCGAAGTCTGGACCTGGCGCCAGCTCGGCTACCACGGCAAGCCCATCGGCCTGCTCAACGTGGCGGGCTACTACGATGGTCTGCTGGCCTTCCTGCAAGGCAGCGTGGCCCAGGGCTTCATGGGGCCCTGGCAGATGGATCTGGTGGACACCGACGTGCAGCCCGCCCCCTTGCTGGAGCGCCTGGTGCAGGCCGCCCCGGGCGCAGGCGCCGGGCCTGCGCTGCGCTCGGTGATCTGATCAGCGGCTCAGATCACCGATCAAATCGCCGACTCATCCAGATCGCCGGTGCGGATGCGCACCACGCGCTCGACGGGGGTGATGAAGATCTTGCCGTCGCCGATCTTGCCCGTGCGCGCCACGTTGACGATGGCGTCCACGCAGCGGTCCAGATCCTCGGATTTGACGACCACCTCCACCTTCACCTTGGGCAGGAAGTCCACCACGTACTCTGCGCCGCGGTACAGCTCGGTGTGGCCCTTCTGGCGGCCAAAGCCCTTGACCTCGGTAACCGTCAGGCCTGTGACGCCGCAGTCGGCCAGGGCCTCGCGCACTTCTTCGAGCTTGAAGGGTTTGATGATGGCCGTGATCATTTTCATGGTGGGAACTCCTCAGAGATGACAAAAGAATATAGGCGGGGCGCGTCCGGCGGTAAAGAGGTTCTCAGGCGCGGAACTGGCTGGTGATGGGATAGCGCCAGTCCTTGCCAAAGCTGCGCCGCGTGACCCGGACACCCACAGGCGCCTGGCGGCGTTTGTACTCGTTGAGCTTGATCAGGCGCGTGACCCTCTCGACGTCGGCACGCTGAAAACCGGCGGCAATGATGTGCTCGATGGGCTCGTCATTCTCCATGTAGCGCGCGACGATGGCGTCCAGCACCTCGTAGGGCGGCAGGCTGTCCTGGTCTTTCTGGTCGGGGCGCAGCTCGGCGCTGGGCGGGCGCGTGATGATGCGCTCGGGGATGGGGTTGGCGCCCGTGCCATAGGGGTCGTGCGCATTGCGCCAGCGCGCCAGCGCAAACACCTGGGTCTTGGCCACGTCCTTGATGGGCGCAAAGCCCCCTGCCATGTCGCCGTAGAGCGTGCAGTAGCCCGTGGCCAGCTCGCTCTTGTTGCCTGTGGTCAGCACCACGGCGCCAAACTTGTTGGACAGCGCCATCAGCAGCGTGCCGCGGATGCGTGCCTGCAGGTTTTCCTCGGTCGTGTCCTCGGCCCGGCCCGCAAAGTGCGGCGCCAGCGCGGCCTTGAAGGCCTCGAACTGCGGCGCGATGGCGATCTCGTCGTACTGCACACCCAGGCGCTGCGCCATCTCGCGGGCGTCGATCCAGCTGATGTCGGCCGTGTAGGGCGAAGGCATCATCACCGTGCGCACCTTGGCGGCGCCCAGCGCATCCACCGCAAGGGCCAGCACCAGCGCCGAATCGATGCCGCCCGACAGCCCCAGCAGCACGCCCGGAAAGCCGTTCTTGCGCACATAGTCGCGCACGCCCAGCACCAGCGCATCCCACAGCTCGGCCTCGGGGCTTTGCTCGGGGGCCACGTTTGCTACTATTTTGATAGCTGCTTGCGCAGTATCTACCTGCGCAAAAACCACATTTTCTTCAAAAGCCGGGGCTCGGGCGCAGACGGTGCCATCCGCACCCAGCGCAAAGGAGCGCCCCTCGAACACCACCTCATCCTGCCCGCCCACCAGGTGGGCATAGACCAGCGGCAGGCCCGTTTCCTGCACCCTGGCGCGCATGGTGGCCTCGCGCTCGGCCCCCTTGCCGCGGTGGAAGGGCGAAGCGTTGATGACCGCCAGCATCTGCGCACCGGCAGCGGCGCAGTCGCGCGCCGGGCCTGCGTGCCAGGCGTCCTCGCAGATGAGCAGGCCCACGCGCAGGCCCTGCACCTCAAACACGCAGGGGCTGTGGCCGGGCACGAAGTAGCGGCGCTCGTCAAACACCTGGTAGTTGGGCAGCTCGCGCTTGGCGTAGGTCTGCTCGATCTGGCCGTTGCGCAGCACGCTGGCGGCGTTCAGGCAGGTGCTGAACGCGGGGGCTTGCGGGTGGCAGCGCTGCGGATGCCCCAGCACGATGGCCAGGTCTTTCAGGCCCGCCGTCTCGCGCGCCACGGCTTTCACGGCATCATCACAGGCCGACAGAAAAGCGGGGCGCAAGAACAGGTCTTCGGCGGCATAGCCGCACAGCGCCAGTTCGGGCGTAAGCAGAAGGCGCGCGCCTGCGGCGTGGGCCTCGTGCGCCGCGTCCACAATGCGGCGCACGTTGCCGCCCAGGTCACCCACCACAAAATTGAGCTGCGCAATGCAAAGGGAAAACGTCATGGAATGCCAAGCGACCCACAGGGCCGCACCCATCAAACACCAGGCCCCACCTGCGCCAGACACGGGGCATGGGGGCAAACATGGCTGAAACGGGCATTATCACCCGCATGCACCCTACGGTGCAGGACATCGCCGCACAGGACTGGAACGGGCTGCTGGATCGGCAGCCGCGCCCTGCTGCCGGTGCGCACGCACAGCCCGCTCAAAGCCTGAAAGCTCAGGCCGCAGCAGGCACCGGCAAGGGCCCGGCCTGCAGCAAGGCGCCGAAGGCGTGCGCCGACATGGGGCGCCCGAACAGGTAGCCCTGCACTTCCAGGCAACCGTGGTCCTGCAGAAAGGCCAGTTGCTCTGCCGTCTCCACCCCTTCGGCGATGGTGCGCATGTCCAGGCCCTGGGCCATGGAGATGATGGCGCTGACGATGCCCCGGTCGTCCGGGTCGTCGGCAATGTCGCGCACAAAGGACTGGTCGATCTTGAGCTTGTAGACCTTGAACTTCTTGAGGTGGTTGAGCGAGGAATAGCCCGTGCCGAAGTCGTCGATGGACAGCAGCACCCCGTGCTGGTGCAGGCGGTCCATGGTGTCGATGGCCAGGGCCGGGTCGGTCATGGCCACGCCTTCGGTCAGCTCCAGCTCCAGGCAGTGTGCGGGCAGGCCGGCTTCCTGAAGGATCTGGCCGATGCGCTGCGGAAAGTCGGCCTGGCGGAACTGGGCCAGCGACAGATTCACGGCCATGGTCAGCGCATGGCCCTGGTCCATCCATTCGCGCAACTGGCGCGTGGCGGTCTGCAGCACCCAGTCGCCAATCGGCAGGATCATGCCGCTGGACTCGGCCACGGGGATGAACTCTGCAGGCGAGACGCGGCCCAGTTCGGGGTGCTCCCAGCGCAGCAAGGCTTCGGCCCCCAGTATGGCGCCGCTGGCCACGCACACCTGCGGCTGGTAGTGCAGGTAAAGCTGGTTGCGCTCCAGCGCGCGGCGCAGGGCGTTTTCCAGCAGCAGGCTGCGGTCCGAGCGGGCCTGCATTTCCGCCGTGAAAAAGCGGTAGTGGTTGCGCCCGCTTTGCTTGGCGTGGTACATGGCCGCATCGGCGCAGCGCGACAGGGCGTCAAAGTCCTGCCCGTCCTGCGGATACACGGCAATGCCCATGCTGGGCGTGATGACCAGCTCGTGGGCGTCGATGTCGAAAGGCTGCTCTGCGGCGCGCAGGAGCTTTTCGGCCACATGGGCGGCGCCCACGGCGTCGGTGTCGGGCAGCACCAGGATGAACTCGTCCCCGCCCAGGCGCGCGATGGTGTCCTGCTCGCGCAGCAAGCCTGCAAAGCGCTGGGCCACGGCGCACAGCAGCGCATCGCCCACGCGGTGGCCCAGCGCATCGTTGATGTTCTTGAAATGGTCCAGGTCCAGAAACACCAGGGCCACGCACTGCCCCTGGCGCTGCGCGGCGCCCAGCGCCTGATGGCAGCGGTCGGCCAGCAGGCTGCGGTTGGGCAGCCCGGTCAGGGCGTCGTAATGGGCAAGCTGGCGCACCTTTTCCTCGGCCAGCTTGTTGTCGGTCACATCGCGCGAGATGACCACAAAGCGCGGAGCTTCGCCTTCCGCCTGGGCCTTGCGCGCCACGGACAGCTCGAACCAGCGCTCGCCTATTTCCAGCGGCAGGCAAATCTGCGCCCCCACCGACCAGCCCTGCGCATGGGCCTCCTGCAAGGCCTGCAAGACCCGGTCGGCCTGGGCCTTGGGCATCACGTCGTGCACGGTGCGGCCCAGCAGTTGGTTGCTGGGGCGGGCGAGCAGTTCCTCACGCGGGGAATGGGTGCTGTAGTAGCGCCCATCGAGCCCCACTTCAAACATCAGGTCGGGGATGGCGTTGATCGTCGCCTCCAGGTGGCGCTGCGCAACCAGGATTTCGCTGGTGCGCTGATCCACCAGGGCCTCCAGCTCCAGGTCGTGCAGGCGCATGGCGTAGAGCAACCACGCCAGGTAGGCAAGCAAGGCGCTGAACACCGCGCCCACCAGGCCCTCCAGCCACAAGCCACTACGGTGCACCCAGCCGCCTACGGGGGCCAGGCTCAGGGTCCAGGCTCCGTTGGGCAGCTCCAGGTTACGCCCGACGGGGTCTTTCAAGGCCTCAGGCTTCCAGGCCTCGATGCGCTGGCGTTCGCCGGTTTCGGGGTTGTTGCGCCACAGTTCGTAGGCATAGCCGCGCTCGCGCAGCAGCTCCAGCCGGGCCGATTCCAGGGCCTGCGGAAAGCGCAGCGTGGCATAGCTGAAGCCCCAGAACACCTGTGCATCCGTCCCCTGGCCCAAGAAAATGGGCAAGCGCCCCACCACCCCCATGCCCCCCTGCGCCAGTTGCAAAGGCCCGGCCAGCGTGAGCTGGCCCGTATCACGGGCGCGGCGGGCTTCCGTGTTCTGGGCACTGTCTTCCAACTGGTTGAAGCCAATGCTCTTTTCGTTGGCCGCCCGCGGCACCACGCAGCAGATGACACCGCCGGGCGACAAGCCCAAGGCCGCAATGCCAGGGTAAAACGGCAGCATCTGCGTGGCAACGCCTTCAAAATCATGGAGGTACCCATGCCCCTGGCGTACCAGCGCGGCAATGGCATAGGTGGCAGACAGCGCGCGCTCTATGCCGCGCTGAAGCGACTGGGCATGGTCTGCCGCCAGGTCTGCCGCCAGCGCGCGGGCACTGGCCTCCTGCTGCTGTGCCGAATGGCGCAACCAGAACGCCGCCAGCAGCAACCCGCACCCAAACACCAGCAGCGCAAGAAGCCACTGTCGTTTGCGTGCGGCGGGCATGGACATCGGGGACGGGTCGGTTGGGCAGGAATGCCAGCGCATTGTCTCCAATTCGACCGGCTTGTGCATGGCCTGCGGGCAGAAAGCCGCGCTTGCCAGTCACCTGCAACAGCACCCATGCCCATGGCACAGGTGCGGACAAGCACCGCCTGGATTTGCAGGATCACAGAAAGATACATACGCTATGTACATTTAAATCACTTCCCCCACTACTTCCATGCCCGCCCCCACCGAAACCGCCCCCGCCCGTGTGCAGGATGCGGCGCTGCAGCAGGCCTTGCACACGCCCTACCCGCACGGCTTCACCACCGACATCGAATCCGACAGCCTGCCGCCGGGCCTTCATGAAGACACCATCCGCGCCATCTCGCGCAAGAAGCGCGAGCCCGCCTTTTTGCTGCAATGGCGCCTGGCCGCATTCGAGCGCTGGCGCAGCATGGCGCTGCCCGACTGGGCGCAGCTGCGCATGGAGCCGGTGGACTTTCAGGCGCTGTCGTACTACTCGGCGCCCAAGTCGTTGAAGAACGCGCCCAAAAGCCTGGACGAGGTGGACCCCCAACTGCTGGAAACCTACGAAAAGCTGGGCGTGCCCCTGCACGAGCGCGCACGCCTGGCCGGGGTGGCGGTGGATGCGGTGTTCGATTCGGTGTCCGTGGGCACCACCTTCCGCGAGCAGCTTGCCGAGGTGGGCGTGATCTTCTGTTCCTTCTCGCACGCCGTGGAGCACCACCCGGAGCTGATCGAGCGCTACCTGGGCAGCGTGGTGCCGGTGGGCGACAACTTCTACGCCGCGCTCAACTCGGCGGTGTTCTCCGATGGATCCTTTGTCTACATCCCGGCCGGGGTGAAGTGCCCGATGGAGCTGTCGTCGTACTTTCGCATCAACGCGCGCAACACCGGGCAGTTCGAGCGCACGCTCATCATTGCAGAGCCGGGCAGCGAGGTCAGCTATCTGGAGGGTTGCACCGCCCCGCAGCGCGACGAGCACCAGCTGCACGCGGCGGTGGTGGAACTGGTGGCGCATGACGATGCCTTCATCAAATACTCCACCGTGCAAAACTGGTACCCTGGCGACACGCAGGGGCGCGGCGGCATCTACAACTTCGTCACCAAGCGCGGTCTGGCGGCGGGCCAGCGTTCGCGCATCGCCTGGACGCAGATCGAAACCGGCTCGGCCATTACCTGGAAATACCCCAGCGTGGTGCTTCAGGGCGACGACTCGCGTGGCGAGTTCCACTCCATCGCCGTGTCCAACCACTTCCAGCAGGCCGACACCGGCACCAAGATGATCCACCTGGGCCAGCGCACCACGAGCCGTATCGTCTCCAAGGGCATCAGCGCCGGACGGGCGCAGCAAAGCTACCGCGGCCTGGTGCGCGTGAACGCGGGCGCAGCGCAGGCGCGCAACCACACGCAGTGCGACTCGCTGCTCATCGGCCCGGACTGCGGCGCGCACACCTTCCCCTACATCGACAGCGCGCGCGGCGACGCCGTGGTGGAGCACGAAGCCACCACCACGCGCATCTCCGAAGAGCGGCTGTTCTATTGCCAGCAACGCGGCATCGACCCGCAAGAGGCCACGGCGCTGATCGTGGGCGGCTTCTGCCAGGCTGTGCTGGAAGAACTGCCCATGGAATTTGCCCTGGAGGCCAAGGCACTGCTGGCGGTGTCGCTGGAAGGCGCGGTGGGCTGACGCCACAGATATACAAGCAAAAACAGCCTTCAGCGCTTATCCAGCAAGCGCGAGCAGCTATCAAAATCATAGAAAGGACATCCCCATGACCCCCTCCACCCCCCTGCTGCAGATTCAAGACCTGCGCGTCGATGTGGGCGAGCGCACAGTGCTGCGCTCGGTGCACCTGGATGTGCCCGCCGGTTCGCTGGTGGTGCTGATGGGCGCCAACGGCAGCGGCAAGAGCACGCTGGGCATGGCGCTGGCCGGGCACCCGGCCTACCGCGTGGCCAGCGGCCAGGCGCTGCTGGGCGGCACCGACCTGCTCACCTTGCCTGCCCACGAACGCGCGCGCCAGGGTCTGTTTGTCTCGTTCCAAGCGCCGCCCGACGTGCCGGGCGTGAAGAACAACCTCTTCATCCGCACCGCGCTCAACGCCCAGCGCCAGGCCCAGGGCCAGCCGCCGCAAGACGCCTTCGACTTCCTGGCCGACGCGCGCGCCAGCGCCCAGCGTCTGGGCCTGCCCGAGTCCCTGCTGGGCCGCCCGGTCAACGAAGGCTTTTCCGGCGGCGAGCGCAAACGCAACGAACTGCTGCAACTGGCCCTGCTGCGCCCGCGCCTGGCGCTGCTGGATGAAATCGACTCCGGCCTGGACGTGGACGGCGTGCGCGCCGTGCTGGCCCTGGTGCAGCACCTGCGCGCGCAGGGCACGGCTTTCATCGTCGTCTCGCACTACCTGCAGCTCATCGAGCAATTGGAGCCCGACGCCGTGCTGCGCCTGGACCAGGGCTGCATCGCCCAAAGCGGCGGCCTGGAGCTGGCACGCGAGATTGCCCGCACCGGCTTTGGCCACCAGGCCCAGACCATAACCGCGCAACCTGTGGAGGCCTGAACCATGGACAGCGCCCTTGCCGACCGCCTGGCCGCCCGCCACCACCTGCACACGCAGGGCTGGATTGGGCGGCGCAGCGAACACTTCCGCCACCTCCCGCCGCCCGCGCTGGACGACTGGATCGGCCCCGACGCCGACGCCCCGGCCTGCGCGGCGCCCACCCTGTCCGGCTCCGGCTGGCTGCTGCAGCCCGTGGGGCCATCAGCCGCCGCTGGGGTGGATGCGCGCTGGCTCGACGCGCTCGACCCCACCCAGCGCAGCACCCTGTTCGCTGGGCTGCCCAACCCTGGTGATGACGATGCCAGCGCCTTTGCCTGGGCACACCGCGCACTGTGCCGCCAGGGCCTGCGCCTGCGCATCCACACGCCGCCGGGCAAGGCTGCTGCGGATTGCGATACCGTCTGGCTGCACCTGCGCCACCAGCCGCGCGACACGGTGGAGGCGCCCCTCTTGGTGCTGGACTTGGAAGCCGGTGTGCGCTGCGTGCTCATCGAAACCCACGAGCGCACCCCCAGCACCTGCGGCCACGCCCTGGTGCAAAACCTGCACACCCACATCCACCTCGCTGAAGGCGCGCAGCTGCAGCACCTGCGCCTGGCCCAGCCGCAATCGAGTGACCGCATGGCCCAGCACGTGCATGCCCGGCTGGCCCAGGGCGCGCACTACACCCAAGCCCTGGTGGCCACAGGGGCCAGCTACCACCTGCAGCGCACCACGCTGCAGCTGCAAGCCCCCAGCGCCCAGGCGCACACCGCCGCCTTGCTGCTGCCCGCGGGCCAGGTGCTGGAGCAGCAGGTACATACCAGGCTGGACGCCGCCCACACCCGCGCCCACACCGAAGTGCTGGCCCTGGCCGCTGGCCGCGAGCGCGTGGTGGCCAACGCCCACAGCCGCATCGCCCCCGGCGCGCACGAGGCCCAGGTGCGCCAGCGCCTGAACGGCGTGGCGCTGGGCGGCCAGCCGCGCATGGTGCTGCGCCCGCACCTGGAAATCTTGCACGACCAGGTGCAGGCCGCCCACGGCGCCACCTGGGGCCGCCTGCCCGAAGACGCGCTGTTCTACGCCCTGCAGCGCGGCCTGGACGACGCGCAGGCCCGCGCCCTCATCACCGAAGGCATGGCCCGCGCCGTGCTGGAACGCGCGCTGGACACGGGCGACGGCGCCCAGGCCCTGGCCCAGTGGCTGGAGAGCGGCGTGCTGGCACAAGCCCTGGCGCGCGAACTACAAGCGGAGGTTCCCCATGTTGCTTGACACCCCTGCCCAACTCTTGCGTACACCCACGCTCACGCCCGGCTCCGAGGAACTGCGCGCCCAGTTTCCGCTGCTGCAGCAGGCCATCCACGGCGCGCCGCTGGCCTACCTGGACAACGCCGCCACCACGGCCATGCCGCTGGAGGTGCTGCACGCGCTGCAAGACTTTGAAACCCGGCACCGCGCCAACATCCACCGTGGCGTGCACACCCTGAGCCAGATGGCCACGGACGACTTCGAGGCCGCACGCGCCACGCTCAAGCAGTTTGTTGGCACCACGGCCGAGCACGAACTGGTCTTCACCAGCGGCACCACCGAGTCGCTGAACCTGGTGGCGCACGGCCTGTGGGCCGGTGGGCCCCAGCAAGCCTGGCTGCGCGCGGGCGACGAGCTCATCGTCAGCGGCCTGGAGCACCACGCCAACCTGCTGCCCTGGCAACAGGCCGCGCGCCGGAGCGGCGCCGTGCTGCGCGTCCTGCGCCCCGACGCCCAGGGCCGCCTGCACGCGGCCGACCTGCAGGCGCTGCTGTCGCCGCGCACCCGCGTGCTGGCCCTGACCGCCAGCGCCAACGCCACCGGCGAACGCCCGCCGTATGAAGACTTGCTGCGGATGGCTGCGCAGGCCGGGGCACTCACCGTGCTCGACGCCGCCCAGGCCGCCGCCCACGCCATGCCCGCGCTGGGGAGAATCGACTGCGACTTCCTGGCCTTTTCCGGACACAAGATGCTCGGCCCCATGGGCATTGGCGTGCTGGTGGGGCGGCGCAGCGCGCTGGAGCGTTTGGAGCCTCTGCGCCTGGGCGGCGACATGGTGGCCCAGGTGCGCTGGGACAGCGCCGACTACGCCGAACTGCCCGCGCGGCTCGAAGGCGGCACCCCCAATGTGGCGGGCGCCGTGGGCCTGGCCGCCGCCGTGCGCTTCATCGCGCGCGTGGGGCGCGACGCCATTGCCACCCATGTGCACGCCCTGCGCGCGCAGGCGCTGCAGGGCCTGGCGCGCATCCCTGGCATTACCGTGCTGGCGCCGCACGCCACGCAATCGGCGCTGGTGTCTTTTGTGGCCGCGCAGGGGCACCCGCACGACATCGGCACCCTGCTGGACGCCCGTGGCATCGCCGTGCGCACCGGCCACCACTGCGCCCAGCCGCTGATGGACCACCTGGGCCTGGGGCCGAGCACACGCGCCTCGTTCGCCGCCTACAACACGCCCGACGAGGTCGAGCGCCTCGTTGCCGCCGTGGCCCATGCGCTGGAGGTGTTGCGATGAGCTCCGCCGAGAACGACCTGTACCAGGAATTGGTGCTGGAGCACAAGCGCGCGCCGCGCAACTTCGGCCACCTGGCCCACCCCACGCACCAGGCCGAGGGCACGAATCCCAGCTGTGGCGACCAGGTGGCCGTGGAGCTGCAGGTACAGGACGGCCGCGTGCAGGACATCCGCTTCAGCGGCCAGGGCTGCGCCATCTGCATGGCGTCCAGCTCGATGATGACCGAGGCTGTCAAGGGCCGCGACCTGGCCGCCGCCCAGCAGTTGCAGCAGCATTTCCGCGCCGTGCTCACCGGCACGCAGGAGCCCGATGAAGCCCTGCTGGGCAAGCTGGTCAGCCTGAGCGGCGTGCGCCGTTACCCCAGCCGCATCAAATGCGCGCTGCTGGGCTGGCACGCGCTGATGCATGCCCTGACAGACCATGCCAACGATGCGGCAGACTCCGCCGCCGTGCCACCGGAGCAGCAGCCATGAACCGCCGCCCCCGCGAAGACGTGCTGGTGCGCCGCACCGTGGTGGTCGAGGCCATCCCCAGCGGCGCGCCCATCGAACTGCAGACCGGGCAACTGGCGCAGATCACCCAGGCCCTGGGCGGATCGTTCACGCTGCTGGTCGAAGGCCAACTCACCCGCCTCAAGGGGGCGGATGCCGACGCCATCGGCAAGACCGCACCGCAGCCGCTGCCTATGCCCGCCGAGATAAAAACCGAAGACGTGGAGTCGCTCATCTGGGCAACGCTGCGCACCTGCTACGACCCGGAGATTCCGGTCAACATCGTGGACCTGGGGCTGGTGTACCGCTGCGTGCTGGAGCCCCTGGAAGAACCCGACAAGCTGCGCGTGGTGATCGACATGACCCTCACCGCCCCCGGCTGCGGCATGGGCGAGGCGATTGCGGACGAGGTGTGCGACAAGGTGCTGGCCCTGCCGCGTGTGGGCGAGATCACGGTGAACATGGTGTTCACCCCGCCCTGGGACCGCTCCATGATGTCCGAGGCAGCGCAACTGGCGCTCGGACTGTGATGCAGGCTTTCCGAGTCGCTGAATCCTTGCAGCCTCTCAATGCCCGCAAAGCCTCTTTCTGGCCTGCTCCCCAGCCAGCAGCCACCGTGCAAGGGCCGCCAGAAATCCCCCATGCAGGCACTGGTGGCGTCCCCCTGCCCGCATCGCACCGCGATGCGAGAGCGGGGGAAAGGAGCGAAGCGACACAGGGGGTGTACTGAAATTCAACCGCAGCAGGCGCCGCCCGAGCAGCAGGAGTCCTCGGACTCTGCCTTGCTGCGTGCGGTCTCCAGCTTGCTGATCTGCACGCGCCACAGGTCCGGGCCCGATTGCAGGTAGGCCCACTGGAACTGGCCCGGAGCGCGCGATTCGAGTTGCAGGCGCAGCGGCACGGGGTCATGGTCGTTCACGATTTGCAGCGCTTCACCGGCGCGCAGTGCGTCGAGGCGGCCAAAAATCTGAAGGTGGCGTTCCTGCGGAACGATGGTACGCACGTCGATTTCGGACACAGAACTGGAACCCATGGTGAGACCTTTCAAAGTGGAGAAGAGAAGGGATGAAGAAGAAAAAACGGAGCGCAGGGCCTCTCAGCCGTCCTTGCCGTCCAGCCGGGTGCGCATGAGCCAGGGGGTGTACACCACCAGATAGAGCGCAAAAGCCATGGCCCACAGGCCCGCTGCCACCGCCAGCGCCTGGGTGTACCAGGCGGGCATCACGGCGGGCACCAGCACGCGCAGCACCGCCGCACACATGACCAGCGCATAGGCCAGCACCTCGGGGCGCGAGGCCTGCAACGGCCGCCCGGTGTGGCCGCGCGCGGTGCGTGTGACCATGCCGATGATGAGCCCACCCGTTACGCCCACTGCAAACGCATGCACCGCCAGCGAATAGCTCACCCAGCCCACCTGGGCCAGCGCCAGCAGCACAAAGCCGATGGGCAACCAGGCGTAGGCAGCGTGCAGAATCCACAGGATGGGGCGCTTGAACGTGACCCACGGGTGCCACATCCACAGCCGTACGGCGTGCAGCACGGCGGCCACGGCGCAGGCCACCAGGGTGACCGGGCCGGGCGGGGCAAACACCCACAGGGCCAGCGCCAGGGCGGTGACGGCCAGCAGCGCCAATTCAAACTTGCGCGGGATGTTGATGACCAGGCCCGGCGTCACGTTCTTGGTGAACATGGGCACCACGCGGCCCGCCATCACGCACTCGACCATCACGATGAGGGCCAGCCCGGCGTACAGCGCAGCCACTGCCGGGATGTCAATGGCACCCAGGGCCGACAGGTGGAACACCAGGTTGGCCGCTGCCATCAGCACCAGCAGGGAGATGAGCGGAATGTTGCGCTTGTTGCCCGCCTTGATGAGCACACGCAGCAGTATCACCGCCACCACGGGCAGCAAGGCCATGTCCAGTGCGGCATAGACGGGGTACGGCGCCACCACGGCCGCCACGCGGGCCGCCAGCCAGACAAAGGCCAGCGTGCCCAGCAAGGCGCCGCGCGGCGTGGGCAGGCCGGTCCAGGCCTTCACCGCCGTGAGCAAAAAGCCCACGATGACCCCTGCGGCAAAGCCAAAGAGCATTTCATGCGCGTGCCACAGCAACGGCGCGATCTCCAGTTTCAACGTGGCATGGCCCAAAAAGAGGGCAACCCACACCGGCACCGACAGGCAGGCCAGCAGGGCCGTTCCCAGGTAAAAGGGCCTGAACCCCAGGCGCAACATGGGCCAGCCCTGCAGCGGTGCGGCGGCCTGCGCCTTTTCAGAAATGGACATGGGCGGGGGTAGGAGCTGTGTCATGGTGGGGTGGTGCCGGGCAGCATCCAGACTGCGCGGCCAGCGGAACATTAAGATTCATTTTACATGACCCTTAAATTCCCGCAAAGGCGCCCCTTCCAAGACATGGCCCCCTCAGGGGGATCCACAGGTCAGAAAGATTCCCAATCGTCATCGCCCCCGGTTTTGGCAGGTTTGGCGGCTGCAGGCTTGGGCGATGTCGGCGGCGTCAGGCTGGGCGTCCTGGCGGCAGGCCGGGAATGGGCCACCTTGGCCGATGCTGGCCTGGGCGCGGGCGCCGGGGCCGCCACGGGGCGGGTCGCTGGGGCCGCACGGGCCGCAATGGCATGGCCTGAGCCGTCCTGCACCACACGGAATACCGCAACGGCTTCGACCAGTTCGCGCGCCTGGCTGCTGAGGCTGCCCGCTGCCGCCGCCATTTGCTCCACCAGCGCGGCGTTCTGCTGCGTGGCCTGGTCCATCTGTGTCACGGCTTCGCCCACTTGTGATACGCCTGAGCTTTGTTCGCTGCTGGCCGCGCTGATTTCCCCCATGATGTCCGTCACGCGCCGGATGGCGTTGACCACTTCGGTCATGGTCTCGCCTGCCCTTTCGGCTTGTACGTTGCCTTGTTCCACGCGTTCCACGCTGGCCGTGATCAGGCTCTTGATTTCCTTGGCCGCTTCGGCGCTGCGCCCTGCCAGGCTGCGCACTTCGCTGGCCACCACGGCAAAGCCCCGGCCTTGTTCGCCTGCGCGCGCGGCTTCCACCGCCGCATTGAGCGCCAGGATGTTGGTCTGGAAGGCGATGCCGTCGATCACGCCGATGATGTCGGCGATC
>JACPUE010000007.1 GCA_016192425.1 Burkholderiales bacterium
CTGTTGCCGGGCCGATGGCTCCAATACGCCGATCCGCGACTGGCTCCATTACGGCGATCACGTCTTGGCTCCAATACGCCGGTCAGCGGGTGGCGCCTATACGCCGATCATCAAGTGGCTCCAATATGCCGGTCGGTGACAAAGGCAAGACCTCTGGCAAATCAGGCTACGCCCCGGCCTGCGCCAATGAGTGGCGCGCCGATGTTTGTGAAAAGCCACGCATCAAGTGCAGCGATTGCCGCAGTCGGCTGTTGATCCCAGTATCCGACACGGTCAACGCCACCCTCAATGGGCTGGAACCGATAACTTTCGTTTTGCACGGTCGAATGTCCAAGAAGCAGCGATCGGCACTGGTCGCTACCTTGGATGCACTGCCACCCAACGCACCGCGTGTTCTTCTTTCTACCGGCAAACTGGTTGGTGAGGGTTTCGATCACCCACCGCTCGACACATTGTTGTTGGCTATGCCTGTGTCCTGGAAGGGTACGCTGCAGCAGTACGCGGGGCGCCTGCACCGCGAGCACCCCAACAAGACGACTGTGCGGATCATCGACTTCGTGGACACCGGTCACCCGACGCTGCTGCGGATGTGGGACAAGCGGCAGCACGGCTACCGCGCGATGGGTTACAGGGTTGAATCTGATATGCCTGCGGAATGATCACGAATGCTCCAGAAACCTTCTCCACACCTTGTCGAAAGACCATAAAAAGACTACATTTAGTCCATCTACAATCTAAAGTACAGCCATGCGCTACTCGTCTCAAGTCAAGCCCATCAGCTACCTCAAAGCCAACGCGGCCGAGGTTTTGACGCACCTCGCTGAGCAGCGTGAGCCGATGGTCATCACCCAAAACGGCGAAGCCAAGGCTGTCCTGCAGGACGTGGCTTCGTTCGAAGAGACGCAAGAAACACTGGCTTTACTAAAAATTCTTGCGCTAGGCAATCAGGATGTGGCCGTACACAAGATCAAACCGGTGACAGACGTCGTTGCGCGTCTGCGCAGCAAGCAGGTCTCTGTCTGATGGCAGGCACTACCACCAGGTTCGAAGTCCTGCTCACCGAGGGTGCGGAGCAAGACTTGGAAGCCCTCCACGACTACATCTCTGAGTTCGACTGCGTCGCCAACGCCAACTACGTGTTGGATGAATTAACAAACGTTGTTGAGAGTCTGTCGAAATTCCCGGAACGCGGAAGCTATCCCAGAGAACTGGTCAGTCTCGGCATCAAAGAATATCGCCAGACATTCTTCAAGCCTTACCGCGTGATTTATCGGGTCGCAGGCAACCAAGTCATTATTTACCTGATTGCGGACGGCCGCCGCGACATGCAAACTGTGCTTGCTCGACGCCTGCTGGGTGCTTGACACGCAGCAGCCCGCACCAGTGCTCAGAAGTTTATAAGGCTGGTCGACACATAGTCACCCGTCCACTATCTGCCCCAAAAGTCTGGAGTCAACTGTTCTGCGGTTGGCTTTTTTGCTGGCAGGCACTTATGCCAGCGCAAATCACCGCTGTTTGCCTTGCATTACAATACCCCACAATGTTTGCCGCCCGCCCGTTCGCTCTGAATATTGCTTCTGCCGCCCCGGCAGGCTTGGCTGCGCGCGCAACCATCACCAAAACCACGACCATTAAGGGCTGATCCGCCCTGGTTCGTCGTGCGCCCCTCCTGGCCAGACGAGCCAGGCGAACAGTCCGGTCGGGCACTGTTTATTCACTTGAAAGGGCGTTGAAATGAGCAAGTTGGTAGGTCTGGTGGGCTGGCGCGGCATGGTCGGCTCGGTGTTGATGGATCGCATGCAGGCTGAAGGCGATTTTGGCCTGATCGAGCCCCTATTCTTCTCCACCAGCAATGTCGGCGGCAAGGCCCCGGCGCAGGCCAAGAACGAAACCACGCTGCAGGATGCGTTCAACGTCGACGCATTGAAGCGCTGCGAGATCATCATCTCGTGCCAGGGCGGCGACTACACCACCGAGGTGTTCCCCAAATTGCGCGCTGCAGGCTGGAACGGCCACTGGATCGACGCCGCGTCCACCCTGCGCATGAAGGATGATGCGGTCATCATCCTCGACCCCGTCAACATGCCCGTCATCAAAAATGCCCTGTCCAAGGGCGGCAAGAACTGGATCGGCGGCAACTGCACCGTGAGCTGCATGCTCATGGGCGTGGGTGCGCTGTACAAGGCGGGTCTGGTCGAGTGGATGAGCACGCAAACCTACCAGGCCGCCAGCGGCGGCGGTGCGCAGCACATGCGCGAACTGCTGACCCAGTTTGGCACGCTGAACGCCGAGGTAAAGGCCTTGCTGGACGACCCCAAGAGCGCCATCCTGGAAATCGACCGCAAAGTGATCGCCAAGCAGCGTGCCCTGACCAGCGCAGAGACCGCCAACTTCGGCGTTCCCCTGGGCGGTTCGCTGATTCCCTGGATCGACAAAGACCTAGGCAACGGCATGAGCCGCGAAGAGTGGAAAGGCATGGCCGAAACCAACAAGATCCTGGGCCAGGGCGAAGGTTTTGGCACCAGCGCCATCCCTGTGGACGGCTTTTGCGTGCGCATCGGTGCCATGCGCTGCCACAGCCAGGCACTGACCTTCAAGCTCAAGAAAGACGTGCCGGTGGCCGATATCGAGGCCCTGATTGCTGCAGACAACCAGTGGGTGAAGGTCGTGCCCAATACGCGCGAAGCCACCGTACAGGATCTGACGCCCGTGGCCACCACCGGCACACTGACCATTCCGGTGGGCCGCATCCGCAAGCTGGCCATGGGGCCGGAATATGTAGGCGCCTTCACCATTGGCGACCAGTTGCTGTGGGGCGCTGCCGAGCCCCTGCGCCGCATGCTGCGCATCCTGCTCGATGCCTGAAATGGACTCTGAAAAAGCGCCTCACGGCGCTTTTTCTTTTGATTTTCCCAGGAAACATCCGGTTACCTACGTTGTCGTCTGACAACACACTTGGCTGCATTGACCCCTGTTCCAGCGTCCGGCCGGAGCTTCGCTACTACGTGAGCTTGTCAGTGCAAAACATTGCTGCTAAGGTGCTTTTACACATTCTCAGACGCTGGAGCGCAGCGGGCATACGACCATGACCAATACCAGTCCGCTCCACCGAGCTACCAAATCTAAAAAGTTGATGGCAACCATGCATCGTTGGAAATATTCTGCCTTGGCGGCGGCCGCAGTGACATCGCTCGGTCTGTACAGCACGAACGCCCTGGCACTTGCGCTAGGCCCGATCACCGTTCAGTCCTCCTTGGGGGAACCTCTGCGCGCGGAAATCGAGTTGGTGCAGGTCACCCCCCCAGAAGCCGAGACGCTGCGGGTAACCACTGCCACCCCTGAAACCTTCCGTGCCCAGGGGATGGAATATTCACCTGTCATGACCCGGGTTCAAATCGAGCTGAAGCGCCGCTCCAACGGGTCTGCCGTGCTGCGCCTGACCAGCGACCGCCCCGTGAGTGAGCCCTTTGTGGATTTGGTGGTGGATGCCAACTGGAACACCGGGCGGCTGACACGCAGCTACACCATGCTGTTTGATCCGCCCACCCTGCGCAAAGCGCCTGTGGAAGCGGTCGCCAAGCCCGAGGTCACCGCGACGGCACGCCCGGCAGAATCTGCACCCTCGCGCCCATCCCCCGCGCGCAGTGCGCCAGCCGCAAGCACCGCTGCGCCAGCAGGCGAGCAGAGCGTGACGGTCAAGTCCGGCGATACCGCAGGACGCATTGCCAACGCCAACCGCCCTGCCGATGTGTCACTGGATCAGATGCTGGTGGCCATGCTGCGCGCCAACCCGGACGCCTTCATCCATGGCAACGTGAACCGCATTCGTTCCGGTGCCGTGCTGCAAATGCCCAGCCAAGCCCAGGCCAACGCGATCTCCAAGGGCGAAGCGCGCCAAGTCCTGGCTGCGCAGAGCCGCGATTTCAACGACTTCCGGCGCAAGCTGGCTGGGGCGGCCCCTTCTGCCGAAGTGGGCGCTGCAGGCAGGTCTGCCAGCGGCACTGTCCAGGCTCAGGTGCAAGACCAACGCCCGACCAGCGCCGCCCCCGACAAGCTCACCCTGTCCAAGGGCGCCGTCAAGGGACAAAAGGCCTCCGAGGAAGAACTGGCCAAACGCAAGCAGTCCCAGCAGGCGGCTGCCCGTGTGGAGGAGCTGTCCAAGAACATCAGCGAGCTGAACAAGCTCGGCTCCGCATCGGCAGCGGCTGGTGCAGCACCCGCTGCTGCAGCCAGTGCCCCTGGGGTGGCTGTGCCTGTGCCGCCACCAGCTCCCGCCGCATTGCCTGAACCCTCGGCACCCACCGCCTCCCAGACGGAAGCCCCCGCATCCGTGGCAGTCCCCGCGGCACCAGCGAGCGAAGCCGCCTCGGCTCCCGCGGCTGCAGCTTCCGAGCCTGCAGCGGCCCCTGCTTCGGAGCCCGCCTCCGCACCCGCCAAGCCACGTGTTGCGGTACCCGTACCACCTCCCGCTCCGGTAGAAGAGCCCGGCTTCTTCTCCGAGCTGATGAACGACCCCATGATCCCCCTGGCTGGGGGTGGCCTGCTGGCGCTGCTGCTGGGCTTTGGCGCATGGCGTGTCATCCAGCGCCGCCGCGCTGGTGCCGGCATGGACAGCTCTTTCCTGGAAAGCCGCCTGCAGCCCGACTCATTCTTTGGCGCCAGCGGCGGCCAGCGCGTGGACACCGCCAACAACGACTCCACTACCGGTGGGTCGTCCATGGCCTACTCGCCCAGCCAGTTGGACGCTGGCGGTGACGTGGATCCGGTGGCTGAGGCCGATGTGTACCTCGCCTACGGCCGCGACCTGCAGGCCGAAGAAATCCTCAAGGAAGCCGTTCGCCACAACCCGACACGCGTCTCCATCCATGCCAAGCTGGCCGAAATCTATGCCAAGCGGCAGGATCGCAAGGCGCTGGAATCGGTAGCCAGCGAAATCCACCAGTTGACCCAGGGCGAGGGCCCCGACTGGAACCGCGTGTCCGAACTGGGCCGCACGCTGGATCCCGACAATGCGCTGTACCAGCCCGGTGGCCGCCCTGCAGGCGCGGCTGCAGCAACATCTGCAGTCGCTGCAGCGTCTGCAGCCGTCACGGCACCCCCTGACCTGGATCTGGACCTGGATTTGGATCTTCCCGATGACGCACTGACCGAAGCCCCTCCGGCTCCCGCAGGCGCATTTGCTGCCGCCGCACAGAGTGCCCAGCACCCTGTGCTGGAAGACAGTGCTCCGGTGCCACTGGAAATCCCCGACTACGACAGCCCTGCTGCACCTTCAGCACCCGCATGGCAGCCCCCTGCTGCCACGCAGTCCATGCCGGTAACTGCAAAGGCCAACCCACTGGATGTGCCGCTGGACGTCCCCTTGGATCTGCCCGCCATCGACACCCAGCCTACCGAACTGGACAAGCCAGCGGCCAAACCCTATGTGCCCTCCGATTCCGGCCTGATGGAATTCGACCTCGACAGCATTTCGCTCGACCTCAAGACTCCGGCTGCCGCTGCCGCCGCCAGCGCAACTGCGGACGAACCCACCACCGCCTCGGGCGATCTGGTGGACGACCCACTAGCCACCAAGCTGGCACTGGCCCAGGAATTCAACACCATTGGCGACAGCGACGGCGCACGCACGCTGATCGAAGAGGTGATTGCCGAAGCCAGCGGCGACCTGAAGGCACGGGCGCAGAAGATGCTGTCCGAACTCGGCTGAAAGGCACCGCACCCCCCATGCGGATGGCGCTGGGCGTCAGCTACCACGGCCAGCGCTACCAGGGATGGCAGAGCCAGCCCTCGGGCCAGACGGTGCAAGACCGTCTGGAGGCCGCGCTGGCGCAGTTTGCCACGCACCCCGTCAGCACCCTGTGCGCAGGCCGCACCGATGCCGGGGTGCACGGTCTCATGCAGGTGGTGCATTTCGACACGGAACTGCGGCGCTGCCCGTTCTCCTGGGTGCGCGGCACCAACACCTTCCTGCCGCCCGACATCGCTGTGCAATGGGCACGGTCCGTGCCCGAAGCTTTTCACGCCCGCGCCAGCGCCACCGCAAGGCGCTATGCCTATGTGCTGCTGCAATCCCCCGTGCGCCCCAGCGTGGAAGCCGGGCGCGTGGGCTGGGTGTTCCGCCCGCTCGATGGCACCGCCATGCGCGCGGCCGCCGCGCACCTGCTGGGCGAGCACGACTTCACCTCGTTCCGCGCTTCGGCCTGCCAGGCGCTCTCGCCGGTCAAGACCCTGCACCGCATCGACATCACCCGCAAAGGCCCCGCCCAACCCGAGCCCGACGAGGACTGGAGCCCGTGCTACTGGCGCTTCGAGTTCGAGGGCAACGCCTTCCTGCACCACATGATCCGCAACATCATGGGCTGCCTGGTGGCCATCGGCCAGGGCGCCAAGCCAGCCTCCTGGATGGCCGAGGTGCTGGCGGCGCGCTCGCGCGACGCGGCCGCGCCCACCTTCTCACCCGACGGCCTGTACTTCCTGGGCCCGGTCTACGACGCCGCCTGGGGCCTGCCCAGCCGCACGGCTGCGTATGATGCGCTGCCATGAGCAGCCCGCAAATCCCCCCCACCGCCCCCTTCCCTGCCACCCGCACGCGCATCAAGGTCTGCGGCCTGACGCGCGAGCAGGACGTGGACGCCGCCGTCGCCGCTGGCGTGGACGCCGTGGGCTTCGTGCTCTACGCCCCCAGCCCGCGCGCCGTGACGCCCGAGCGCGCGGCGCAACTGGCGTCTCGCCTGCCGCCCTTCGTCACGCCCGTGTTGCTGTTCGTGAACGAAACCGCTCCCAATGTGATAGCTGCCAGCGCAATGGTGGCGGGCGCAATACTCCAATTTCATGGAGATGAAACCGCCGAGGAATGCTGGGAGGCCAGCGGCCGTGGCGCCCGCCCCTACCTGCGCGCCGCGCGCATTCCCCTGGGGGCACAGGGCCTGGACTTCGACCTCGTAGAATATGCCCATGTTCACTCCCGCGCCCGGGCCATCCTGCTCGACGCCCATGTCGAAGGCTATGGCGGTGGCGGCAAGGCATTCCATTGGTCACTCCTTCCTCCAAGCGTCGCCTCTCACCTCGTTTTAAGTGGTGGACTCACGCCTGCAAACGTGACCGATGGCATCGTGCAGGTACGCCCGCGAGGCTTCTCGCTGGCGGTTGATGTCAGTTCCGGCGTCGAGCTTGACGGCCCCGATGGCAAGCCCATCAAGGGCGTCAAGGACGTCGGCAAGATCCAACGCTTCGTGGCCGCCGTGCGTGCGGCCGATGAGCAACTTGCAAAGCAATCCCATGTTCCAGTACGACCAACCTGATTCCTCGGGCCATTTCGGCCCCTACGGCGGCAGTTTTGCCAGCGAGACGCTGACCTTCGCCCTGCGCGAACTGCAGGAAGCCTACGCCCGCTACCAGCACGACCCGGAGTTCATTGCCGAATTCAACTACGAGCTGGCGCACTTCGTCGGCCGCCCCTCGCCCGTGTACCACGCAGCGCGCACCAGCTTTGAGATGGGCGGCGCGCAGATCTACCTCAAGCGCGAAGACCTGAACCACACCGGCGCGCACAAGATCAACAACGTGATCGGCCAGGCCATGCTGGCGCGCCGCATGGGCAAGAAGCGCATCATCGCCGAGACCGGCGCGGGCCAGCACGGCGTGGCCACGGCCACCATCTGCGCACGCTACGGCCTGGAATGCGTGGTCTACATGGGCTCCGAGGACGTCAAGCGCCAGAGCCCCAACGTGTTCCGCATGAAGCTGCTGGGCGCCACCGTGGTGCCGGTCGAATCGGGCAGCAAGACGCTGAAGGATGCGCTCAACGAGGCCATGCGGGACTGGGTGGCCAACGTGGACGACACCTTCTACATCATCGGCACCGTGGCGGGGCCCCACCCCTACCCCATGATGGTGCGCGACTTCCAGAGCGTGATCGGCAAGGAATGCCTCACGCAGATGCCCGCCATGCTGGCCGCGCAGAAGATCGCAGCAGAGCAGCCCGACGCCGTGGTCGCCTGCGTGGGCGGCGGCAGTAACGCCATGGGCATCTTCTACCCCTACATTCCGTTCGAGAAGACGCGCCTGATCGGCGTCGAGGCCGCCGGCGAGGGCCTGGACAGCGGCAAGCACTCGGCCAGCCTGCAACGCGGCTCCAGCGGCGTGCTGCATGGCAACCGCACTTTCATCCTGCAGGACGAGAACGGCCAGATCACCGAGACGCACAGCATCAGCGCGGGCCTGGACTACCCCGGCGTCGGCCCCGAGCACGCCTGGCTGCAGGAGATCGGCCGCGCGCAGTACGTCGGCATCACCGACAGCGAAGCGCTGGCCGCCTTCCACTACCTGTGCCGCACCGAGGGCATCATTCCCGCGCTCGAATCCAGCCACGCCTTTGCCTACGCCATGAAGCTGGCCAAGGAAATGCGCCCCGACCAGTCCATCCTGGTCAACCTCTCGGGCCGGGGCGACAAGGACATCGGCACCGTGGCCGACCTCTCGGGCGAAGATTTCTACGACCGCCCCTCCATGCGCGGCCACACCGTGAAGGGAGGGCCCGCAGCATGAACACCACACCAAACCGCATCGCCGCCACCTTCGCCGCCCTGCAGGCCAAAGGCCGCAAGGCACTGATCCCCTACGTCACGGCAGGCTTCCCGTTCGCCGACATCACGCCCGCACTCATGCACGGCATGGTCGAGGCCGGTGCCGACATCATCGAACTGGGCGTGCCCTTCTCCGACCCCATGGCCGACGGCCCGGTCATCCAGAAGGCGGGCGAAAAGGCCCTGGCGCTGGGCGTGGGCATGGCCCAGGTGCTGGCCCATGTGCGCGAGTTCCGCAGCCGCAACAAGGAAACACCCGTCGTGCTGATGGGCTATGCCAACCCGGTGGAGCGCTACGACCAGATCCACGGCCGGGATGCCTTCGTGCATGACGCCGCCGAGGCGGGTGTCGATGGCGTGCTCATCGTGGACTACCCGCCCGAGGAATGCGCCGACTTTGCCGCCAAGCTGCGCGCGCATGGCATGGACCTGATCTTCCTGCTCGCTCCCACCAGCACACAAGAGCGCATGCAGGAAGTGGCGCGTGTGGCCAGCGGCTACGTGTACTACGTCTCGCTCAAGGGCGTCACGGGCTCAGGCGCGCTGGATACCTCCGCCGTCGAGGCCATGCTGCCGCGCATCCGCCAGCATGTGCACATCCCCGTGGGCGTGGGCTTCGGCATCCGCGACGCGGCCACGGCCCAGGCCATCGGCAAGGTGGCCGACGCGGTGGTCATCGGTAGCCGCATCATCCAGTTGCTCGAAGACCAGCCCCACGAGAAGGTCGTGCCCGTGGCCATCGACTTCCTGCGCGGTGTTCGCAAGGCGCTCGACGCTGCCTGAATCAAAGCGCCAAGCCCCTCATCCAGTCGGACTTGGCGCTTACCGTCTTCGCATCCTCGCTTTGGTAGCCTGTGTTCGGCGGCAAAAAAGGAGAAACGGCATGTCCCCATTTCGGCTTCATCTCTTGACAGCGATCCTGACCAGCATGCTATGGCCAGCGGCCCATGCGCAGTACGGTTCGCCTTCCTCTCTTAAAGATGAAATGGGCACAGCCCAGGATCTCTCCTTCTCCAGAGATTCTGCAGGGCAATTGACCAAAGTAGCGCTGGCCAACACTTTGCACGTCCCAGCCTCCAGCACTTCGCCTGTCCCGGTTCTGTTGGTACTGCCAAGCTGCAGCGGTATTTCCCAACACATCCATGAATGGACTCAGGCCGCATTGCAAGCAGGCTATGGCGTGATGGCCGTTGACAGCTTGCGCGGCCTCGGCAACGACTGCGGCTCACCATCCAAAATCAGCAACGGTCGCTACGTCAAAGATGCCTTGGATGCGGTTGCGTTTGTCACACAGCAGCCAGGTGTGGAACCTCAGCGCATCGCGGTACTGGGTTTCTCCAAAGGCGCACTGATCGCTACCTGGCTTGCCAGCAGCACCGTGGCTGACACGCTACGCCCAAACACGCCCCGTATTTCTGCGTCGGTGTCCATCTACGGATTTTGCGCGCTTGGCCCCACCAGAGGCCGCCCTCAAGGCATCACCATTCTTCAGCCCGACACAGATCGGCCTTTTCTGGCTTTGATGGGCGCCAAAGACAATGAGTTGCCCCCGCGCTCCTGCCTGGAGTTGCTGCCAAAGCTCAAGGCGGCAGGCGCGCCCGTCCAGTGGCATGTCTATGAGCAGGCAGGCCACGCATGGGATTCGCAAGACAAGCACGGCTTCTCCAAGACGACCGTCACCACCGGCGAACGCATCACATACCAATACGACCCAGACGTGACACAAGACTCGCGCAAGCGCGTGTTTGACTTCCTGCAGCAGTCTGTCCAGGCCGTGCCCAAAGGGGCCCTGCCACAATGACACCGACTTGGCGCAGGGAGCCAACCCGTCATCACCATCGAACCACCCCTGATTTCCCTGATAATCGCGCCCACCGCCGGGGCACCCGCTACCCAGACAATCCACTGGAGACCTGACCATGAGTTGGCTTGAAAAACTGCTTCCCTCCAAAATCCAGCAAAGCGACCCCACGGTGCGCCGCCAGATGCCCGAGGGCCTGTGGATCAAGTGCCCCAGTTGCGAGACCGTGCTTTACAAGGCCGACCTGGAGCAGAACCAGAACGTCTGCCCCAAGTGCAGCCACCACCACCGCATTGGCGCACGCGCACGGCTGGACGCCTTCCTTGATGCGGAAGGTCGCTACGAACTCGGGCAGGAGGTCATCCCGGTCGACGCACTCAAGTTCAAGGACAGCCGCAAGTACCCCGAGCGCCTGAAGGAAGCCCTGGAAAACACCGGCGAGACGGACGCGCTCATCGTCATGGGCGGCGCGGTCAAGAGCATCAACGTGGTGGTTGCCTGCTTTGAATTCGACTTCATGGGCGGCTCCATGGGCAGCGTGGTGGGCGAGCGCTTCGTGCGCGGCGTGGAAAGCGCCATCGAGCAGAAAGTGCCGTTCATCTGCTTCACCGCCACGGGCGGCGCACGCATGCAGGAAGGCCTGCTCTCGCTGATGCAGATGGCCAAGACCAACGCTGCCCTCACACGCCTGGCCAAGAAAGGGCTGCCCTACATCAGCGTGCTGACCGACCCGACCATGGGCGGCGTGAGCGCAGGCTTTGCCTTCGTGGGCGACGTCGTGATTGCCGAGCCCAAGGCACTGATCGGCTTTGCCGGCCCGCGCGTCATCGAAAACACCGTGCGCGTGACCCTGCCCGAGGGCTTCCAGCGCGCCGAGTTCCTGATGCAGAAGGGCGCTGTGGATCTGATCTGCGATCGCCGCGAGCTGCGCAACACCGTCGCCAGCAGCCTGGCCATGCTGCAACGCCTACCCGCCGACGCCGTGGCCTGACAACCGCGCCCCCGGCCACCGCCATGGGCGGAATGGCCGCTATAAAAACAATAGCTACTACCGCGCCATGGATGCGCCCTGGGGCCAGTTTTTATTGTGAATTCATTGCAGCGGGCCAAACTGCAGGTGGCCCAGCACCATCAGCGCCACCTGCAACAGCACCAACACCACCAAGGGGGAAAGATCCACCCCGCCCACCAGCGGCAGCACCCTGCGCACGGGCCGCAGCAAGGGCTCGCTCAGGCGCGCAATCACGTCCGACACGGGCGACTGCGCGTGGCCCTGCACCCACGAGAGCACGGCATAGGCAATGAGCAAACCTGCCATGCCGGTGAGCGCCACGCGCACCACGCCAAACAGTGCCAGCCAGGGCAGCCATTGCCAGCCCGCCCCCGCGCCAAACAACAGCCACAACAGCAGGTACTGCACCAGTTCCACCAGCAGTGCCGCAAGCAGGCTGGCCAGATCCAGGCGCCCCACCGGCACAATGGCGCGGCGCAGCGGCAGCACCAGCCAGTCGGACAGCGCAAACACCAGGCGCCCTACGGGGTTGGAGAAGGGAATGCGCTGCCACTGCATGTAGATGCGCAGCAGGCAGGTGCCGCACAGCAGGCCTGCCACCACGTCGAGCAAAAAAGAAACAATCTGATGGAGCATCGCTGAAAATCCGTCCTTGACCGCACGGCGGCATGGGATGATAGCCCCTTCGTTTTCATGTCCCAGCCCCTGACCCTCACCAGCCTGCCGCTGTTTCCACTGGCCGCCGTGCTTCTGCCCGGTGGCAGGCTCTCCCTGCGCGTGTTCGAGGTGCGCTACCTCGACATGGTGCGCAAATGCCAACAGGCAGGCGCACCTTTCGGCGTGGTCTGCCTGCGCAGCGGCACCGAAGTGCGCAAGGCGGGTGCCCCGCAAGAGCAGCTGCATTCCGTGGGAACCCTGGCCCACATCACCCAGCTGCACAGCCCTCAGCCCGCGCTGATCCATCTGGAATGCGAAGGCGCCCAGCGCTTTTGCATCCAGCACAGCCATGTGCTGGCCCATGGCCTGTGGGTCGCCGATGTGCAGTTGCTGCCCGCAGACCACCCCACGGCAGTCCCTCCCCACCTGATGGTGGCCAGCGCCGCGCTGGCGCGGGTACTGGCCTCGCTGCGCGAGCGCCAGGCGCCCCAGGCCAGCCCGCCACCCACTGCAGACCAGTTGGGTGATTGCGGCTGGGTGGCCAACCGCTGGTGCGAGCTGCTGCCCGTGCCTTTGGCGCTCAAACAACAGCTCATGCAGCTGGACAACCCGCTGGTGCGGCTGGAGCTCGTGGCAGACGTGCTCGACCGCACGGGCATTGCGCAGGCATAGCCCATGTCCAGCACCCTGCCCGCGCGCATCCTGCTGTGGCCCCGCAACGCCAAGCGCTCGGTCGTGGTCGCGCTGGACGCAGGCATGGGCCTGCTGGCCATGTGGCTGGCCTTCACGCTGCGGCTGGAAACGCTGCACCGCCCCGAAGGGCTGCAGTGGCTGGCCTATGCCCTGGGGCCGCTGCTGGCGTTTCCCATCTTTGTGAACCTGGGGCTGTACCGCGCCATCTTCCGCTACACGGGCATCCGCGCCCTCATCACCACGGGCAGGGCGGTCGCCTGGTATGGCGCACTGCTGCTGGCCATCTTGCTGCTGGCCCAGTGGGAGGGGGTGCCGCGCAGCGTGGGCATTCTGCAACCGCTGATCTTCCTGCTGCTGGTGGGCGCCAGCCGCGCACTGGGCTGGCTTTGGCTGGCCGGCCAGCCGGGCGAGGCGCCGCGCCATCTGCTGATCTATGGCGCGGGCAGCGCAGGCGCGCAAACAGCCGCCGGCCTGACGGGCATGCGCCAGTACGAACTGGTCGGTTTCGTGGACGACGACCCGATCAAGGTGGGCCGCAGCATCAACGGCGTGCGCGTGTATGGCACACACACCCTGCCCGACCTGGTGCAGCGCCTGGGCGTCACCGACATGCTGCTGGCCATGCCCAGCGCACCGCGCCAGCGCCGCCGCGCCATTCTGCAAGGACTGCACCAGTTGCCGCTGCGCATCCGCACGCTGCCGGGCCTGTCGGACCTGGCCAGCGGTCGCGTGACGGTGGCCGATTTCCAGGACCTGGGGCTGGAAGACCTCATCGGCCGCGAACCCGTGGCGCCGCTGCCCGGCCTGCTGGGCCCTGCGCTTGCAGGCCAGGTGGTGCTGGTGACTGGGGCCGGAGGCAGCATCGGCAGCGAGCTGTGCCGCCAGATCGTGCACGAAGGCCCCGCGCAACTGCTGCTGGTGGAGCACAGCGAATACGCGCTCTACGCCATCCACCACGAGCTGCAAACCCTGCGCGACCAGGGCGCACACCACTGCGAGCTCGTGCCCTTGCTGGCCAGCGCGTGCGATGCGCAGCGCATGCAGCACATTGGCGCGCAGTACCGCCCTGGCCTTGTGTACCACGCTGCCGCCTACAAACATGTGCCCATGGTGGAAGCCAACGCGGGCGAAGGCGTGCTCAACAACGTGTTCGGCACCCTCACCATGGTGCAGATGGCCCTGCAGCATGGCGCGCGGCATTTCGTGCTCATCTCCACCGACAAAGCCGTGCGGCCCACCAACGTCATGGGTGCCAGCAAGCGCGTGGCCGAGCTGATTCTGCAGGCCGTGGCGGCAAGCCCCCTGCCCCCCTTCGGCCCAGCCATTGCAGGCACCAACGCATGGCAATGCCCCACGCGCTTTTCCATGGTGCGCTTTGGCAACGTGCTGGGCTCCAGCGGCAGCGTCATCCCGCTGTTCCGGCAGCAGATCGCGCACGGTGGCCCGGTCACCGTCACGCACCCCGAAGTCACGCGCTACTTCATGACCATCCCCGAAGCCGCCCAACTGGTGCTGCAGGCAGGCGCACTGGCCGAAGGCGGCGATGTGTTCCTGCTGGACATGGGCGAACCCGTGCGCATCGTCGATCTGGCGCAGCGCATGGTCACGCTGTCCGGCCTGACCGTGCGCGACGCAGCGCACCCGCAAGGCGACATCGCCATCGAGTTCACCGGCTTGCGCCCCGGCGAAAAGCTCTATGAGGAACTGCTCATCGCCGACAACCCCCTGCCGACCGCGCACCCACGCATCCTGTGCGCACGCGAGGAGCACCTGCCCTGGCAGGCGCTGCAGCCATGGCTGGAACGCCTGGAAAGTGCCGCCCAGGCCGATGACAACGCAAGCATCAAAACCCTGCTGCATGGCCTGGTGCCCGGCTACCAGCCCCTGCCCCTGCAAGCATGAGGTCCGCAATGCTGAAGGCCACGCTCACACTGCTGTCGGGCAGCGTGCTGGCGCATGCACTGCCGCTGCTGCTGGGGCCTGTGCTCACGCGCCTGTACACGCCTGCGGATTTCGGCCAGTTTGCCCTGCTGTGGGCAGTGGCCAGCAACCTTGCGGTGGTGGCCTGCGCGCGCTACGACTTTGCCCTTCCGCTGGAACCCCGGCCCCGGCGGGCCGCACTGCTGATGGCACTGTGTGCCCGCATCGCCATGGTGGCCACGGCACTGGCTGGTCCCGTGGGCCTGGCGCTGTGGTGGTGGCAAGGGCTGCAGCAGGCCTGGCTGCTGCCGCTGGCCGTGCTGGCCGCAGGCAGCGTGCAATGGCTGGGCCTGTGGGCCACACGCGGGCACCGCTTTGGGCTGCTGGCGGCGGCGCGCCTGGTGCAGCAAGGCGGCGGCGCGGTGCTGCAGGTGCTGCTGGGGCTGCTCCAGCTGGGGCTGTGGGGGCTGTGGCTAGGCCCCGTGCTGGCAGGTCTGGCAGCAAGCTGGCTGCTGGCCCGGCCCGCACCGCACGGGGGCTGGCTGCGCCTGCTGCACCAGCCGCTGCGCCGCCTGCAGGCCATGGCAGCGCAGCACCGCGACTTCCCGCTGTACAACACGCCCCACGCCTTTGCGGGTGCACTGCAGGACACGCTGACCCTGCTGCTGATCGCCGCTTGGGCAGGCGATGCAGCGGCGGGTTTCTGGGCCCTGGCGCTGCGCTACCTCAAGGCGCCCGCCACGCTGCTGGGGGGCGCGCTGTCGCAGGCGCTGTACCCGCAGTTGGTGCACGCACGCAGCGCCAACGAGGCGCGTGCGCTGGTGCGCCGCACCATGCTCACGCTGGCCTTGCTTGCCGCCCCCCTGGCCGCCGCACTGCTGCTGTGGGGGCCGGGCCTGTTCGCATGGGCCTTTGGCGTGCAGTGGAGCGACACCGGGGCGCTGGCACGCGGCCTGGCGCTCTACATCGGCCTGCATTTCATTGCATCGCCGCTGTCGGTGGTCACGCTGGCCTGGCGTGCACAGCCCTGGGCGCTGCGGCTCTCGCTGGTAGGGCAACTGGCTTTTTTCCTGGGGCTGTGCGCAGGCATGGCCTGGGGCGGCCTGCAGGGCGCTGCCTGGGGGGTGTCTGCGGCCATGGCAGCGTACTTCCTCTACTATTTCCGGGCCCTCGCGTCCTGGAGCGACATTCCCCATGAGACCCCTGCTTAACCGCTGGCGCCGCTGGCTCTGGCGGCAGCTTTTCTACCGCATGGTGTTCGGCGAGCAAGGCCGTGCAGGCCAAACCCTGCCGCACACGCGCATCGCGCCCAGCACCTGTATCGAGGGCGAGCAGGGCCTCGATCTTGCCGACCATGTATTCATCGGCCAGTTCAACTTCCTCGACGCCACGGCCGGGCTACGCATCGCCGAGGGGGTGCAGATCACCAACTTCGTCAGCATCGTCACGCACAGCTCGCACCGCAGCATCCGGCTGCTCGGCCGCGCCTACGCCAGCCACCAAGGCGAGGTGCCCGGCTATGTGCGTGCGCCCATCGAGATCGGCGCCTACAGCTTCATCGGCCCGCACAGCGTGGTCGAGGCGGGCAGCCGCATCGGCAAGGGCGTGGTGGTGTGCGCCCACTCGCGCGTGCGCGGCGAAGTGCCAGACTTTGCCATCGTCGCAGGCTCGCCCGCGTGCGCCATTGGCGATGTGCGCGCCAAAGACGCCCAGTTGCTGGCGCAGCACCCCGAACTGGCGCCCCATTACGCCGCCTGGGCTGGCGAGCTGCCCCGCACGGAGCCCGGACATGGCTGACACGCCACCCCACCTGTGCCTGCTGGGCGACGCCAACAGCCCCCACACGCGGCGCTGGGCGCTGGAGATGCGCGCGCGCGGCTGGCGCGTCTCCCTCGTCACCGCGCGGCCCGAGCCGCTCGATGGCGTGGAGCAGCGCATCCTGGCACCCGTGCGGCGCCAAACCGACTGGCTGCTGCGCGTGGCCGACGCCCAGCGCCATGTGCGCGAACTGGCGCCAGATATCGTGCATGCGCACTACCTCACCTCCTACGGCTACCTGGCCGCACGCTGCAACCGCCACCCGCTGGTGATGACGGCCTGGGGCAGCGACCTGCTCGTCACGCCGCATACCCGCCCCTGGATGCGCTGGCTCACGGGCTGGATCCTGCGCCGTGCCGACCTCATCACCGGGGACTCGGCCAGCCTGGTCGAAGCCGCGCGGCAGTACCGCCCGCGCGCACCGGTGCACGAGATCCACTGGGGCGTGGACCGCGCGCGCTTCGCCCCCGCGCCCTGGGAACACAAGGACGGCCTGCACATCGTGAGCCTGCGCGCCTGGGAGCCCAACTACCAGATCGCCACACTGATTGACGCCTTCGCGCTGCTGCGCCAACAGCTGCCCGGCGCACCGCTGCACCTGCACCTGCTGGGCGGCGGCACGCTCGAACCCGCGCTGCGCGCCCAAGTGCAGGCGCTGGGACTGGCGCACAGCGTGGCCTTCCATGGCCGCCTGGACGATGCGGGCATGGCCGCCGTACTGGCGCGCTGCAAGATCTCGGTCACCGTGCCCGCCAGCGACGCCACCTCCGTGGCCATGCTGGAGAGCATGGCCTGTGGACTGGCCGTGGTGGCCAGCGACCTGCCCGCCAACCGGCAGTGGATCACCCCCGAACTGCTGGTGCCCGTGGGCGATGCACCAGCGCTGGCCCAGGTGCTGCAGCGGCTGGCCCGCGACGACGCACAGGCGCGCCAGGCCGGCGAACGCAATGCCGAACGCATCGCGCTGGACGGCGACCGCAAGGCGCAGATGGACCGCATGGACCGGCTGTACCGGGAGCTTCTGCCATGACCACCCCCGCCCCCCGCCTGCTCAGCGTGATCGCCCCGTGCCGCAACGAGGCCGCCTTCATCGACGCCTTTTGCGACTCGGTGCTGCGCCAGCAGTTGCCCGAGGGCTGGCGCATGGAAGTGCTGATCGCCGACGGCCTGAGCGACGACGGCACGCGCGAGCGCCTGCAGGAGCGCTGCGCGCGCGACGGGCGGCTGGTGCTGGTGGACAACCCCGGCCGCATCGTCTCCACCGGACTCAATGCCTGCATCGCACGCGCCCAGGGCGAGGTGATCGCCCGGCTCGACATCCACACCCAGTTCGCGCCCGACTACTTGGCGCGCTGCATCGAGGCGCTGGAGCGCAGCGGCGCCGACAACGTGGGCGGCCCCTGGGTCGCGCAAGGCACCGGCCCCATGGGCGCGGCCATCGCGGCGGCCTTCCAGTGCCGCTGGGTGGTGGGCGGCGCGCGCTCGCGCGACCAGGACTACGAAGGCGCAGTCGACACCGTGTACCTGGGCTGCTGGCGGCGCGAGGCGTTCGCGCGCTTCGGCCTGTTCGACGAGGCGCTGGTGCGCAACCAGGACGACGAGCACAACCTGCGCCTGCGCCGGGGCGGCGGCCGCATCTGGCAGAGCGGCACGATCCGCTCGGTCTACCACCCGCGCGGATCGCTGCGCCACCTCTACGCCCAACAGCAGCAGTACGGCTACTGGCGCCCCTTCGTGGTGCGCAAGCACGGGCAGCCGGGCTCGCTGCGCCAACTGGTGCCCGCGCTGTTCGTTGCCGCGCTCCTCGTGAGCGCCCTGCTGCTGCCCTGGACGCCCTGGCCCGCCGCAGCGCTGCTGGCGCTGTATGGCGCCTACCTGGCGCTGGCGAGCATGGCGGCGGCACGCACCGCTGGGGCCTGGCACCTGCTGCCGCGCCTGCCCGCCGTGATCGCGGCCTTCCACCTGGGCTACGGCTGGGGCACCTGGCAAGGCTTGTGGGACGTGCTGCGCAAGCGCACGCCAGCGCAGCGTTTTGCGAGGATCACGCGATGAGCACACCCGAGACCCAGGCCGTGCAGGCACGCTACGCGCGGCGCGACAGCAGCGCCGACGCACAGCGCTACAGCCTGTACGCCAACGCGGCCGCCCTGCAGGCGCAGCAGGAGCGCCTGCACGCCCTTGGCCGCCTGTGGCGCACCCATGGCTGGGCCAGCCTGGCCGATCGCCCCCTGCTCGAAGTGGGCTGCGGCAGCGGCGGCAACCTGCTGGACCTGCTGCGCCTGGGCGCCACGCCCGCGCAGTTGACCGGCATCGAGTTGCTGCCCGAACGCGCTGCTGCCGCGCGCGCCGTGCTGCCGGGCGGCGTGCAGCTCATCGAAGGCGACGCCTGCGCGGCGCCCGTGGCGGACGCCAGCCAGCAGGCCGTGCTGGCCTTCACCGTGTTCAGCTCGCTGCTCGACCCCGGCTACCGCCAACAGTTCGCGCGCACGCTGTGGCGCTGGGTGGCGCCGGGCGGCGGCGTGCTGGTCTATGACTTTGTGGTGAACAACCCGCACAATCCCGATGTGCGCAAAGTCCCGCCCGCCGAGCTGCGCACGCTGTTCCCCAACGCCAGGCTGCGCTCGCTGCGGCTCACCCTGGCGCCGCCCCTCGCGCGGCGCCTGCCAGCGGCGCTGATCGCCCCCGCCGCACGCCTGGCGCCCTTTTTACGCACACACCGCCTGACCTGGGCGGTCAAACCCTTGTGAACGCTGCCCCATGAAAATCACCGTCGTCGGAACCGGATACGTGGGCCTGGTGACGGGCGCCTGCCTCGCGGAGATGGGCAACCAGGTGGTCTGCCTGGACCACGACCCCGGGCGCATTGCCACCCTGTTGCGCGGCGAGCTGCCCATCCACGAGCCCGGCCTGCTCGATATCGTGCTGCGCAGCACGCGTGGCGGGCGGCTGGCCTTCACGGGCGACGTGGACCATGCCGTGGCCCATGGCTATGTTCAGTTCATCGCCGTGGGCACGCCTGCGGGCGAAGACGGCTCGGCCGACCTGCAGCATGTGCTTGCCGCCGCACGCGCCATTGCCGAACGCATGCAGGAGCCCCGGCTCATCGTCGACAAGAGCACGGTGCCCGTGGGCACGGCGGACCGCGTGCGCGCGCTTGTTGCACAGGTACTGCAGGCACGAGGCCTGCCGGAGCTGGCGTTCTCGGTGGCGTCCAACCCCGAGTTCCTCAAGGAAGGCTCGGCCGTGCAGGACTTCATGCGCCCGGACCGCGTGGTCGTGGGCGCCGACGACCCCCAGGCGGCGCAAACCCTGCACCAGCTCTACGCCCCCTTCATGCGCAACCGCGATCGCCTGATCGTGATGGACGTGCGCAGCGCCGAATTCACCAAGTACGCCGCCAACGCCATGCTGGCCACGCGCATCAGCTTCATGAACGAGCTGGCCCTACTGGCCGAGAAACTGGGCGCCGACATTGAGCAGGTGCGCACCGGCATCGGCACCGACCCGCGCATCGGCACGCATTTTCTCTACGCGGGCACGGGCTACGGCGGATCGTGCTTTCCCAAGGATGTGAAGGCCCTGGTGCACACGGCACGCGAGGCCGGGCAGGAGCTGAGCATCCTGCAGGCCGTGCAGGCCGTGAACGAGCGCCAGAAACAGGTGCTGGTGGACAAGATCGTGGCCCGCTTCGGGCCGGACCTGCGCGGGCGGCGTTTTGCCCTGTGGGGCCTGGCCTTCAAGCCGGGCACAGACGACATGCGCGAGGCACCCAGCCTGACCATCATCGAGCGCCTGCTGGCCCGGGGCGCCGAGGTCGCCGCCTACGACCCGGTGGCGCTGGCACAGGCGCGTGCGGTGCTGGGCACGCGGCCCGGCCTGCACCTGCTGGACCGGTCCGAGGCCGTGCTCGAAGGGGCGGACGCGCTGGTCATCGTGACCGAGTGGAAGGAGTTCCGCAGCCCCGACTTCGCCCACTTGACCGCCACGCTGCGCCAGCCGGTCCTCTTCGATGGCCGCAACCTCTTCGAGCCCGCCGACATGCGCGCCCTGGGCCTTGAATACCACGCCATCGGCCGTGGCACCCCCTGAACCCTCACCATGCCCGACACCGCACTTCCCTTCCTGCCCTTCGCCCGCCCCGACATCGGCGATGCCGAAATCGCCGCCGTCACCGAGGCCTTGCGCTCGGGCTGGGTCACCACCGGCCCCAAGGCCCGCGCCTTCGAGCAGGCCTTCACCGACTACCTGGGCGGCAAGGGGCTGCAGAGCATTGCCGTCAACTCCGCCACCGCAGGCCTGCACCTGGCGCTGGAAGCCCTGGGGATCGGCCCAGGCGACGAGGTGATCGCGCCCACACTGACCTTCACCGCCACCGTGGAGGTGGTGCGCTACCTGGGTGCCGACCCCGTGCTGGTGGACGTGGATCCGGTGACGCTGAACATCGACCCCGAGAAGATTCGCGCTGCCATCACCCCACGGACCAAGGCCATCATGCCGGTGCACTACGGGGGCCTGGCCTGCGACATGGACACCATCCTGGCCATCGCGCGCGAGCATGGCCTCAAGGTGGTGGAAGATGCCGCACACGCCCTGCCCAGCACCTGGCAGGGCCAGCTCGTGGGCCAGTTGGCATCTGACGTGGCGGTGTTCAGCTTCTACGCCAACAAGACCATCACCACCGGCGAGGGCGGCATGGCGGTGACGCGCGACCCCAAGCTGGCCGAGCGCATGCGCGTGATGCGCCTGCACGGCATGAGCCGCGACGCCTTCGACCGCTTCACCTCCAAGACGCCCGCCTGGTACTACGAGGTGGTGGCCCCCGGCTTCAAGTACAACCTGACCGACACCGCCGCCGCCCTGGGCCTGGTGCAGCTGCAGCGCCTGCCGCAGTTCGTGCAGCGGCGCGAAACCCTGGCACAGCGCTACCACGCCCAACTGGCGGGCCTGCCCCTGGTGCTGCCTGCCACCGCCCCTGCGGGCGATGTGCACGCCTGGCACCTCTATGTGGTGCGCCTGGCGCCGGGCGCACGCCTGGGGCGCGACGCGCTGATCCAGGCCCTGTCGGACCGCGGCATTGGCACCAGCGTGCACTACATGCCGCTGCACCGCCACCCCTACTGGCGCGACCGCTACCAGCTGCGCGCAGAGCAGTTTCCGCAGGCCGATGCGGCCTACCAGGCCATGCTGAGCCTACCGCTGTTCACGGCCATGCAGGACTGCGACCAGAACCGCGTGATCGCCGCGCTGCAGGAGGTGCTGGGCTGATGGCCAAGCGCCTGTTCGACATCGCTTTGTCCCTGCTCGCCCTGGTGCTGCTGTGCCCGCTGCTGCTGGCCGTGGCCCTGTGGGTGCGGCTCGATTCGCCGGGGCCGGTGCTGTTCCGCCAACAGCGTGTAGGGCGCGGTGGCCGGCCCTTTGCCATCCTCAAGTTCCGCACCATGCAGGTGAACGCCGAGGCCGCAGGGCTGCAGATCACCGTGGGGCAAGACCCTCGCATCACCCGCGCGGGCCACTGGCTGCGCCGCAGCAAGCTGGACGAGCTGCCGCAGCTGCTGAACGTGCTGCGCGGCGAGATGAGCATGGTCGGCCCGCGCCCGGAGGTGCCGCGCTACGTGGCGCTGTACCCGGCCGATCAGCGCGCCACGGTGCTGAGCGTGCGCCCCGGCATCACCGACCTGGCGTCGCTCGCCTTCCGCGACGAAAGCACACTGCTGGCGCGCAGTGCCGACCCCGAGCGCACCTATGTGGAGGAGATCCTGCCCATCAAGCTGCGCCATGCCTGCGACTATGTGGCGCAGCGCAGCCTGTGGCTGGACCTGCGCATCATTGCCCGCACAGCGCTGGCCCTGCTGGGCCGACAGGGCGCCGCGCCGCCACACTGAGGCGCGCCACCACCTTAAAATCGCAGGTTTGGCCGCATTGGCCACCCTTTTCACGCCACGCACCGACGGCTCCTATGTCTGAACAGCACACTGCCCCCGCACCCCAGGACGAAAACCAGCTCATCGCCGAGCGGCGCGAAAAACTACGCGCCCTGCGTGAAGCCCAGGCCCAGGGCCAAGGCGTGGCTTTCCCCAACGACTTCAAGCCCCAGCACCATGCCGCTGCCCTGCAGCAGCAGTACGGTGTGCTGGACGCACAGGCGCTGGAGGCGCAGCCCGCCCCCGTGAGCGTGGCCGGGCGCATGATGCTCAAGCGCGTGATGGGCAAGGCCAGCTTTGCCACGGTGCAGGACGCCAGCGGCCGCATCCAGCTCTACGTCACGCGCGATGCGCTGGGCGAAGAACTGTATGCCGCTTTCAAGCATTGGGACCTGGGCGACATCCTGGGTGCCGAAGGCACGCTGTTCAAGACCAAGACGGGGGAGCTGTCGATCAAGGTCGATCGCCTGCGGCTGCTGACCAAGAGCCTGCGCCCCATGCCGGACAAATTCCACGGCATCCACGACCAGGAGATGAAGTACCGCCAGCGCTACGTGGACCTGATGACCGACGAAGCCGCGCGCCAGCGCTTCGTGGCGCGCAGCAAGGCGGTCAGCGGCATCCGCGACTTCATGGTGCAGCACGGCTTCCTGGAAGTGGAAACGCCCATGCTGCACCCCATACCGGGCGGCGCCAACGCCAAGCCGTTTGTCACGCACCACAACGCGCTGGAGCAGGAGATGTACCTGCGCATCGCGCCCGAGCTGTACTTGAAGCGCCTGCTGGTGGGCGGCTTCGAGCGCGTGTTCGAAATCAACCGCAACTTCCGCAACGAAGGCATCTCGGTGCGCCACAACCCCGAGTTCACGATGATGGAGTTCTATGCGGCCTACTGGAACTACCAGGATCTCATGGGCTTTACCGAGCAGCTCGTGCGCGACGCGGCCCTGAAGGCCGCCGGAACGCTGCAGCTGACCTACCAGGGCCGCGAGGTGGATCTGGCCCAGCCCTTCGCGCGCCTGACCATCCGCGAAGCCATCTTCCAGTACACCGAGGCCGGCGCCCATGTGGACGATGCCGCCTGGCTCATCAGCGCCCTCAAGAAGCTGGGCATGAGCGAGGAGAAGAACAAGCTCTCCACCCGCAGCCTGGCCAGCCTGCAGGTGCTGTACTTCGAGGAAACGGTGGAAGACAAGCTCTGGCAGCCCACCTTCATCATGGAGCACCCGACCGAGATCTCGCCCCTGGCCCGCGCCAACGACACGCGCCCGGAGGTCACCGAGCGTTTCGAGCTCTACATCACGGGCCGCGAATTCGGCAACGGCTTCTCCGAGCTGAACGACGCCGAGGACCAGGCCGCACGCTTCCATGCCCAGGTGGCCGCCAAGGACGGCGGCGACGACGAGGCCATGTACTTCGACCACGACTTCGTGCGTGCGCTCGAATACGGCATGCCGCCCGCAGGCGGCTGCGGCATCGGCATCGACCGCCTGATGATGCTGTTGACCGACAGCCAGAGCATCCGCGATGTGATCCTGTTCCCGGCATTGCGGCGCGAGGGCTGATCTGGCACAGTGTCTCCATGTCCTGGCCCACCACCCTGCCCCCTGCCGATGCAGCCCAGCCCTTCAGTGTGCTGGTGGTCGAGGACCAGGAATCCATGCGCGCTGCGCTGATTGGCGAACTGCGGCATGCGGGCATTTCTCAGTTGCTGGAGGCGCGTGACGGCGAGACCGCCCTGCGTCTTTTCACCAAGCAAAGGCCAGACCTGGTGCTGCTGGACATCTGCCTGCCCGGCAAGGACGGCTACTGGCTGGCCCAGCAAATGCGCATTGCCGAACCCGGCGACTGGACGCCCATCATCTTCCTCTCGGGCCTGGACAACGAGTTGGACGTCTGGCGCGGCATCGAGGCCGGGGGCGACGACTACCTGACCAAGCCGGTCAAGCCCATCGTGCTGGTGGCCAAGCTGCGCGCCATGCGCCGCCTGCTGGACATGCGGCGCCGCCTGGTGGCACTGTCTGACGAACTGCACTTGGCCAACCAGCGGCTCAATGCCATGGTGGAGGTCGATGCCCTGACCGGCCTGGTCAACCGCCGGGGTTTTGACCAGCGGCTGCACAGCGAAATCCTGACCACACGGCGCGAGCGGCAGCCGCTGACCCTGATGCTGTGCGACCTGGACCACTTCAAGAACTACAACGACAGCCTGGGCCATGTGCAGGGCGACGCCTGCCTGCAGCAGGTGGCCCGTTTGCTGCGCGAGGTGTGCATGCGCCCGCGCGATACCGCAGCACGCTACGGCGGCGAGGAATTTGCCCTCATCCTGCCGGGCACGCCCCGCTCCGGCGCCATGACCTTTGCACGGGCGCTGGGGCAGACACTGCGCAACCTGGCCATTGCACACCCTGCGTCGCCCGTGGCGGGCGTGGTCACACTCTCGGGCGGCATCACCACCTGCGTGCCCGACGAAGCCACCAGCGCCGAGAGCATGCTCATGCGCGCCGACCAGGCGCTGTATGCCGCCAAGGCCCAGGGGCGCGACCGCTTCTTCAGCTTCGAAATGCAGATGGACACCGTGGAGCAGCGCAGCGGCGGGCTGTGAAAACCGCCCGGGCCTGGGGCGTGTCATCATTCAATTCGCGTGGAGGAATTGAATGATGACACGCCCTAGGCAAAATGCGCCAGACCGCCCACCGTCACGGCAGCAGTTCCAGGGCCTGCAGGTAGGCGCTGTGGAACATGAGGTCGTCCCAGGCCAGCGGCAGGGTCTGGGGCAGCAGGGCCTGGCGGCGGTTTTCGCTCTCGGGGCTGGGCTGCCAGCGGCCCAGGGCCTGCGCGTGTGCCAGGCCGTCGAGCATGGCGTCCACCGCCCGCCCATCGCCCAGGCTCTGGTTGCACAACAGCACCAGATCGCAACCCGCCTGCAGCGCAGCCACGGCGGCCTCAGTATGACTGGCAAGCTGGCCATCAATACGGCGGGCGCCTTCCATGCTGAGGTCGTCGCTGACGATGGCGCCGTCAAACCCCAGGCGCGTGCGCAGGATGTCTTGCAGCCACTTGCGCGAAAAGCCCGCAGGGCGGCCGTCCACCTTGGGGTAGACCACATGCGCGGGCATGACGGCGGTGAGCGTGCCGCGCAGCCAGGCGTAGGGCGCGGCGTCGTCCTGCAGGATGGCCTTGAGGCTGCGCCGGTCCACGGGAATGTCGGTGTGCGAATCGGCACGCACAAAACCATGCCCCGGAAAATGCTTGCCGCAGTGCGCCATGCCCGCCTGCAGCAGGCCATGCGCCAGGCTCTTGGCCAGCAGCGCGACGACGCGCGGGTCGGCATGGAAGGCACGGTCGCCAATCACGCTGCTGCCACCCCAGTCGAGGTCCAGCACGGGCGTGAAGGAAAAGTCCACGCCGCAGGCACGCAGTTCGCTGGCCAGCACATAGCCCGCCGCCGTGGCCGCATTGGTGGCCGCCATCGCGCCGCTGCCTGGGCAGCCCTTGCCGTCCTGCATCCACAGCGCGCCCAGGGCACGCATGGGCGGCAGCTGGGTAAAGCCGTCGGTGCGAAAGCGCTGCACGCGGCCGCCTTCGTGGTCCACACAGATGAGCAGGTCTTCGCGCACCGCCTTGATGGCGCTGGTGAGCTCCAGCAACTGCGCACGGCTGTGCCAGTTGCGTGTGAACAGGACCACGCCGCCCGTGAGCGGGTGGGCCAGGCGCCTGCGGTCGTCGGCGCTGAGCGCGGTGCCCGCCACGTCAAGGATCAGGGGGGAGTGTTCAGTCATGCGTTTTTTCCAGTCATTTTGCTATTTTTTTGATAGCTGCTTACGCTTGTTTCATGGGCGCCAGATGCCAATTCGACCACACAAAAACTGGCAGCATAGTCGGATTCGTCGGTCACGCTCAGGTGCGCCCGCAGCGACCGGGCCTCGAACCACTGGCGCAAGTCCCCGTGCAGCACGATGACGGGCTGGCCGCTGGGCAGCGCGCCGACCTCGCAGTGGCGCCAGGTCATGGGCATGTGCATCCCCAGGCCTATGGCCTTGCTGAAGGCCTCCTTGGCGGAAAAGCGCGTGGCCAGGTAGCGCACGCCGCGCTCGCTCCAGCGCTGGCTGCGCTCGCGCCAGATGGCGAGTTCGGCATCGCTGAGCACCTTGTGCGCAAAGCGGTCGCCATGGCGCTCCAGGCTCGTACGGATGCGGCGCACGTCGCAGATGTCGGTGCCGATACCGTAAATCATGGTTTTGAATGAAATATGCCTCTAGCACTTATGCAGCAAGCGCCAGTAGCTACAAAATCAGGAGCACACTGCATCGATGCAGGCTTGGTAGGCGCGCACGGTGTCGGCGTAGCCCAGCTCCAGCGCATCCGCAATGAGCGCGTGGCCGATGGACACTTCCAGCACACCGGGCACGCCGCGCAGAAAGTCCGTGAGGTTGTCGCGGTTGAGGTCGTGCCCCGCGTTCACACCGAGCCCGGCGTCCAGCGCGGCCTGGGCTGCGGCGCGGTAGGTCTGCAGCACTTCGGCCTGGCGCTCGGTGCCCCAGGCTGCGGCATAGGGTTCGGTGTAGAGCTCGATGCGGTCGGCCCCCACGGCACGGGCCTGGGCCATTTGCGAGGGCACCGGGTCCATGAACAGGCTCACGCGCACGCCCAGGTCGTGGCATTCGGCGATCAGGGGCGCCAGCCGGGCGGCGTCTTGCGGAAAACTCCAGCCGTGGTCGCTGGTGAACTGGTCTTCGCTGTCGGGCACAAAGGTGGCCTGCTGGGGGCGCACGCGGCGGATGAAGTCCATCAGGTTCTGCGACGGGTTGCCTTCGATGTTGTATTCGCGCTCGGGCCAGGCCTGCAGCAGTTCGGCCAGTTCGTGCACGTCGTGGGGCCGGATGTGGCGCGCATCAGGCCGGGGGTGCACGGTAATGCCCTGCGCGCCCGCCTGCAGGCACAGCAGCGCCGCGCGCGTGACGCTGGGAATGCCCAGGTGCCGCGTGTTGCGCACCAGCGCCACCTTGTTGACGTTGACCGACAGCGCGGTGCGAGGGTAGGGGGAAGAGGTCATAGCGATTGCAGGTCCATCATGAACTGGCGCGTGCGCAGCACCGGGTGGCCGCAATGGTATTGCAACAGCCCGCGCAGTTGCGGTTTGAGTTCTCCGGCCACGGCGGCGCACTCGCGCAGCAGCGTGGTGAAAGGCTCGCCATCCTGCAGGGCAGCATGCAATTGCAGCCACTGCGCACCCGACAGGCTGGCGCGTTCGGCCGCGGGCACGGCGCGCAGGCCTGCCTCGGCCACCAGGGCGTAGCGGCCCTGGGGCTCCAGCGGGGCCAGGGCCAGGGTCTGCACGTCCAGCGCGGGCAGCAGGCCCACCTCGCGCAGCAGCAGCAGTTCAAAGCTGCGCAACAAGGGTTCGAGCACTTCACCGTGCTCGGTGGCCAGCACGCGCACCACGGCGGCATAGTGGTCGAACAGCAGGCTGTGCGCGTCGTCGCGTGCCAGCAGGCGCATGAGCAGTTCGTTGAGGTACAGGCCCGACAGCAGCGCCTCGCCCGTGGGCATGGTGTGGCCGCCCACCCACTCCGCGCCTTTGAGGGTGTGGATCTCGGCAACGTCCGAGGCGCCCTGCGTCCAGCTCAGGTGCAAGGGCTGCAGGGGCAGCAGCACCGGGCGGAAGTTCGAGCTGGGCCTTTTGGCACCCTTGGCCACCAGCGCGGTGCGCCCGCGGTGGCGGGTGAACACCTCCAGGATCAGGCTCGATTCGCTCCAGTCGTAGCGGTGCAGCACGTAGGCCGGCTCGTGGGTGACACGTTGCTGGGGCATGAAAATACTATCAAATCTGCCGCAATAGCACCCTATAAATAGGCGCTGGAGCCCGCCCCAAACCAGCGCTCCCGCGCAAGGGCCGCCCCGCCGCGCCGGGAGCGTCCCCCTGCCCGCAGCGCGCAGCGATGCGAGAGCGGGGGGAAGGCGCGAAGCGCCACAGGGGGGTGCCCCTCACTCATACCCGAACGAGCGCACGCGCGCCTCGTCATCGGCCCAGCCCGAGCGCACCTTGACCCACAGCTCCAGGAAGACCTTGGCGTCCAGGAGTTTTTCCAGTTCCTGGCGCGCCTCGGTACCGATGCGCTTGAGGCGCTCGCCCTTGTCGCCAATCACCATGGCCTTGTGGCTGTCGCGCTCCACCACCAGGGTGGCGGCAATGCGCACCAGGCGCTTGTGCTGCTTGCTCTTTTCTTCCTCGAATTTGTCGATGACGACGGTGGAGGTATAGGGCAGCTCGTCGCCCGTGAAGCGAAAGAGCTTTTCGCGCACGGTTTCAGAAGCCAAGAATTTTTCGCTGCGGTCGGTCAGTTCGTCCTCGGCATACCACCAGGCTTGCTCGGGCAGGTACTTCTCGCAAATAGCGTAGAGCCGCTCGATGTCGCCGCGGCTCTTGGCCGACATGGGCACGAACTCGGCGAAGGGGTGGCGCTCCTGCATGTCGCGCAGCCAGGGGGCGATTTCGGCCCGGCGGTGCACGGTGTCGAGCTTGTTGGCAATGAGCAGCGTGGGAATGCCCGGCTTGAAGAGCGACAGCACCTTGGCATCCTGCAGCGTGAAGTTGCCCGCCTCCACCACGAAGAGGATCAGGTCCACATCGCTGATGGCACCCATGACCGTCTTGTTGAGTGACTTGTTCAGCGCTGTGCTGTGCTTGGTCTGGAAACCGGGCGTATCGACAAACACGAACTGGCTGGCGCCCACAGAGCGGATGCCGGTGATGCGGTGGCGCGTGGTCTGGGCCTTGCGCGAGGTGATGCTGATCTTCTGCCCCACCAGCGCGTTGAGCAGCGTGGACTTGCCCACATTGGGCTTGCCCACGATGGCAATCAGGCCGCAGCGCTGCGCCGCGCCACCCGGCGCATCGGCCGCAGGTGCCACGGCGGCCTGCCCCCCAGGCCTTGCGGCGGCGAGCATTGCATCCAGATCATCAGCGGTCTGAGCGACCGTCTGCTGGGCGTCGGTAGCTACATTTTTTGTAGCATCTTGGTTCATGGTCTTGGTGCTTTCAATGTGGCCAACATGGCCGCTGCGGCAGACTGCTCTGCCGCCCTGCGCGAGGCGCCCGAGCCGCGCTGCGCCAGCGCCAGCTCGGCAATGGCGCATTCGACCTCAAAGGTCTGCCGGTGGGCTACGCCCACGGTGCCCACCACGCGGTACTGGGGCAACTGCATTTTGCGACCCTGAAGCCACTCCTGCAATGCCGTTTTGGCATCCTTGGCGGCGGCTTGCATCTGCGGGTTGATTTCCACCGGCTCGAACAGGCGCAGCACCAGCGCCTCGGCTGCGGCAAAGCCTGCATCCAGGTACACGGCGCCAATCACCGCCTCCAGCGCATCGGCCAGGATGGAAGGGCGCTGGTGCCCGCCGGAGCGGGCCTCGCCCTCGCCCAGGCGCAGCACCTGGTCCAGCCGCAGGCCCTTGGCCAACTGGTGCAGCGTGCCTTCCTTGACCAGGTTGGCACGTACGCGCGAGAGATCGCCTTCGCTTTGCGCCTGCAGGCGGCGGTACAGCAGCGTGGAAACCGCCAGGTTGAGCACCGAGTCGCCCAGGAACTCCAGCCGCTCGTTGTGCTCGGCGCTGAAGCTGCGGTGCGTGACGGCCCGCTGCAGCAGGGATAGGTCGGAAAACTGGTGCTGCAGCCGGGACTGCAGCGATGCTAGCGCAGGAGGGGACACCTAGTTGACCGATTTTTCAAAGCGGTAGACCAAATAGGCCGGCCCTGCCAAGGCGATTTCACGCGAATACTTGAAGGACACGACGACTTTGTCGCCGCGCTTGGTCACTTCCAGATCCTTGCCGGAAATGGAGTTGATGGTATCGATGGCAGCAGCGCGATCAAATGCGGCACGCACCTCTGGCACGGTAGAACTCTCACGCGCCGCCTTGGTGGCCGCTTTTGTGATGGCCTGGTATTCCAGAAAAATCGGTACCGACTGCCCGCCAATGGCAAAAGCCGCCACGGCCAGCAGGCCGATGAAGACCACCCCGATGAACGACAGCCCCCGCTGGCGTGCGCGGCTGGTGGTACGTTGTGCTTGCATGTGTCACCCCCTCTTTGGAACAGGGCCGCTGCAGTGCGGCCGTCAGTTGAACGAACCGATGCGCTTGAGGTTGCCGAAATTCATCCAGACAAAAAAAGCCTTGCCCACGATGTTGCCCTCCGGGACAAATCCCCAATAGCGCGAATCGAGCGAATTATCGCGGTTGTCGCCCATCATGAAATAGTGGCCCTCGGGCACTTTGCAGACCACCCCTTCGACACTGTAGCGGCATTGGTCGCGGTGGTCGAACTTGCTCACCCCTTGCACAAAGGCAGGCACTTCAGGGTTGTTGATGGCCTGGTGGCGGTGCTCGCCCAACTGCTCCTCAAACTGCTTGAAGTAGCGCAGGCTGCTGTCTTCCAGGTAATCGGGCAGATCCTGCGTGGGCACGGGCTGCCCATTGACCGTCAGGCGCTTGTTCAGGTAAGCCACCTCGTCCCCAGGCACGCCCACCACGCGCTTGATGTAATCCAGGCTGGGCTGCGGGGGGTAGCGGAACACCACCACGTCGCCCCGCTGCGGAGCTTTGCCCTCGGTAACCTTGGTGTGGATGACGGGCAGGCGCACGCCGTAGGTGAACTTGTTCACCAGGATCAGGTCGCCCACCAGCAGCGTGGGAATCATGGAGCCCGAAGGGATCTTGAACGGCTCGAACAGGAACGAGCGCAGCAGGAACACCGCAGCGATCACCGGAAACAGCCCGGCCGTCCAGTCCAGCCACCAGGGCTGCATGAGCAGGCGCTCTTTGGATTCGCGCACATCGATGTCCACCTGGGCGATGCCCATGCGATCGAGCTCTGCACGGCGCTGGGCAGCGGCGTCCTCGATGGCCTGGGCCGCACGCTTGCGCCGGGGCAGAAAGTAAAAGCGCTCGGCCAGCCAATAGGCGCCGGTCACTACCGTGGCCAGAAACAGCAGCAGGGCGAAGTTGCCCTCGATGGCCCCAAAGTACCAGGCACCGATGTAGCCCGCAAACGCCGCCAGCACCAGCGACGTGAAGATCTGTACGGCCTGCATCAGTCTTCCACCTGCAAAATGGCCAGGAAAGCCTCCTGGGGCACTTCGACCGAACCGATCTGTTTCATGCGTTTCTTGCCTGCCTTTTGTTTTTCGAGGAGCTTGCGCTTGCGGGTGATGTCGCCGCCGTAGCATTTTGCCAGCACGTTCTTGCGCATGGCCTTGACGGTTTCGCGCGCGATGATGTTGGCGCCGATCGCCGCCTGGATGGCCACGTCGAACATCTGGCGCGAGATGATCTCGCGCATCTTGGCCGCCACGGCCCGCCCACGGTACTGTGCCTGCGTGCGGTGCACGATGATGGACAGGGCGTCCACCTTGTCGCCATTGAGCAGGATGTCCACCTTCACCACGTCCGAGGGGCGGTATTCCTTGAACTCATAGTCCATGGACGCATACCCGCGCGACACGGACTTGAGCTTGTCGAAGAAGTCCAGCACGATCTCGCCCAGCGGCAGTTCGTAGGTCAGCATGACCTGGCGGCCGTGGTATTGCATGTTCATCTGCACGCCACGCTTCTGGTTTGCCAGGGTCATGACCGGGCCCACATAGTCCTGCGGCATGTACAGGTGCACCGTGACGATGGGCTCGCGGATCTCCTGGATCTTGCCCTGGTCGGGCATCTTGGACGGGTTCTCGACCATGAGCAGTTCGCCATCGCCCTTGAGCACCTGGTACACCACGCTGGGGGCGGTGGTGATGAGGTCCTGGTCGAACTCACGCTCCAGGCGCTCCTGCACGATTTCCATGTGCAGCAAGCCCAGAAAGCCGCAGCGGAAGCCAAAACCCAGCGCCTGCGAGACCTCGGGCTCGAAGTGCAGCGAAGCATCGTTGAGCTGGAGCTTTTCCAGCGCGTCGCGCAGCGCGTCATACTGGTTGGCTTCGGTGGGGTACAGGCCGGCAAACACCTGCGGCTGGATCTCCTTGAAGCCCGGCAGTGCCTCGGTGGCCGGGCCGGCATTGTTCGGCAGTTTCTTCTCGATGGTGACGGTATCGCCCACCTTGGCGGCCTTGAGCTCCTTGATGCCGGCAATGATGTAGCCCACCTCACCCGCCTTGAGGCAATCACGCGGCGCATTGGCGGGTGTGAACACCCCCAGCTGCCCCGCTTCGTAGGCCGCCCCCGTGGCCATGAGCTTGATGCGCTCACCCTTGTGCAGGCAGCCATCGACCACGCGCACCAGCATGACCACGCCCACATAGCTGTCGAACCAGCTGTCGATGATCATCGCGCGCAAAGGGCCGTCTGCATCGCCTTGGGGAGCGGGAATCTTGGCCACAATGGCTTCGAGGATCTCATCCACCCCCATGCCCGTCTTGGCCGAGCAGGGAATGGCATCGCTGGCATCAATGCCGATGACATCCTCTACCTCGGCCTTGGCGTTCTCAGGGTCGGCCTGCGGCAGATCCATCTTGTTGAGCACCGGCAGCACCTCGACACCCAGGTCCAGCGCGGTATAGCAGTTGGCCACCGTCTGCGCTTCGACCCCCTGGGACGCATCGACGACCAGCAAAGCCCCCTCGCACGCCGACAGCGAGCGGCTCACTTCATACGAGAAGTCCACATGGCCGGGGGTATCGATGAGGTTGAGGTTGTACACCTGGCCATCGCGCGCCTTGTACTGCAGCGCAGCCGTCTGCGCCTTGATGGTGATGCCGCGCTCCTTCTCGATGTCCATCGAGTCGAGCACCTGCGCCTCCATCTCCCGTTCTGCCAGGCCACCACAGCGCTGGATCAGGCGGTCGGCCAGCGTGGACTTGCCATGGTCGATGTGCGCAATGATGGAGAAATTTCGGATCTGTTTCATCAACGGGAATCGCGTTCAAAAAGGTGCCCGGCCCCAAGCCAGGCAAGAAAAAAGGGCGCGTCTACGGATGACGCGCCCTGAACCAACGATCTGTGGCAACTGCGATGGTTGGAGCTTCATTGTAGGCAAAAAGCCCCGTAGAAAATGACGAATTCGCAGCCTGCCCGAGGCGTTGCAGAGCGGCAACAAGGGTTTATTCACATCTTATACACACCGCTTGCTCGCAACTTTGGGACATCCTGTGACTGTCCTGTGGAGCACCTGTGCAATATCGATATGCATTCCAAATAGCAAAATTTGGAGGCCCTGATATGCCAATTGACTGCCAATGGCGCCGCGCATTCTAACAAATGGCATGTTGACGCCCCCAGGGCCTTCCCGCAGGGACAGCCCCATGGCGCACCTGGCCATGGGGTTATTGCGCATCAGCGTGCAGGGCGGATCAACGCGTACTGCGCCCATTCGCCGCGCCGCACCAGCACATTCACCGGCTTGCCCTTGTCTGCACGCGCTACGGCGGCCTCAAAATCCTTCACGCTGGCGACTTCGGTGTTGGCAATGGCGAGAATCACATCCCCCTCGCGCAACCCTGCCCGGGCCGCGGCCTCGGTAGCAGCATCCACCCGCACGCCACCGCGCAGCTTGAGTTCCTTCTTCTGCGCTTCGCTCAGGTCCGACACCGCCAGCCCCAGTTGCTGCGCCGCAGCCGTGGATTTGGAACGGTTCTCGCGTTCGGCGGTCTTCACGGCAGCCTTGTCAGGCTCGACCTCGGCAATGACGATGGACAGGTCTTTGGAGTGTCCGCGCCGGAACACGGTGATCGCGCTCTTGGTTCCTGGCTTGGTATTGCCCACCATACGCGGAAGATCGGCCAGCTTATCGATGGGCTTGCCTTCAAAGCGGATGATGATGTCCCCAGCCTCGATGCCCGCCTTGTCTGCGGGGGAGCCGCTCTCGACGCCAGTGACCAATGCACCCTGCTGCTTGCCCAGGCCGATGGACTCGGCCACCTCGCGCGTAACCTGGCCAATCTGCACGCCGATGCGGCCGCGCGTGACGCGCCCGCTGGCACGCAGTTGGTCGCTCACGCGCATGGCCTCGTCGATGGGAATGGCAAACGAGATGCCCATGAACCCCCCTGAGCGCGAGTAGATCTGGCTGTTGATGCCCACCACCTCACCGCGCATGTTGATCAGCGGCCCGCCCGAGTTGCCTGGGTTGATCGCCACATCGGTCTGGATGAAAGGCAGGTAGTCACCAGTATCGCGCTGCTTGGCGCTCACGATGCCAGCCGTCACCGTGTTGTCCAGGCCAAACGGCGAGCCAATGGCCATGACCCATTCGCCCACGCGCAGACGGCTGACATCCCCGATGCGCACCGCCGGAAGGCCTGAAGCGTCGATCTTGACCACCGCCACGTCCGTGCGCTTGTCGCTGCCCACGATGCGTGCCTTGAACTCGCGCTTGTCGGTCAGGGTCACGATGACTTCGTCCGCGCCTTCCACCACATGGGCATTGGTCATCACGTAGCCATCTGCGCTCAGGATGAAGCCCGAACCCACGCCACGGGGCTGCTCCTCATCCTGGGGCCGCTGCGGGCGCTGCTGGCGTGGCACGTTGGGCATGGGAATGCCGAAACGCTTGAAGAACTCCTGCATTTCTTCGTCCATGCCATTGAAGCTGCCACGGGTGCTGACCTTTTCGGTGGTGCGGATGTTGACCACCGAAGGCCCCACCTGCTCCACGAGATCGGTGAAATCGGGCAGGCCGCGCACCAGGGGTGCGGCAGGCACCGCGCCCTGTGCGTGGGCCGGCCCAGGGGCGCCCAGCGTCAGCCCCAGGCCCAGTGCAGCGGCCAGGGCAAACACATTCCATTGCTTTGCCATTGTCGGGTTCATGGATTGCCTTTCTGAATGTCATCAAGCACCGACACCAAGGCCGGCACGCAGCATGAGAAAAGCGCGGCGCTCATTGGTTCCCCAGATTCGCGCCAACGGTGTCTTGCATGCCTGCGTACCGTACACCCCTGCGCGCCAGCGCTCCGCCTGCTCAGCAGCGGGGCATTTTTTGCTGTGCCTGGCAGGCACTGATGGGGAAAAAACGAATGCGCTCAGCGCTGAGGGTCTTCCACATTGGCGTTGCGCAAGAACCGCGCTGGCATTTGCAGCGCAGCGGCACCACGCGACTGGCGGTGTGCGGCCACCAGTTCGTCGAGCCGCGGATCGCGCAGCATCACGGGATCCTGCGGTGACTGCTGCACCGCCACCTGGGTTCCTGCAGCCATCTGGGCAGTGGGTGCGGCCGCGAACTGGGGCCCTGCAGAACCGGCCCGCGTGGCCTCGAACACGTTCCATCCCATGGCCGACACGGCGGCCAGGGATGCCAGGCCGGCCACCATCTTCCAGCGGAACAAGGCCTGGTTGGCAGCCTCGCCGCGCGCAGCGCCGGGGTGGGATTCCGAAGGCGCGGCCCCCTGAACCGCTGGACGCAGCGGCTGCACGGCTTCCTGATCCATGCGCTCGTGCAGGCGCGCAAGAAAGGCCTGGCTGCGCGCATGGTGCGCAAGCTCTGGCGAGCGCAGCACATCTCCGATAAGGTGGTATTCCTGCCATGCCTGCCGCCCCGGCTCCTGCGCGGCATAGTGCAAGGCCTGGGGCCATTCTTCCGCCGACAGCTGACCGTCCGCCAAGGCAGACAAGTGTTCACGCATTTTCAGTTCCTGATCCATGCTCTCACCTGCTTCTCTGTCCAATCCACACCACTTGCGCACCCGGCCGCTACCAGCGTTTGCCGCTGCGGTTTTCCAGCAAGGGGCGCACACGCGCTGAAATGGCCTCCCGCGCCCGGAAGATGCGCGAGCGCACCGTGCCGATAGGGCAGGCCATGGCAGTGGCAATTTCCTCGTAACTCAAACCTTCGATCTCGCGCAAGGTCACCGCCTGGCGCAAATCCTCAGGCAAGGCTTCCATGGCAGCGTTGACGGCAGCAGCAATTTCTTGTGCCGCCAGCACGGTCTCGGGAGTCTCGTCGCTGGTTAGTTCCGGGCCGATACGGGAAGTTTCATTTTCTTCTCCGTCGGGGCGCAGGGTGCCTTCAAACACCACGGGATCGCGCTTGAGATCCATCAACGCCTTCTTGGCGGTATTGACGGCAATGCGGTACAGCCAGGTGTAGAACTGCGCCTCGCCCCGGAACTGGTGCAGTGCCCGGTAGGCCCGCAAAAAGGTTTCCTGCGCAATGTCCTGCACCAGGTCGCTGTCGCGCACCATGCGGCCGATCAGGCGCTCGATGCGGCGCTGGTACTTGATGACCAGCAAGTCGTAGGCGCGTAAATCCCCGGCCACGGTGCGCTCGACCAGGTGCAAGTCACTGTCGGTGGGGGTTTCCTGCGGCAGGGTGGGCGTGGGGTCGGTCATGGATGGGAAATGGATTCGCAGGCCCTCACCCGGCAGGCGGTGAAGGGGGGAGAGGCGGATGGGGGCTGGTCACCTCGGCGCGCGAATATACCGCACGGCGCAAATCGTTCCAGCGCTCGGGCCGCAGTCGACGCTCCAGCCAGAGCCAACATGGGGGCTGATCCGCCGACTCCAAGCGCACCAGCAAAAAACGCTGCAGATCGGCATGCACGCATAAACGCGCGCCCGTGACGGTTCGGCAAGAGCCTTTCAGCTCCCAATGTGCACCGCTCCAGTACAAATCGCCCATTGGCAGTGCACGCCAGAATTGCAGGGCCCACACCATTGCCGCGAGCCATGTGGCAAAGGCAGCCCACAGCACCCACCACGGGTGGCGCCAGGCGCCTTGCGCAGCCCAGTAGCCCAAGGCCAGCAAGCCGCCCAAAGCCAGCAGGCCGTTTCCCGCCGCCAAGGCTGCGCTGCGCCCCGCGGGGTACAGCACCGCAGGCGCATGCCAGCGCGCAGCCGCCGGATCCATCACAAGGCGGGCATGGAAAAGGAAAGGAGTTCAGGCCCGGCGGAACACCAGCGTGCCGTTGGTGCCGCCAAAGCCGAAATTGTTCTTCACGGCGACTTCGAGCTTCATATCCCGCGCCGTGTTGGCGCAGTAGTCGAGGTCGCACTCGGGATCCTGGTTGTCCAGGTTGATCGTGGGCGGAATCTTCTGGTGGTACAGCGCGAGCACCGTGAAAATGCTCTCGATGCCCCCTGCCCCGCCGAGCAAGTGCCCGGTCATGGACTTGGTGGAGCTGACCACCATCTTGTGGGCATGGTCGCCAAACGCCGCCTTGATGGCATTGCTTTCATTCACATCGCCCAGCGGCGTGGAGGTGCCATGTGCGTTGAGGTAGGCCACCTCGTCTGCGTTGACGCCCGCGTTGCGCAGGGCCGCCTGTATGGCGCGGCGCGGGCCGTCCATGTTGGGGGCAGTCATGTGGCCAGCATCGGCGCTCATGCCAAAACCGCTCAGTTCCGCATAGATGCGCGCGCCGCGCGCCTTGGCGTGTTCGTACTCTTCCAGCACCATCACGCCCGCACCCTCGCCCAGCACAAAGCCGTCGCGGTCCTTGTCCCAGGGACGGGACGCAGCCTTGGGGTCGTCGTTGCGGGTGGACAGCGCACGCATGGCGGCAAAGCCACCAATGCCGAGCGCAGAAACCGTGGCCTCGGTGCCGCCAGCGACGATGACGTCCGCATCGCCGTATTCGATCATGCGGCCCGCTTCGCCAATGCAGTGCAGGCCCGTGGTGCAGGCCGTGACCACCGCCAGGTTCGGCCCCTTGAAGCCAAAGCGCATGGACACATGGCCCGCCACCATGTTGATGATGGATGCTGGCACAAAGAACGGCGTGATGCGCCGCGCCCCCCGGTTGATGAACTCCAAATGGGTGTTCTCGATCAGCGGCAAACCACCAATGCCCGAGCCGATGATGCAGCCAATGCGGGTGGCCTGCTCCTCGCCCAGGGCCTCGCCCGTGGGCAGGCCTGCATCGCGCACAGCCTGGTCGGCGGCGGCGATGCCATAGTGGATGAAGGTGTCCATGCTCCGCGCTTCTTTGGCGCTGATGTAGGACTCCAGGTCGAACCCCTTGACCTCGCCCGCAATCTTGCAGGCAAAGCTCGATGCATCGAACTTGGTGATGTGGTCAATGCCGGACTGGCCGGCCAGGAGGTTGGCCCAGGCATCACCCACCGTATTACCCACGGGGGAGATGCAACCCAGGCCGGTCACGACTACGCGACGACGGCTCATGCGTGAAAACCTTGTGCTGATCGCTAGGGAGGGGGCGGCGCCTCGCGCGCCGCTCAGGACTTCTGGTGGGCCAGCGCGTAGTCGATGGCGTTTTGCACCGTGGTGATCTTTTCGGCGTCCTCGTCGGGGATCTCGATGCCGAACTCGTCTTCCAGCGCCATCACCAGTTCCACCGTGTCCAATGAGTCGGCACCCAGATCGGCCACGAAGGCTTTTTCATTGGTGACTTGAGACTCTTCAACGCCGAGTTGCTCGGCAATGATTTTTTTGACACGTGCTTCGATATCGCTCATGGTTTCCCTCTGGGGGTTGTGAATGGATCCGCGATTCTAGCCGCTCAAGGGAAGCCTCCCCCGAACCGCCCGCCGCACGGATAAGCCGGCGTGTTTTTTTGTTACATGTACATGCCGCCGTTGACGTGCAGTTCCTGCCCGGTCACATAGCCCGCCTCGCGCGAAGCAAGGTAGGCCACGGCGTGGGCAATGTCGGCGGGTTTGCCCAGGTGGCCCAGCGGGATCTGGTCCAGCAGCGCCTTCTGCTGCGCCTCGGGAAGCCCCGCCGTCATGTCGGTATCGATGAAACCCGGCGCCACGCAGTTGACCGTGATGTTGCGGCTGCCCAGCTCACGCGCCAGCGAACGCGCCATGCCCGCTACGCCGGCCTTGGCGGCAGCATAGTTGGCCTGGCCGGGGTTGCCAGAAGCGCCCACCACGCTGGTGATGCTGATGATGCGGCCGTAGCGCTGCTTCATCATGGGCTTGATGGCGGCGCGGCTGACGCGGAACACGGCCTTGAGGTTGGTGTCCAGCACGGCGTCCCAGTCGTCATCCTTCATGCGCATGGCAAGCTGGTCACGCGTGATGCCTGCGTTGTTCACCAGTACATGCAGGCCGCCCTGGCCCTTGACGATGCTGTCGATCAGCGCCTCGACGGCGGCAACGTCTGTCACATTCAGGTTGGCGCCCCGGCAGCCTGGGAACGCGGCCAGCGCCTGGGTGATGCGCGCCGCGCCCTCGTCGGTGGTGGCCGTGCCGATGACCTGGTGGCCGCGTGCGGCCAGCTCCAGCGCAATGGCAGCGCCAATGCCGCGCGAGGCGCCGGTGACCAGCGCGACGGTAGGGGTTGCAGTGGTTTCGCTCATGCCAGCAGTTCCTTCACTTCATTCAGGGTGGCCGGGTCGAACAGGGCCGCACCGGTCAGTTCGGCGTCGATGCGCTTGGTCAGGCCCATGAGCACCTTGCCGGGGCCGCACTCGACGAGGTGGGAAATACCGCGGGCCTTGAGGGCCTGCACGCACTCCACCCAGCGCACAGGGCCAAAGGCCTGGCGGTAGAGCGCGTCGCGGATGGCGTCTGCATCCTGCTGCACGGCCACATCAATATTGTTGAGCACCGGGATTTGCGGCGCTGCGAGTTGCGTGGTGGCCAGGGCGGTGCGCAACTTCTCGGCGGCGGGCTTCATCAGGCTGGAGTGGAACGGCGCCGACACCGGCAGCGGTAGCGCGCGCTTGGCGCCTGCGGCCTTGAGGGCTTCGCAGGCCTTCTCGACCGCAGCCTTGCTGCCAGCGATCACGGTCTGGGCCGGGTCGTTGAAGTTGACGGCCTCGACCACTTCAGTGCTGTTTTGGCCCATGGAGCCCGTCACCTCTGCGCAACCAGCTATCACTTTTGCAGCATCCAGGCCCAGAATGGCCGCCATGGCACCGGTGCCCACGGGCACGGCTTCCTGCATGGCAGCGGCGCGCAGGCGCACCAGCGGTGCCGCCTGGGCCAGCGTGAGTACGCCGGACGCCACCAGCGCCGAATACTCACCCAGCGAGTGCCCCGCCACCGCAGTCGGCAGCGCGCCGCCCTCGGCACGCCACACGCGCCAGGCAGCCACGCCCGCCACCAGCATCACCGGCTGGGTATTGGTGGTCAGGGCGAGGGCCTCCTTGGGGCCTTCGTGGATCAGGCGGCCCACGTCTTCGCCCAGGGCGTCGGACGCTTCCTGCAGCGCCTGCGCCACGGCGGGGTGACTGCCCCAGCCATCAAGCATGCCCACGGCCTGCGAGCCCTGGCCAGGAAAGACAAATGCAAAGTTCTTCATTGCCGTTCAGAAAATTGGATAAAACAGGCTCCAGCGCTTATGCAGCAAGCGCTGGCAGCTACATTTTCAATAGCACCGCGCCCCAGGTGAAGCCACCGCCCACGCCTTCGAGCAGGACGGTTTCGCCTTCCTGGATCTGCCCTGCGCGCACGGCATAGTCCAGCGCCAGAGGGATGGAAGCCGCCGAGGTGTTGCCGTGCTGATCCACCGTGACCACCATGCGCTCCAGCGGCAGCTTGAGCTTGCGTGCCGTGCCCTGCATGATGCGGATGTTGGCCTGGTGCGGAATCAGCCAGTCGATGTCGGATTCCTTCAGGCCTGCCTTGTCCAGCGTGGCGCGCGCCGCGCTTTCCAGCACGCCCACCGCCAGCTTGAAGACGGCGGGACCGTCCATGGTGAGCAAGGGGCGCCCGGTGGCCTTGCCGCCGGACACATGGCCCGGCACGCACAGAATGCCCACATGGCGACCATCGGCATGCAGATCCGAGGCCAGGATGCCCGGCGTTTCGGAAGCCTCCAGCACCACGGCGCCCGCGCCGTCGCCAAACAGCACACAGGTGGTGCGGTCGTTGAAATCCAGCAGGCGGCTGAAAATCTCGGAACCCACCACCAGCGCGCGGCTGGCGCTGCCCGCACGGATCATGGCGTCGGCCACCGTCAGGGCATAGACAAAACCGCTGCACACGGCCTGCACGTCAAAGACGGGACAGCCCGCAGCGCCCAGCTTGTGCTGCAGGATGGCTGCGGTGGAGGGGAACACCATGTCCGGCGTGGACGTGGCGACGATGATGAGGTCAATGTCTTGTGCGCGCAGACCTGCCGCCTGCAGCGCGTGGCGCGCCGCTTCCAGAGCAAGGTCGCTGCAGGCCACCTCGGCGTCGGCAAAATGCCGCGCCTGGATGCCCGTGCGCTCCACAATCCATTCGTTGGAAGACTCGATGCCGCGGCTGGCCAGGTCGGCCACCAGTTCGGCATTGGTCACCCGGCGGGGCGGCAGGTAACTGCCGGTGCCGGTAATACGGGAATAGCGTGTCATTCAAGTGGCACTGGCGCCACGTCGGCCTCGGTCTTGTCTGCCTCAGGCAGCAGAAAGGGGGCTGCACTGGCAATCCGCCGACGGACGCGATCCAGCAGGTTGTTACGGGCTGCATCATACGCCCGGTTCAAAGCCTGCTCAAAAGCCACCTCGTCGGCCGACCCGTGGCTCTTGAAAACCAGCCCGCGCAAGCCCAGCAATGCCGCACCGTTGTAGCGCCGGTAATCAACACGTTTTTTAAATGCAGATAGCACCGGATAAGCGATAACTGCAGCAATTTTGGTGAAGATGCTGCGCGAGAACTCCTGCTTGAGGAACCCGCCCACCATGGCGGCCAAGCCTTCGCTGGTCTTGAGCGCCACATTGCCGACAAAGCCGTCACAGACCACGATATCGGTCGTTCCCTTGAAAATATCGTTGCCTTCGACGTTGCCAAAAAAATTCAGATCGCCGGAATTGGCAGCAGATCGCAGCAATTCACCGGCCTTCTTGATCACCTCGCTGCCCTTGATCGCCTCGGCACCGATGTTGAGCAAACCGACGCTGGGCTGCTCCTTGCCCTTGAGCACGGAGTCGAGCGCCGAGCCCATCACGGCAAATTCCAGCAGGTGGCGCTCGGTGCAATCCACGTTGGCCCCCAAATCCAGCACCGTGGTCGAACCACCCAGCGCGTTGGGCAGCGGGTAGGCAATGGCGGGGCGGTCGATGCCTTCCAGCGTCTTGAGCACGTAGCGCGCAATGGCCATCAGCGCGCCAGTATTGCCGGCCGACACGGCAGCGTCAGCGGCACCTTCCTTGACCTGCACGATGGCCACGCGCATGGACGAGTCCTTCTTGCGGCGCAGGGCGATTTCAATCGGATCATCCATGGCCACCACTTCGGAGGCAGGCACCAGGGTGGCACGCTCATGGGAAAAGCCCTGCAGGGCCTCGGGCAGGCCGACCATGAGCAGGCGCGCATCGGCATGTGCGTCCAGAAAATGGCGGCACGCCGCCAGCGTGACATGGGGGCCGTGGTCGCCCCCCATGCAGTCAACAGCCAGTGTGATCATGCAATAGGGTGTCGGCCGGTTGAGCGGCCCAGTGGGGTGCGCGGCGCGCACATATGACAAAGGCCCGTGCTACGGAATGGTAGCTACGGGCCCTGGAAGACTCGGCCTCGGGCAGAGACAGGGTCAGGCTTCAGATTTGTTCTTCAGCACTTGGCGGCCACGGTAAAAGCCGTTGGGGCTGATGTGGTGGCGCAGGTGGGTTTCGCCCGTGGTGGGCTCCACGGCAATGCCGGGCACCGTCAGGGCATTGTGCGAACGGTGCATACCGCGCTTGGAAGGCGACTTTTTGTTTTGCTGAACGGCCATGATGGGCTCCTGGTCTTCAAAAGGTGTTGGTGAAAACGCGATCAGCCCATTAAAGACACGAGGGGATCCGCGCGAAGCCTTTGATTATAGCCCAAAGTGCCCTGCCGGGCTCAAGCGTCTTTTTTGCCGATGCGCAGGCTGGCCAGCGCGGCAAACGGATTGGGGCGTTCGGCACTGGCGGCGTCAAAGTCTTCATCGCTGGACGACAGCTGCACCGGGGCCGGGCACTCGTCGTGGCGCGGCACCAGCGGCAGTGCCATGAGGAGCTCGTCCTCGATCAGCTCGTGCAGGTCAAACTCGCGGCTCAGGGCCAGCAGGTCTTCCTCAACCTCGTCGTCCAGCGCCTCGGCCGTGGCCTCATCGGCCACGAAGCGGAACCACTGGTCCACCTGCAGCGGCACATCCACCGGCCCCAGGCAGCGCTGGCACACCATGGGAAAGCCCGCCTGCGCCTGCAGGTGCATCCAGAGCTGCCCGGCCTCATTGCCCGCTTCGGAGCGCCATTCGCCGCGCGCCACCCAATCGACGCGCAGATCGGGATGCAAGCCCTTGGCCTCCTGGGCCAGGCGCTCGTACTTGAGCAGGGACTCGTGCCCCTCCAGGCGCGCGCCCGCCAGCACAAAGGCCTTGGCATCGAGCCGGTCGGGGTGGAATTCCTTGGTCATGCGCGCAGTGTAAGAGAATCGCGCCATGCATCAATCCCCCCCCCTGTCCCGCGCTCTGGTTTTGGGTTCCACCTCACGCTACCGGCGCGAGTTGCTGCAGCGCCTGGGCCTGCCCTTCACGGTGGCCGCCCCCGAGGTGGACGAGTCCCCCCTGCAAGGCGAAGCCCCGCGCACCCTGGCCCTGCGCCTGGCGCTGGCCAAGGCGCGCGCCGTGGCAGCCCAGCACCCCGAAGCCGTGGTCATCGGCTCGGACCAGGTGGCCGACCTGCACGGCCACCCTCTGGGCAAGCCCGGCACCCACGAGCGCGCCAGCGCACAACTGCAGCGCATGAGCGGCGAAACCGTCATCTTCCAGACCGCCGTGGCCGTGGCCTGCGCCGCAACGGGCTTTGAGCAGGTGGACCTGGCGCCCGTGGAGGTGCGCTTTCGCACGCTGTCCAACGAAGAAATTGAACGCTATCTGCGCATTGAGCAGCCCTACGACTGCGCCGGCAGCGCCAAGAGCGAGGGCCTGGGCATCAGCCTGCTGGACGCCATCCTCAGCGACGACCCCACCGCCCTGGTCGGCCTGCCCCTGATCCGAACCTGCCGCATGCTGCGCGCTGCTGGCCTGACGCTGCCATGAGCGCGCCCGCCCCTCCCCCCGGCCGCCTGTACCTGGTGCCCGCCCCGCTGGACTTTGGCTGCGAGCCCGCGGTGCCGCTGCGCGACGTTCTGCCCGAGGCCACGCTGGCCACGGCCGCCCGCATCACCCGCTGGGTGTGCGAAAACGCCAAGAGCACGCGCGCCTACCTCAAACGCATCGACGCGCTGCACCCCCTGGCATTGCCCCTGCAGGAACAGCACATCACCGAACTGCCGCGCGAAGTGCACAAGAAAGGCGACCACGGCGACAAAGGCTCAGCGCCGTTTGACGCGCGCCCCCTGCTCGCCCCTGCCCTGGCGGGGCAGGACATGGGCCTGGTCAGCGAAGCGGGCATGCCTGCCGTGGCCGACCCTGGCAGCTCGGTGGTGCGCGCCGCGCACGCCCTGGGGCTGCAGGTGGTGCCGCTGGTAGGGCCGGTATCGCTGCTGCTGGCGCTGGCGGCCAGCGGGCTCAACGGGCAGAACTTTGCCTTTGTCGGCTACCTGCCGCAGGACGCCGCCGAGCGTGCGCAGCGCATCCGTGCGCTGGAGCACCTGGCGCTGCACAGCGGGCAGACACAACTGTGCATCGAAACCCCCTACCGCAATGCCGCCCTGCTGCAGGCCCTGCTGCACACCCTGCAGCCGGGCACCCACCTGGCCGTGAGCAGCGGCCTGACCCTGGCCAGCACCCATACGCGCAGCCAGACCGTGCGCCAGTGGCGCACGCAGCCCGACGGCCCCGGCAAGCACACGCCCGCCGTGTTTGCCATAGGGCGCTGAGCACGGCGCTGCAAACAAGGCTTGACTTCGAGTGCGCTCCAACTTCTAGGATCGGTGGCATGGAACCCTTCTTGACCATCACCGAAGTGGCGCGGCGCACGGGCCTGAGTGCACATACGCTGCGCTACTACGAGCGCGCGGGGCTGATCGCCCCCGTGGCGCGCGCCTGCGGTGGCCAGCGGCGATACGCGGCTGCGGATCTGGACTGGATCGGGTTCCTCCTGCGCTTGCGCGAGACCCGCATGCCCATCGAGCGCATGCTGGCATTCGCCAGGCTTCGCAGCCGAGGGGAAGGCACAGCGCCCGAACGTCGCCAGATGCTGCAAACGCATTTGGCCGACGTGCTGGACACCATTGCCACCATGCAGCAAGCTGCACTGGTGCTGGAGCAGAAGATCGCCCATTACCAGGCGATGGAAGCCGCCCTTTCGGCCAACCCACCCACGCCTGAAAGGGGCAACCATGACTGCATGCACCACCACACCGACGGATGACCGCTACCACCGAGGGCTCGCCAAGCTGCGCGAGATCGACGGCAATGCCGGAGAGCGCGTCATTGAGAGCCTGTCCGGCATCGCCCCGGACTTTGCCCGCTACCTGATCGAATTTCCGTTCGGAGACATCTACTCGCGGCCGGGCCTGGACCTGCGCAGCCGCGAGATCGCCGTGGTGGCAGCGCTCACGGCCATGGGCACCGCCACCGCCCAGCTCAAGGTGCATTTGCAGGCTGCGCTCAACGTGGGCGTGACACGCGAGGAAATTGTCGAAGTCATCATGCAGATGGCGGTGTATGCGGGCTTTCCGGCGGCACTCAATGCGCTGGCGGTAGCGCGCGAAGTGTTCGCAGCACCGCAGTGCGCCGACTGAGCGCCAGTGCCCGGCTCAGTGGCTGTGCGCCGCGCCGCTGACCAGCATCACCAGCCCCATGCCCAGCAGCAGCCAGACGACCTGCAGCACCGTCTCGCGCGCAGACACATGCCGCTGCAGCTGCGGAATCAGATCCGCCAAGGCCACATAGACAAAGCTGCTGGACGCCACGGCCAGAAAGAACGGCAGCCAGCCGTGCAACTGCCCCACCAGAAAGTAGCCCGCCGCACCGCCCAGCGCCGTGACGGCCCCTGCCAGCGACACCTTGACCAGCGCCACGCGGCGGCTGGCGCTGCTTTGGCGCAGCACCACCAGATCGCCCATGTGGTGCGGCACCTCGTGCGCCAGCACCGACAGCGCCGCCACCAGCCCCAGGCGCATGTCAGCCAGAAAGGCTGAGGCAATCAGCACCCCGTCGCCAAAGCAATGCACGCTGTCGCCGGTCAGCACCGTCCAACCACCGCCCGACGGCTTGGGATGGTGGTGATGGTGGGCATGGTCGTGCGTATGGCCGTGCGCGGGGCCATGGTGCTCATGCCCGTGGTGCCACAGCTCGGCCTTGTCCAGCAAGAAAAAGAACACCAGCCCCACCAGCAGCGTGGCAAACAGCTCGTGCGCGTCCGCCTGGCTCTCGAACGCCTCAGGCAGCAGGTGCATGAAAGCCGTGGCCAGCAGCGCCCCGGCGGCCAGGCTCAGCAGATGGCGCGTGCCCACACCATCGGGCCGCGCGCCCAGGCCGGTGTTCAAAAGCATGGCGGCAAGCCACACGCTGCCGATCCCGGCAGCCAGAGTGGCCGTGATGATTGCTATCAAAGTCATAGCTATTAGCGCTTGTTGCGCTTGCCTTAGAAGGTATTTTTATGAATATCCCCAAGCGGGGACTTTGCGAAGGGTGCGCTGGCTGGCGAGCGCTGGCAAGGCATGGATTTTGATCTTAGCAAGCTTGTCAAGCACCCTGCGCCCGCGCACTGTGCAATACCCGCGCGCAAAACCCCTGAATCCACGCCTGGAGTGCCGCACGCCACGCCGTAGGTGTAAGGTGCCCCTATCCATTGCCACGCCCACACCGCCATGCACATCCTTCTGACCGGCGCTACCGGATTCATCGGCCAGACCCTGCATGCCGCCCTGCGCACCGCCGGGCACCAGGTGCGCGCCGGGGTGTCCCCCCGCAGCGCCCAGGCCAAGCCCCAGCCAGACCAGGTGCCCATGGATTTTGCCCGCGACACCACGCCCGAAGCCTGGCTGCCGCGCCTGCAGGGCATCGACGCGGTGGTCAACGCCGTGGGCGTGCTGCGCGACAGCGCCGCGCGCCCTATCGACGCCGTGCACCAGCACACCCCCTGCGCCCTGTTCCAGGCCTGCGCCCAGGCCGGCGTGCGCCGCGTGGTGCAGATCTCGGCCCTGGGCATCAAAGGCAGCGCCACACGCTACGCCCGCACCAAGCTCGCCGCCGAAGCCTGCCTGCGCAGCCTGGCCGATGCCGGACAGATCGACCCCGTCATCCTGCGCCCCAGCATGGTGTTCGGCAAAGGCGGCGACAGCAGCGCGCTGTTCATGAACCTGGCCCGCCTGCCCGTGGTGGTGTTCCCCGCACCCATGCTCACGGCGCGCATCCAACCCGTGTCGGTGCACGACTTGGCCGCCGCCGTGGTGGCCCTGCTCGGCCCGGCCCTACGGCGCACAGGCACCATTGCCTGCACCGGCCCCGAGCCCCTGCGCATGGCCGACTTCGTCGCCAGCCTGCGCCAGCAGCAAGGCCACGCCCCCGCACTCGTGCTGCGCCTGCCCCTGCCGCTGACCCGCCTGAGCGCCCGCATGGGCGACCTGCTGCCCGCCTCGGTGCCCTGGTGCAGCGAATCGCTGGCCCTGCTGGACAGCGACAACGTGGGCGACCCAGCGGAGTTCGAGCAGTTGCTGGGGCGGCCGGGGGTGCATTACAGCCGGTTGGTGGCGGGGGCGTGGGGATGAGGTTGGAGCATTCTCGAATCCCAGGATGGTCACTTCCTCTGCGAAAAGGACAAGCGCTGAGATCCTGAAACAACGGGCGCAGCACGCAAAGCCTGTTTAAAACCCGGGGACTGGAATGAAATGAAGGCATTTGTTGGCCAGTTCATTTCGATCTTCCATGCGAAGGATGACGAACCACCTGGATAAGCAATGGGTTCACGTTGGACTTGGTAAATGCGCATTGGACCCAGAGCCGCGCTTGAGGCGCTGTAGTCAACGGAGATCACGAGGTCGGTCGCCTCGTAAAAGATGAGATCTGCGGGGGCGATCCGAAACTCGAAGCCAGCCCCCGTCGTTTTGGGCTGCAACCATTCAACGAGGTAGTCGATGTCCAGGATAAGTTCGCCACTGCAGCCATCTGGCCCTTCGATCACACGAATGCCATGCACGGCGCTGTCATGCCAGTTGTACTTTTCGAAACAGCCATAACGCGGCATCCCTGTCTCCCAGCGTTGGTCAATCTCAATGCGCCTTGTCCCAGTTCGGCCCCACCCCCACCTCGGCCAGCAGCGGCACCTTGAGCGCAGCCACACCGGCCATCAGGCGCGGGATGTGGCTGCGCAGCCAGTCCACCTCGCCCTCGGGCAGTTCGAACACCAGTTCGTCGTGCACCTGCATGATCATCTTGATGCCGGGCTTGTGCGCGTCCAGCTCTTTCTGCACGGCCACCATGGCCAGCTTGATGAGATCGGCCGCCGTGCCCTGCATGGGGGCGTTGATGGCGGCGCGCTCGGCGCCCGCGCGGCGGGAGCCGTTGGGCGAGGTGATCTCGGGCAGGTACAGGCGGCGGCCGAACACGGTTTCGACATAGCCCATGGACTTGGCGGCGGCCTTGGTTTCGTCCATGTACTGCTTCACGCCGGGGTAGCGCTGAAAGTAGCGGTCGATGTAGGCGGCAGCGGCCTTGGTTTCGATGCCCAGGTTTTTCGCCAGGCCGAAGCTGCTCATGCCGTAGATCAGGCCGAAGTTGATGACCTTGGCATAGCGGCGCTGCTCGCTGGTCACCTGGTCCAGCGCCACGCCGAACACCTCGGCGGCGGTGGCGCGGTGCACGTCCAGACCGGCGTGGAAGGCGTGCAGCAGCGCGTGGTCGCCGCTGATGTGGGCCATGATGCGCAGCTCGATCTGGCTGTAGTCGCTGCTCGCGATCACGCAGCCGGGCGGCGCCACGAAGGCCTCGCGCACGCGGCGGCCCTCGGCGGTGCGGATGGGGATGTTCTGCAGGTTCGGGTCGTTGCTCGACAGCCGCCCGGTGACGGCTACGGCCTGCGCGTAGTGCGTGTGCACGCGGCCGGTGCGCGGCAGCGCCAATTGCGCGAGCTTGTCGGTGTAGGTGCCCTTGAGCTTGGTCAGGCTGCGGTGCTCCAGCAGCTTGGCGGGCAGGGGGTAGTCCTCGGCCAGCTTTTCCAGCACCTCTTCGTCGGTGCTGCGCGCGCCGGTGGCGGTTTTCTTCACCACGGGCATGCCCAGCTTGTCGAAGAAGATTTCGCCGAGCTGCTTGGGGCTGCTGAGGTTGAAGGGCTGGCCCGCGATCTCGTACGCCTCGGCTTCGAGTTGCAGGATGCGCTGGCCCAGCTCGTGGCTTTGCTGCGCGAGCGTGGGCGCGTCGATGAGCACGCCGTTGCGCTCGATGCGGTAGAGCGCCTCGCTGCTGGCGATTTCCAGCTCGTAGATGAAGCGCAGTTTCTCGTCGGCCTGCAGCAGCGGCCACAGGGCCAGGTGCACGTCCAGCGTCTGGTCCGAGTCTTCGCAGGAATAGGCGGCCGCCTTGTCCATCGGCACCTGGGCGAACGGAATCTGGTGCGCGCCCTTGCCGCACAGGTCTTCGTAGCTGATGCCGGTGCGGCCGGTGTGGCGCTCGGCCAGGCTGGACAGGCCGTGGGGCTTGTGCACTTCGAGCACGTAGCTTTGCAGCATGGTGTCGTGCACATAGCCCTGCACTTCGATGCCGTGGTTGGCGAACACATGGCGGTCGTATTTGACGTGCTGGCCCAGCTTGTGGTGCTTGGCGTCTTCCAGCCAGGGCTTGAGGCGCGCCAGCACTTCGTCGCGCGGCAGTTGCGCGGGGGCGTCCGGCCCGGCGTGGGCCAGCGGAATGTAGGCGGCCTCGCCGGGCTGCACGCTGAAACTGATGCCCACGATTTCGGCACGCATCTCGTCGAGCGAGGTGGTTTCGGTGTCCAGCGCTACCAGCTCGGCCTTCAGCAGGCGCTGCAGCCAGTGGTCGAAATCGGGCCAGTTGAGGATGGTGTCGTACACCACCGTGCGGTGCTGCGCGGCCTCAGCCACGGGGCTGGCGGAGTGGTCGGCAAACAGGTCGCCGCTCTCGCCGGGCATGGCCACGATGGGCGCGGGCGCGGCGGCAGCGGCGTCGCCCGCCAGCGTGCGCGCCAGGCCTTTGAAGCCGTAGGTGTCGCAGAAGGCCATGAGTGGCGCAGTCTGGGGCTGGCCGATGCGGATGGCGTCCAGCGCGGGCATGCCGGGCACCCAGCCGTTCAGGTCGCAGTCGGTCTTGATGGTGAGCAGTTGGCGGCTGGTGGGCAGCCAGTCCAGCGCCTTGCGCAGGTTCTCGCCCACGGCGCCCTTGACCTCGCCGGCCCGCGCCACCAGGGCGTCCACCGAGCCGTATTCCTGCAGCAGCTTCACGGCAGTCTTGGGGCCCACCTTGTGCACGCCGGGCACGTTGTCCACCTGGTCGCCCACCAGCATCTGGTAGTCCAGCATCAGGCGGGCGGGCACGCCGAATTCGGCCTCCACCCCGGCCAGGTCGCGCACCTTGCCGCTCATGGTGTCGATGATGGAGATGTGTTCGTTCACCAGTTGGGCCAGGTCCTTGTCGCCGCTGGAGATGACCACGTCAATGCCCTGGCGCGCGGCCGCCACGGCCAGGGTGCCGATCACGTCGTCGGCCTCCACGCCGGGCACGTCGAGCACGGGCCAGCCCATGAGGCGCACCACCTCGTGGATGGGCGCGATCTGGCTGCGCAGGTCGTCGGGCATGGGGCTGCGCTGCGCCTTGTACTCGGGGTAGAGCGCATCGCGGAAGGTGGGGCCCTTGGCGTCGAACACGCAGGCCGCGTAGGTGCAGGGAACGTCCTTCAGGAGCTTCTGCATCATGTTGATGATGATGCGGATGGCGCCGGTCTTTTGCACCGTGCCGTCGGGCAGGGTGGTGCTCATGGTTTCGCCGCCCGCAAAGAAGGCGCGGTAGAGGTAGCTGGAGCCGTCCACCAGCAGCAGGGTCTTTTTGTCGCTCATGCGGGCGATTGTGCACACATGGCGGGACGTGGGGATTCTGGCGCCGCATCCTGCCTGGACAGGCCGATGTCGGCACAATGTCGCCCGTACCGCCCCTGGAGGAAAAGCCATGAAACCCCTGCTGGCCCTGCTGATTGCCGCCGCCTGCCCGCTGGCCCTTGCCGATACCGATTTCAAGAACGTGCCCCCGCCCCTGCAAAAGGCGCTGCACGGCAACGCGCTCAAGTCGGCGCACATGGAGGATGGCGTGCTGCGCCTGCACACCAGCAAGGCCGAGGTGTCCGAGCTGGTGTATGCCACCTTCGTGTTCCACAACATCTGCGGCGAGCAGTGGATGAACCCGCAGCAGTTTGCACAGTTCGGGCTCCAGCGGGTGGAAATGCTCAGCGCCGACGGCAGCCAGGGCTTTGCCTTCGATGCGCGCGGCGATGTCTGCGAGCGCATGGGCCAGTTGGGCAAGAACTTCCGCACCTTCATCGGCCAGTACACGGTCAAGTGCACGGCGGGCGCCTGCCCGCGCCCCTGACGCAGAACGCATTTGCGTCAGCCGGGGAAACCCGCTGCCTTGTACTGCGCAGCTTGGTGTTCAATCGGCGCTGTCTTGTTACCGCAGGGGGAGTGCACCGTTGAAAGCCATCAAGAAAATCGCACTGGGTACGCTGGCGGCCTTGGTGCTTGCGGGTACGGCCGGCTGGTTCAGCCTGGACAAGGAAACGCGCGGCCTGCTCAAGGCCGTGCCCACCAACCGCGACCTGCTGTTCTGGAGCGTGCCGCAGCGCGATGCGGCCTTCCGTGCGCTGGATCGCATCCCGCTGCTGGCGAGGTGGCACGTGGTGCAGCCCAGCAGCACACCCCGGCCGCTGCCGCCAGGGCCGCCGCTGCAGCAATTGCCCGACATCGGCGCCTACATGGCAGGCCAGCGCAGCAGCGCGCTGCTGATCGTGCAAGACGGCAAGCTGCGCCTGGAGCGCTACGGCCTGGACTTTGACGCAGCCGGGCGCTGGACGAGTTTTTCGGTGGCCAAGTCCTTCACTTCCACGCTGTTGGGCGCAGCCCTGAAGGACGGCTACATCAAGAGCATGGACGACAAGGTCAGCACCTACATCCCGCAGATGAAGGGCTCGGCCTATGACGACGTGAGCATCCGCCAGCTGCTCACCATGACCTCGGGCGTGCGCTGGAACGAGGACTACGCCGACCCGAACGCCGACGTGGCAAAGTTCAACAACCACCAGCCCGAGCCGGGGGTGGACGCCCTGGTGAGTTACCTGCGCCGCCTGCCGCGCGACGTGCCTGCGGGCGAGCGCTGGCACTACAGCACGGGCGAGACCAATCTGGTGGGCATTCTTGTGAGCCAGGCCACGGGCAAGCCGCTGGCGCAGTACCTGGAAGAAAAGATCTGGAAGCCCGCGGGCATGGAGCAGCAGGCCACCTGGATTCTGAGCAAGACCGGGCAGGAAATCAGCGGCTGCTGCATCCAGGCCGCCACGCGCGACTTTGCGCGCTTCGGCCTGTTCATCCTGGACGGCACCACGGCGGGCGAACGGAGCATCCTGCCTGAAGGCTGGCTGCAGCAGGCCACGAGCAAGCGCACCGACATCGGCCAAAGCGGGCGTGGCTACGGCTACCAGTGGTGGACCTACGACGACGGCAGCTTTGCGGCGCGCGGCATTTTCGGCCAGGGCATCTTCATCGATCCGCAGCGCAAGCTGGTGATCGCCTCCAACGCCAACTGGAGCGGCGGCGCCCGCGACCCCAAGGCCAGCGAGGCCCGCGAGGCCTTCTACAAGGCCGTGCAAAAGGCGGTGGATGCCGAGCGCTGAAGCATGACCCCAGCCCGTTGCGCCTGACCAACCCACAGCCCGCGAACCTGGCACGACCCCAGGCCAGCGCTCCCGCGCAAGGGCCGCCAGTATCCCCACATGCGGGCGCCGGGAGCGTCCCCCTGCCCGCAGTGCGCAGCACTGCGAGAGCGGGGGGAAGGCCCGCAGGGCCTCAGGGGGGGTGTTCCTATTTTTCCAGCAACTGCCGCAGCACGTAGGGCAGGATGCCCCCAGCCAGGAAGTAGTCCACCTCGATGGGGGTGTCGATACGCAGCGTCAGCGTGGTCTCCAGGCGCGTGCCGTCGCTGCGCTGCACGACGAGCCGCGCATCGCTGCGCGGGGTGAGCCCGGGGTCGGGCAGGATGTCGATGCGCTCCTGCCCCGTCAGGCCCAGCGATTCCCAGGATTCGCCCGCCTTGAACTGCAGCGGCAGCACGCCCATGCCCACCAGGTTGCTGCGGTGGATGCGCTCGAAGCTGCGCGCCACCACCGCCCGGATGCCCAGCAACTGCGTGCCCTTGGCGGCCCAGTCGCGGCTGGAGCCGGTGCCGTACTCTTCGCCTGCAAACACCACGGTGGGCACGCCTTCGGCCTGGTAGCGCTGTGCGGCGTCAAAGATGGACAGCTTTTCGCCCGAGGGCTGGTGCAGCGTCCAGCCGCCCTCCTCGCGCGAGCCGTCGGCCTGCGGCGGCAGCATGAGGTTCTTGATGCGCACGTTGGCAAAGGTGCCGCGCACCATGACCTCGTGGTTGCCCCGGCGTGCGCCGTAGCTGTTGAAGTCTGCCTTGTGCACGCCGTGCTGCAGCAACCACTGGCCTGCGGGGGAGCTTTCCTTGATGGAACCCGCAGGCGAGATGTGGTCGGTGGTGATCGAATCGCCAAACAAAGCCATGGTGCGTGCACCCTGCACGGCCACAGGGTTTGCATCCAATTGGCCCATAGCGCCCGTTTTATGTGCGTTATCAGCTATTGAATTGATAGCAAACTGAGCAAAGAACGGCGGCTCGGCAATGTAGGTGCTCTGCGGCCAGGTGTAGGCGGTGCCGCTGACGCCCTTGATTTTTTCCCACAGCTTGCCGGGGTCTGTGGCCACCTTGGCGTAGTTCTCGCGGAAGGCCTTGCCCTTCATGGCGAACTTCAGGAGCTGGTGGATTTCGTCACTGGTGGGCCAGATATCGCCCAGGTACACGTCGCGCCCGCCTTTGCCCTGGCCCACGGGCTCGGTCATCAGGTCCTTGAGCACCGTGCCTGCAATGGCATAGGCCACCACGAGCGGCGGGCTGGCCAGGAAGTTGGCCTTGAGGTTCGGGTGGATACGCGCCTCGAAGTTGCGGTTGCCCGAGAGCACCGCCGCGCACACCAGGTTGTTCTGGATGATGGCCTCGTTGAGTTCAGGCGTGAGGTCGCCTGCATTGCCGATGCAGGTGGTGCAGCCATAGCCCGCCAGCGCAAAGCCCAGCTTTTCCAGGTACGGCAGCAGGCCGGTTTCGCGGAGGTATTCGGTCACGATGCGCGAGCCGGGGGCGAGCGAGGTCTTGATGTGCGGCGCCACCCGCAGCCCAGCTTTCACCGCCTTTTGGGCCAGCAGGCCTGCGGCCAGCAGCACGCTGGGATTGCTGGTGTTGGTGCAGCTGGTGATGGCGGCAATCAGCACGTCGCCGTTGCCTACCCACTGGGCCTTGTCCGCATCGGTGGGCAACACGCATACGGTTGTCGCTGGAGTTGCAGCGTGTGCCGAGGCCAGCGTGGGGCGGTTGCCGACCATTTCCACCACATCGCGTGCGGCACCGGGCCGGGGCGCGGGGGCTTCCGCAGCCGCGCCACCTTCGCCGCAGCCCACACGGTAGCGCTTGTACAGGCGTTCGGCCTGTTGGTTGAACCCGTTGTTGGAGGGCGGCTGGCTGAACAGTGCCGCGAACTGCTCTTTCACGCGGCCCAGCTCAATGCGGTCTTGCGGGCGCTTGGGGCCTGCCAGGCTGGGGGTGACTTGCCCCAGGTCCAGCCGCACCACCTGCGAATAGTCCACCTCGCCCGCCAGCGGCACGCCGAACAGGCCTTGCGCCTTGAAGTAGGCCTCGAAGGCTTCGATCTCGGCCTTGGTACGGCCAGTGCCTTTGAAGTACTCAATGGTCTTTTCATCGACCGGGAAGAAGCCCATGGTGGCGCCGTACTCGGGCGCCATGTTGCCGATGGTGGCGCGGTCGGGCAGCGCCAGGGTGCGTGTGCCTTCGCCAAAGAATTCGACGAACTTGCCCACCACCTTGTGCTGGCGCAGGATTTCGGTCACCGTGAGTACCAGGTCGGTGGCCGTGACGCCCTCGCGCAACTGGCCCGTCAGTTCAAAGCCCACCACGTCGGGCGTGAGGAAGTACACCGGCTGGCCCAGCATGGCGGCCTCGGCCTCGATGCCGCCCACACCCCAGCCCACGACGCCAATGCCATTGATCATGGTGGTGTGGCTGTCGGTGCCCACCAGGGTGTCGGGGTAGTAGATGCCCTCCTTGGTCTTGTGCACGCCACGCGCCAGGTATTCAAGGTTGACCTGATGCACGATGCCAAAGCCGGGGGGCACCACGCCAAAGGTGTCGAAGGCCTGCATGCCCCATTTCATGAACTCGTAGCGCTCGCGGTTGCGCTGGAATTCGAGCTTCATGTTCAGATCCAGCGCTTTCTTGCTACCGTAGTGGTCCACCATGATGGAGTGATCCACCACCAGATCCACCGGCACCAGCGGCTCGATGCGGCGCGGGTCGCTACCCAGGCGCTGCGCCGCGCTGCGCATGGCGGCCAGGTCGGCCAGCAGGGGCACGCCGGTGAAGTCCTGCAGCACCACGCGCGCAACAACAAAAGGGATTTCGTCCTGCCGCTCGGCCTGGGGCTGCCACTGGGCCAGTTGCTCGATGTGCGCCGGGGTGACCTTTTTGCCGTCGCAGTGGCGCAGCACGGCCTCCAGCACGATGCGCAGCGACACCGGCAGGCGCCGTATGCTGGGATATTGCCTTGCCAATGCAGGCAGGGAATACAACTGCCCTTTTTTCCCCGATGCGGTGGTGAATGTCCGCAGGGTATGGGCCATGGGGTGTGCGGCTGCCTTGCGTGTGGCCATTTGCGTGCCTCCAGTCGTGGGTGTGGCATGCATTTTGGTCACAAACAACCCAAACCTGCAATGGCCCGCCTGGGTACGAGGGCTCTGGTGCATGCGGGCCCAATGGTAAGCGCTGAATTTTCTGCAAGGAGCCCACCCGCAAACATCCAAGCGCCATTACAAGACACCCAAAGAAAAAGCCCGCCAAAGCGGGCTTTTTCTTTGAATGGGACTGCAAATACCGCTTAAATAGCGTATTTGGCGCGGTCCTGGCCTTGAATCCACTTGGGCGGCTTGCCCCGGCCCGTCCAGGTCTTGCCGGTGGCGGGATCGCGGTATTTGGGAGCCACCTTGGTGCCTGCCACAGCGCTGCGGCCGCGTGCGGGGGGAAACACATCCTGCGGGGTCAATTCAAATTCAGCCACCAGTGCATGAATTTTGGCAATGGCGCCGGAAATGGCGTCCTGGCGGGCGGCCTTGATGCGCTGCTCCAGCGCTTCACGCTCTTGAATGAGTTTCTTGTAATCTTCCATGGCGGTGTGGATGTTGAAGTGGACGACGGGCTAAATTATATCCAGAAATACAGCTTTATGGCAAATAGCTGTTTGCAGCGCCATCCCCAAAACTCCGCCCTGGCAGGATTATGCGGATTATGTGCGCCCATAAACCCTGCAAGACATTCAACTTTCCCTGGCAGCCAGTACCTTGTCGATGCGTTTGCCGTCCAGATCGACCACTTCGAATATCCACCCGGCACTGGCTATGCGCTCTCCCACGCTGGGCAGGTGGCCCGATTCGGCCAATAACAAGCCCGCCAGGGTGTTATAGCGGCCCTTTTCTTCGTCCGGCAGTTCGCGGATTTCCAGGCGCGCTTTCAGTTCGGAGATGGGCACCAATCCGTCAAGCAGCCAGCTTCCGTCCTCACGCTGCACAGCCCAAGCGTCCAGCGGCGTGCCGGGCTGCAACTCGCCGGTAATGGCTTCAAGCAAATCGCGCGGCGTCATCAAACCCTGCACCACGCCGTATTCATCGACCACGAACACCATGCGCCCCGCGCGCTCACGGAATTGCTCCAGCAGCTCCATGCCGCTGAGGGTTTCGGGCAGAAAGACCGCTGCCTGGGCGTGGGCGCCCACGGGCTGCGGCGCCTGGGGCCCCAGTTCCAGCAGGCGCGCCACACTGATGACGCCTACCACTTCGTCCAGCGACCCCCGGCACACCGGGTACCACGAATGCGCGCCGGTACTGCTGCCCGCACCGGCCTGCTGCAGCGCCTGGGCCACCGAGCATGCGGCGTCCAGCCAGTGCACGTCGCTGCGCGGCACCATGAGCGAGGTCAGCGGCCGGTCGTCCAGGCGAAAGACGTTCTGCACCATCTGGTGCTCGTGCTGCTCGATCACCCCGGCCTCGCGGCCTTCTTCCAGGCTGGCGGCGATTTCCTCCTCGGTCACCGCACGGGCGGCGGCGTTGTCCACGCGCAGCACAGCCAGCACCCCCTGGGTGGACAGCGACAGCAGCCGCACAAAAGGCTTGGCCACCCGCGCCACCCAGGCCATGGGGCGCGAGACCAGCCGCGAAACCGTTTCGGGGTACAACTGCCCGATGCGCTTGGGCACCAGCTCGCCAAACACGATGGTGATGAAAGTGATGACCGTGACCACCAGCGCCGTGGCCGTGATGCTGGCGGGCCGCTCGGGCATGCCCAGGGCATGCAGCCACACGGTAAGGTCGTCGCTGAAAGCAGCCTCGCCAATGATGCCGTTGAGCATGCCGATGGAGGTAATGCCCACCTGCACCGATGAGAGAAACTGCGTGGGGTTTTCCAGCAGGTCAAGCGCTGCCTGCGCGCCCTTGTCGCCGCCTTGCGCCATGGCCGTGAGCCGTGCCTTGCGGCTGGAGGCCAGCGCCAGCTCCGACATGGCAAACACCCCGTTGAGCAGGGTCAGCAGCGCAATCAGCAGAAAATCCATACTTCAGCCGTAACAAAAAACACCATGGCACTTTACTGTATCGGCGATGTGCAGGGCTGCGATGCCTCGCTGCAGCGCCTGCTGGACCTGATGGGCTTCTCGCCCAGCCGCGACACGGTGTACCTGCTGGGCGACCTGGTCAACCGAGGCCCCGACTCGGCCGCCGTGCTGCGCCGCTGCATGCAGCAGGAAGGTGCGCTGCGCTGCCTGCTGGGCAACCACGACCTGCATCTGCTGGCCGTGGCGCACGGCGTGCGCAAACCCTCGCGGCGCGACACGCTGGACGGCATCCTGCACGCCAGCGACCGCGACGCCCTGCTGCACTGGCTACGCCAGCAGCCCCTGGCCTGCGAACACCCGCATGCGGGCGAGCGCCTGCTGATGCTGCACGCAGGCGCCCTGCCCGCCTGGAGCACCGACGACGTGCTGCGCCTGGCAGGCGAAGTGCATGCGGTGCTGCGCAGCAACGATCTGCCGGGCTTTTTGCACCAGATGTACGGCAACCAGCCCGACCGCTGGGACGAGCGGCTGTGCGGCGCAGACCGCCTGCGTGTGGTGGTCAATGCGCTGACCCGGCTGCGCTTTTGCTCGCCGCAGGGAGTGATGGACTTCGAAAGCACCGAAGCCGCCAGCCAGGCGCCCCAGGGACTGCTGCCCTGGTTCGACGTACCAGGCCGCCGCACAGCGGGCAGCCTGCTGGCAGTGGGCCACTGGTCCACGCTGGGGTTGCTCAACCGGCCTGACTTGTTGGCGCTGGACACGGGCTGCGTGTGGGGCGGGCAGCTCAGCGCCGTGCGCTTTGGCGCAACGCTGGCGCAGCGGGAGGTGCTGCAGGTGGAGTGTCCGCAGGAGCAGATGCCTGGGTGAGATTGCTATTTTTTGATAGCTGGTAGCGCTTGCTGGTTTTTGAGAGCAGAGGCCGGGTCTCGCCCCGGCCAGCCACCCTCAAAAAGAAACCTCAGAAATCAAGCCACAGAATCCTGTGCCTTGAACAAAGCCGCCACCTTGCGCTTGGGCTTGATGTTGGGCGACACGCGCCCCGTGGAGGGACGCTCGGCAGCCTCCCACGAGGGCTTGGGCGCATCGGCCGGGGTTTCGTAGGGCTGGTCGAAGAACGGGTCGCGCGGCGCAGCAGGCGCATAGCGCGAGGGGCTGCGCGGAGCGCGGGCAGAGCGCTCGCTGCGGCCAGCGCCCTGGCCTGGCTCGTCGCCCTCGGCATCACGCCAATGGCGGCGCCCGTCGTTGATGCGGCCGCGCGGGCGGTCTTCGTCGTATTCGAGCGCCTCGATCTCGATCTTCTTCTTCAGGAGCTTCTCGATGTCGGCCACCAGGCGCGCATCGCTGCCCGAGACCAGCGTCACCGCCAGACCCGAGGCCCCGGCGCGGCCGGTACGGCCGATGCGGTGCACGTAGTCTTCGGCGTTGAAGGGCACGTCGAAGTTGAACACTGCGGGCACGTCCTTGATGTCCAGGCCGCGCGCGGCCACGTCGGTGCACACCAGCAGATCGACCGCGCCCTGCTTGAAGGCATCCAGCGCCTTGAGGCGCTCGTCCTGGCTCTTGTCGCCATGCAGCGCAGCGGTCTTGAGGCCTTCGCGCTCCAGGCTGCGGGCCAGGCGTGCGCAGCCCAGCTTGCTGTTGACGAAGATGAAAGCCTGCTTGATCTCACGCGAGCGCAGCACCTGGTGCACGGCGCGGCGCTTGTCCTCGTCGCCCGCGCTGTAGAAATGCTGCTCCACGGTGGAGGCGGTTTCGTTGGGCCGCGCCACCTCGATGGTGACCGGGTCTTGCAGGTAGCTGCCCGCCAGGCGCTTGATCTCGGGCGAGAAAGTGGCAGAGAACAGCAGCGTGGTGCGCTGCTTGGGCAGGTAGCTCAGGATGCGCTGCAGGTCGGGCAGGAAGCCGATGTCGAGCATGCGGTCGGCCTCGTCGAGCACCACGTACTCCACCTGGTTGAGCACAGCGTTCTTGGCCTCGATGTGGTCCAGCAGGCGGCCCGGCGTGGCTACCAGCACCTCCACACCTTTTTTCAGCTCCAGCGTCTGGGGCTTCATGTCCATGCCGCCAAACACCACGGTACTGCGCAGCTTGGTGTGCTTGGCGTACAGCGCGATCTGCTGGGCGACCTGGTCGGCCAGTTCGCGCGTGGGCAGCAGCACCAGTGCACGCACGGGATGGCGTGCGGGCGAGGTAGAGCTGTTCTCGTGCTTGAGCAGGCGCTGCAGCAGCGGCAGCGAAAACGCCGCCGTCTTGCCGGTGCCGGTCTGGGCTGCGCCCATCACGTCCTTGCCGGTCAGCACGACGGGAATGGCCTGCGCCTGGATGGGCGTCATGGACTCGTAGCCCATTTCGGCCACAGCGCGCGCCAGCGGCTCGGCCAGCGATAGATTGGAAAAAGAACTGGTCATTGAACCTGCTATTGTCGCACCGCAGGCCTTATCCGCCCCAAGGCGATGTTCGCAGCAGTTTGAGCCCATTGGCTGCACCCTCTGAATGCTACTATTTTAATAGCACACTACGCTTTATGGGCGAGCGCTTGAGCACATAACTATTCCAGCACCGCACGCAATTGCCGCGTGGTGGCGGCCAGGCGGCGCGTACCGATCTGGGCCAGGTTGTTCATCACGGTGAGGGCGGCCTGCGGGTGCTGCTGGGCCCAGGTATCGAAATCGGCACGGGCCAGGCGCACCAGGCGCGCCTGGCCATGCTCGGTGCCCGCGCAGGCTGTGCGCGGCGCGCCGCTGAGGAAGGCCATCTCCCCAAACGCCATGCCCGGCCCCATCGTCGCCAGTCGCAGGCCGCTGGCTGCCGGCCAGTGGGTCACCAAGGTGATGTGGCCTGACTGGACGACCAGCAGGTCACGGTCGGTATCGCCCGCTGCAAACACAATGCTGTGCGCTGGCGCCACCTGCGGACGCAGCAGCGCTTGGAGCGCCTGGCGCGCCTGCACCTGCAGGCCTTCGCCGATTTCTCCGAGCGGGTCGCTGTCGGAATGGCGCACGCGCAGGTGCGACGGGCGCTGCGCCAGGATAGCCGCCTCAGCCCATTCAAGCGCGCGGTCTTGGTCGGCAAAGCTGCGCACTTCGCTGCCTACCTGCGCCGCAGATACGGCATCGAGCGACGCCACCGCCACGGCAATGTCCTGCTGCTGCAGGTCGCGCACCAGGGCGCGCAGTTGCGCCAGGGCCGTGCTGTCCCAGGCAGGCACGCGGCTGGCGTCCAGTACCACCCAGCGGTGCCGGGGCTGCAGCAGCAGGTGCACCTGCTCCGACAAATGGGCAGCCACACCAAAGGACATGACGCCCTGCAGCTCGAACACCGCCACCTGGTTCATATGCTGGGCCACCCACAGGTCTGAAGGGGCACGGCGCAAGCGCCGTGAGCGCAGTTCCCCGTCCAGGCGCACATGCCGCAACACTTTGGTGGCCGAATCGCGCAACAGCACAAACGTGGCCACCACCAGCCCCGCCACCAAAGCCACCACACCGCCAAAAACCGCAAACACCAGCGCCACCAGCCAGCTTTGCGCCCAGGTGTGCAATACCTGGCGCAGGTAGTGCGAGGACCACATCAGCCTTGGCACCTGCATCAGCCCGGCCAGCACCAGGCCACCAGCAAGGCTGGCCATGGGCACCCAATGCAGCCACCAAGCCCCCGTGAGCGCCACCCCCATCATGATGGCGGCATGCCATTGCTGCGCTTGCAGCCCTGGCAACGCCTGAGCCAGCACGATGCGGGAACGCGAGGCACTGGTGGATGAGGGGATCAGCCCCGCCAGGGCGCACAGCGCGCCCCACAGGCTTTCGCGCCGCAAGGCGGCATTGGCATCCATGCGCAGGCCATGGTCCAGATCCAACTCCTGAAAAAACAGCAACAGCTCCAGGCTGTTGACCAGCGCCATGAGCAACGCCAACACCACCAGCGCCTGCCCGTGCCGATGTGCCAGCTCCAGCCAGGGAATGCCCCCCCACTCGGGCCACAGCGGCCCTGCAAAAGCGCTGGCCGGTGCAGCAGCCACGAACACATCCCCCAGCCCGGCACCCCAGAACCCCGCACAGGCCACTGCTACCGACACCACGGCCACGGCCGTAATCAGCGCCGGAAGGCGCGGCCAACGCCCCCGGATCCACCACGCCAGCGCAGCCACGCACAGGGCGGCCAGCGCATGCCAGACGGTGCGTTCTTCGTCCAGCACCCCACTGCCAAAGCCGGTGCGCACCTGCCCCAACACCATCGAAAGCCCCACCCCTGCCGCAAAACCATGGGTAACCGAGATGGGCAAGAACCGCGCCACCGACGCCAGGCGCAACACCCCCAGCAGCCACTGAAACGCAAACGCCAGCGCACCCGTAGCGCCCGCCACAGCCAACTGCTGGCGCCCGCTGAGCCCCAGGCCAGGCGCCGCCGCATGCACCTGAGCCAACACCACGGCAAACAGCAGCGCCACCACCGTGGTGGGCGCATACACCACCCCGGCGCGCGGCGCGGCCAGCGTCAACAACAAGCCCGGCAATGCAGCCGACCACAAGGCCAGGGCTGCCAGCGAATGGTCGGCGGCCAGGGGGGCAAATGCCAGCAAGCCCAGGCCCACCGCATGCGGTACGGTGACGGCGGCGGCAGACCAGGCGGCAGCCATGCTGCTGGCAGCATGGTTCTGGGTGGGCGCGCTGGCTGAGGCGGGGGCATGCTCCATGGGTGCCATCCTACGCCGCATGCTGTATGAGAAACACCCCCTGCGTCGCCTTCGGCGCCTGCACTGAAGGCCGGGGTCAGGCTCTGGGGAGAGTGACGCCGTGCTGCCCCTGGTACTTGCCGCCGCGGTCCTTGTACGAGACCTCGCAGACGTCGTCCTTGTCGCTCTCGAAGAACAGCACCTGGGCGCAGCCCTCGCCCGCGTAGATGCGCGCGGGCAGCGGCGTGGTGTTGGAGAACTCCAGCGTCACGTAGCCTTCCCACTCGGGCTCGAAAGGCGTGACGTTGACGATGATGCCGCAGCGCGCGTAGGTGCTCTTGCCCAGGCAGACGGTGAGCACGTTGCGCGGGATGCGGAAGTATTCGACGGTGCGCGCCAGCGCAAAGCTGTTGGGCGGGATGATGCAGCTGTCGCCTTCGAAATCGACGAAGCTCTTTTCGTCGAAGTTCTTGGGGTCCACCACCGTGCTGTGGATGTTGGTGAAGACCTTGAACTCGGGCGCGCAGCGGATGTCGTAGCCGTAGCTGCTGGTGCCGTAGCTGATGATCTTGCGGCCCTCGGCCTCGCGCACCTGGCCGGGCTCGAAGGGCTCGATCATGCCGTGCTCGGCCGCCATGCGGCGGATCCATTTGTCGCTCTTGATGCTCATGGTGCGGGTTCCTGGCCAGTTACTATGTTTTTGATAGCGCGTAGCGCTGATTCATATTGCGCAGGGGCCGTATTTTGCCTGTGAAATGACCGTCTGCTCAACCAGGCGGTCGTCGCCCAGCACGATCATGGCAAAAAGCAGCTCGTCCAGGCTGCTGGCCTGCGCGGTGCGCCGCGCCAGCAGCGGCGTGGCCTGGGGGTTGAGCACCACAAAGTCACCCTCGCAGCCCGGCTGCAGGTTGCCCGCCACGCCGCCCAGCCCCAGCGCGCGCGCCGCGCCCGCCGTGTGCTGCCACCACAGGTGCTGGGGCGGCAGGCTCAGGCCCGGCTTGGTCTGCCCCTCCCGGCCCACGGTGTAGGCCGCCAGCATGGTGCGGAATGGCGAGAAGCTCGTGCCCCCGCCCACGTCGCTGGCCAGGCCGTAGGCAAAGCCCGCATGGTCAGCCGCCTGGTAGTCGAAGAAACCGCTGCCCAGGAACAAATTGCTCGTAGGGCTGACGGCAGCAGCGGTGGAGCGCTCGCGCATCAGCGCGCGGTCGGCCGCGTCGAAATGGATGCAGTGCGCGTAAACGGCGCGTTCGCGCATCAGCCCGAAGTCGTCATACACCGCGAGGTAGCTGCGCGAACGCGGGTACAGCTCGCGCACCCAGCGCACCTCGTCCAGGTTCTCGGCCACATGGGATTGGATCCACACATCCGGATGCCTGGCCGCCAGTTCGCCCGCGCCGCGCAACTGCGCATCGCTGCTGGTAGGTGCAAAGCGCGGCGTGATGGCGTAGCCCAGCCGGTCCACGCCATGCCAGCGCGCAATGAGGTCCTCGGTGTCGATCAGGCTCTGCTCGGTGTCGTCGCGCACGCCGTCGGGCGAATGGCGGTCCTGCAGCACCTTGCCGGTCATCAGGCGCAGCTGCCGGCGGCGGGCCTCGGTGAACAGCGCGTCGACCGACTGCGGGTGCGAGGTGGCGAAGGCCAGCGCCGTCGTGACGCCGTTGCGCAGCAATTCGTCGAGGAAGAACGCAGCCACCTGCTCGGCATAGCCCTGGGCCACAAAGCGCTTCTCGTGCGGAAAGGTGTAGTTCTCCAGCCAGGGCAGCAGGCCCTCGGCGGGCGAGCCGATCACGTCGGTCTGCGGGTAGTGGACATGCATGTCCACAAAGCCCGGCGCGATCAGGCGTCCCGGCCAGTGCGTGACCGGGTGCCCTGCAAATTGCGGCGCCAGGGCGTGCCAGGCGCCCGCTGCCTGCACACGCTGGCGGCCATGGGCATCGGGGCCGATGGCGAGCAGGCCATCCTCGTCGTACAAGGCCTGGCCATCCTCGGAAAAACGCAACAAGGCGGAACGGTAGATGTGCATGGCTGCAAGCTTACCGGAGCCGCTGGTTCCTGAGCACCTTCATGTTCCCCCACGCTGCGCCCCGCCCACAGCCTATGCCACAGGCGCGGCCCAGACCAGAGCCCCCGCGCAAGGGCCGCCCCGCCGCGCTGGGGGCGTCCCCCTGCCCGCAGTGCGTAGCGCTGCGAGAGCGGGGGGAAGGCGCCGAAGGCGACTCAGGGGGGTGTCAGATATGAACTGCGTGACCCAGCGCCCGCAAGGCCGCCTCCTGCACCGCCTCGCCCAGCGTGGGGTGGGCGTGGATGGTGCCCGCCACGTCCTCCAGCCGCGCGCCCATCTCGATGGACTGGGTAAAGGCCGCGGCCAGCTCGGCCACGCCCTGGCCCACGGCCTGCCAGCCGAGGATCAGGTGGTTGTCGCGCCGCGCCACCACGCGCACGAAGCCGCCGGTGGACTCCAGCGTCATGGCGCGGCCATTGGCGGCGAACGGGAAGGCCGCAGTAATGCAGTCCAGCCCCGTGGCGCGCACCTCGCCCGGCGTCTTGCCCACGACCACGACCTCGGGGTCGGTGAAGCAGACGGCGGGGATGGCCATGGGCTCGAAGCGCCGGTGCTTGCCCGCAATCACCTCGGCCACCACCTCGCCCTGCGCCATGGCGCGGTGCGCCAGCATGGGGTCGCCGGTGATGTCGCCAATGGCCCAGACGTTGCGCATGGAGGTGCGGCACTGCGCATCCACCGCCACGTAGCGCCCGGCCATGTCGAGCTGCAACGATTCGAGCCCGAAGCCCGTGGTGCGCGGCCTGCGGCCCACGGCCACGAGCACGCGGTCGGCGGGCAGCGCGAACTCGTCGGCGCGCGCGCTGCGCACGCGCACGCCGTGCTGCGCGTCGTAGCCCTGCACGCTGCAGCCCAGGTGCAGCACCACGCCGCTCTTCTCCAGCGCGTCGAGCACGGGCTGGGTCAGCTCCTCGTCGTAGCCGGGCAGCACGCGCTCAGCCGCCTCGACCACGGAGACTTCCACACCCAGCTTGCGGTAGGCCATGCCCAGCTCCAGCCCGATGTAGCCCGCGCCGACCACGACCAGGCGGCGCGGCAGGCTTTCGGGCGCCAGCGCGCCGGTGGATGAGACGACGGCGCCGCCGAACGGCAGCATGGGCAGCTCGACCGGCTCGGAGCCGGTGGCCAGCAGCAGGTGTTCGCAGCGCACGCGCACGGCCTCGCCCTCTGCGGGCTGCACGGTCACGGTCTTGCCGTCGTCGATGTGCGCCCAGCCCTTGTGCACCTGCACACCGGCCTTGCGCAGGAGCGCGCCCACGCCGCCGGACAGGCGCTTGACGATGCCGTCCTTCCAGCGCACGGTCTGCGCGATGTCGATGCTGGGTTCCTGCACCTTGATGCCCAGCGGCGAGCCGTGGGCCTGGTGGCGTGCGCGCTCAAACTCGTGTGCGGCGTGGATCAGCGCCTTGGACGGGATGCAGCCGATGTTCAGGCAGGTGCCGCCCAGGCTCTCGCCCTCGACCAGCACGGTGGGAACGCCGAGCTGGCCCGCGCGGATGGCAGCCACATAGCCGCCTGGGCCGCCGCCGATGACCAGCAGCTTGGTGGTGATTTCTTTCATGTGTATTCCTCCCGCTTCACTCGACGAACAGCAGGGCCGGGGTTTCGAGCAGCGCGCGCATGGCCTGGATGAATTGCGCCGCGTCCATGCCGTCGACCACGCGGTGGTCGAACGAGGACGAGAGGTTCATGAGCTGGCGCGCCACCACCTGGCCGTTGCGGAACATGGGCCGCTCCACCATGCGGTTGACGCCGACGATGGCCACCTCGGGGTGGTTGATGACCGGCGTGCTGGCGATGCCGCCCAGCGCGCCCAGGCTGGTGAGGGTGATGGTCGAGCCCGACAGCTCCTCGCGCGGCGCCTTGCCACTGCGCGCGCCCTCGGCCACGCGCGCGATGCCCGCCGCGCAGGCCCACAGGTCCAGCGCCTCGGCATGGCGCAGCACCGGCACCATGAGGCCGCCGTCGGTCTGCGTGGCTAGCCCCAAGTGCACGGCCGCGTAGCGCGTGACCACGCCGGCCTCGTCGTCGAAGCGGGCGTTGATCTGCGGGAAGTCACGCAGCGCCAGCACCATGGCCCGCGCCAGGAAGGGCAGCAGCGTGAGCTTGCCGCGCGTGGCGCCATGGATGCGGTTGAGCTGCTGGCGAAGCTGCTCCAGCTCGGTCACGTCCACCTCTTCCACATAGCTGAAGTGCGGAATGCGGCGCTTGGCCTCCTGCATCTTCTGCGCGATCTTGCGGCGCAGACCGATGACGGGGATCTGCTCCTCGCCATGGCGCTCCACATAGGGCGAAGCGCCCTGCCCCGGCGCCTGGCCGCCACCGGCCAGGTAGGCGTCCAGGTCTGCATGCTCGATGCGCCCAGCGGGGCCGCTGCCGTGCACGTAGCGCAGCTCTACGCCCAGGTCCAGCGCACGGCGGCGCACGGCGGGCGAGGCCAGCGGGCGCTCGTCCGCCGTGCGCGGCACCACGGCGGCGCGGGGCGCCGCCGGGGGCCGCGCGGCCGCAGGTGCTGCAGGTGCCACAGCGGGGGTGGGCGCCGATGGCGCCTCAGACGCTATCAAAACAGTAGCTGCTTGCGCTTGATGGGCGGGCGCTGGAGGCGAATTTTGCTTCAAGTTTCCTTCGCCCTCCACCTCCAGCCGCACCAGCTCGGAGCCCACGGCCATCGACTGGCCGACGGCGCCGCTGTGCGCCAGCACCTTGCCCGCCACGGGCGAAGGAATCTCCACCGTGGCCTTGTCGGTCATCACGTCGGCGATGGGCTGGTCTTCGGCCACCACATCGCCGGGCTGCACATGCCAGGCCACCAGTTCCACTTCGGCAATGCCCTCGCCAATGTCGGGTACGCGGATCACATAAATACCCATGTCATGCCTCCACTGCGCGCTTGAGGGCCGCGCCAACACGCGCGGGACCCGGGAAATAGGCCCATTCCTGGGCGTGCGGATAGGGGGTGTCCCAGCCGGTCACGCGCTCGATGGGGGCTTCCAGGTGGTAGAAGCATTCCTTCTGCACCAGCGCCGTGAGTTCGGCGCCAAAGCCGCTGGTGCCGGTGGCCTCGTGCACCACGACGCAGCGGCCGGTCTTCTTCACGGAGTTGACGATGGTCTCCAGGTCCAGCGGCCAGATGGAGCGCAGATCGATGATCTCGGCGTCGATGCCGGTCTCGCGCGCGGCGCATTCGCTCACCCAGACCATGGTGCCGTAGGTCAGCACCGTGACGGCCTTGCCCGGGCGGAACACGGCGGCGCTGTCGAGCGGCACCGTGTAGTAGCCCTCGGGCACCATGCCCAGGGCGTGCTTGGACCAGGGCACGACCGGGCGGTCGTGGTGGCCGTCGAACGGGCCGTTATACAGGCGCTTGGGCTCCAGGAAGATGACCGGGTCGTCGTTTTCGATGGAGGCAATCAGCAGGCCCTTGGCGTCGTAGGGGTTGCTCGGCATCACCGTGCGCAGGCCGCAGACGTGGGTGAAGATGGCCTCGGGGCTCTGGCTGTGCGTCTGCCCGCCGTAGATACCGCCGCCGCAGGGCATGCGGATGGTGAGCGGCGCGGTGAAGTCGCCCGCCGAGCGGTGGCGCAGGCGCGCCGCCTCGGAGACGATCTGGTCCATGGCCGGGTAGAAGTAGTCGGCGAACTGGATCTCCACCACCGGGCACAGCCCGTAGGCGCCCATGCCCACGGCGGTGCCGACGATGCCGCCCTCGGAAATCGGCGCGTCGAAGCAGCGCGACTTGCCGTACTTGGCCTGCAGGCCCTCGGTGACGCGGAACACGCCGCCGAAGTAGCCCACGTCCTGGCCGTAGACGATGACGTTGTCGTCGCGTTCCATCATCACGTCCAGGCCCGAGCGCAGCGCCTGGATCATGGTCATCGGCACGGTCCCTGCCGTGGCCGCTGTGTCTTTTTCTTGCGTTTCCATGGCTCAGACCCCCAGTTGCTGGCGCTGCCGGCGCAGGTGCTCCGGCATGACCTTGTACACATCGTCGAACATCGTCGCGGCGCTGGGCACGCGGCCGTCGAGCAGCGTGCCGTGGCTCTCGGCCTCCTTCTGCGCGGCGACCACTTCGGCCTCCAGCTCCTTCTGGGCCTGGGCGTGGCGCTCTTCGCTCCACTCGCCGATGGCGATCAGGTGCTGCTTGAGGCGTTCGATCGGATCGCCCAGCGGGAAGCGCTGCCAGTCGTCGGCGGGGCGGTACTTGGACGGGTCGTCCGAGGTGGAATGCGGACCTGCGCGGTAGGTCACCCACTCGATCAGCGTGGGCCCGCTGTTGGAGCGCGCGCGCTGCGCCGCCCACTGCGAGGCGGCGTAGATGGCCAGGAAGTCGTTGCCGTCCACGCGCAGCGAGGCGATGCCGCAACCCACGCCGCGCTGTGCGAAGGTGGTGCCCTCGCCGCCCGCGATGGCCTGGAAGGTGGAGATGGCCCACTGGTTGTTGACCACGTTGAGGATCACCGGGGCGCGGTACACGTGGGCGAAGGTCAGCGCGGTATGGAAGTCGGACTCGGCCGTGGCGCCGTCGCCGATCCAGGCGGAGGCTATTTTTGTATCGCCCTTGATCGCCGAGGCCATGGCCCAGCCCACGGCCTGGATGACCTGGGTGGCCAGGTTGCCGGAAATGGAGAAGAAGCCCGCGCGCTTGTACGAGTACATCACGGGCAGCTGGCGGCCCTTGAGCGGGTCGCGCTCGTTGCTCATGAGCTGGCAGATCAGCTCGGACATGGGGATGTCGTCGCGCGAGAGCAGCAGGCCCTGCTGGCGGTAGGTGGGGAAGCACATGTCGCCCTCTTGCAGCGCCTGCGCGTGCGCCACGGCGATGGCCTCCTCGCCCAGGCACTGCATGTAGAACGAGAGCTTCTTCTGGCGCTGCGCGACCAGCATGCGGGCGTCGAAGATGCGCGTCTTCATCATGGCGCGCAGCCCGCGGCGCAAACGTTCGGGGTGGATGGCCGGAGCCCAGGGGCCGACGGCGCGGCCCTCGTCATCGAGCACGCGCACCAGGCTGTTGGCCAGGTCGGCGGTATCAAAGGCGGGGGCGTCGGGGGAAGGTCTGCGTACTGCGCCAGCGGGCGAGACGCTGAGATAGGAGAAGTCGGTCTTGCAGCCCGGGCGCCCAGTCGGCTCCGGCACATGCAGCCGCAGGGCTGTGTGCGATGTCATCCACGGTCTCCGCGCGCGATTGTGTCGCGCGCTCAGGTTTTGGATTGGGATGAGGCGCCGGGGTGTTGGCGCCGCATCCCCCTCTTTGCGCTGTAGCGCAGCAGTGGATTCTATGCCTGCGGTTGGCGGGTTGCCAGTCCGGTAAAACCCGCCCGGGACAAGCGCCCGGAACGAGGTCAGCGCGTGGTCTTGCCCTGCACGCCCTCGACCAGCCAGTTCATGCCGAGGATCTGCGCATCGCTGAGCGTCTGCCCCTTGGCGATCACCTCGTGCCCCTCGTTGTCGCGCACGGCCGCCCTGGCGGCGTGGAAGGGGTGCAGCTTGCCCGCGGCAATGTCCTTCTGGCGTGCCAGCACTTCCTGCTGCACGGCCTGCGGCACCTTGCTGCCGAAATCGCCCACGCGGATCATGCCGTCCTTCACGCCGCCCCAGACCTTGCCGCTCTTCCAGGTACCGTTCTGCACGGCGCGCACGCGGGCCGTGTAGTAGTCGCCCCACTGGTGCGTGACCGCGACGATCTGCGCGTCCGGCCCCACGCGGCGCATGTCGGAGTGGTAGGCTACGGCCAGCTTGCCGCGCTCCTGCGCCGCCGCCATCACCGCCGTGGAGCCGGTGTGGAAGGCGACCACATCCGCGTCCTGGTTGAACAGCGCCATGGCGCCGTCGCGCTCCTTGGGCGGGTCGAACCAGACGTTGAGCCACACCACCTTCACCGTGGCCTGCGGGTTCACCGAGCGCATGCCCAGCGTGAAGGCGTTGATGCCCTGCAGCACCTCGGGGATGGGGAAGCCCGCCACGTAGCCCGCCACGCCGGTCTTGCTCATGCGGCCCGCGGCAATGCCCGCGAGGTAGCGCCCCTCGTAGTAACGCGCGTTGGCCGTGGCCACGTTGGGTGCCTGCTTGTAGCCGGTGATGGATTCGAACTTCACGTCGGGGAAGTCCTGCGCCACCTTGAGCGTGGGTTCCATGTAGCCGAAGCTCGGCGTGAAGATGATTTTGTGGCCCGTGGCGGCCAGGTCGCGGATCACGCGCTCGGCATCCGGCCCCTCGGGCACGTTCTCGACAAAGGTGGTCTTGACGCCCGCGCCCAGCGCGGCCTCGACGGCCTTGCGGCCCTCGTCGTGCTGGCGCGTCCAGCCCGCCTCGGTGATGGGCGAGACATAGACAAAGCCCGCCTTCACGGGTTCGGCAGGCGCCTTGGTCTGGGAAAAAACGGGGGAGAAAAAACAGGCGGCCGCGAGCGCGGCAGCGAGGTTTTTGTACATGGTGTTCCTCTACATGGTCCCGAAGACTGAAAAAGCAAAAGACCGCCGGGACAGCGGTCTTTGCGCAGGATTTTACCTGCTCGGGCGCACAGAACCTTTGCTCAGGGATTGACGGGCATCACCGGCCACTGCGCCTGCAGCTTGCCATCGTCGACCACGCACAAGGTGTCGAACTGGGTCATCACCGCCTCGCTCTGCCAGGGCCGCCACAGCATCCAGTCGCCCACGGCCAGGGGCGTGGACGGAGATGCCACCATGACCTGCTGGTTCGAGGACGGGCCGTACAGGCCACTGGACGCAACACCCTGCGGATGCACAGGATCAGCCAGCCAGTGCCCGCCGTGGATGGCCAGGCCCTGGCGCTGGTTCACGTCCCACCAGCGCAGTGCGTCCGAGATCGCTTCGGCACCCACAGGCAGCCGAAAGCGCTCCATCACCTTGAGGATGGGCGTGGCGATGAACAACGCCGGTTCCAGTTCGGCCAGCGATGGCAGGTCGAAGTGCGAAGGCTTGACCGCCGCCGAGCCCACGGCCAGTTCGTTCGGTGTGTGCCGGTCGTCGTGCAGGTGCAGGGTGGGCGAGCCTGCGGTGTTCAGCGTCCAGTCATGTCCCTCGGTGTGCAGGCGCTCACGTGCCAGCCCCACCGACGCGGTGTAGCGCTCACGGGCGTGGGTGAGCGCACGCTCGCGGTTGCCCGGCAGGTCGGGAATGGACGCCAGGTGCGCGTCGTAGCCCATGAAGCCGCGCAGCGGCAACAGCGGTTCATCGCGCAGCAGGTCCAGCATGGCGGCCAGTGCCTCCATGGACTCCACCCCGCCACGGTGTAGGCCCACATCAATCTCGATGTTGATGCCCAAAGGCACACCCTGGGCACGCGCCAGGGCGCGGTACTCGGCCAGGCGCTCGGGCGTGTCCACCAGCCATTGCACCTGGCGCGGCGCATCCAGGCGCGCGCGGGCCAGGCGCGGCAGCACCCCGTGCGCGGCGCTGGCAGGCAAAGGCTTGCCCAGCAGCAGGTCGGCGTCGGGCCGCGCCTGGGCCACCAGTTCGGCCTGCCGGGCGTTGAAGACCATGGCGCGCTGCGTGTTCCAGGCGCGCAGCGCCTCGTCGAGCAAGGGCGCACAGGGCAGCGACTTGGCCACCACGCGCAAGGGCAGCGCCGCATGGGCCAGGCGGCGGATGCGTGCCAGATTGGCACGCCAGCGCGCACGGTCGAGCACCAGCACGGGCTGCTGCGGCACATCGCCCAGAGCGCGCGCCAGCGCCGCCAGCCGTTCGTCTGGCGGACCGCCCCGGTCGCCAGGGCGCAGCCACCAGGCCCCTGCTGCCACGGCGGCAGCGGTCCAGAGCATTCGGCGCCGGATCATGGGCTGGTCCTCTCAAACCACTGGCGCAGGTAGGCGTTGAGCATGCGTCCCTGGGGATCCAGGTGGCGCCGCACGCGGTCGAAATCATTCCAGCGGGGGTACAGCGCGCGCAGCTCCTGGGCGCTGCGGTCGTGCAGCTTGCCCCAGTGCGGGCGGGCTCCGTAGCGGCGGAAGATCGCCCCCACGTCCTTGACGAGGTAGTCCCAAGGCTCATCGTGCGCCGCATGCACGGCGATGGAGCAGCTGTCGCGCCCGTAGAACGGCGAGAGCCAAGCATCGTCCTGCGCCACGTAGCGGAACTCCACCGGAAAGTACACGTCGTTGCGCTGCTCCAGGTAGTCCAGCACCGCCCGCAGGCAGGCAGCGCCGTTGGCACGCGGCACATGCCCCTCGGTCTCGTTGAAGCGCGTGGGGCGCTGGGTGGACAGGAGCCTGTAGGACCAGTCGATGCGCTGCTCGGTCTGTGCGGGGTCGATCAGGCGCTGCGCCACCCAGCGGCGCAGCGATGGCGCGTAGCCCAGCCAGTCGCGCAGGCGGCGCAGGTCGCGCAGCACGTCCTCGTCGGCTGCAGCCTGCTGCACCGGCTGCGGCGGGCCGGGGTGTTCGTCGTGCACGATGACGGCGCCATAGCCAGTGTGCGGCAACAGGTAGCACTCGAACTGGCGGTGCTTGCGGGCCAGCGTATCCAGCTCGCGCAGCAGGCTGTCCACCGGCGTGAGCCACACGCGGCGCTGCAACACATAGCGTGGGCGTACACGCAGCGTCAGCTCGGTGACCACGCCCAGCGCACCCAGCGAGACACGGGCCGCGTGGAACACCTCGGTGTTTTCCTGTGCGCTGCAGGCCAGGACCTGGCCCGTGGGCGTGATGAGCCTGAGCGACTGCACCTCCGCATGCATTGCAGGCAGGCCCGCTCCCGTGCCGTGGGTGGCTGTGGCCAACGCCCCGGCCAGCGTCTGCGCGTCAATGTCGGGCGCATTGTGCAGGGCCAGGCCCACCTGATCGAGCAGGCGGGACGCCGTCGCCAGGCGCGTACCCGCCTGCAGCGTGGCGGTGGGCACAGGCTGGGCCGTGTGGTCCTTCAAACCCGTCAGCGCATCAAGTGACAGCAGCGTGCCCTCCGTAGGCACCAGCGCGGTGAACGAATGCCCCGCCCCCACCGCACGCAGCGGCGCGGGGGACTGGCGCAGGAGTCCCGCCAGCTCGTCCTCGCTGCGCGGCACGGCCCACGCCGCGGGCTGGCACTGCGCAATGCCGGACCAGCTGCGCCAGGCTGCCGGTGCTGCAGCGGCCGGTGCAGGCGGCTGTGCGCCCGTCGGCCGGCCGGCCCCGGTGGCGGGGCGCAATGCCAGCGCCACACCGCTTGCTGTCATCGATTGGAGAAACCGTCGGCGGCTCATGGCTGGGCCTTTCGCAAATAAGCTATCAGGGCACGGAAATCCGCGTCGGAGCACTCGGGGCACCAGCCCCTGCTGGGCATGGCCCCCTTGCCCTCGCTCACGCTGCGCACCAAGGCGGCAATGCCCTGGCGCTCCAGCGCAGACCAGGCCGTGCGGTCGCCACGTTGCGGCGCACCGGAGCCAGGCACCTCGTGGCAGTGCACGCAGGCGCGCTGGTACAACCCTATTTGCCGCGTGTCGGGCGGTGGCAGGCCCTCCCATTCACCACTGCCGCTGCATGCCCCCACCAGGCAAGGCATGGCAAGCGCCCACCACCGCCAGCGCACTGCGGGTCTTGCGCCATTGCGTTCCATGGTCAGAACCTGCGCGCCACGGACAGCACCAGGCGCCCACGGTCGGTCGCACGCAGGCGGTCACCATCCAGCGCCTGGAACAAGGACCGCTCCTTGACATGGGTGCCCAGCCAATCAATGCCCCACTCAAACCCCCAGCGCCGGTGTGTCAGGCCGATGCGGTAATCGGTGTAATCGGCTTCGGAAAAATGTGCGATCCGCTGGTGGCCCACATGCAGCGCCAGGGTGGTAAGTCCGTCCAGCGGGATCTTGTAGTCCAGGTCGAACAGCCAGCTGCCGCGTGCGCCGTGATCGCCACGGGCATAGCAATCGAGCGCTCGCGTCGGGTCGGCAGACATCGCCAGCATGGTGCCGCACACGCCCCCGGTGCTGATGCCGCGGTAGTTCCTGGACATCACGCGCATCACCCGCCCCTCCAGCGCGCCATAGCCCCATTCAAACACCGCAAACGCAGTGTCGTAGCGCGTGCTGCGCACGTTGGTGGGCGTCAAGGTCTCAAAATCAAAACCATGGGGCGCATCGAAATGCGCACCCGGCAGAACCTCGGCCGCCATGCCAGCTCCGAAATGCCAGGCGTCCGGGTCGCCAAAGCGGTAGCCCCCCGCCAGGGTGAGCGCCAGCCCATTGCCGTCCAGAAACTGCTTCTTGCTGACCGTGGCGGCCTCCACCAACCCGATCCAGCCGCTTTCATGGACCGCCTGGATACTGAGCTTGGCACCCGGCCCAAGGAGTGAGTCGGACACCCCGCGCGTGCGCTGATCCGTCACTGCCCTCAGCTCCACATCGATGGCATGGCTGCTGATGTCGTCGGGTGCCGCCAGGGCCAGCATGGGCGCCAGAAACATGGGCATGGCAAGTCCGAGAAGAAATCGTGGATTCATGATGCGGCTCCTGCAGGCTTGGCGGGCTGGCAAACAGGCTGCCCAGGAAGCTGTGCGACACGGCTCAGGCGTTCGGTCTGGCCCAGCACCTCGACGCCCACAAAGGCACGCAGCAGCAACACGCCATCCCGAAGCCGTACCGTGGCCTTGTATTTCTTGCCGTCACGGGGATCGAAGGCCCAGCCGTCACGCCAGGCATCGGCGGCGAATCGCTCCAACCGAGCCACCTTCACGCCGCAGGTGTCCTTGGGCGTGCCGGCGTCCTTGTCCCACACCACCTGCACGCACAAGGCCTGCGCCCGGTCTTCGCAGGGTGCAAACGCAATCACGGCATCTTTCTCTGCTGTCAGCCACAGGCCGTGCACGTCTGCCGGTTCTGCAGCCCCTGCAGGCACCGCGCAGACGCTGGCAAGCACGGCGCCCCACCAAGCTTTTTGCATTGCTGTCTCCTCCGTTGTTGTGACCCATTCCTCTCGCCATGGTCAACCATAGCTAACGCTAGTTTATAGTTATGACTACATTTAAGGATATGGGGATAATCCCTGACACAGCCCATGGCCACTGACATGCCCCCACCCCGGAAAAACGCCTCGCCCCCGGCACTGACAGCCAAGAAGCAGCCCGCACAACAGCGTGGTGCCGAGACCTATGAGCGCATCCTGGAAGTAGCTGCGGCCCTCCTGTCCGAGGTGGGCATCGAACGCCTGTCCACCAACCTGATCTGCAGCAAGGCGGGTATGACGCCACCTGCGCTGTACCAGTACTTTCCCAACAAATACGCCGTGCTTTGCGAACTGGGCCAGCGGCTGATGCAACGGCAGAACGAGCGCGTTGCACTGTGGATGACGCCCGAGGTGCTGACGGGCAGCCATGAGGCTCTCGAATCCGCTCTGGCCGGGCTGGTTCTGGACACCTACGAGGTCACGCGCACTTTCCCTGGCGGCGTGTGGGTCATGCGTGCTTTGCGGGCGGTTCCGGTACTGGCGCAGGTACGGCTTGCATCGCACCAGACGGTTGCTGCCCAGCAGACTGCCTTGCTCGCACAGGCCCTGCCTGACGCGCCGCAAGAACACCTTTACCTGGTCAGCCGCACGGCCGTAGAACTGCTTTACGCCGCCGTGGAAATGCTTTTCGACGAAGACCTGCCCAGCTCCGCAGTCGCACAACTCGCGGCCTCCATGGTGGCCAGCCACATGCACCCATTGCGCGAGGCGGCCGCCAACGCTGCCCAGCACCACACCAACCCAGGCTGAACCGGCATGCCACTGTTCATCGATCCCTCACCCCCCGGCCAATGCCTCTTCTGCCGCCTTGCCGCGGGCGAGATCCCCTCGGCGCGGGTGTACGAAGACGCGCTGACCATCGCCTTCATGGACATCGGCCAGGTCAACCCCGGCCATGTGCTGGTGGCCACCAGGCGCCATGCCGCCACGCTGCTGGACATCACGCCGCAAGAGGCCGCCGCCGTCATGCAGACGGCGCAGCGCGTGGCCAGCGCCATCCGCGAGGTGTTCGACCCGCCCGGCATCACACTGCTGCAGGCCAATGGCCGCGAAGGCGACCAGACGGTGTTCCACTTCCACATGCATGTGGTGCCGCGCCACGCGCAGGACGGCATCGGCTTGACCTGGCCGCGCAAGAACCCCGACGCAACCGTGCTGCAGGACTACGCAGACCGCCTGGCAGCGGCCATTGCCCCTGCGCCCTGAAAGGCTCTGACGCTCAGTCGTACTCGACGAAGCGCCCGAAGCACTCCTTGAGCTGGTGCTGCCAGTGCCGCTTGTCGGCCTCGCTGGCAAAGCTGGCCTCGAAGCTGTTGCTGGCCAACTGGTAGGCATGGCGCGCGCCCATGCCCGTGGCGGCAAAGACCTGGGTGAGGTTGTCGTTGATGTAGCCGCCGAAATAGGCCGGGTCGTCCGAGTTGACGGTGGCGCACAGCCCGGCCTCCAGCAACTGGCGCAGGTTGTGGTCCTTGAGGTTGGGGAATACGCACAGCTTCTGGTTCGACAGCGGGCACACCGTGAGCGGGATGCGCTCCTGCGCCAGGCGCTGCATGAGCGCCGCATCCTTGAACGCCTGCACACCATGGTCGATACGCTCGACCTGCAGCACATCCAGCGCGCTCCAGATGTAGGCGGGCGGCCCTTCCTCGCCCGCATGGGCCACCAGGTGCAGGCCCAGTTCGCGGCAGCGGGCAAATACACGCGCAAATTTCTCGGGCGGATGGCCCAGCTCGCTGCTGTCCAGCCCCACGCCAATGAACTTGTCCTGCAGCGGCAGCGCCTGCTCCAGCGTAGCCAAGGCCTCTTCCTCGCTGAGATGGCGCAGAAAGCACAGGATCAGGCTGGCGCTGATGCCCAGCAGGGTGCGCGCGTCCTCACAGGCACGGTGCAGGCCGTTGATGACGGTCTCGATCGGCACACCGCGCGCCGTGTGCGTCTGCGGATCGAAAAAAATCTCGGCATGCACCACGTTGTCGGCAGCAGCGCGCGCCAGGTAGGCCCGCGCCATGTCGTAAAAGTCCTGCTCGTGCAGCAGCACGCTGGCGCCAGCGTAGTAAATGTCCAGAAAGCTCTGCAGGCTGGTGAAAGCGTAGGCACTGCGCAGTGCCTCCACGCTGGGGTATGGCAGCGTCAACCCGTTGCGCTGCGCCAGGGCGAAGATCAGCTCGGGCTCCAGCGAACCTTCGATATGGATATGCAACTCTGCCTTGGGCATGGCGCGCAGCAAATCGGGCAGGCGCTGGGGTGCAATCGGGGGGATCTTGAACATGGCAAGTCTCGTGGATGGTGGAATGTTTGGGGTACATCATGCACCGCTGCGCACCCAACGCAAAGGGCCGCCCGAAGGCGGCCCAGCGTTGCACTGCGCAGCTGGCCGGGATCAGTGCCTGGCCACCCGGGTCGCGGCAAGCTCGGCCGTCTTGCGCCAGTTCTTGCCGTCATCCAGGCTCATGGTGCTTTCCCATGAGAACGAATCGGGCCGGATGTTGAAGAAACGGATCCGGGTCTTCACCGTCCCGCCAGCCGGTGTTTGGGCTGTGGCGTCGAGGAGCATTTCGCCATCCCTGGCAACGCCGTGCCAGTCCGTGGGCGCCGACGGCTGCAATGCCTGCAATCCGGCAAGTTCCCAGCGATTCGTGACCTCGGAATACGTGCGCAAAGTGACGAACGAGGACACCGCCTGGCCGTTGGGCCCGAGTGCCCTGAAGTCATCCATGACCATACGGCCACCATTCAACGCAACAGCACTCCACAGGGCCTTGTATTTGAACAGCGGCGCTCCATCCTCCCGGAACCGGATCGCATCCACGCTCCATTCTCCAATGAGGAAGTCGAATTGCCTGGATTCCTCGACGGGATCCTTGAGGTATCGAAGCACTTCGGGAGGAATCTGTGGCGCGGGAGTTTGGGTTTCTGGCATGACTTCGATCCTTGTCTGGCAAATAAACCGTGAACCAAGGGCGCATCCCTGGATTTACGCGAATCGCACCCTGAGCTCCGCCATCGTGGAAGCGATGAGCTTGGCGCCATAAGCGCCGACCAGCGCACCGGAGAGGCGATTGAGCGTTTGGTGGTTGCGCAGGTAGGCTCTCTGGATGGATGGACGCGACAGCAATAGCGCCAGCGACGAGTGCCAGACCACTGAATTGACAAATACGAGCAGCACCGCCAGCCACACCAGAACCAGCGGCGGATCTTGCGGAAGGGCCGTGGCGAAGACGCTGCCGTAGAAAAGCGCAATCTTGGGGTTGAGTGCACTGGTCATGAAGCCTGTGCGAAACGCAGCCACAGCACTCAGCACCGGTGCTGAGGCGTCCGAAACCTGACGGCCCGCGCACCAGAGCTTGGCCGCCAGGTAAAGCAGGTACAGGCCCCCGGCCATCTGCGCCAAAAGCCGGAGCGCTGGATGTGCAGTGAACACAATGCCAACCCCGGCCACAGCCAACACTGCCCAGGCCAGGGTAGCCGTGGTCATGCCAGCCACGGCGGACACCGCCATGGTGCGACTCCCGCCCGCAGCCAATTGGCCGATGAGCACGAAGTTGAACCCTGGAATGAGGAGAACGGCCCAGTGGAGAATGGCGATGGCAAGCAGCGGTGTGAGCATGGGAGCAGTCAAGGGTTCGTGGCCTGCGCCCGCTGTGGACTTCCACAGACTGGCGACAAGGCCATCTGGATGGGGAATGGGGGATCAAGCTGCAGCGCGAACCCATCGCAAGATGGCATCGGCGCACAAACACTATACCCTGGCGCTTCACCCTGCATGCCCCCAAGAAAAAGCCGCCCGAAGGCGGCCCTGTGCATCAGGCGCTGCCTGCTTTACTTCTTGTCTGCGCCGGGCACCTTGCCTTCCACGCCCTTGACGTAGAAGTTGATGCTGCCCAGGAATTTGTCGTCGGCCACGGCGTCCTTTTCCAGCACGGGCTTGCCGTCCTGGCCTGCGATGGGGCCCTTCCAGATGACGAAGCTGCCATCCTGCAGGCCCTTCTTGACTTCATCGACCTTGGCCTTGACCTCGGCGGGCACGTCTTCGGCGATGGAGACGATGTCGATCGCGCCTTCCTTCACGCCCCACCAGGCCTGGCCGGTTTCCCACTTGCCTTCCAGCGCGTCGCGCGTGGCCTTGATGTAGTACGGGCCCCAGTTGATGACGCTGGATGCCAGGTGGGCCTTGGGACCATAGGCGGTCATGTCCGAATCCCAGCCGAAGGCGCGCTTGCCCTTCTCCTGTGCGGTCTTGAGCACGGCGGGCGAGTCGGTGTTCTGGAACAGCACGTCAGCACCACCGTTGATGAGGCTGGTGGCGGCTTCAGTTTCCTTGGGGGGGCTGAACCATTCGTTCACCCACACCACCTTGGTCTTGATCTTGGGATTGACCGACTGCGCGCCCAGCGTGAAGCTGTTGATGTTGCGCAGCACCTCGGGGATGGGCACGGAGCCCACCACGCCCAGCGTGTTGCTCTTGGTCATGGCGCCCGCGATGATGCCCGCCATGTAAGCGCCTTCATAGGTGCGGCTGTCGTAGGTGCGCACGTTGGCGGCCGTCTTGTAGCCGGTGGCGTGTTCGAACTTCACATCGGGGAAGTCGGGCGCAATCTTCTGGATCGACTCCATGTAGCCAAAGGTGGTGCCGAAGATCAGCTTGTTGCCCTGGCTGGCCATGTCGCGCAGCACACGCTCAGCGTCGGCCGACTCGGGCACGCTTTCCACAAAGCTGGTCACCACCTTGTCGCCAAATTCCTTCTCGATGGCCTTACGTCCGTTGTCGTGCGCAAAAGACCAGCCGCCGTCGCCCACCGGGCCGACATAGGCAAACGCGATCTTCAGCGGCTCGGCCTTGGGGGCGGGCGCCTCGGTGACGGGGGCAGGAGCCGGTGCCGGTGCCGGCGCGGGCTCTTCCTTCTTGCCGCAGCCCACCAGGGCAGCGGCCGCCACAGCGGAAAGCGCTGCCACCTTGATCAGAGCGCGTTTGTGCAGATCGGTCATGTCGGGTTCCTTCTGAGGAAGTGGGGGTGGACGAAAAAAACGGTCATTATGAGCCGGGATGGAAAGGTTTGCCCAACGAGGCGGGCATGTTCACACGGATCCACTGCGGATTGCGCGAGATGAGTGCCAGCACCACGATGGTGGCCACGTAGGGCAGCATGCTCAGCCACTGGCTGGCCACCTCCACGCCCGTGGCCTGCAGGTGGAACTGCAGCATGGTCACGCCGCCAAACAGGTAGGCACCGAGCAGCACGCGTGCAGGGCGCCAGGTCGCAAAGGTGGTGAGTGCCAGCGCAATCCAGCCGCGCCCGGCCACCATGCCCTCGACCCACAGCGGTGTGTACACCGTGGAGATGTAGGCCCCCGCCAGGCCGCACAGCGCGCCGCCCGCCACCACGGCAGCCAGGCGGATGCGCCGCACCGGGTAGCCCAGCGCGTGGGCCGACTGCGGCGACTCGCCCACCGAGCGCAACACCAGACCGGCGCGCGTGCGGTACAAAAACCACACCAGCGCAACCACAAACAACACGGTCAGGTACACCAGCGGATGCTGGCGGAACAGCGCAGGGCCGATGAAGGGAATATCAGCCAGCAGCGGCAGCGTGGCCTTGGGCAACTCGGGCAGCTTGGCCTGCACGTAGCTGATGCCCGCAAACGCCGAAAAACCGACGCCGAACAAGGACAGCGCCAGCCCCGTGGCGTACTGGTTGGTGTTGAACCAGATCACCAGCCAGCCGAACACCGCCGCCAGCACGGCGCCCGCAGCCATGCCCGCTGCAAACCCCAGCCAGGGGTTGCCCGTGTGCACCACGGTGGCAAATCCGGCAATGGCGGCGCACAGCATCATGCCCTCGGCGCCCAGGTTGACGATGCCAGCCTTCTCGTTGATGAGCAGGCCCAGGGCCGCAATGGCCAGCACCGTGCCCGCATTGAGCGTGGCACCGATCAGGAGTGCGTAGGATTCCATGGATCAGCCCCCCGCCTTGACCCCACCAGCACGCACCCAGCGCACACGGTAGGCAATAAAGGTGTCACAGGCCAGCAGCGAGAACAGCAACAGCCCCTGGAACACGCCGGTGAGCGACTTGGGCAGCCCCAGGCGCGACTGTGCCAGCTCGCCACCGATGTAGAACATGCTCATCAGAATGGCCGAGAACACCATGCCCACCGGGTGCAGGCGCCCGACAAAGGCCACGATGATGGCCGCAAACCCGTAGCCCGCCGGCACATAGGGCGTGAGCTGGCCGATGGGCCCGGCCACTTCCAGCCCGCCGGCCAGACCCGCCGCACCGCCCGAGATGAGCAGCGCCGTCCACAGCGCACGGCGCGACGAAAAACCTGCGTAACGCGCCGCGGCCGGGGCCAGCCCGCCCACCTGCTGGGCAAAGCCTGCGCGCGAGCGGAACAGGAACACCCACAACACCGCCGCACCGGCCAGCGCCATCAGCAGGCCGATGTGCACGCGCGAGCCCGCCATGAGGCGCGGGATCTGCGTGACTTTCTCGAAGGTGCGCGTTTGCGGAAAGTTGTAGCCCATGGGGTCTTTCCAGGGGCCGAACACCAGGAAGCTCAGGAACAGCGTGGCCACATAGACCAGCATCAGGCTCACCAGGATTTCATTGGCGTTGAAGCGGTCGCGCAGCAGCGCCGTGACGCCCGCCCAGGCCATACCGCCCAGCACACCCGCCAGCAACAGCGCAGGCACGATCCAGGCACCCGTGTCCTTGCTCGCCATCAGCGCCACGCCGCCCGCGGCAATGGCACCCATCACGAACTGCCCTTCGGCGCCGATGTTCCAGACGTTGGAGCGAAAGCACACCGCCAGCCCCAGCGCGATGAGCAGCAGCGGCGTGGCCTTGACCATCAGCTCGCCCAGCGCATACTGCGAGCGCAACGGCTCCCAGAAAAACACCTGCAGGCCACGCACCGGGTCTTTGCCCAACACGGCAAACAAGGCCACGCCAATCAGCACCGTGATGCACAGCGCCAGCAACGGCGAGCCATAGGTCCACCAGCGCGAGGCCTGGGGACGGGGTTCTAGCTTGATCATGCGGGATTCTCGTACAGGGTTTGCGCTGCCAGCGCTTGGCTTTGGGCCAGGTGCGCCTGCACCTGCACGTGCCACAGGCCGCTCATCCATTCACCAATGCGTTCCATGGTGGCATCGGCGCGGTCCACCGAAGGGGAAATCTGGCCCTTGGCCATCACATGGAGGCGGTCGCTGATGTCGAACAGCTCCTCCAGCTCTTCGCTGAGCACCAGCACGGCGCAGCCCGCGTCGCGCAGCGCCAGAATCTCGGCGCGGATCTGCTGGGCCGCGCCCACGTCCACACCCCAGGTGGGTTGCGACACGATGAGCAGCCGGGGCTGGGCCGAGACCTCGCGCCCCACGATGAACTTCTGCAGGTTGCCGCCCGAGAGCGACTGCGCCGCCGCGTGCGGCCCCCCGGCCTTGACGCCAAAGCGCGCAATGATGTCCTGCGCCTGCGCCTGCAGCGCGCCCATGCGGATCCAGCCGCCGCCGCCCAGCGCCTCGTTGCGCGTGAGCAGCAGGTTGTGCGCCAGGCCCATGCTGGGCACGGCGCCCCGGCCCAGGCGTTCTTCGGGCACGAAATGCAGGCCCAGCGCGCGCCGCTGGCGCGGCCCCTGGTGCCCCACGTTCTGCCCCGCCACCTGCACCATGGCGGGCGCAGCGCGCGTGTCTTCGCCCGACAGCGCGTAGAGCAGCTCCTTCTGCCCGTTGCCCGACACGCCCGCAATGCCCACGACCTCGCCCGCGCGCACCTCGAACTGCACATCGACCAGATCGACACCAAACTGGTCTGCACGCGCCAGGTTCAGCCCCTGCACGCGCAGCACGGCATCACCGGTGCGCACGGCGCGGTGCTCCAGCGCGGGCGGCTCGGCACCGATCATCAGGCGCGAGAGCGAGGCGTTGGATTCCACGCGCGGGTCGCACACGCCCGTCACCCGGCCCGCGCGCATCACCGTGCAGGCGCTGCACAGGGCGCGGATCTCGTGCAGCTTGTGGCTGATGTAGAGGATGCTGCAACCCTCGCTGGCGAGCTTGCGCAGCACCACGAAGAGCTTTTCCACCGCCTGCGGCGTGAGCACCGAGGTGGGCTCGTCCAGGATCAGCAGGCGCGGGTTGGCCAGCAGCGCACGGATGATTTCCACGCGCTGCATCTCGCCCACGCTCAAGGTGTGCACGGGGCGCAGCGGATCCACCTCCAGGCCGTACTCGGCGGCCTTGGCGGCAATGCTGCGGGTCACTTCGGCGAGCGACAGGCTTTTGTCCAGCCCCAGCCAGACGTTTTCGGCCACGGTAAGGGTATCGAACAGGCTGAAATGCTGGAACACCATGGCAATGCCCAGTTGCCGCGCCTCCTGCGGATTGCGGATGCTGACCGGCCTGCCGTCGAACTGCACGCTGCCCTCGTCGGGCTTGACGGTGCCGTAGATGATCTTCATCAGCGTGGACTTGCCCGCGCCGTTCTCACCCAGCACGGCGTGGATTTCGCCTGGCTGCACCGTGAGCGACACACCGCTGTTGGCCACCACGGCGGGGTAGCGCTTGGTGATGCCCGCCAACTGCAGGCGCGCGGGCGCCTGGCCTGGGGCTGGGTGGGTGGCGTTGGGGTTCATGGGGGCGATTGTCTCTCAGTTTGCGGCATTCCCATGCCCAGGGTTATGTATCAAAAAGGCTGCAGGGCAGGATGGATATGCGCCATGCGCTATGATTTTTATAGCATCACAACACCATGTTACAAGCCCGCAAGCGCCAGCACCCCTGCCACGCGAGGCCGGGCGGGGCGCGCAATCCCGGAAGACGGATCGGCGCCATTCGCTGTAACCTAGGGGCCATGCCGCCTACCCTGCAATTCATTCGCCGTGGCCAGACTGTCGCGCTGGCCGATGTTCCCCCGGACCGCACCCTGCTGCAACTGCTGCGCGAAGACCTGGGCCATACCGGCACCAAGGAGGGCTGCGGCGAGGGAGACTGCGGCGCCTGCACCGTGGTCGTGGGCGAAGCAGAGGGCGGCCGCATCCGCTACCGCGCCATCAACGCCTGCATCGCCCTGGCGCATTCCATCGACGGCAAGGCGCTGTGGACGGCCGAGGATCTGGCGCACGACCCACTGGTCCGCCCCCAGGGCGCTGCCGCGCCCACGGGCAGCCTGCACCCGGTGCAACAGGCGTTGGTCGATCACCATGGCTCGCAGTGCGGCTTCTGCACACCGGGCTTCGTGATGAGCCTGTTCGCGCTGTACCAGACCGAGGTCTGCCAGGGCCGTGGCGTGTCGCGCGCGCAGGCGGTGCAGGATCTCTCGGGCAACCTCTGCCGCTGCACCGGCTACCGCCCCATCCTCGACGCCGCGCAGCAGATGGCTGCCTTGCCGCGCTGGCAGGTGGACGAGGCCGCTTTGCTACAAAAACTAGAGCATCTAACGCACAGCCATCAAGCGCTGGAGGCCAATTTTTCTTACAAATCCCCCACCACGCTGGCCGAGCTGCTGGCGGCGCGCGCCGCCCACCCGCAGGCCCAGCTCGTGGCCGGCTGCACCGACGTGGGCCTGTGGGTGACCAAGCAGCACCGCCAGTTCGCCCAGGTGCTGGACGTGACGCGCGTGGCCGAGCTGTGCCGCATCGACGAGGCGCCCGGCCACACCGCCATCGGCGCCGCCGTGCGCCTGGAGGACGCCTTCGCCGCCCTGGTGCGGCGCCGCCCGCAGTTGCAGAACTTTGCCACGCGCTTCGCCGGCCTGCCCGTGCGCAACGCGGGCACGCTGGGCGGCAACGTGGCCAACGGCTCGCCCATTGGCGATTCCATGCCGCTGCTGATCGCGCTGCGTGCCCGCGTGGTGCTGGCCAGCGTGCGCGGCGAGCGCGAACTGGCGCTCGAAGAGCTCTACACCGGCTACCGCCAGAACGTGATGGCGCCCGACGAGGTGCTGGCGCGCATCCTCGTGCCGCACCCGGCGCCGGGCGAGTTCCTGCGCGCCTACAAGGTGTCCAAGCGCCAGGACGACGACATTTCCGCCGTCTGTCTGGTGCTGAACCTGCACCTCGATGGCGGGCGGGTCGCAGCCGCCTCCATCGGCGCGGGCGGCGTGGCCGCCGTGCCCGCGCGCGCGCGCCAGGCCGAGGCGGCCCTGCAGGGCCAGCCCTGGAGCGAAGCCGCCGCCGAACGCGCCGCCCAGGCCCTGCAGGCCGAGTTCACGCCGCTGTCCGACCTGCGCGCCAGCAGCCAGTACCGGCACGCCATGCTGGGCAACCTGGCGCGGCGCTTCTGGCTGGAGAGCCAGGGCCTGCCCGACGTATCGCTCGACACCCTGCGCTGGGAGGCACTGGCATGAGCACCACCGCACGCGCCCTGGGCCAGTCCCACCCCCACGAGAGCGCCCGCGCGCAGGTGGCGGGCAGCGCGCACTACATCGACGACCTGCCCGAGGTGAAGGGCACGCTGCACGCCGCACCCATCCTCTCGCCCGTGGCGCACGGGCGCCTGAACGGCGTGGACTGCGCCGCCGCGCGGGCGATGCCCGGCGTGCGCGCCGTGGTGCTGGCGCAGGACATTCCGGGCGACCCGATCCTGGCCGCCTTCGCGCACGACGAACCCATCTTCGCCCAGGACGCCGTGCACTACGCAGGCCAGGTGATCGGCCTGGTGGTGGCCGACACCACCCTGCAGGCGCGCCGCGCCGCGCGCGCCGTGCGGCCCGACATCACCCCCCTGCCCGCCATCCTCACCATTGAACAGGCGCTGGCCGCGCAAAGCCAGGTGCTGCCGCCCGTGACGGTGCGCCGCGGCGCGCCCGAGGCGGCGCTGCAAGCCGCCCCGCACCGGCTGCAGGGCACGCTGGAAGTGGGCGGCCAGGAGCATTTCTACCTGGAGGGCCAGATCGCCTACGCCCTGCCGCTGGAACAGGGCCAGTGGCACATCCACGCCAGCACCCAGCACCCGGGCGAGGTGCAGCACTGGGTGGCGCACGCGCTGGGCATCGCCAGCCACGCCGTGCGCGTGGAATGCCGGCGCATGGGCGGCGGCTTTGGCGGCAAGGAGACGCAGGCCGGCCACCTGGCCGTGTGGGCCGCGCTGGCCGCGCGCAAGACCGGCTGCCCGGTCAAGCTGCGCCTGGATCGCGACGACGATTTTCTCGTCACCGGCAAGCGCCACCCCTTCGCCTACCGCTGGGACGTGGGCTTTGACGACAGCGGCCGCATCCTGGGCCTCAAGCTGCACATGGCGGCCAACTGCGGCTTCTCGGCCGACCTGTCGGGCCCGGTGTGCGACCGCGCCGTGTTCCACGCCGACAACGCCTACTACCTGGAGCACGTCGAGATCGAATCGCACCGCTGCCGCACCAACCTGCAGAGCCACACGGCCTTCCGCGGCTTTGGCGGGCCGCAGGGCATGATCGCCATCGAGACCATCCTCGGCGACATCGCCCGCGCCCTGGGCCGCGACGCGCTGGACGTGCGCCTGGCCAACCTCTACGGCACCACGGAGCGCAATGTCACCCACTACCAGATGCCGGTGGAGGACAACATCCTGCACGAATTGCTACCAAAACTGGAGCTGTCAGCGCAGTACCGGCGACGCCAGGAAGCCATTGAAGCCTGGAATGCGCAGCAGCCCGTGCTCAAGCGCGGCCTGGCGCTCACACCGGTCAAGTTCGGCATCAGCTTCACGGCCACGCTGTTCAACCAGGCCGGCGCGCTGGTGCATGTGTACACCGACGGCAGCGTGCAGGTGAACCACGGCGGCACCGAGATGGGCCAGGGCCTGCACACCAAGGTGGCGCAGATCGTGGCCGACGAGCTGGGCGTACCCCTGGCCCAGGTGCGCGTGACCGCCAGCGACACCAGCAAGGTGCCCAACGCCAGCGCCACGGCGGCCAGCAGCGGCACCGACCTCAACGGCCGCGCCGCGCAGTTCGCCGCGCGCAACGTGCGCGACAACCTGGCCTCCTTCGTCTGCGGCCTGGACGGCTGCGGCGCGGGCGCAATCCAGTTCGCTGGCGGCATGGTGACCTCGCCCAAGGCGGTGCGCCGCTTCGAGGATGTGGTGGCCGAGGCCTACGCCAACCGCATCCAGCTCTGGAGCGACGGCTTCTACCGCACGCCCAAGATCCATTACGACAAGGCCACGCTCACCGGACGCCCCTTCTACTACTTCGCCTACGGCGCGGCCTGCACCGAGGTGGTGATCGACACGCTCACCGGCGAGAACCGCGTGCTGGCCGTGGACATCCTGCACGACGTGGGCCACAGCATCAACCCAGGCATAGACATCGGCCAGATCGAGGGCGGCTTCGTGCAGGGCATGGGCTGGCTCACCACCGAGCAGTTGGTGTGGAACGGCCAGGGGGTGCTCGCCACGCACGCCCCCAGCACCTACAAGATCCCGGCCACGGGCGACGTCCCCGCACATTTCAATATCGCCCTGTGGCCCGAGGCCAACCGCGAGGACAACGTGGGCGGCAGCAAGGCCGTGGGCGAGCCGCCGTTCATGCTGGCCATCAGCGTGTACGAGGCGCTGCGCAACGCCGTGGCGGCAGCGCGCAGCGGCGCGGGCCCCGTGCAGCTCACGGCCCCCGCCACGCCGGAGAATGTGCTGCGCGCACTGGCGTGAGCCTGATGCAGTTGCGCCCGGCGCGCTTGGCGTCATAGCAGGCCATGTCAGCCGCGTGGAGGATGGTCGGCACGTCATGCACGGCGCCATCAAGCACCACCAGGCCGATGCTCACCTCCAGCTGGAAGCTGCGCCCCTGCACGGTGGGCTGCCAGTCCTGCACGGCGTGGCGCAGTTGCTCTGCCATGCCGCGCGCATGCGCTTCGGAGCAATCGGGCAGCAGCACGGCAAATTCGTCCCCGCCCAGCCGCGCAATCCACCCGGCCTTGCGCACCTGGGCCGCCAGCAGCAGGCCAGTCTGGCGCAGCACCTCGTCGCCCGCATCGCGGCCCAGCGCATCGTTGACCACGGTGAAATGGTCCAGATCCAGAAACAGCAGCACGGCGGTGGGCGGCTGCTCGCCCTCCAAAGGCACGGGCGCGCTGTGGGCCACGCCAGCCATGGCCTGCAGGCGCAGCTCCAGGCCCTGGCGGTTGTCCAGCCCGGTGAGTACATCGTGCGTCTGCGCCCAGGCGCCCAGGCGGCGCGCCTGGCGCAGCGTGGTGGTTTCTTCCATGAGCCAGAGCGTGCCGCCCTGGGGGTCGTCGTCGCACACCGGGCGGGCCTGGGCCTGCACCCAGACGGTGCTGCCGTCCTTGCGGCGCAGGCACAGTTCGCCGTCAATGCGGCCCTGCAGGCCACAGGTGCTGCCCAGGGCCAGGCCCAGCCCGTCGCGTGCCATGGGGGTGCAGACCACCCCTGCCGGACGCCCGCGCAGATCCGAAGGCTGGTAGCCCAGCATCTGGGCCAGGCGGCGCCCCACGGATTCGAACCGCCCATGGCGCGTGACGGCCACCCCCACCGTGGCGTGCTCCAGCATGGCCTGCAACTGGTCCTGCACGGTGCGCCAGTGCTGGTGCTGCCGGGCCTGCCGGTCCAGCAAGCCCTCAAAGGCCTGCACGAGCTGGCCCACTTCGCCCCC
>JACPUE010000045.1 GCA_016192425.1 Burkholderiales bacterium
GAGGCGCGTTGGCAGGGCGCGCTGACCGAGCCCCGCAGCTACCAGGCGCGCGGGCGGGTGACGGGCCTGTCGCTGGCGGGAAAGCCGCAGACCGCCGAGGTGGAGGGCGCGCAGGCCCAGGCGATCGGGCTGCGCGGTGCGACCATGGACTTCGACCTGACGCAGCAGGGCGGCTCGGCCACGGTGTCCATGGAGCAGGGTGCCCTGGTGTTGCCGGGGGTGTTTGAAGAGTCGGTGCTGCCGCTGGACCAGTTCCACGCCATCGTGCAATGGCAGATCGATGGCGAGCGCATCGGCCTGCAGATCAGCGACGCACGCTTTGCCAATGCCGATGCCCAGGGCGTGGCCCGCGCCAGTTGGCAGACCAGCGATCCGGCGCGTTCGGGCAGCCGCTCTCGCTTTCCGGGGGTGTTGGACCTCAGCGGCACACTCGAACGCGCCGACGGCACGCGCGTGCACCGCTACCTGCCACTGTCCATCCCGCCCGATGCACGCCACTATGTGCGCGACGCGGTGCTGGCAGGCAAGGCCAGCGATGTGCAGTTCCGCGTGCGCGGCGACCTGTACGACATGCCCTTCAACGACCCGCGCCAGGGCGAGTTTCGCATCGCGGCCAAGGTGCGCGATGTGACCTTTGGTTTCGTGCCGCCGCGGCTGCAACCCGTGGGTGAGCCGCCCTGGCCCGTGCTGGTGCAGTTGGGCGGGGAGCTGATCTTTGAGCGCTCGTCCATGCGCGTGCGCGACGCCAGCGGGCGCTTTGAGGGCCGCCCCGGCCTGCAGGCCAGCAAGGTGCAGGCCGAGATTCCCGACCTGGCCCACACCGTGGTGGGCGTGAGCGCCGATGCGCGCGGTCCCCTGCCTGAACTGCTGGCGCTGATGAAGGCCTCACCCCTGTCGGCCATGACCGGCCACGCCCTGGACGATGCCCAGGGCAGTGGCAATGCCGACCTTCGGCTGAAGCTGGAGCTGCCGATCAGCGATATGCACAAGTCGCGCGTGCAGGGAGCGCTCACCCTGGCAGGCAACGACCTGCGCATCACGCCCGACACCCCGGCGCTGGCGCGCACGCGTGGTACGGTGCAGTTCAGTGAGACCGGCTTTGCCCTTGCGGGCGTGCAGGCCCGTGCGCTGGGGGGCGATGTGCGCCTGGAAGGCGGCATGCGCCCGCCCCCCGCAGGCCCTGCGGCGCTGGAGGCGCCCCTGCTGCAATTGCGCGCCCAGGGCACCGCCAGTGCCGAAGGGCTGCGCCAGGCACGCGAGCTCGGCGTACTGGCCCAACTGGCCCAGAAGGCCACGGGAACCACCCCCTACAGCCTGGCGTTTGCCGTGCGCAGGGGTGTGCCCGAGCTGCAGGTCAGCACCAGCCTGCAAGGCATGGCGCTGGCCTTGCCCGCACCGCTGGGCAAGGCGGCCGAGTCGGCCTTGCCGGTGCGCTTCGAGAACCAGGTCACACGCGCGTCGCTGGCGCCTGCGCCCAACGGCGCGGCGGTGCCCTTGCAGGACCGGCTGGTGTTGCGTGTGGAAGGCGTGGGCGCAGTGGACTACTTGCGTGACTGGGTTGGCGGAACGTCCCAGGTGGTCAATGGCTCCGTCACGCTCGGCCTGGGCTCTCAGGAGGGAACCCCCACGCCGGAGCGCGGCGTGGCCGCCAACCTCCAGCTGGGCGATGTGGATGTGGATACCTGGCAGGCATTGCTGGCGGGCACCCCGGCGCAGGGCGGAAAGGACGCCGCCAGCACGCTGCAGGACTATCTGCCCAACGTGCTGGCCCTGCGTGCCCGCTCGGTGACCGCGCAGGGGCGCACCCTGCACGACGTGGTGGTGGGCGGATCGCGCCAGGGCCTGGTCTGGCGCGCCAACCTCGACGCCCGTGAACTCGGCGGCTACGTGGAGTACCGCCAGGCGCAGGCGCCCGATGCAGGCAGTGCCCGCCTGCACGCCCGCCTGGCGCGCATGTCCATGCCGCAAAGCGCTGCCACGCAGGTGGAGGCCATGCTGGACGCGCAGCCGGCCAGCCTGCCCGCGCTGGACATCGTGGTGGACGACTTCGAGTTGCGCGGGCGCCGCCTGGGGCGCCTGGAAGTCGAGGCCCAGAACCGGGCACTTGATGGTGGCCAGCGCGAGTGGCGGCTGGCCAAGTTCAACCTGATCACTCCCGAGGCCCAGTTCCAGGCCAATGGGAACTGGGCTTCGCTGCAGGCACCGGGGCTGGCAACGGGCACGGCCGCCCCCCGGCGCACGGTGCTCAACTTCCGGCTCGACATCCAGGACGCCGGGCAACTGCTGGAGCGCCTGGGTCAGAGCGGTGCGCTGCGCCGCGGCAAGGGCCGCATGGAAGGCATGGTGGCCTGGCGCGGCGCGCCCGTCAGCCCCGACTACGCGACCATGACCGGCCAGGTGCAGCTGGCCATTGAAGCAGGCCAGTTCCTCAAGGCCGACCCCGGTCTGGCCAAGCTCCTGGGCGTGCTCAGCCTGCAGGCGCTGCCCCGGCGGCTGACGCTGGACTTCCGCGACGTGTTCAGCGAGGGCTTCAGCTTTGACTTTGTGCGTGGTGACGTGCGCATTGACCAGGGGGTGGCCATGACCAACAACCTGCAAATGAAGGGCGTGAACGCCGCCGTGCTGATGGAGGGCCGCGCCGACATCGAACGCGAAACCCAGGATCTGCATGTGGTGGTGGTGCCCGAGATCAACGCCATGACCGCCTCGCTCGTGGCCACGGCCATCAACCCCGTGATCGGGCTGGGCAGCTTTCTGGCGCAAATGGCCTTGCGTGGCCCGCTGATCGAGGCGGCCACGCAGGAATTCCGTATCGACGGCACCTGGACCGACCCGCGCGTCACGCGCCTGCCACGCCGCAGCCGCGGTACGGCCGCCGAGCCTGCGGCCGCTGCACCGGCCTCGGAACCCGCACCTGGAGGACGTTGATGCAAATTGCTGCCGTGCAAATGGTCTCCACCCCGCGCTGGGCCGACAACCAGGCCTGCGCCCGCGCCCTGCTGGAGCAGGCCGCCGCCCAGGGCGTGGAACTGGCGGTGCTGCCCGAGTACTTTGGCGCCATCGGCGCGCGCGACACCGACAAGCTCGCCCTGCGCGAGGTGCCGGGCGAAGGCCCCATGCAGGAATTTCTGGCCCGCAGCGCCCGCGAGCTGGGCCTGTGGATCGTGGGCGGCACCGTGCCACTGGCCACGCAAGACCCGCACAAGGTGCGCAACACCGTGCTGGTGCACGCGCCCAGCGGCGACTGCGTGGCGCGCTACGACAAGATCCACCTGTTCCGCTTCGACAACGGCAGCGAACGCTACGACGAAGGCAGCATCATCGAGCCGGGCAGCGCGCCCGTGCAGTTCAGCCTGCACAGCCGCGCAGGCCAGCGCTGGTGTGTGGGGTTGAGCGTGTGCTATGACCTGCGCTTTCCCGAGCTGTACCGCCAGCACGCCCAGGCGGGCGCCGACCTGCTGCTGGTGCCCAGCGCCTTCACCTACACCACGGGCCAGGCGCACTGGGAGGTGCTGCTGCGCGCCCGCGCCATCGAGAACCAGGCCTATGTGCTGGCCCCGGCCCAGGGCGGGCGGCACGAAACCGGGCGCCGCACCTGGGGCCACAGCATGCTGGTCGATGCCTGGGGCAGCGTCCAGGCGCTGCAAGCCCAAGGCCCCGGCCTGGCGCTGGGCACGCTGGATGCACAGCACCTGCAGCAGGTGCGTGCGCAGCTGCCTGCGCTCACGCACCGTGTGTTGAAGTGAAACACCCCCCTGAGTCGCCTTCGGCGCCTTCCCCCCTCTCTCGAATCGCTGCGCGATTCGGGAGGGGGGACGCTCCCGGCGCGGCGGGGCGGCCCTTGCGCGGGAGCCCTGGCTTGGGGCGCGCCGGTTTCATGCGTCGCGGGTGGCGGTGCAAGCACCATGAAAACTTTGATGGCAGTGCGCCCTGGCTATTGGAGCGCGGGGCGCTCCCCATTGGCTGATTTAATCCGCATCAGCGTTGAAAAGGCTGAGGCCTGTACATTCGAAGGGAGAGGAATGAATCCTGCCTTCATGATTTCACTGTCACCTTGCCGAAGAGCCCAGGAAAAAAACTTGACGGCCTCGTGGGTCATTCCGGAAGCATCTGCGGAATGCTTCATTAGCACATAAGTCAATGTGGTCAGGGGCCAGGCCCCTTCTCCCTTGACATTGAGAAGTGTGGCATTCAAATTGGTTTTTACTCCAGAATGCTTTACCGCAGCCAGGAGGGATTCTGGGTTTGCGGATACAAACTGTCCATTGGCATTGCGTAATATTACACTGCTCAGTTCTTTTGTCTGCACACGGTCATAACTCACTATGCCTATGGCGCCTGGGTTTGATTGAATGGATGCAACCATGGCATCGGTTCCCTTGGCCAAGACGACCTGCCCTGGCCACCTTGGTTGCAGCCCGGCGAGGGGCTTCCATTCTTGATTGACCAATGATAAATACTGGGTAAACGTTCCCATGGTGCCTGAGGCGGCGCTCGATACCACTCGCGTGATGGGTAAGGAGGGTAGCGCCAATCGAGGATTGAGCGCTGCAATGCGGGGGTCATTCCAATTCTTTATCCGATTCAAAAAGATTTCTGACAATGTGTTTTCATCCAGATGCAACTTGTTGGCATCTATTTTTGGCAAATTCACGACGGGGACAATGCCGAGAACAACCATTGGAATCTGAATGATGCTCCAGTTCTTCAACTCTTCGGGGGGGAGGGGATCGTCGGTGGCGCCAAAGACAACCTCGTTTGCCTTGATGGCACGAATGCCTTCTCCCGAACTGGTTCCTGAGTATGTCAAGGATATTGGACTGCCTTTTGAGTAATCTTGTGCCCAGGCTGAATAAAGCTCTGCTATGGAAGACGCGCCAGTGCCTTTGATGGCAGGAGGTTTGCTTTGTGCAGAGGCAGTGCTTGCCATCAATGTGACAAAAAATATCACCCAACTGATTTTCATCGTCATATGTTGCTCCTGTTCGCCCGCCAAAAGTAGCAAATCCAAATGAAGAAGAAAAGTCAAAGCTGGGCATCGGCCTACTTGTCTTCGTCCGGTGGCTCACCTCCGGGCCGACCCGAAAACATGGTCCACCACACGATCAGCACCAGGATCAGCAGTGCAGCCAGTGCTTCAAGCAAAATCAGAACCATGACATGGAATCTCCTGCGCCTTGGGATGACGGCGCTGATTGTAGGAACGCTGGTCGCCTGCTCCTCGGCGCCCGATGTGGACACTGCGCCCGAGGCGCCGCTGCAGACCCGCCCGCCCAGCACCTGGCCCGGTGATACCGGCCCGCTGCCGCCGCCGCGGATGCAGCCCAAGAGCCGCTGGGTGCCGGTACGCTGGGCAGAGCTGCCGGGGTTTGCCGACGACGCGCTGCACGAAGCCTGGAACGCCTGGGTGCGCAGCTGCGAGCGCCCCGCGCCCGCCTTCCAGGCGCTGTGTGGCGAGGTGCGCCAGCTCAGCATTGCCAGCAGCGACGAGCAACGCGCCTGGATGGTGGCGCGCCTGCAGCCCTACCGTATCGAGACGCCAGACGGTAACGCCGAGGGCCTGCTCACCGCCTACTACGAACCCCTGCTGGACGCGGCCCGCACCAGCGGCAACGGCTACCAGGTGCCGCTGTACCGCCCCCCCGCCACGCTGGGCCAGCGCAGGCCCTGGTACACGCGCCAGGACATCGACACCCTGCCCGAGGTGCAGGCGCAGTTGGCCGGTCGCTCCATCGCCTGGCTGCGCGACCCGGTGGACGCCATGGTGCTGCACATCCAGGGCTCGGGCCGCCTGCGTGTGCAGGAGCCCGACGGCAGCGTGCGCATGGTGCGTGTGGCCTATGCGGGCAGCAACGACCAGCCCTACCAGAGCGTGGGCCGCTGGCTGCTGGACCAGGGTGCCACGCGCGACGCCTCCTGGCCGGGTATCAAGGCCTGGATTGCGGTCAACCCGCAGCGCGTGAATGAGCTGCTGTGGAGCAACCCGCGCTACGTGTTCTTCCGCGAAGAGCCGTTGGACGCGCTGGACGCGGGCTTTGGCCCGCGTGGCGCGCAGGGTGTGCCGCTGACGCCGGGGCGCTCCATCGCCGTGGACCGCCAGAGCATTCCCTACGGTACGCCGGTGTGGCTGGCCTCCAGCGGGCCGCAGGTGCAGCTGGGCCGCCTGGTGCTGGCGCAGGACACGGGCAGCGCCATCCTGGGCGCGGTGCGGGCGGACTACTTCACCGGCTGGGGCCAGGAGGCTGGCGAGATTGCCGGGCGCCTCAAGCAAGGCTTGCGCCTATGGGCGCTGTGGCCGCGCTGATGTCTTGAATGAAATTGGCCCCTAGCGCTTTATCTATAAGCGCTAGCAGCTATAAAAACAATAGCAAATCAGGGATTTCTCAAATGGCTCAGCGGCAGTGCCCCGCTGGCCTTGACCTCGCCCAGCGAGAAGCTGGTGTGCATGTCCTTCACGTTGGGCAGGTGCAGCAGCACGTCGCGCGCAAACTGCGAAAAGCTGTCCAGGTCGCGCGCCACCACCTGCAGCTCGAAGGTGCCGGTGCCGCTGATGTAGTGGCACGACACCACTTCGGGAATCTTGCGGATCGCCTCTTCCATGGCCTGCGTGAGGCCGCCGGTGTTGCGGTCGGCATCCAGGCGCACAAAGGCCAGCACGCCCAGGCCGATCTTGCGCCGATCGATTTCGGCGCGGTAGCCCTTGATGAAGCCCGTCTCCTCCAGCGCACGCACGCGGCGCCAGCAGGGCGCGGCCGAGAGGCCCACGCGCTGCGCCAGTTCGGCGTTGGTCAGGCGCGCGTCGGATTGCAGTTCCTGCAGGATGGCCAGGTCGAATTTGTCCAGATTGTTCAAAATATCCACCAGATGAGAAAGGATCTTTCGCAAGATAGCGCAAATGCGGCATCAAAAGCAAACACCTATCGGCGACAAGGGCATACACTCCTCTGCACACTGGAGCCGCCACCCTAACTGGCAGGCGCCCACGTTCCGCCCCACAAGACGCGGCCCCCACGAACCCGCGAAGGAGACAACACGATGAACGCACCCTTGCCCGAATCCGTCCGCAAGGCCCTCGAAACCGTCACGCTGGAAGACAAATACACCCTGGGCGAAGGCCGCGCCTTCATGAGCGGCGTGCAGGCCCTGGTGCGCCTGCCCATGCTGCAGCGCCAGCGCGATGCCGTGGCCGGGCTGAACACCGCCGGTTTCATCAGCGGCTACCGTGGCAGCCCGCTGGGCACCTACGACCAGGCGCTGTGGGCCGCCAAGAAGCACCTGGCCGAGAACCACATCGTCTTCCAGCCCGGCGTGAACGAGGAGCTGGGCGCCACCGCCGTCTGGGGCACGCAGCAGCTCGACCTGTACCCCGAGAAGAAGAAATACGACGGCGTGTTCGGCATCTGGTACGGCAAGGGCCCGGGCGTGGACCGCTGCTCGGACGTGTTCAAGCACGCCAACATGGCGGGCACGGCCAAGCACGGCGGCGTGATCGCCATCGCCGGCGACGACCATATCAGCAAGAGCAGCACGGCGCCGCACCAGAGCGACCACATCTTCAAGGCCTGCGGCACGCCGGTGTTCTTCCCGAGCAATGTGCAGGACATCCTCGACATGGGCCTGCACGCCTTCGCCATGAGCCGCTTCTCGGGCGTGTGGTCGGGCATGAAGACCATCCAGGAGGTGGTGGAGTCGTCGGCCAGCGTCTCGGTGGACCCGGACCGCGTGAAGATCATCCTGCCCGAGGACTTTGCCATGCCGCCCGGCGGCCTGCACATCCGCTGGCCCGACGTGCCGCTGGAGCAGGAAGCGCGCCTCATGGACTACAAGTGGTACGCCGCCCTGGCCTATGTGCGTGCCAACAAGCTCAACTACAACGTGATCGAAGGCCCCAACGACCGCTTTGGCATCATCGCCAGCGGCAAGGCCTACAACGACACGCGCCAGGCGCTCATGGACCTGGGCCTGGACGACGACACCTGCCGCCAGCTCGGCATCCGCGTGCACAAGGTCAACGTGGTGTGGCCGCTGGAGGCCACCATCACGCGCAGCTTTGCCGAGGGGCTGCAGGAGATCCTGGTGGTGGAGGAGAAGCGCCAGGTCATCGAATACCAGCTCAAGGAAGAGCTGTACAACTGGCGCGCCGACGTGCGCCCCCATGTGCTGGGCAAGTTCGACGAGCCCGGCGGCGACGCCTCGGGCGGCGAATGGAGCATGCCCAACCCGAGCCAGAACTGGCTGCTGCGCGCCAAGGCCGACCTCACGCCGGCCATCATCGCCAAGGCCATCGCCAAGCGCCTCAAAAAACTGGGTGTGCCCGACGACATCATCGCGCGCATGGACGCGCGCATCGCCACCATCGAGGCGCGCGAGCGCGCCATGCTGGAGCTCAAGACCGACACCGGTGAACGCACGCCCTGGTTCTGCAGCGGCTGTCCGCACAACACCAGCACGCGCGTGCCCGAAGGCTCGCGCGCCGTGGCCGGTATCGGCTGCCACTACATGACGGTGTGGATGGACCGCAGCACCTCCACCTTCACGCAGATGGGTGGCGAGGGCGTGTCGTGGGTGGGGCAGTTCCCGTTCACCGAGGACAAGCATGTGTTCGCCAACCTGGGCGACGGCACGTACTTCCACAGCGGCCTGCTGGCGATCCGCCAGAGCATCGCCGCGGGCGTGAACATCACCTACAAGATCCTCTACAACGACGCCGTGGCCATGACTGGCGGCCAGCAGGTCGGCGAGCGCCCCGAAGGCCATTCGGTGCTGCAGATCATGAACAGCCTCAAGGCCGAGGGCGTGGCCAAGCTGGTCATCGTGACCGACGAGCCGCAGAAGTACGACGGCGTGCCGCTGGCCGCCGGCGTGACGGTGCATCACCGCGACGAGCTCGACCGCATTCAGCGCGAGCTGCGCGAGATCCCGGGCTGCACCGCGCTGATCTACGACCAGACCTGCGCCACCGAGAAGCGCCGCCGCCGCAAGCGCGGCAAGCTCGCCACGCCGGACAAGACCGTCATCATCAACGAGCTGGTGTGCGAAGGCTGTGGCGACTGTTCGGTCAAGTCCAACTGCCTGAGCGTCGAGCCGGTCGAGACGCCGTTTGGCCGCAAGCGCCGCATCAACCAGAGCACCTGCAACAAGGACTACTCCTGCGTCAACGGCTTCTGCCCGAGCTTCGTCACCATCGAGGGCGGCCAGCTGAAGAAGCCCAAGAAGGAGAAGAAGGGCGACCTCGCCAGCCTGCCCCCTATCCCCGAGCCGGTGCTGCCGGTGGCGGAAGAAGCCTGGGGCATCGTGGTCGGCGGCGTGGGTGGCACGGGGGTCATCACCATCGGCTCGCTGCTGGGCATGGCCGCGCACCTCGACGGCAAGGGCGTGGTCACGCAGGACGCGGGCGGCCTGGCGCAAAAGGGTGGCGCGACGTGGAGCCATATCCAGATCGCCAACCGGCCCGAGGCCATCTACACCACCAAGGTGGACACCGCCAAGGCGGATCTGGTGATCGGCTGCGACTCCATCGTGGCCGCGAACAAGGCCACGCTGGCCGTGATGCAGCCGGGCCGCACCTTTGTGGCGCTCAACACGCATGGCACACCCACGGCGACCTTTGTGCGCAACCCCGACTGGCAGTTTCCCACCGGCCACTGTGAAAGCGCCATCGCCGCCGCCGTAGGCGCAGAGCTGGTGGGCAGCTTCGATGCAGAGCAGGTGGCCGTGCAGCTGCTGGGCGACAGCATTTACACCAACCCCCTGATGCTGGGCTACGCCTGGCAAAAAGGCCGCGTGCCGCTCACCCACGCATCGCTGATGCGCGCCATGGAGTTGAACGGTGTGCAGGTCGAGAACAACAAGGCCGCGTTCGAATGGGGCCGCCGCTGCGCGCACGACCTGGCAGCGGTGCAGGCGCTGTTCCAGGCGGCCCAGGTCATCCAGCTGGTGCGCAAGCCCACGCTGGCCGACATGCTCGCGCAGCGCGTGGAATTCCTCACCGGCTACCAGAATGCCGCCTATGCGGCGCAGTACCAGGCCTTTGTGCACAAGGTGCAGGCCGCCGAGGCCCAGCTAGGCAGCAACACGCGCCTGGCCGAGGCGGTGGCGCGCTACCTGTTCAAGCTCATGGCCTACAAGGACGAGTACGAAGTGGCCCGCCTGCACACCGATAAAGCTTTCACCGACAAGATTGCGGCGCAGTTTGAAGGCGATTACAAACTGGTGCACCACCTGGCCCCCCCGCTGATGGCCCAACGCAACAGCAAGGGCGAGCTGGTCAAACGCCCCTTCGGCCCCTGGATGCGCAGTGCCTTCGGCCTGCTGGCCCGCATGAAGGGCCTGCGCGGCACGGCCTTCGACATCTTTGGCAAGACCGAAGAGCGGCGCACCGAGCGCGCCCTGATCCAGCAGTACCGTGCCTGCGTGGAGGAGCTGCTCCAGGGCCTCACGCCCGAGCGCCTGGCCTTGGCGGTGCAGATTGCCAGCATTCCCGAGGACATCCGGGGCTACGGCCATGTGAAGGAACGCCACCTCCAGGCGGCCCGCGCACGCTGGGATGCGCTGATGGCCCAATGGCGCGGCGGCGCGTCCATGCAGCGCCAGGCGGCCTGATCCCCAGGCGACCGAAGCCCCACAGGCCTGCATTCACATGCAGGCCTTTTTTCCAATGTGCGCCGATCAGAAAATCTGTTGCAGCAAGATTTTGGTTGGGTAATGAAAATCTGTCTCATTAGAAATACAATTCCCTATTTTTGTGGCCGACACCAAGGAGGGAATGTGAACAAACCGTGGACCCGCGCTATCAGCGCATGTGTATTCGCCATCGCTTGCATGGCGGCGTTGCCTGCTGCAGCGCTGGAATTTCCGATCGGCACTCCGTACGAGCGCAGCGGCATGGAGGTTGCCGCCGTCTATTTGCAGGCGGTGGACATGGAACCCGATGGCCACATGCGCAAGGCGGCGGAATCCGACATCCACCTGGAAGCCGACATCCACGCCCTGGCGGGCAATGTGAATGGATTCCCCGAGGGTTTCTGGATTCCGTTCCTGCACATCACCTATGAGTTGGCGAAGACAGGCTCCAGCGAAGCCCCTATTCGCGGCGCCATGATGCCCATGGTGGCCAGCGATGGCCCGCACTACGGCGATAACGTCAAGCTGCAGGGGCCTGGCAAATACAAGGTGAAGTACACCATCTATTCGCCGGGCGCCAAAGAGAACCCCATGGGCATGCACTTTGGCCGCCACACCGACCGCGCCACCGGCGTGCGTCCCTGGTTCAAGACGTTCGAGGTGGAGTGGGAGTTTACCTATGCAGGTATCGGCAAGAAAGGCGGGTACTGAGCATGGGACGTCGCCTGCTAGTCACGGCGGCCCTGGTGGCCGCTGCCGCCCAGCCCGCACAGGCTGCCGATTCGGAGCTTCAGCAAATGAAGGCGCTGATCGAGCAGTTGGCGGCACGGGTTGGGCAACTGGAAAAGCGCAACGCCGACCTGGAAAACGCTCTGGACACCGAGCGCCTGAGTGAGCGCGAGCCCGAGATCGCCACGCGCGTGAAGGCCCTTGAGGCACGCACCCAGAACATGGCAGCACCCGTCAAGCGCATGGAGGCGCTGGAGGGCCTCAAGGTCGAAGGGTCGCTGGCTGCGGTGGGCCAGTCGGTCAATGCAGGGGGCTCGGCAGACGGCCGTTCCCAGCGGCGCATCAACTATCGGGGCGATGTGCTGGTCACGGTGCCTGGCGGCAAATGGGGCGACATCACCGGCAAGGGGCTGGCGCATGTCCGCTTTGGCCAGGGCAGTGGCGTGGGCCTGGCGCCCACCTATACCAGCACGACCAACAGCATCGCCTTCGAAGTAGGCGGGGTCAGTGATCCCGACTCCTCCTTTGCCATTCTTGCGCAGGGCTGGTACCAGTTGGACATTCCGCTGCCTCGCATGCGCAATACGCCATTGGCCACGCAACATGCGCGCATCACGGTGGGCAAGATCGATCCGTTCGGCTTCTTCGACGGCAATGCCATTGCAGACGATGAAACCACGCGCTTCCAGAACAACGCCTTTGTGCACAACCCGCTGCTCGATTCTGGCGGCGGTACCGCGGCAGACCGTTACGGCTTTGCTCCCGGCGCCATCTTCCAGTATGTGGACGAGGCCAATAAAACGGCCAGCTGGACGTACTCGCTGGGCATCTTCGGTGCAGGGCAAGGTGCCAACTTCTCTGGGTCGCAGGGCAAGCCCTTGGTCATTGCACAGGTGGAAACCAACCAGCGGATTGCCTACCTGCCCGGCACATACCGGCTGTACGCCTGGACCAATGGCCGCGCAAGCGGATATGACGGCATCGCCCAGCGCCAGCAAGGGGTAGGCCTCTCGGCCAACCAGCAGGTGATGGACGACCTGAGCCTGTTTGCGCGCTGGGGGCACCTGACGCAGGGTCAGCCGCGCTTTGACAGTGCATTGACCTTGGGGGCCGAGTGGACGGGCAACCGTTGGGGCCGCAGCGCTGACGCACTGGGCGTGGCGTGGGGGCGCTTGCACACGGCCAAGGCATTTGCAGCCGGTTCGGCCACGGTAGATGCGGATGGCGATGGCGTTGCCGACTGGGGCTACAGCGCCAGCGGCGCCGAAACGCTGGCCGAGCTGTACTACCGCTGGAACCTGGGCGGCGGAATGCAGCTGACACCCAGCCTGCAGTACATCCGCCGCCCTGGCGGCAATGCCGACGCTGCGACCATTCGCGTCTTTGGCTTGCGTGCGAAATGGGCTTTCTGATGGCTGCGCACTACCGCTCCATGGGGCGCTGGGTGGCTTGGGCTGCTGCATTGCTGTGCGGCGCAGCGGCCTTGGCCCAGGGCAGCGCGCCTGCACCGGACGCCGCCACTGACTCGGGCGTGGCGCAGGGTGCGGTTGCGCGCCGCGCTGCACCCCTGCAAACCTATGTGGTCGAGGTGACCGATGGTGTTTTTGAGCCCAAGCGCCTGGACGTACCGGCCCAGACGCGCTTCAAGATCGAGCTGGTCAACCATGGCCCCGGCCCGCTGGAGTTCGAGAACGATGAAATGAATATCGAAAAGGTGCTGGGTGCCGGAGCGCGTTCTTTTCTGGTCTTGCCGCCGCTGCCGCCGGGCAAGCATGAGTTTGTGGATGAATTCAACCCCGTGACCGGGGTGTTGGAAATCCATGCCCGCTGACCTGGCTGTCCCCGCAGAATCCGTGGTGCACTTTGTGCGCCGCCCCGCCCGCCGAAGTGCATTGGCACGGCTGGGCGATGCCATGGTGCGCCATCGCAAGGTGATCGTGGCGTTGCAGTGGGCTGTCATCGTCGCGTACGCGGTGCTGGTGGCCCTGCCTGCGTTTCTGCCCCTGCCGCCTGCGGGGGCCAACATGTTCAACAACCTGACGCTCGCCGCCCAGTTCGCCTTCTGGGGGCTGTGGTGGCCGGGCGTCATCTTGGCCACCATGTTGTTTGGGCGTGTGTGGTGTGGTGTGTTGTGCCCCGAAGGGGCGCTGGCGGAGTTCGCCAGCCGCCATGGACGTGGTGGCGCCATCCCGCGCTGGGTGCGTTGGCGCGGCTGGCCGTTGCTGGCCTTTGTGGCCACCACCGTGTACGGGCAATTGGTCAGCGTGTACGAATACCCGCAAGCCGCCTTGCTGGTTCTGGGGGGCTCCACCGTGGCCGCCGTGGCAGTGGGCCTGGCCTATGGCCGGGGCAAGCGCGTTTGGTGCCGCTACCTGTGCCCGGTGAGCGGGGTGTTCGCCTTGCTGGCGCGCGTGGCGCCGGTGCATTTCCGGGTCGATCGGCAGGCCTGGGCAGCCTACCCGGAGCGTACGCCCGCTGTCGATTGCGCGCCGTTGCTGTCCGTGCAGCAGATGACGGGTGCGGCACAGTGCCATGCCTGCGGGCGGTGTTCCGGGCACCGGGATGCGGTGACGCTGTCCTTGCGTTCTCCTGCAGCCGAAATCGTATCTGCCACTCCACACGACATGGGGCGTGTGGAAGCCTGGCTGCTGATCTGGGGCTTGTGCGGCGTTGCCATCGGGGCATTTCGCTGGTCGTCCGATCCATGGTTCGTCCTGTGGCGCCAGCAATGGGCCACATGGGTGGCCGAGCGTGAATGGTGGTGGGCGCTCGACACCAATGCGCCCTGGTGGCTGCTGACGCACCATCCCGAGGTGGGGGATGTGTTTTCGTGGCTCGATGGCACGGTGATTCTGTGCTACATCGCCGCCGTGGCGCTGGTGTTGGGCGGTGCGCTGCAGTGCGCAGCCTGGGTGGCAGGGCGCTTGTCACGCCGCGCCTGGCATGTCCTGAGTGCGGCCTGGATACCGGCTGCGGGCGTGGGCGTGTTTGTCGGCCTGAGCATGCTGACGCAGACCCAATTGCGCGCCGAGGGCGTGCTGCTGCCCTGGCTGGGCACGGCCAGGGCCGTGGTGCTGGGGCTGGGGTTTGCTGCATCCCTGGTGCTCAGCGGCAAGCAACTGGCAACTGCCCCTGTGGGGGTGGTTCGCCGGGCGCTGGCCTGGTGTGTCATGGCTGCGCCGCTGGCCTTGCTGGGTGGGGCCTGGTGGCAGCAGTTCTGGCGGGTGTAGTGCGCAGCCTTTGAGGGCATTGCCTGCCGCCAGGGTGCGTTGTGGGCGCCCGCATACAATGCTCAGTTGGCCGCTGCGCTCCACAAGGGCGGTGCAGCGGTGTGTCCCGAGAACCCTCTCGCTTGGAGTTTATTCCTGTGTTTATTTCTTCTGCTTTTGCCCAGACTGCACCAACCCCTGCTGCCGGCGGCGACTTGGTCAGCTCCCTGACAGGCATGCTGCCGCTGGTGCTGATGTTCGTGGTGCTGTATTTCGTCATGATCCGCCCCCAGATGAAGCGCCAAAAAGAGCACCGCGCCATGATCGATGCGCTGGCCAAGGGGGATGAGGTTGTCATTGCTGGCGGCATGTTGGGCAAGGTGGCGCGCATGAGCGAGCAGTACCTGGGGGTGGAAATCGCCTCGGGTGTGGAGGTGCAGGTGCAGCGTTCCTCGGTCGTCCAGGTGCTCCCCAAGGGCACGGTCAAGTAATTCAATGAGCATTGCCCTGGGTCGCTGCGCGCCTTTTGCCTTCCCTTGTGCTGTGCATGGGAAGGGGAGCGCCGCCAGCGCAATGGGGCGGCCCTTGCACAGTGTCTGCTGGCGGGGCGTGGAAAAGGCGTCAACATGAACCGTTATCCGGTCTGGAAGTACGCGATCCTGGTGGTCGCACTGCTGATCGGGGTGCTCTACACCCTGCCCAATTTCTATGGCGAGGCGCCTGCAGTGCAGGTATCTTCAGCCAAGGCCACCGTCAAGGTGGACACTGCGGTTCTGCAGCGGGTGGAAGAAGCCCTGCGCTCCTCCGGGCTGTCCCCCGACTATGTGAGCCTGGAAGGCAATTCGGTGCGTGCACGTTTCGACACGCCCGACAACCAGCTCAAGGCCAAGGACGTCATCCAGAAGACACTGGTGCCCGATCCGGCGGATCCTTCGTACATCGTGGCGCTCAACCTGGTGTCGCGCTCGCCCACCTGGCTCACGGCGATGCACGCGCAGCCCATGTACCTGGGCCTGGATTTGCGCGGTGGCGTGCATTTCATGCTGCAGGTGGACATGCAGGCAGCCCTGACCAAGAAGGCCGAATCGTACGCTGGCGACATCCGCACGGCGCTGCGCGACAAGAACATCCGCCACGGTGGCATCAGCCGCGATGGCCAGGCCGTAGAGATCAAGCTGCGCGACGAGGCCGCGCGTACCTCCGCCAACAACCTGATCGCCGATCAATTCCCTGACCTGCAGGTGGTGACCACGCCCGAGGGCGCCGAGTTCAAGCTGCGCGCCACCATCAAGCCCGAGGCCACGCGCCGCGTGCAGGAGCAGGCACTCAAGCAGAACATCACCACGCTGCACAACCGCATCAACGAACTGGGGGTGGCCGAGCCTGTGATCCAGCAGCAGGGGCTGGACCGCATCGTGGTGCAGTTGCCCGGTGTGCAGGATACCGCCAAGGCCAAGGACATTTTGGGCCGCACGGCCACGCTGGAAGTGCGATTGGTGGACGAAAGCGCTGAGGCGCGGGCCGCCGAACGCGGCCAGGGGGCCGTGCCCTTTGGAACCGAGCGCTACCTGGAGCGCAATGGCCAACCCGTGATTGTGAAGAAACAGGTCATCCTGACGGGTGAAAACCTGACCGATGCCCAGCCCGGTTTCGATGGGCAGACGAAGGAGCCCACGGTCAACCTCACGCTCGATGCCAAGGGCTCGCGTATTTTCAAGGACGTCACGCGCGAGAACATCAACAAGCGCATGGCCATCATCCTGTTCGAAAAAGGCAAGGGTGAAGTGGTCACGGCGCCTGTGATCCGTTCGGAGATCGGCGGAGGCCGGGTTCAGATCTCGGGCCGCATGACCACCATCGAGGCCAACGATACCGCCCTGTTGCTGCGTGCAGGCTCGCTGGCAGCGCCCATGGAAATCATCGAAGAATTCACCATCGGCCCAAGCCTGGGTGCGGACAACATTGCACGCGGGTTCAACAGCGTGGTCTGGGGCATGCTGGCGATTGCAGCCTTCATGTGCGTGTACTACATGCTGTTTGGTGTGTTCTCCAGCGTTGCGCTGGGGGTGAACGTGCTGATGCTGGTGGCCGTGCTGTCCATGCTGCAGGCCACCCTGACGCTGCCTGGCATTGCTGCCATGGCGCTGGCGCTGGGTGTGGCCATCGACTCCAACGTGCTCATCAACGAACGCATCCGGGAAGAGCTGCGCGAGGGCGTGTCCCCGCAGATGGCCATCCATGCGGGCTATGAGCGCGCATGGGCCACCATCCTGGACTCCAACGTCACCACCCTGATCGCCGGTCTGGCGCTGTTGGCTTTTGGATCCGGTCCCGTACGCGGTTTTGCCGTGGTCCATTGCATCGGTATCCTCACCAGCATGTTCTCGGCGGTGTTCTTCTCGCGCGGCCTGGTCAACCTCTGGTACGGCGGCAAGAAAAAGCTCAAGAGCCTGTCCATCGGACAGGTGTGGAAGCCTGAGGGCAGCAGTGTGGCTGCTGCCAAGCCGGAATAAAGGAGGAAGACCATGGAGTTTTTCCGCATCAAAAAAGACATTCCGTTCATGAAGCGCGCGTTGGTGTTCAACGCGATCTCCTTCATCACCTTTGCTTTGGCCGTGTTCTTCCTGTTCTCGCGCGGGCTGCACCTGTCGGTGGAGTTCACCGGCGGCACGGTCATGGAGGTGGCCTACAGCCAGCCCGCCGAACTGGCCAAGGTTCGGGAGACGGTTTCGGCCCTGGGATACAGCGATGTGCAGGTGCAGAACTTTGGCACCTCGCGCGATGTGATGATCCGCCTGCCGGTGCAAAAAGGCGTCTCTTCCGCACAGCAGAGCGAGCAGGTCATGGCTGCGCTCAAGGCTGGCGACCCGGAGGTGAGCCTGCGCCGTACCGAGTTTGTGGGCCCTCAGGTGGGCGAGGAACTGGTGCATGGCGGCCTGATGGCGCTGGCCATGGTGGTTGTGGGCATTGTGATCTATCTGGCCTTCCGCTTTGAATGGAAGTTTGGCGTGGCGGCCATCATTGCCAACCTGCACGACGTGGTCATCATCCTGGGTTTCTTTGCCTTCTTCCAGTGGGAGTTTTCGTTGTCGGTGCTGGCGGCGGTGCTGGCGGTGCTGGGGTATTCGGTGAACGAATCCGTCGTGATCTTCGACCGGATTCGCGAAGCCTTCCGCAAATTCCGCAAGATGAGCACGCCCGAGGTCATCGACCATGCCATCACCAGCACCATGAGCCGCACCATCATCACGCATGCTTCGACCGAAGCGATGGTGTTGTCCATGTTGTTTTTTGGGGGGCCGAGCCTGCATTACTTTGCGATGGCACTGACCATCGGTATCCTGTTCGGTATCTATTCATCGGTGTTTGTGGCGGCTGCGATTGCCATGTGGCTGGGTGTCAAGCGCGAAGACTTGGTCAAGGCGCAGCGCAAGGAAGGCGACCCCAACGATCCCAATGCGGGCGCAGTGGTCTGACAAAACCATGTTCCCGTAATAACATTGCGCAATGCATCCTTCTTCTGCTCCCCTCCAGCCCCAGCGCAGGCTTGCGCGGCAGGTGCGTGAGCGGTTGGTCGATGGTTTGTGCCGCGGGCAGGTCGATATCGACAAGGTGCTGCTGGAATTCTTCAGCAACCTGATGGCGCAAACCGGCACCCAGCGGGAGATGCAGCAGCGCCGCGATGCATGGCAATCGTTCCAGCAGCACAGCGGCGAATGGATGCGCAACGTCGCTGCCGCCTGGCGTGCGGCCTTGGCGGACGCGCCGACGTCTCAGCGCGGCAGTGGCTTCTATGCCTCGGAGCTGAGCTTTGAGCTGGTCGATGACGACGTGGTCGAGAACAAAATCGTCGCCTCGCGCATTGCCCTGACGGTCATGGAAGCGGTGAGCGCAGGCTTTGAGGCCTTGCGTTTGCGCATCCAGTCGCTGGAGGGCCAGGAGCTATCCAAGGAAGACATCCTTCGGCCCGAGACTGTTGCGCTCCACATGGTGGAGCAGTGGGTGAAGTCGGGCATGGCCCGCGACGACCTGCAGACCGTGATGGATCCTCTGCAGCGCGAGCTGGCGGCTGTCGTGCAAAAGGTGTACCAAGCCTGCAATGATTTTCTCCAGTCCCAGGGCGTGGTGGCGCAGCAGGATCTGCGTGTGCGCGTGAGCCGTTCGCCTACCGGATCGGGGACGGCTCCTTTGCAGGCCAGCCCTGCCTCGCAGGCGTTGGCGCAGACCCAGCAAGCCATGGCGGCCGCGCGCGACATGGCTGCGCAGGCCAGCCGTTTTGGCGCGTCGCACATGGCGCCCGCGGGTATGCATCCCATGCATCCCATACCGTCCATGTATGCGGGCGTGTCTCCCCTGGCCCGCGCGCGCCAGCGGGCGCAAGGTGTGATGGTGCAGCTCAAGCGCCTGCTCACCCAGCCGGCCACGGGCTATGACATGGTGAATGCGCCTCCTGCATCGGCCGCATTGGCCCATGCGCTTGCTGCCCATCGTGTGCAGGCCGAAAGCTATTACGGCACCGTAGGCGCACCCATTGAAGACTACAGTCCGGCGGCCGTAGTGCAGCTCACCGACGTGGTGCGCAACCGCTCGGCAGAATTCAAGAAGAAAGCCGATACCGAGGGCGAAAAGGCCATCATCGAGGTGGTGGCGCTGATGTTCCAAAGCATCCTGACCGAAGACCGGATTCCCGCGGCGGTGCGCATCTGGTTTGCGCGCCTGCAGGTGCCGGTGCTGCGTGTGGCACTGGCTGAGCCCGAGTTCTTCAGCAACATGGAGCACCCGGCACGCAAGCTGATCGACCGCATGGGTTCGGTGGCGCTGGGCTTTGACTCCACAGCGCTCTCGGGCAGTGCGCTGGAGGCCGAGATCAAGCGCATCGTGCAGGTGATCGAGCAATATCCCGAAACCGGCAGGCGTGTCTTTCAGCTGGTGTTTGATGAGTTCGAGGCCTTTCTGGCCAAGTTCCTGACGGCCAAGCAGTCCACGGCCAAGCTCGTCAGCGTGGCCCAGCAAGTGGAGCAGAAAGAGACGCTCACCATCCAGTACACGATCGAGTTGCGTACCATGCTCAAGGACATGCCGGTGCGGGACGAGATCCGTGATTTCCTGTTCAAGAACTGGGCAGAGGTTCTGGCAATGTCGGCCGTACGTGATGGTCCGCAGCATGCCGACACGGTGGCCTACAAACGCACGGCTGCCGACCTGGTATGGGCTGCCAGCGCCAAACCCAACCGGACAGAGCGTGCGCAGGTCATCCAAAGCCTGCCAGGCCTGCTGCAGCGTTTGCGTCAGGGCTTGACGCTGATGGGCATGACGGGCCAGGCGCAGGACGCGCAGATCAAGGCACTGACAGACACCTTGGCTGAAGCCTTCCTGTCCAAGACGGCTGCCATTCCGGTGGAGCACATTGAAGCGCTGGCCAAGCGCCTGGCAAACCTGGAAGATTTCATCAGCGACGCCGACATGGGCGATATGCCGTTGGATGCCGACAGCATCGAGATGATGACCGGCATCGACGCCTCGTCCATCCACGTGATAGCCGACAACGGCGCTCCGGTGGACGAGGCCATGGTGGCTTGGGCGCGGGAGCTTCAAAAAGGCAATTGGTTCACGCTGGACCACAACGGTGCCAGTCAGCAGGTACAGTACTCGTGGCACAGCCAGCGCAAGCAATTGCACCTGTTTGCCGCCACCGATGGCACTTGCTATCTCATCCAGTTGCACCGCTTGGCGGCCTATCTGCAGGCCAGTTTGCTGGTCGCGCGCGAAGAAGAAGGGCTCACCGTGCGCGCCACGCGCGATGCTCTGGCCAAGCTGCAGGCCAATCCCGAGCGCCTCTTGGGTTGATCCCCGCGCACTGAGAGCGAAGCACTACGCCAAGGCCATGCGCTGGAACAATCCTCCAGGCAATCGCATGACCAGGCCTTCGATCTCCAGCTCCAGCAATTGAACCTGCAACGTCGGCGTGTCCAAGCCCGTGCGTGCTTGCAGTGCGTCCAGTCCCGTGGGGTCGAAGCCCATTGCCTCCAGCACCGCAGAGTGCTTATGGGGCGTGGTGGGGGGTGTCGGAGCCGCACTGGCAGTGGTGTGCGGGTTGCTGGCGGCAGGCAGTTCTTCCAATATGTCCTGGACGGTTTCCACCAGCTTGGCACCTTGGCGGATCAGTGCATGGCATCCGCGCGATTGGACTGCGTGGATGGAACCGGGAATGGCAAACACCTCGCGCCCCTGTTCCGAAGCCATGCGTGCGGTGATGAGCGAGCCGGAAGCCGGTGCCGCTTCCACCACCAGCGTGCCCTGTGACAGGCCTGAAATGATGCGGTTGCGTTTGGGGAAGTTGGCAGCCAGGGGCGGGGTTCCCAAGGGGTATTCACTCAGCAGCAGCCCGTATTGCGCAATTTGGTGCGCCAGTTCCAGGTTTCTGCGGGGGTAGACACGGTCCAACCCCGTCCCCACCACGGCAATGGTGGCAGGGGTGTTTGCGCCTTCCCTCGGCGCTGCCAGGGCGCCCTCGTGGGCTGCGGCGTCCACCCCCAATGCCAGGCCGGATACCACCGTCCAACCTGCGCTGCATAAGGCTGATGCAAAGGAGTGTGCGTTTGCTGCGCCCTGGGGTGTGGGATTGCGGCTTCCCACTACCGCAAGGCACTGAGGGGCTGCAAAGCAGGGGGTATGCACAAAACGGGCTGGGCCCAATACATAGAGCAGCAGGGGCGGGTCTTCTGTTTGCAGCAGGGCAGAGGGGTAGCGCGGATCGCCCAGCGTGATGACGTCGCGTTGTTCATCCTGCGGGTTGCGGGCTTCCAGCCACTTTGCTGTTGCGCGGTACTGGGCCTCCAGCGTTTCAGGCACGCGGGTCAGGGCCTCTGCCTGCGCACTGGTGGTGTAGGCCTGCAGGGCCTGAGCACTTTGCTTGAACACATGCTGCGGCAGGCCGAATGCCGCCAACAAACGGCGTCCCGTCAAGTGCCCTACGCCCGGTGTCAGGCACAGGCGTAGCCAAGCGGCCAGTTCGTCAAAATCCATGGATACCGCGGCGCAAGGGTACAAGGCGCTGCCCCTGCGCAGTGCAGGGGTGCATCAATCCGGGTTGATCAGCCGATCGCCCACACTCACGGGCAGGCGCGCCTCCAGGATCAGCGCATAGGAAACCCGCTCAAAGGTACGGAACACCATGGCCAGGCCGTTGCTTTCGCTGGGAAGCTTGATGGTGGCTTTTCCGCTGTCGGTCTTGTCCTTGACCCGGCTGCCTTTGGTGAGCAGGTTCAGCACCAGCCCGGCCTGCATGCCGTCTTCCGTGCCGAGGTTGATGGCCACCACATTGTTCTGCGCAGCGTTGGACATGCCAAAGCTGCCATAAATGGACACCACGCGCCCATCCACGGGCAACTGAGGAGCGTGTGGGACAAAGCTGACATACGAGCGTGGCGGCGCGGGCAGCAGCCGGTCACCGGCGCGGATTTCTTCTTTGGTGGATGTCAGATCCAGCGTGGCAGGCACGTATTCCGAGATGTAGCCGCCCTTGCCGTCGCTGCTTTCCTCGAAGTTCTCCCCGCGCACCAGATCGGCCTTGCCCAGGTAGTGGGCCTCGTAACCGAGAATGGTGCCACTGGCCGGATCCTTGAGGGCCACAGCATCGCGGAAGATGCGGTACTGGCGCGGCTCGCCGGGCTCTGCGCGCAACGGGTTGGCGGCATCGCCCCGGGCGTAGATGCGGTCGGTGGGGCCCATCAGCACCCGATCCTCCACAGTGGCTACCACGTGAGCTGCGCGTTGCAGTGTTTGCTCGTCCACGACCAGGGGTTCGGCCAGGAAGGGCTCGATCAGGTGCTGCTTGAGGGTTGGCAGCGCCGTTGCGGACAGGCTGTCGGTACGGGTGCGCGGAGAGACGCGCACCGTCTCAGGCTCACCGCTGTGCGCAGCCTGCGTGCTCAGGCGGGCGTATCCATCCTTCTTTTCCAGGTAGAGGGTCTGTCCAGGAAAGATCAGGTGCGGGTTGGCAATGGCTTGCATGTTCATGCCCCACAGCTCGGGCCAACGCCATGGGCGCTTGAGGTACAGGCCCGAAATGCCCCAAAGCGTGTCGCCGCGCTTGACCACATAGGTGTCGGGCGCGTTGGCAGCAAGTTCTGCCAGGGGGATGCCTTGTTGGGCCACTTGTTCGGCTGTGGCACGCTGCGCCGAACTGACTGGCGCGGTCTGTGCCCATGCGGTCGGGCTGGCCAACATGGCGCAGACAAAGCCCACTGTGCCCAAAGCCACGCGCGGCAAACCGGAAATTGCTCCCATGTCGTTCCTGATGTGCATGTTCAAACGCCCCTCGCTGATGCCGTGGCTGAACTGTGCAACAGTTGCCATGGCTGAAATACGTCATAAATCGTCTGAGATTCTCTGCTCAAGCCCTTGATTCGGCAATGATTATTGTCCCCAGTGGGTGTGCGGGACGGAAAAAGTGGCGAAAATAACGACATTCTTCTGCGCGCAGCCATGGCCATTCTCCCTATTCTTTGTTATCCCGATCCCCGTTTGCACACTGTTGCAAAGCCGGTGCGTGAGGTTGATGCGCGCATCCGCAGCCTGGTGGCGGACATGTTCGAGACCATGTACGACGCCCACGGTATCGGCTTGGCAGCCACGCAGGTGGATGCCCATGAGCGTCTGGTGGTAATCGACGTGTCTGAAGAGCGCAACCAGCCGCTGGTACTCATCAATCCGGAAATCGTCTGGGCCAGCCCGGAAAAGCAGGTGGGTGATGAAGGCTGTTTGTCGGTGCCTGGCATTTACGATGGTGTGGAGCGCTCCACAGCGGTGCGTGTGCGTGCCATCGATGTTCAGGGGCAGGAACAGACCCTGGAAGCAGAAGGATTGTTGGCCATTTGCATCCAGCATGAGCTGGACCATTTATTGGGCAAGGTGTTTGTCGAATACCTCTCCCCGCTCAAGCGCAATCGGATCAAATCCAAGCTGGCCAAGCGCCAGCGCGAGGCACGGGAATGACAATGGCACCACGAGGGATGTCCTGGCTGCTGGCCGCTATTTTGCTGGCGGGTTGCGCTGCGAGCGGGGGCGGCTCTGCTGTGCGCCCGGGCGTTCTGCTGGACGATGTGCAGGCGCAGTGGGGTACGCCCAAGGCGGTGTACCAGCATGGGCAAGGCCAGCGGGTGTTTTACAGCCCGCAGCCCTGGCAGGTGCGGCGTCTGGATTTTGACACCCAGGGGCGGCTGCAGCAAATCCACGAGCAGGTGCTCACTTCGGCTCAGTTTGCAGGGATCGTGGCAGGCAAATGGCGTGCCGCAGACGTGCAACAAACCTTCGGCCCGCCACCGCGCCGTGCGGACGATGCGGACAAGGGCAGTGTCTGGAGCTATTTCTTCCTGGAGTACGGCGTGCATCGCGCGGCACGTATCCATTTCGATGCCAGTGGTACTGTTGCCGGGGTGGATCTGCTGGAGGATCCGGCTGCCGATAATCGCTACCGCTGACGGGCAGCCTGGATCCATGAAAGTCATTTTTGCCGGTACGCCGGATTTTGCGCGCGTCGCCTTGCAGGCATTGCTCGATGCCGGGTTTTCGGTTCCGCTGGTACTCACCCAGCCCGACCGCCCAGCCGGGCGGGGCATGAAGCTGCAGGCCTCGCCGGTCAAGCAGTTGGCACAGGCGCATGGCATTGCTGTCGCCCAGCCGCGCAGCCTGCGCACAGACGGCAAGTACCCTGAAGACGCCGCTGATGCGCAAGCGGTCATTACTGCAACCCAGGCCGATGTGATGGTGGTGGCAGCGTATGGCCTGATCCTTCCGCAGTGGGTGCTGGATGCCCCTCGCCTTGGTTGCCTGAACATCCATGCCAGCCTGCTGCCGCGCTGGCGTGGAGCTGCGCCCATCCACCGGGCGATTGAAGCGGGTGATGCCCAGACCGGTATCACCATCATGCAAATGGATGCGGGCCTTGATACGGGTGGCATGCTGCTGCGCGAGGCGATGGACATCCTGCCCCAGGACACCACCGCCACCTTGCATGATCGGCTGGCTGTGCAAGGCGGGCGGCTGATCGTGCAGGCGCTGAACCAGTTGGCCGCAGGAACGCTGGTGCCCGAGCCTCAGCCTGCCGATGGTGTGACCTACGCGCACAAAATCGAGAAAGCCGAGAGCACCGTGGATTGGTCTCTCTCGGCCGAGGCGATTGACCGGCGCATCCGCGCTTTCGATCCTTTTCCGGGGGGCAGTACCTCGGTGCAGGGTGAGGTCATCAAACTGTGGTCATGCAAAATTGATAGCGCTCCGCGCCCGGTTGATGCGCTCTGCGGCCAAATTTTGTCTGTAAATGCGGATGCAGTCTCTGTGGCTTGCGGGCAAGGGGTGCTGGCCGTCACCGCCTTGCAGCGCGCAGGGGGCAAGCGCCTGGGGGCGGCCGATTTTGTGCGTGGATTTGGCTTGCAGCCAGGCATGGTGCTGGGCGTGCACATGGCCCCCGGCGGAGCCGGCGCGTGAGCGCAGCCCCGCGGCGAAGCACCTGGCGCCACCCCCTGTTCCGCCAAGGGGTGGCAGACATGTTGGGTACGTCCCTGGGCATAGGCGCCTGGGGCATGGTCACCGGGGTGGCCATGGTCAAGAGCGGCATGTCGGTGCCTGTGGCTGTGGTCATGTCGCTGCTGGTCTATGCAGGCAGCGCGCAACTGGCGGTGATTCCGTTGCTGGCGGCAGGCGCGCCGCTGTGGGTGGTCTGGCTCACGGCGTCTTGTGTGAATCTGCGCTTTGTGATCTTCAGCAGCCTTTGGCGCTCCTACTTTCAGCATTTGCCCCTGCGCCAGCGCCTGGCCATTGGGTATTTCAGCGGGGACGTCATCTTCGTGGCCTTCATGAAGCGTTTCCCCGCGCCGCGCCCCGGCAAGGGGCAGGTGCCCTTTTTCTGGGGAGCGGCCAGCATCAACTGGGTGGCTTGGCAAGTGCCTTCGCTGTTGGGCATTGTCTTGGCCCATGCCATTCCTTTGTCCTGGGGCCTGGGCTTTGCTGGAGTGCTGGCCTTGCTGGGGGTGTTGCTGTCGCTGCTGGTGGATCGCGCCACCTGGACGGCGACTGCCGTGGCGGCCACGGCTGCGGTCGCTGCCTTTGCGCTTCCGCTCAAGCTCAACATCCTGGTAGCCATTGCCGCTGCGGTGGCTGCGGGCCTGATGGTGGAGGCCTTGCAAGCGCAGCGCGATTTGGCATCGGAACAAGAAGGAGAAGGCGCGCCGTGAGCAGCGATGACCTGCAGGCCCTGCTGGCCATTGGGGGCTTGGCCCTCATCACCGTGCTGACGCGGGCTTTCTTCATGATTCCGCGGCGTGAGATCCCCATGCCAGGCTGGTTGCGCCGGGGCCTCAAGTACGCCCCGCTGGCGGCGCTGACGGCCGTGATCGCCCCGGAGGTGTTCATGGCGCAGGGCGCGCTGCTGGCTACCTGGCAAGACGCCAGGCTGCCCGCTGTGCTGTGTGCATGCGCCTATTACTTCTACCGGCGCGGCATCCTGGGCACCATCGTCGTGGGCATGCTGGTGTACCTGCCACTGCATGTTGTGCTGGGCTGGTAGGCGTGCGGCATCAGGGCCGGCGGTGGGCTTGCCTACAATGCGGTTCAGCCGCCATTGGAACAGGTGACAACCGCTTCCAAGGGCGATCTGTCAGTCCCCTTTCTTCACACCGATGAACATCCTTCGCTTCTCCGATCTGTGCGCCAGCGGCCAAGTGGCCGGCAAGCGCGTCTTCATCCGCGCCGACCTCAATGTTCCCCAGGACGATGCAGGCCGCATCACCGAAGACACGCGCATTCGCGCCTCGGTGCCTGCCATTGAGATGGCGCTCCAGGCGGGTGCGGCAGTCATGGTGACCAGCCACCTGGGCCGCCCGACGGAGGGTGAGTTCAAACCAGAAGACTCCCTTGCTCCGGTGGCGCAACGCCTGGGCGAGTTGCTGGGCCGCGAAGTCCCGCTGGTGGCTGACTGGGTGGGTGGCGTGAGCGTGGCGCCCGGCCAGTTGGTGTTGTTGGAAAACTGCCGCCTGAACGTGGGCGAAAAAAAGAACAAGGAAGACCTGGCGCGCAAACTCGCAGCGTTGTGCGACGTCTTTGTGAACGACGCTTTTGGCACCGCCCATCGCGCCGAGGGCACTACCTACGGCATTGCGCAGTTTGCGCCGGTGGCCTGCGCGGGTCCGTTGCTGGCAGCAGAGATCGACGCCATCAGCAAGGCATTGGCCAACCCCAAGCGCCCGCTGGCTGCCATCGTGGCGGGCTCCAAGGTGTCCACCAAGCTCACCATCCTGCAAAGCCTGGCCAAAAACGTCGATCAGCTCATCGTGGGCGGCGGCATTGCCAACACCTTCATGCTGGCGGCAGGCCTGAACATCGGCAAAAGCCTGGCAGAAGCCGACCTGGTGGGCGAGGCCAAGGCCGTGATCGAGGCCATGAAGGCCCGCGGTGCCGAGGTGCCCATTCCTACCGACGTGGTCGTGGCCAAGACCTTTGCCGCCGATGCTGCAGCCACGGTCAAGAAGGCCACGGAGGTTGCCGATGACGACATGATCCTGGACATCGGCCCTGAGACGGCGGCCAGGCTTGCCGCACAACTCAAGGCAGCGGGTACCATCGTCTGGAACGGACCGGTGGGCGTGTTTGAGTTTGCTGCCTTTGAAAACGGTACCAAAATCATCGCCCAAGCCATTGCCGAGTCGCCCGCATTCTCCATTGCCGGTGGTGGTGATACGCTGGCAGCCATTGCCAAATATGGCATCGAAAAGAAGGTGGGCTATATCTCCACCGGTGGTGGCGCGTTCCTGGAAGTGCTGGAAGGGAAAACCCTTCCAGCGTTCGAAATTCTGGAAAAGCGGGCTGCGGGCTGAATTGAAACTGCCCGTTACAGGTCGGGCGGGCACTGTGACAAAAACAACAAAGCGTCTGCAGCAAAGCGCAGTTAGCGCATCTTTTTCTTGTTTTTGTTGAGGGCTGCGCCCAAAATCGATTTCAATCGTGTAGTAGCCCGTTTTCAGGCTTTCTACCGTCCAAGTCCGTAGGAGGGAAATCATGGTGTTTTCAAGGGCAATCAGCCTGGCTGTGTTGGCTGGCGCTGTGGCAACGATGGTGGGTTGCGCAAACCGTGCACCCATCCCACTGGCTGAGAATTTTGAGTTGACCGTGCAGCCCAAGGTTCGCTCGGCAGGGCACTGGGAACTGGTGTCGCGCGATGTCGTTGCCCAGACTCTGGCAACACTTGACAAGGTCGGTGTGGCACCTGGCACGCCGCTGCATGTGGCATTGCCGCCCAACCCCAGCGCTTTTGATGTGGGTTTCCGTGACTTCCTGATCACCAAGTTCGTGCAGAGTGGCGCGGCGGTGCAGCAAATGCCGGGCGAAGCCCTGGATGTGACCTATCACGCGCAGGTGGTGCGGCACAACAGCGAACGGCCACACTTCATTCCCGGTCAGTTCACCATGATCACGGCAGGGCTGATGGCTGCCTATGGTCTGCGCCATGAGCACCTTGATGCTCAGTTGCTGGCTGGCTTGGGCCTGGCCGCGGCTGCCGATTACGGCGCCAGCATCAACTCCGGCGGGCCTACCAACACTGAAATGATTCTTACAACGACGGTGGCACGGGGTGGACAATACCTCGCACGCAAGACCGACGTCTATTACCTGGAAAACGCCGATACGCCGCTGTTCATGCGGCCTTCCAAGAGCGTCAACATGAAGGTGGTGTCGCAATGAGCTTCAAGACTTCCGCACTCCTGACTGCACTGGCCGCCGTGTTGCTGGCGGGTTGTGCCTCCAACAGCGCTCCCGTGCGCAATGAGCCAACCTACCAGGAAGCGGCCAGCAGCCAGTTTCTGCAGGCCAATTCTGAAGCGGTGGGCAAGCTGGTTGCTGGTTTCGATGCATCGACCCTGGCTGGTGGCCCGGTGCTGGTGGCTACGGTGGTCAACGTCAACGACCTGAGCCGTGCGGCCCCCTTGGGACGCACGCTTTCCGAGCAATACGCTTCGGCCATGTCCGCCAAGGGTTTCAATGTGAAGGAAATCAAGCTGCGCGGCGATGTGTTTGTGAAGGAAGGTGCCGGCGAGTTGCTGCTGTCCCGTGAAATCAAGGACATCGCTCGCAGCCAGAACGCCACCCTGGTGTTGGTTGGAACCTACTCCGCTGCAGCCAATTTCACCTACGTGAGCCTCAAACTGGTGCGTACCGAAGACAGCCGTATCGTGCGCGGCCACGACTACGCACTGCCCAATGACCGGGATGTGCAGCGCATGCTGGCCGTGCCCCGCTGACCCGTCTGGGTTTCCAAGAAAAAACCGCCTGAGGGCGGTTTTTTCTTGGGCGCTGCTTTGTTGAACTGCCCTTGCGTTGATGCAGTGTTGTAACTAATTCTGTGTGAAAATCGAAACCCGATTACATCGTTCAAAGGGAATCCATGTCACTCTCCCCCCGTCGCGCCACGAAGATCGTTGCAACCCTGGGTCCTGCCTCCAGTGAGGTGGCGCTGCTGGAGAAGATGATTCAGGCGGGTGTCAATGTGGTGCGCTTGAACTTCAGCCACGGCAGCGCTCAGGACCATGTGGACAGGGCGCAGATGGTGCGCGAAGCGGCCCAGCGTGCGGGCAGGGAGGTGGCCATCATGGCAGACCTGCAGGGCCCCAAGATCCGGGTCGGCAAATTCGCCCAGGGACGTGTGATGCTGGAAGCAGGGGCTTCGTTTGTGCTTGATGCTTCGCGCACGGAGCTGGGTGACCAGGATGGCGTAGGATTGGACTACAAAGAACTTCCGCGCGACACCCGGCCCGGAGATGTGCTCTTGCTCAACGATGGCTTGATTGTGCTCACGGTCGAAGCCGTTCGTGGAGAGGCGGTTCATACCACGGTGCGTATTGGTGGCGAGCTCTCCAACAACAAGGGCATCAACAAGCAGGGCGGCGGGCTCACGGCGCCCGCGCTCACAGCCAAGGACATGGAGGATATCCGCACCGCCATGCGGTTCCAGGCCGACTATGTCGCGGTGAGCTTTCCCAAGAACGCGACGGACATGGAAATGGCGCGCCAGCTGTGCAATGTGGCGGCAGCCGAGTACCGTCACAAGCCTGGACTGATCGCGAAGATTGAGCGTGCAGAGGCCATTCCGCACCTCGAATCCATCCTGCGGGCCAGCGATGGCATCATGGTGGCGCGGGGCGACTTGGCCGTGGAGGTGGGCAATGCCGCCGTGCCTGCGCTGCAGAAAAAGATGATCCGCATGGCGCGCGATATGGACAAGGTGGTAATCACGGCCACGCAGATGATGGAAAGCATGATCACCAACCCGGTGCCCACGCGCGCCGAGGTCAGTGACGTGGCCAATGCAGTGCTCGATGGGACGGACGCCGTCATGCTCAGTGCCGAAACGGCGGCTGGCAAGTACCCGCTGGAAACCGTGCAGGAAATGGCCAAGATCTGTGCTGCTGCCGAGGCCGCCGAGGATCCTCAGCTGGACGCAGACTTTTCTGGCCGTACGTTCAAGAGCATTGACCAGTCCATTGCCATGGGCGCCTTGTTCACCGCCTACCACCTGGGCGCCAAAGCCATTGTGGCCATGACGGACAGCGGTTCCACCGCCCTGTGGATGAGCCGCTATCGTATCCACATCCCTATTTACGCACTCACACCCAAGATCGCCACGCAGCGGCGCATGGCACTTTTCCGCAACGTCCGCCCGCTGCTGATGGATACCAGTGCAGACCGTGACACTGCTCTGGAACAGGCCGAGAACCACCTCAAGATGCGCAACATCGTTGTCAGTGGTGATGTCTACGCCATCACCTGCGGCGAGCCTATGGGTGCGCCGGGCGGGACCAATATGCTGAAGATCTGTCGAGCCATCTGAGCGCCTGGGGCTGCAGCAGGGCGGCGACTGCGGCGCTGACCAGCCCGGTCAGGACGCCGACACCCACGTCCGACGGGAAATGCAATCCCAGGCAGATCCGGCTCCAGCCAATCATGGCGGCGAAAAGGAAGGCGGCGCAGGACACGGGCCACCTGCAGTTCAGCAGCAGGGCACCGGCTACGGCAAATGCAGTCGCGGTATGCATGCTGGGAAATCCTGGGCGCGGCCCCTGAACCACCCATTGGATGCCCAGACCCAGTTGTGCCGGCCGAGGAAAAGGAATCCATAGGCGCAAACCACGCACGGCACACCATGCAAGAAGCAGCGCCATGAGAAAGGTCAGCAGCGTTTTGCGCCGCTGGTGCGGTGCGATGACCATGCTTGCAGCGAGCAGCAACAGCAAGCCAGGGGCTTCGCCCAGAGAAGCACCGCGTGCCAGAAGCAGTACCAGCGGTGCGGTGTCGGGGCTGGCGTTCAGCGCCAGAAACAGGGTTTGGTCAAGCAACAGCATCGGTCTGAACGCTGGTTGCCAGGGCAGGGCGCCAAAGTGGCGCATGCAAGACCAGGTCGTAGAGCCAACACGTCGTCCAGCAGAGCCAGCCGGTCCAGAGCGTGTGACTCAGGAAATGCGCCCCCCGAACCTGCTGGGCCCAGCCCAGGATCAGGCCGACCATCAGGGCGCCGAACAGCCAGAGGCGCGCGACACGGGGCTGGTGGTGGCGCAGGGCAAAGTAGCCGCCCACGAAGGCAAAACCGGCGGAGGCATGGCCCGCCGGAAAGCACTTGCCGCCGCCGCCATCAACCGTGCCCAAGGCCCAGTGGGACACATACCGCGCCGCCCCCCCGAACTCTGCCAGGTCCCATGGACAACTCGTCGTGCTGGCGTATTTGAGCATGCTCACGACCAGCAGCGACAGCAAGGTTGTCAGCGCGAGCTGCGCCCTTTCGGCACGGCCAATGTTCCGCAATGGCCCCAGCGGGCGCCAGATGAACACGATGAGTGCTGCGGCAAGTAGCCAGGCAAGCCGACGAGGTCCCTCATGCATGATCTGCACGAAAAACCAGTGGTCGCGCAGCGGAAAACCTGTGGCAGTGCCGAAGGTATGGGCCAGCGCAAGATCCTTCCCGGCGGCATCCCAAGCCAGCAGGCACAACAGGCAGGCGACTGTCCAGCCTAGGATCCGTGCTTGGCTGACGGGGGCCGATGGCGTGAGAGGTGTGTGTGACATGAGGTAACCATATGGCGCCAACATGAACACTGAATTAATTGGCCTTCCCAAGGAGCGCAATGTGGCCTGAGGGCCGCAGGAGGCGATAAGGTGGGAGAGATGGAGGGCGTGGGCACCGGGGGTGAACGGTGTGGTGCCAGCTAAAATGCGAGTTACGAAGTGGTTACCACGCGATGGGTGCCGCTTTTCCTCTCAACTTCAACGGATCACCACCATGCCTCTCGTCTCGATGCGCGAACTGCTCGACCATGCCGCTGAAAACGGTTATGGCATTCCCGCTTTCAACGTCAACAACCTGGAGCAGGTCCAGGCCGTGATGGCGGCCGCAGACGAGGTAGGTGCGCCCGTCATTCTTCAGGCCAGTGCCGGTGCACGCAAGTATGCGGGTGAGTCCTTCATCAAACATTTGATCCTGGCAGCCTGCGAAGCCTATCCCCACATTCCGCTGGTCATGCACCAGGACCATGGCACCAGCCCCAAGGTGTGTGCAGGCGCCATCGACCTGGGCTTTGGCTCGGTCATGATGGACGGCTCGCTCATGGAAGACGGCAAGACCCCCGCTGCCTTCGACTACAACGTGGACGTCACGCGCAAGGTCGTTGACATGGCACACAAGGTTGGTGTGACCGTGGAAGGCGAACTGGGCTGCCTGGGTTCTTTGGAAACCGGAGAAGCTGGCGAGGAAGACGGCATTGGCGCCGTGGGCAAGCTGGACCACAGCCAGATGCTGACCGACCCCGAAGAGGCTGCCCGCTTCGTGCAGGCCACGCAACTGGACGCGCTGGCCATTGCCATTGGCACCAGCCACGGCGCCTACAAGTTCACCCGCCCGCCCACGGGCGATGTGCTGGCGATCAGCCGTGTCAAGGAGATCAATGCCCGTATCCCCAACACGCACCTGGTGATGCACGGCTCCTCGTCGGTTCCGCAAGAGCTGCTGGCAATCATCAACCAGTACGGCGGCAAGATGAAAGAGACCTACGGCGTGCCGATCAAGGAAATCCAGGAAGCCATCAAGTATGGCGTGCGCAAGATCAACATCGACACCGACATCCGCCTGGCCATGACCGGTGCCGTGCGCAAGTTCATGGCTGAGAACCCGGACAAGTTCGACGCCCGCGAATGGCTCAAGCCCGCCCGCGAGGCTGCCAAGGCGGTGTGCAAGCAGCGCTACCTGGAGTTCGGCTGCGAAGGCCAGGGCAGCAAGGTCAAGGGCGTGCCGCTGGTTTCCATGGCACAGAAGTACGCCGCGGGCCAACTGGCCCAGGTGGTGAACTGAGCCGACCTCCCATCAAGAAGAGTAGCGAACGGCAGCCAGAGCGCTGCCGTTTTTATTTTTTGGGCCTTTCCTCTAGGGCGTGTCATCATTCAATTCCCCCACGCGCTGGCCCCGCAATGCGGATGGATGCGCGAAGGGCGGCTTGCCCATGGTTATCCATGGGCAAGCCGCCCGACAAAGCAGACGCCGCATTGCGGGGCCAGCCCGAAGGGAAAGCCAGCCAGGCCGCGCATTGCGTCGTTGCCCTTCGCTTGTGCAGCAGGGCTGCACGGCACTCAGGGCGCCTAGCACTGCACGGCCTGGCTGGCTTTCGCGTGGGGGAATTGAATGATGACACGCCCTAGGTGAACCTGTCCGATACGGGATAGCAGCACCATGTTATTCATGTAAGCTCACGGTCAGTAAAAGAATGGGGGTGAGGGGAGGGGGAATCGCATCGCGGCCCTTTCCCATTGCCCATGCAAGCCTTGTCGGGGCTTGAGCAACGGCCATGCAACCTGGAGGAGACCATCCATGCCAACCAGCCCAACTGCACCGGTGCAATGCATCGGTGTGCCCAGGGAAACCTTTCCCGGTGAAAAGCGTGTGGCCACCGTGCCTGACGTGGTGGAGAAGCTCGTCAAGCTCGGTTTCAAGGTCGCAGTCGAGTCGGGGGCAGGCGATGCCGCCAACTTCAGCGATGAGGCCTACCGTGCCGTTGGTGCCGAAATACTGCCGAATGCGGGTGCGCTCTGGGCTGCGTCCGACATCGTGCTCAAGGTGCGCCCCCCCAGCAGCGATGAAGTTGCGCTGATGCGCGAAGGTGGCGTGCTGATCGGCTTTGTCTGGCCTGCCCAGAACCCTGAGCTGATGCAGCAGCTCGCCGCCCGCAAGGCCACGGTGCTGGCCATGGACTGCCTGCCGCGCACCTTGAGCCGCGCGCAGAAGATGGATGCGCTCACGTCCACGGCGGGCGTGAGCGGCTATCGCGCTGTCATCGAGGCGGCCAACGCTTTTGGCCGTTATTTCAACGGGCAGATCACGGCGGCGGGCAAAGTGCCACCGGCCAAGGTGTTCATTGCAGGTGCCGGTGTGGCGGGCCTTGCGGCCATCGGCACGGCAGCCAATCTTGGCGCCATCGTGCGCGCCAACGACACGCGCGCCGAAGTGGCTGACCAGGTCAAGTCCCTGGGTGGCGAATTCGTCAAGGTCGATTACGAGGAGGAAGGCTCGGGCGGCGGCGGCTACGCCAAGGTCATGAGCGAGGGCTTCCAGGCCGCGCAGCGCCAGATGTACGCCACCCAGGCCAAGGATGCGGACATCATCATTACCACTGCCCTGATCCCCGGCAAGCCGGCGCCCAAGCTCATCACCGCCGAAATGGTGCAAAGCATGAAGCCCGGCAGCGTGATCGTGGACATGGCTGCCGAGCAGGGCGGCAACTGCGAGCTGACCGTCCCCGGCGAGGCCGTGGTGCGCCACGGTGTGACCATCATCGGCTACACCGACCTGGCATCGCGCCTGGCCAAGCAGTCGTCCACGCTGTATGCCACCAACCTGCTGCGCCTGGTGGAGGAGCTGTGCAAGGCCAAGGACGGCGTGGCCGTGGTCAACATGGAAGACGACGCGATCCGTGGCCTCACGGTCATCAAGGACGGCGCCGTCACCTGGCCCGCGCCACCCCTCAAGCAGGCCCCGGTGCCCGCTCCCAAGCCAGCGGCTGCGCCGGTAGAGCAGAAGAAAGGTGGCCACGGGCACGGCAGCAGCGGCCCCTTGCCCGCCAAGACCCTGGCCATCATTTTTGCCGTGGCGGCCGTGGTCTTCTGGTTCATTGGCGCCTACGCGCCAGCGGCCTTCCTGGGCCACTTCACGGTGTTCGTGCTGGCATGTTTCATCGGCTACATGGTGGTGTGGAACGTCACGCCCGCGCTGCACACGCCGCTGATGAGCGTGACCAACGCCATCTCCAGCATCATTGCCATCGGCGCACTGGTGCAGATTGCACCGCCCGAAGCGGGGATGAACGGGCGCCCGGATGCGTTGATTCTTGGCCTGGCCTTTGCCGCCATCGTGCTCACTGCCATCAACATGTTCGGCGGCTTTGCCGTCACGCGCCGCATGCTCGCCATGTTCCGCAAATAAGAACGAGACCCACAGGAAGGAAAGACACCCATGTCCCAAAGTCTCGCAACCGTCGCCTATCTGGGCGCTGCCATCCTCTTCATCCTGAGCCTGGGGGGCTTGTCCAACCCCGAAACATCGCGCCGAGGCAACCTGTTCGGCATGATCGGCATGGCCATCGCCGTGCTGGCCACGGTGTTCGGCCCGCGCGTCAGCCCCTCGGGCATGGTGTGGATTGTCGGCGCCCTGGTGCTTGGCGGCAGCGTCGGCCTGTATGCCGCCAAGGTCGTGAAAATGACCCAGATGCCCGAGCTGGTCGCGCTCATGCACAGCCTGGTGGGCCTGGCGGCCTGCCTGGTGGGTTTTGCCAGCTACGTCGATACCTCGATACAGCTGCAGGGCGCAGAGAAAGCCATCCACGAGGTGGAAATCTACGTCGGCATCCTGATCGGCGCCGTGACCTTCTCTGGCTCGCTCATTGCGTTTGGCAAGCTCAACGGCAAGATCGGCGGCAAGCCACTGCTGCTGCCGGGGCGCCACTGGCTCAATCTGGCTGCACTGCTGGTGGTGGTCTGGTTCGGCCAGCAATTCCTGGCAGCGCATGATGTGCAGGCGGGCATGCTGCCGCTGCTCGTGATGACCGTGATCGCGCTGCTGTTCGGCGTGCACATGGTCATGGCCATTGGCGGTGCCGACATGCCGGTGGTGGTGTCCATGCTCAACAGCTACTCCGGCTGGGCTGCCGCGGCCACGGGCTTCATGCTGAGCAACGATCTGTTGATCGTGACCGGTGCGCTGGTCGGCTCCTCGGGCGCCATCCTGTCCTACATCATGTGCAATGCGATGAATCGCAACTTCATCAGCGTGATCGCAGGCGGCTTTGGTTCGGGCGCAGGAGCGCCTGCTGCAAAAGGCGATGCTGCCGCGCCCCAGGGCGAGGTGGTGCCCGTGAGCTCCGCCGAGACGGCCGAGCTGCTGCGCGAGGCCAAGAGCGTCATCATCGTGCCTGGCTACGGCATGGCCGTGGCCCAGGCGCAGCACACGGTGTATGAGATCACGCAGACCCTGCGAGAGAAGGGCGTCAACGTGCGTTTTGCCATCCACCCGGTGGCTGGGCGCATGCCAGGGCATATGAACGTGCTGTTGGCCGAGGCCAAGGTGCCTTACGACATCGTGATGGAGATGGACGAGATCAACGAGGACTTCCCCGATGCCGCTGTGGCCATGGTGATCGGCGCCAACGACATCGTGAACCCCAGCGCCCTGGAAGACCCTGCCAGCCCCATTGCCGGCATGCCGGTGCTGGAGGTGTGGAAAGCCAAGACCTCGATCGTGATGAAGCGCTCCATGGCCTCAGGCTACGCAGGCGTGGACAACCCGCTCTTCTACAAGGACAACAACCGCATGCTGTTCGGTGACGCCAAGAAGATGTTGGACGAAGTGCTGGGGGCGCTCAAAGGCTGACGAGGCATAATTCCCAAAGGAAAAAGCACGACCGTGCGGAATTTTTGCACGGTGATTCTTACGAGATAGACGCATCAGGAGACCTGGAGATGACCGACCGCATTTGGCTCAAGAGCTACCCGTCTGGCGTGCCCGCCGACATCAACCCCGGACAGTACCCGTCCCTCGTGGCGTTGATGGAGGAGGCCTTCCACAAGTATGCAGACCGTGTGGCCTACAGCTTCATGGGCAAGGACATCAGTTACGCACAAACCGACTCCCTCAGCAGCGCTTTCGCTGCCTATCTGCAGGGGCTGGGTCTGGTCAAAGGCGACCGTGTGGCGGTCATGATGCCCAACCTCCCGCAGTACCCTGTGGCCGTGGCAGCCATCCTGCGCGCCGGGTTTGTGGTGGTCAATGTCAACCCGCTCTACACCCCGCGTGAGCTGGAGCACCAGCTCAAGGATTCGGGTGCCAAGGCCATCGTTATCATCGAGAACTTCGCGACCACGCTGCAGCAGTGCATTGCGCACACCCCCATCAAGCACGTGGTGCTGTGCGCCATGGGCGACCAACTGGGCTTGCTCAAGGGCGCGCTGGTCAATTATGTGGTGCGCAATGTCAAGAAAATGGTGCCTGCCTACGACCTGCCAGGGGCCGTGCGCTTCAACGAGGCCATTGCGCAGGGTACGCGGGGCACGCTCAAGAAGCCGGACATCAAGCCTGACGATATCGCCCTGCTGCAATACACCGGTGGTACCACCGGCGTGAGCAAGGGTGCAGTGCTGTTGCATCGCAATATCATCGCCAACGTGCTGCAATCGGAGGCCTGGAATGCCCCGGTAATGAGCAAGGTGCCTGCGGGCGAGCAGCCCACGGCGGTGTGCGCGCTGCCGCTGTACCACATCTTCGCGTTCACCGTGAACATGATGCTGTCCATGCGCACGGGTGGCAAGACCATCCTGATCCCCAACCCGCGCGACCTGCCTGCGGTGCTCAAGGAGCTGTCCAAGCACACCTTCCACAGCTTTCCGGCCGTCAACACCTTGTTCAACGGCCTGGCCAATCACCCGGACTTCCATACCGTCAACTGGAAGAACCTGAAGATTGCCGTAGGCGGTGGCATGGCGGTGCAAAGTGGCACCGCCAAGTTGTGGCTGGAGAAGACCGGTTGTCCGATCTGCGAAGGCTACGGCCTGTCCGAAACCAGCCCATCGGCCAGTTGCAATCCCACCACCAGCACCGAGTACAGCGGCACCATTGGTGTGCCGCTGCCCAACACCTGGATGAAGTGCCTGGATGACGAAGGCAACGAAGTCCCCCTGGGGCAGCCGGGTGAGATTGCCATCAAGGGCCCGCAGGTGATGGCGGGTTACTGGCAGCGTCCTGACGAGACGGCCAAGGTCATGACCGCAGACGGTTACTTCAAGACCGGCGATGTCGGCGTGCTGGACGAGCGCGGCTACTTCAAGATCGTGGATCGCAAAAAGGACATGATTCTGTGCGCAGGCTTCAATGTCTATCCCAACGAGATCGAGGATGTGGTGTCCAAGCTGCCGGGTGTGCTGGAATGTGCAGCAGTTGGCATCCCCGACGAGAAGGCGGGTGAGGCGATCAAACTGGTCATCGTCAAGAAAGATGCCGATCTGACCGAGGAGCAGGTGCGTATCCATTGCCGAGCCAACCTCACCGGCTACAAGCAGCCCAAGGTGGTGGAGTTCCGCACCGAGCTGCCCAAGACGCCCGTGGGCAAAATCCTGCGGCGCGAACTGCGCGACAAAAAATAAGCGGCAGCCCGCTGCGCCACAATACCGAGCGGCCCAGGCCGCTCTTTTTCTTGTGATCCATCCCATGACCACCGCCATCCTCAGCGCCCTTCCCGAAGAACAATCCGGCCTGGTGAGCAGCCTTGAAAACGCCCAGCGCGTCATGCACGCGGGGCGCAGTTTCTGGGTGGGCTCACTGCATGGCCAACCGGTGGTGCTGGCGCTCTCGGGCATAGGCAAGGTGGCGGCGGCCACCACCGCCACGGTGCTGATTGAGCGCTTTGCAGCCCGGCGCATCGTGTTCACCGGTGTGGCAGGCGGGGTGGGCGAAGGCGTGCAGGTGGGTGATGTGGTGGTGGCGCACGATTACGTGCAGCACGACATGGATGTGTCACCCCTGTTCGAGCGCTGGCTGGTGCCCGGCTACCCCGGCGTGCGCCTGGCCTGCGACGCTGCGCTTTCGGCGCAGCTGGCACAGGCGGTGCACCACTGCCTGGCCACCGAAGGGCCGGGCCTGCACGCACACCCCGCAGGCCATCTGCCGCGCCTGCACCAGGGCCTGATGGCCAGTGGCGACCGCTTCATCACTTGCGCCCAAGTCTCGCGCGCACTGCGCGAGCCGCTGCTCGCCGCAGGCCACGATGTGCTGGCCGTGGAAATGGAGGGCGCCGCCGTGGCCCAGGTATGCCTGGACTATGCCGTGCCCTTTGCTGCTGTGCGCACCATCTCGGACCGGGCGGACGATGACGCCCATGTCGATTTCCCGGCCTTCATCCAGAGCGTTGCCAGCCGCTACGCTGACCACATTGTGCGGCGATTGCTTGAGTTGCTATAAAAATAATAGCTGGTAGCGCTTTCTGCACAAGCGCTAGAGGCTGTTTTTACTTCAGCCAGCCACGCTTGCGGAAGTACCACATGGGCCCCAGCGCGCTGGCTAGCATGAGCCCGATCACGTAGGGGTAGGCGGCTGCGCCCAGCAGCTCCAGCTCGGGGAACTTCAGGTTCATGCCGTACACGCTGGCAATCAGCGTGGGGGGCAGCAGCGCCACGCTGGCCACCGAGAAGATCTTGATGATCTTGTTCTGGTTGATATTGATGAAACCGACCGTGGCATCCATCAGGAAGTTGATCTTGTCGAACAGGAAGGCCGTGTGGCTGTCCAGCGAATCGAGGTCGCGCAGGATCTGGCGCGCCTCCTCGAACTGTTCGGCATTGAGCATCTTGCTGCGCATCATGAAGCTGACCGCGCGGCGCGTATCCATCACGTTGCGGCGGATGCGGCCGTTCAAGTCTTCCTGGCGCGCTATGGCGGCCAGTACCTCGCTGGCGCGTGCGTCGGTCACATCGCCTGCCAGCACTTGGGTGCTGACCTTTTCCAGGGCGTCGTAAATGCCTTCAAGCGTGTCGGCCGAATACTCGGCGTCGGCGTCGAACAGCTTGAGCAGCACGTCGCGCGCATCCTCGATCAGCCCCGGCGCGCGCCGCGCGCGCAGGCGCAGCAGGCGGAACACCGGGATGTCCTCGTCGTGCATGGAAAACAGCACCCCCTTGCTGCGCAGGCTGGGGTTGATGAGGTTCAGGATGAAGGCCACGCGCACTGAACGCGGCTGCTCGTGGTCGTCGATCAGGAAGTCGCTGCGGATGTGCAGCTCGCCGTTGCCTTCTTCATAGAAGCGGGCGGATTCCTCGATGTCCTCGTCCATCGCGTCTTCGGGGATGGACAGGCCGTAGTATTGCGAAACCCAGCGCTTTTCGTCCAGCGTGGGGGATTCCAGATCGACCCAGATGGGCTGGAACTGGGACAGCTCTTCCAGCGATTCGATTTCTTCCTGGACAAGGCGCCCATTGGCGAGCGTGAAAATATTGAGCATGCGATTGCTCCCTGTAAGGGGTGGCCGGGGACTGGGTTGGGGGCGCTTTCAGCCCCGGCACGAACCAGGGAGCTGAAAGCTATCGACTCGGATAGGCTTCCATGGCAAAGGCTCCAAAATGCAACCGGCGGATTATCGCACCGGCTTTTGTGCGGTGCACGCTGTGTGGTTACGCCGCTGCGGCGGCCAGCGCACGCGCGCGGCACAGGTCTTCCCAGGCCGCAGGCTTGAGGCCGGGGGAACGCAGCAGCACCGGCGCATCGAAAGTGACCACCGCAGGCACCCCCGACAGCGTGAAAAGCAGGCCGCGCAACTGCCCCAGCGGCTCGCTGCGGCCCAGGCAGTGGCGCACGGCGGCGCGGCCCATCACCAGCACCACGGCTGGCGCAAGCTGCGCCACCGCATCGGCCAGCGCTTCGTCCACGCCAGCGCCTGCGGGCCCAGAGGGGGCAAGGTCAAGCGTGCACAAATACACCTGGGGATGCTGGTGCAGGCCCAGCGCCCGCAGCATGTTGTCGAGCAGGCGTTCGGCCTGCTCCGCCAATGCAGCGCTGCCGTGCACGCCTTCGGCCACCAGCAGCCAAGCCTTCCCCAGTGCGGGCGGGCACTGTGCGGGGTTGGCATCGGGGTACAGCGTGCGGGGTGCTTGCAGTGCTGCATGCTCGGTGGCAGCGGCGCCTGTGGGGGCGGCAGGCGCCGCTGCTGTGGGCGCTGTAGGGCTGGGCGCTGCAGCGGGCTGTGCCGGCGATGGGGGTGTGGCGTTGCGGTTGGGCTCTTGCGCTGCCGGGCTCTGGGGGGCTGTCTTTGGGCGCACGGCGGGTTGTGCCGAGGGCGCATTGCCGCTGGTGCTGTCCCCCGGCAGCCACAGCCGCACGCCCATCTCCTGCAGCATGGCGCGCTGGCGGGGGTCGAGTTGCAGGCTGGGGGTCATGGTGTCCATCACAATGCGCGGCTCATCACCAGGGCGTCTTCGCGCGCATCGCCGGCAGCGGGGTAGTAGCGCTTGCGCAGGCCGACCTGCTGGAAGCCGTTGGCCTGGTACACCGCGCGGGCCCGTTCGTTGCCCACGCGCACTTCCAGCCACAGCCACTGCAAGCCCTGCCCACGCGCCCACAGGGCCAGCGCGTCCAGCAGGATCTGGCCCCAGCCCTGGCGCTGGAAGGCGGGCGCCACGGTCAGGTTCAGCAGGTGGGCCTCTTCCACGCCGCGCATGGCCACAAAGTAGCCCAGCACCTGGTCGCCGCCCAGGAGCAGGTCGATGCGGTAGCCGCTGGCCAGGGCGTCGGTGAAATGGCGGCGCGACCAGGGGTGGGGGTGGGCCTGGCCTTCAATGGCCAGCACCTCGTCCAGGCGCGCCAGGCTCAGGGGCTCCAGGCGGGCTTCGGGTGCCTGGGTGTCTGCAGGGATGGCAGCGGCGTTCATGCGGGCTTTCCCATGCGCAGGGCTTCGCGTTCCGCCGTGGTTTGCGCCACCTTGTCGCGCAGGTACAGGGGCATGGCGCCGCTGGCGTCCACGTCCTGGCCTGCGGCGAGCAGGGCTGGGGCCAGCCGCAACAAGGCGGCGGCCGTGGGCAGGGCGGCCACATGCTCGGCCCCGGGCGCCAGCCGGGTGGGGTAGGCGGCCTGCGCGTTGCCCGCCACCGTCCAGCCAGCGGGTGCGTGGACATGTTCGGGTGCGCCCAGCACCGGGCCCGATTCGGCGCGCCATTGGCCATGCTGCCAGTGCAGGTGCGCGGCATAGACCTCGTCCATGCGGGCGTCCAGCACCGCCACCACGCGCTGCGCGCCATGCTGCAGGCGCGCTTGCTCGGCCACGGCGCTGAGCGTATCGATGGGCAGCACCCGCAGGCCGCGCCCGCCGCCCGCGCCAAACGCCAGGCCCTGTGCTACCGCGCAGGCAGTGCGCAGCCCGGTAAACGAGCCAGGGCCCCGGCCAAACGCCAGGGCATCCAGTTGCGCCAGCTCCAGGCCTGCCTGTTGCAGCAGCGCCTGCACGGCTGCGATCAGCCCGCGCGAGGCCTGGGCGCCGCCAGGGCCGGTGTGTTCCCACACCGAGGCACCGCGCTGTACGGCGACGGACAGGGTTTCGGTGCTGGTATCGAAGGCGAGCAGGTTCATGGGCCGGTCAGAAGGGGAAGCGGGCATTATCGCTAGACTCGCTCCATGCCCCTTCTTGCTTCTTCATTGCGGCGCCTGCGCAAGGTCGTTTGTGTGGCTCTTGCCGCAGGTGCGGCCATGGCGCTTGCCAACCCAGCCCCACCCTGGCCCGCCGAGGTGGATGCAGCGCTGGCGCGCGCCAAGCTGCCGCGCGAGGCACTCTCGGTGTATGTGGCCGACGCGCAGGACGCCCGCGCGAGCGCCCGCCTGGCCTACCGGGCGCAGGAGGCGGTCAACCCGGCCTCGGTGATGAAACTGGTCACCACCTTTGCCGCGCTGGACCTGCTGGGGCCCGCCTATACCTGGAGTACGCCGGTGTATGTCGATGGCGTGGTGCAGGGCGGCAGCCTCAAGGGGAACGTATACATCCAGGGCCAGGGCGACCCCAAGCTGGTGCTGGAGCGCCTGTGGCTGCTGCTGCGGCGCCTGCAGGCGCAGGGCATCCAGGTCATCGTGGGCGACATCGTGCTGGACCGCAGTGCCTTTGCCGTGCCCGCGCACGACCCCGGCCGCTTCGACGGCGAACCGCTGCGCCCCTACAACGCGGCGCCGGATGCGCTGCTGCTCAACTACAAGTCGGTGGCCATGACCTTTGTGCCGGACCCTGGGGCCGGTGTGGCGCGCGTGCAGTACGACCCGCCGCTGGCCGGAGTGCAGCTGCAGCCCACCGTGCCGCTGGCCGCTGCCGGAGCCGATTGCGGCGACTGGCGTGCGGGTCTGCGAGCCGATCTGGGCAGCCCTGAGCGCACCGTGTTCCAAGGCAGCTATTCCGCCCGCTGCGGCGAACGCGTCTGGCCTGTTGCCTATGCCGACCCGGCGGGGTTTGCCGCGCGTGCCGTGGAAGGCATGTGGCGCGAGCTGGGCGGCAAGCTCACCGGACGGGTGCGCGATGGGCAGGTGCCTGCAGGGCTGCGCCCTGCGTTCCAGGCCACATCCCCCGCGCTGGCCGAGGTGGTGCGCGACGTCAACAAGTACAGCAACAACGTCATGGCGCAGCATGTGTTTCTCACGCTGGCCTTGCAAAAGAACGCGGTGGCCAGTTTCGAGGGCGCACAAGAGGTGCTCCTGCAATGGTGGCGCGCGCGCCTGGGTGAACTGGCGCCCCCGGTGGCCGACAACGGCGCAGGCCTCAGCCGGGAGGCGCGGGTGACGGCACTGGGCCTGGGCCGCATGCTGCAGCAGGCCTGGGTGTCGCCCGTGATGCCCGAGCTGGTGTCTTCGTTGCCCATCACAGGCATCGACGGCACCTTGCGCCGCAGCAAGAGCAAGGCAGGCGCTGCCCACCTCAAGACGGGCAGCCTGCGCGACGTCATGGCCGTGGCCGGGTTTGTGCATGCCGCCAGCGGGCGCCGCTATGTGCTGGTGGCCATCGTCAACCACCCATCGGCTGCGGCAGCGCGGCCGGTGCTCGATGCGCTGGTGGACTGGACGGCGCGGGACCAGTAACACCCCTCCAACCTGCATATTGACCATGCCCTGGATCGACTGGATCGGCTACCTGGCCGCAGGCCTGACCACCCTGAGCTTTGTGCCGCAGGCGCTGCACACCTTTCGTACGCGCGATGTGCGCGGCATTTCCCTGGGCATGTACAGCGCGTTCACGCTGGGCGTGGCGCTATGGCTGGCCTATGGTGTGGCGCTGCGGGCCTGGCCCATCGTGGTGGCCAATGCGGTCACCCTGTGCCTCGCGGCGGCCATCCTCGCCATGAAACTTCGCTACGGCCGTTGAGCACTGTTTCAAGGGTGTCTTTGGAGCTGCGCCAGGAAGCCCGCCATGGCATTGAAGCCTTGTGGCGGAACGCCAACATTGGTATTTACCCCCTGCGGTTCTTGCGGTTCGTTCTGTAACATTCGTGACAAATAGAACGGTCGTTCGTTTTTCTTAAAAGGGGTAGATATGGAGATGAAGCGCAAGGGAATCTGGGTGTCACTGGCGGCAACTGCCGTGCTGGCGGCCTGTGGCGGCGGCGGGGCGGACACCACGCCCGTGGCACCGGTGAGCAGCATCAAGGTGGTGGGTGACAGCCTGGCAGACAGCGGCACCTTCGGGCTCAAGTTCACGGTGCAAGGTGCTGCGCCCACAGGCGCTGGATCCACGCCGATCTGGCCCGAGCGTGTGGCCAGCAGCTATGGGGTGACGCTGTGCCCACGCTACGTGTCCACGGGCGCGGGCTTCAACCAGGCCGCAGGGTGCACCAACCATGCCATTGGCGGAGGGCGCATCAACAACTTCACGGCGCCCACCTCGCCGGTGTCGATCACCCAGCAACTTGCCAACGCAGGGAGCATTGGCTACGGCGCGGGAGACCTGCTCCTGGCCGATGGCGGCGGCAATGATGCAGCAGACCTGCTGGGCGCCTACCTGACGGCCGCCAAGGATGGCGGTGCAGGCTACCGCGCCTTGCTGAGCACCTTGCTGCCTGCGGCCACGGTCAACGCGGCGCTGGCCTCCGGTGCCACAGGAATGGCGCAGGTTGGCGGCGCCTACATGCAGGCGCTGGCCGATAAGTTCCGGCAGTCCATCGAGCAGGATGCCCTGGGCAAAGGTGCGCCGCGCGTGGCCATCTTGAACATGCCGGGCATCGACAAGACGCCCCGTGTGAAGCAGCTCCTGGCGGGCGTTGCGGCCACCGCAGGCACGGCCACCGCCGAGCAGGTGCGCGTTCTGACACAAGGCTGGGTGCAGGCCTTCAATGCGCAACTCGCCAAGGGCTTCCAGGGCAACACCAAGGTGGTGGTGGTGGACTTCTACACCTCGCTCAACGACCAGGTGGCGCACCCTGAACAATTCAGCCTGACCAACGCCAAGGATGCGGCGTGTCCCGTCACCGGTGTGGGCAGCGACGGCCTGCCGTCATACACCTTTGCCACCTGCATGGCCACGGCGCTCTCCGCCATGCCGGCACCCACAGGCGCTACGGGCGGGGCCGATTGGTGGAAGACCTATGCCTTCTCCGATGGCTTCCACCCCACGCCCTATGGACACCAGCTGCTGGGGCAACTCGTCTCGCGCTCGCTGGCACAGGCCGGCTGGTTGTAAGCCCCCCCACGCATCGAAGGAATCAGCATGAAAAGCAAAACAATCCTCCAATGGATGGGCGTGGCCCTGGTTTGCGCACTGGGTGCCACGGCGCACGCCCAAAGCGCTGGCAGCTGGCTGGTGCGCGGAGGCCTGACCCGCATCGACCCCCAGGTGACCAGCGGCGACCTCTCGGCCCCCAGCTTTGCGGGGACCAAGGTCGATGTGCTGGCCGATACGCAACTCTCCGGCGGTGTGAGCTACATGCTCACAGACCACTGGGCGGTCGATGTGCCGCTGGCCCTGCCCTTCAAGCACGACACCGTGGGCGCAGGCGCCATTGCGGGCGTGGGCAAGATCGGGGAGGTCAAGTCCCTGCCCATCACCGTGGCCATGCAATACCGGTTCCAGCAGGCCGACGCCCAATGGCGCCCCTACCTGGGGTTGGGCCTGACCTATGCCAAGTTCTTCAAGGAGCGGGGCACGGCCGCATTGTCCGGGCTGACCGGTGGCACGCCAGCCAACCCCACCTTGCTGGCTGCCGAGTCCCGCTTCGGCGTGACGGCGCAGATCGGTGTGGCCGTGGCCTTGACCGAGCGCTGGTCGCTGGATCTGGCCTACTACAAGACCTTCGTCAAAACCCGCAACACCTTGTCCACGGGCCAGCACATTGACGTGAGGCTGAACCCCAATGTGTTTACGGTGGGGCTGGCCTACCGTTTCTGAGTCTTAACTGCCCCAAGCAAAACGCCCCCTGCCTTGCCGGGGGCGTTTGCGTTGGGGCGCCAGATCGGCTTACCAGCGGGCGCGCAGCTTGTCGTAGGCGAAATTGCCAAACTGCCGGTGTGCGGATGGGCTGAGGTACACCTTGTCGGCAAACACATAGGCGTCCACGCTGGCGCCAGACACCAGGGTGGAGGCCGTGCACAGTGCCGAGTTCACCTGACCCGCACCGATGCCGATGCCGTTGCCTGCATCCACCGAAGTGCACACCGGATCGGTGGCATTGGTGAAGTAATAGGCGCCTGGCACCGAGGTGTAGAGGTTGACGTAGTACGCAGCGTCCACGTACAGCACCTTGTCGCCCAGGTCGTTGAGTGCAATCAGCAACTGTTCGTTGAAGCGCAGGCTGGCATCGGCCAGCAGAGACTCCTGCTTGATCCCGACGGCCCAGGGCGTCTTGCTCAAATCGTAGGTGCCAGCCACCACCACATGGGGCGCCCCGGCGCTGACAAGCCTGCGCACCTGTGCAGCCAGGGCCTGGCCGCTCTGCTTGGCCTGCGCCACGAAATCGGTGCTGCTGAGCGTGCCCGCCTGCACGGCGGCCATGCCGACGATCAGATCGCTGATGCCGCCGTTGACCACGGCGATGTCATTGGCGCCAAAGGTCTTGCTGGCCAGAAAGCTGTCGATCTGCTCGGTGATGGTGGGGGTGCTGGCATTGCCCGCAGCGTCAGGCTTGCTGGCGATGCGCGCATTGCCCTGGGCATAGCTCAGGCCGCCCGCAGAAGCAGGAGCGATGGTCTTGCCGTAGCGCGAGGCCAGTTGCACCGTCCAGTTGTTGACCGTGCCGTTGTTGACCGTATAGAGCGAGCCCTTTTGCCCGGCATCGGTGAACGCGTCGCCAAAGGCGATGAAACGGTCGGGCGTGATTGCCGACTCGGTGGTGCTGGAACCGCAGGCCGCCAACAACGCGGCCGATGCGCATGCGGCCGCCAACAAGCTGCGGCGCATCCAATTTGCTGCCATAGTGATCTCCGAAAAAGTGGGTTGAGTGTAACGATGCCGTGTCAAGCCATGTAAAGCGGGGCGCTGGACCGTCAGGCCGCTGCCGCACGCTGCAGCCGGTCGCGCACGCCTTCCCAGGCGGGTGTGTCCGGGGGGGGTTCGACCCAGATCAGGCGCATGCCTGCGTCGTCAAAACTGCGCAGCACGGCAAACAGTTGGCGTGCGGTGGCCTGCGCATCGTCGGGCATGCGCCGTATCAGTACCTGGCTGGAGGGACTGCGCAGCGGCGAGCGCGCGTACACCGCCAGGTGCGCGGCATCGGCGCCCAGCAGGTCCAGGGCGGTTTGCAGGGCCTTGGCGTCCATCAGGCGCACCTTGGCGTTCGGGGCGTAGTGGGCCTCCAGCGTGCCTGAGGCTCGTGGTGTCAGCGCTGGCAGCTCTTCTTTTGATAGCGGATCGATGCCGCAGGCCGCTGCAATCTGCGCACGCGTGATGGCGCCGGGCCGCAGCAGCACCGGTACGCCGCGCGTGCAGTCCACGATGGTCGATTCAATGCCCACGCCGCACGGACCGCCGTCCAGCACCAGCAGGTCTTGGCCCAGTTCCTCCTGCACATGCAAGGCGGTGGTGGGGCTCACGCGGCCAAAGCGGTTGGCGCTGGGCGCGGCCAGCCCCCACACGGGCGGGCCGCCCAGTTCGGGGCCATCACCCGGCGCAGCGCAGGCCTGCAGCACGGCATGGGCCACGGGGTGGGCGGGGCAGCGCAGGCCCACGCTGTCCTGTCCGCCGGTGGCGGCTGTTGCCACGCCATCCAGGCGCGGCAGGATGAGCGTGAGCGGGCCGGGCCAGAAGGCGTCGACCAGGGCCTGGGCAAAGGCGGGCACCTCGCGCGCAAAGTGTGCAATGCCCGAGGCGTCGGCCACGTGCACGATCAGCGGGTGGTCGCTGGGCCGGCCTTTGGCGGCAAAGATCTGCGCCACGGCGGTATCGCTGCTGGCGTCGGCCGCCAGGCCGTACACCGTTTCGGTGGGCAGGCCCACCAGCGCGCCGCTGCGCAGCGCCTGGGCTGCAGCAGCCACTGATGTGGGCAGGGAGCCGTCCAGAACCATGGTGCTTCAAAAAGGGACTATGCCCAGCAGTGCCGCTGCCTGCAGCGCCGTGGCGCGGGCGGCTTCGGCGGTGGGGGCGGTGATGTTCAGGTGCCCCATCTTGCGTCCGTGCTTGGCTTGCGTCTTGCCGTACAGGTGCAGGTGGGTGCCGGGCAGGGCCAGCACTGCGTTCCAGGGCGGCGTGCGCGGCGTGCTGCTGCCCTGGGCAAACCACAGGTCGCCCAGCAGGTTGAGCATGACCGCCGGGCTGTGCTGGCGCGGCTGCACCAGGGGCAGGCCTGCCAGGGTGCGCACCTGCAGCTCGAACTGCGACACGTCGCAGGCGTCCTGGCTGTAGTGGCCGCTGTTGTGCGGGCGCGGGGCGATTTCGTTGACCACCAGGCTGCCATCCTGCAGCACAAAGAACTCCACGCACAGCACGCCCACGTAGTCCAGGCCGTTTGCTATGGAAATTGCAGCGCCTACCGCTTGCTGGGTAAGCGCTGGAGGCAGATTTTGTGTGTAAACCTCGGTCACCGCCAGAATGCCGTCGCGGTGCAGGTTGCGCTGCACGGGCAGGTGCACGGTCTGGCCGTCGGCGCCGCGCGCCACGATCACCGAGCATTCGGACTGCAGCGGCAGCATTTTTTCGAGCACGCAGGGCACGCGGCCCAGGGCCTCCCAGGCGGCGGCCAGATCGGCAGCGCTTTGCACCCGCACCTGGCCCTTGCCGTCGTAGCCCAGGCGGGCCGTCTTGAGGATGCCCGGAAGCAGATCGGTGGGTACGGTGGGGAGCTGCGCCGCAGACTCCATCACCGCATGGGGTGCGCAGGGCACGCCGCAGCGCACGAAATGGGCCTTTTCCAGCGCGCGGTCCTGTGCCACAGACACCGCGCGCGCCGCCGGGGCCACGGCACATTGCCCGGCCAGTGCGGCCAGCGAGACGGCAGGCACGTTCTCGAATTCGGTGCTGATGGCGTCGCACAGCTGCGCCATCCGGGCCAGGCCCTCGGGGTCCTGGTAGCCGGTCTGTATGTGGTGGTGGCTCACCCGCCCGGCAGGGCTGTCCGGGTCGGGGTCGAGCACGGCCGTGAAGTAGCCCATGGCCTGCGCTGCGTGCACGAACATGCGGCCGAGTTGGCCGCCGCCCAGCACGCCCAGCGTGCTGCCGGGCGGCAAATAGCGGATGGGGTGGGCGCTCATGGGGCGGTGGGGGGCAATTGCATGGCGCGCGCGGCCTCGGTCTGCGCGGCGCGGAAGGCGTCGAGCTGCTGGCGCAGCGCGGGGTTTTCATTGGCCAGCAGCGCCACGGCAAACAGTGCTGCGTTGGCCGCGCCGGCGGTGCCAATGGCGAAGGTGGCCACCGGAATGCCCTTGGGCATCTGCACAATGCTGTGCAGCGAATCCACGCCCTGCAGGTGGCGGCTGGCCACCGGCACGCCCAGCACGGGCACCGTGGTCTTGGCCGCGATCATGCCTGGCAGGTGGGCCGCGCCGCCCGCACCCGCGATGATGGCCTTGAGCCCCCGGCTGGCGGCGGCCTCGGCGTAGGCGAACATGTCGTCGGGCATGCGGTGGGCCGAGACCACGCGGGCCTCGTGGGCGATGCCGAATTGCTGGAGAATCTCGACTGCGTGCTGCATGGTCTCCCAGTCGCTGCTGGAGCCCATGACCACACCGATCTGGATGGGTTTCATAGTGTGTGCAGCGGCGCGCTGGCCGCCTGCCGCAGAGTGTGAACCCGCGATTTTACTTTTTGCCACCCGGTGCCGGGGAAGGGCCCTTGCGACATGATCGACATCACCGTAGAAAACTTTGAAACCGAGGTCATCGCCGCCTCGATGAACGTGCCTGTGCTGGTGGACTTCTGGGCGCCCTGGTGCGGCCCGTGCAAGACCCTGGGGCCCGTGCTCGAAAAGCTGGAAACCGAGTACGCGGGCCGTTTTGTGCTTGCCAAGATCAACTCCGATACCGAGCAGCAGATTGCGGCCATGTTCGGCATTCGCAGCATCCCCACCTGCGTGCTGCTGATGAACGGCCAGCCCGTGGACGGCTTCACCGGCGCGCTGCCCGAGGGCAAGGTGCGCGAGTTCCTGGACCGCCACGTGCCCAGTGCCGAAGAGGTCCAGGCCGAAGAAGAGGAAGTCCAGGCCCAGGACGCGCTGGCCAGCGGCGACACCGATGCCGCGCTTGAAAAACTGCAGCACGCCGTGGCCACCGACCCCGCCAACGACGACGCGCGCTTCGACTACGTCAAGCTGCTGCTGCAACTGGGACGCGACGATGACGCCAAGGTGGCCTTTGCCCCGGTCATCGCCAAGGCTGCTGGATCGCGCCGCCTGGGGGCGCTCAAGGACTGGATGGATGCTATTGATTTTGTAGCTGCCAGCGCTGATCCAGAAGGCGCTATAGCCGGATTTGATGCAAAAATTGCTGCCAACCGGCGCGATTTTGAGACCCGCTTTGCCCGCGCGCGCTGGCTCATGGCCCACCAGCGCTGGCAGGACGCCATGGACGAGCTGCTCGAAATCCTCATGCGCGACAAAGGCTGGAGCGACGAAGCTGCGCGCAAGACCTGCGTCTCCATCCTCGAAATCATCGAGCCGCCCAAGCCCAAGGTCGCCGAAGGCCAGATACCGCCCGAAGACCCCGTGGTGGCCACCTACCGCAGGCGCCTGAGCTCCGTCGTGCTGAGCTGACAGGCGCGGACCCCGCCGCGTTCAGGCCGCCTGGCGCGCATGCCCCAGGTGCTGCGCGGCGCGCACGCCCTCTGTGGCCAGCACCCGGCTGGGGTTGAGGCTGCGGATGGGAATCGAGCAGTCCTGCGGAATGCCGCCCGAGAGCTGCAGCGCCAGGTAGCGCCCGCAGCACACGCGCAGAAACGACGCAAAATTGTCCACGCTGCCGCGCTCGGCCAGCAGTTCGTCGTGCAGGCGTGCGCACAACTGGGGCACGCCCATGCCGTCGCGCGCGGCAATCTCCTCCAGCACCTGCCAGAACAGGTTTTCCAGCCGGATGCTGGTGGCCACCCCGTGCAGCCGCACCGAGCGTGCGCGGCAGGCGTAGAGGGCGGGGTCGGCACTGATAAAGACCTGGCACATGGCGGGAGTCTCCGGGGGTGGAATGAGGCCCCATCTTGCCGGGGATGGGCGTTTCCCTCAATGGGTGATGCGCGTGCCCAGCACCGCCAGGAACTGCGCGATCCAGTCCGGGTGCGCGGGCCAGGCAGGGGCGGTCACGAGCTTGCCGTCGGTGTGCGCCTTGTCCACGGCGATGTCGGTATACCGGCCGCCTGCAAGCTCCACCTCGGCACGGCAGGCAGGGTAGGCCGAGCAGCTGCGGCCCTTGAGCACGCCCGCGCCCGCAAGCAATTGCGCCGCATGGCAGATGGCCGCCACGGGCTTGTCGGCCTCGAAAAAGTGCCGCACGGCCGCCACCACGGCGGGGTAGGTGCGCAGGTACTCCGGCCCGCGCCCGCCGGGCAGCACCAGGGCGTCGTAGTCCTGGGGCCGCACCTCGGCAAAGCTGGCGTTGAGGGTGAACTGGTGCCCCGGCTTCTCGCTGTAGGTCTGGGCACCCTCGAAGTCGTGGATCGCGGTCTTGACCTGCTCGCCCGCCTTCTTGTCGGGGCACACGGCGTGCACCTGGTGGCCCACGGCCAGCAGTGCCTGGAAGGGCACCATGGTCTCGTAGTCCTCGCAGTAGTCGCCACAGATCATCAGAATCTTCTTTCCGGCCATGCGTGTCTCCTGGGGTTTTGACGTAGGAGTCCGCATTCTTGCGGCGTAGGCGCGGTCTGTGGTGTTAGCCGGTTACTACATCGCCCGGCCGGGCGGTGCCAGGGGGGCTCAGCCCGTCAGGCGCTCCAGTGCCTCGCGGTACTTTGCCGCGGTCTTTTCGATGACGTCCTGCGGCAGGCGTGGCGCGGGGGCGGTCTTGTCCCAGGGCTTGCCGTTGACCTTGGCCTGTTCCAGCCAGTCGCGCAGGAACTGCTTGTCATAGCTGGGCGGGTTCTCGCCCTGGGCCAGGGCCTGGGCGTAGCCTTCCACGGGCCAGTAGCGCGAGCTGTCGGGGGTGAGCACTTCGTCCATCAGCACCAGGCGGCCTTGCGGGTCCAGGCCGAACTCGAACTTGGTGTCGGCAATGATCATGCCCTTGGCCAGTGCAATGTCTGCGGCGGCCTGGTAGATGGCAATGCTCACGTCGCGGATCTTGGCCGCCAGTTCGGGGCCGATCATCTCCACCGTGCGCTCGAAGGTGATGTTCTCGTCGTGCTCGCCCACGGCGGCCTTGGCCGCAGGGGTGTAGATGGGGCTGGGTAGCTTGGCGGCGTTGGTCAGGCCCGTGGGCAGGGGCACGCCGCAGACCGATTGGGTGGCCTGGTATTCCTTCCAGCCGCTGCCGGCCAGGTAGCCGCGCACCACGGCTTCCACCGGAATGGGCTGCAGGCGCTGCACCAGCATGGAGCGGCCGCGTACCTGCGGCGCTTCGGCCGGGCTCACCACGCTCTCGGGCGCTTCGCCAGTCAGGTGGTTGGGGCACAGGTGGCCCAGCTTGTCGAACCAGAACAGCGCCATCTGGGTCAGCAGCTCGCCCTTGCCCGGAATGGGCTCGCCCATGATCACGTCGAACGCCGAAATGCGGTCGCTGGCCACCATCAGGATGCGGTCGGTGCCTACGGCATAGTTGTCGCGCACCTTGCCGCGCGCCAGCAGGGGCAGGGAACTGAGGGCAGAGGTGTGCAGGGCGGTGGGGTTGGACGGGAGGGTCATGGGGGAAAACGCTGTCTGGGGGAGTGCGCGAAGGGGCGCTGCCGGGCTGCGCCCTGGGGGCCTGCGCATTGTATGCGGCGCTGTCCCGGGGGATCTGCAGGGCGGTGACGAACTGCGCAGAAGGGGAACCCAGGCATTGTGCGCCCTTTTGGAGCCTTTGGCACCTGTGGTGGGAAAACCCGCTGCCATGCCCCGGTATGGGATTGCTTTTGGTACCTGCCGGGCGCATAGTGAAAGCACGGCAGGCGGTTGCAGCCGCCTGCCGGGTCGCCACGGGGTGTGCTGTGGCGGCGCCTATCTTCCGAGTGCTACAGGAGACCTGTTTATGAATCTGACGATCAGCGGTCATCATCTCGAAGTCACCCCCGCCCTGCGCGGCTATGTCACCACCAAGCTAGACCGGATCACCCGGCATTTCGATCAGGTGGTCGATGTCAAGGTTCTGCTCACCGTTGAAAAGCAAAAGGAAAAGGAAAGGCGCCAGCGCGCTGAATGCAATATCCACGTCAAGGGAACCGACCTGTTCGCGGAAAGCTCCCACGCCGACCTGTATGCCGCCGTGGACGAGCTGGTGGACAAGATGGACCGGCAGGTCATGCGCCACAAGGACCGCATCCAGGATCACCATTCCGATGCGCGCCGCCGGATGGCCGCGTGACCACCATGCTCTGTACCGGGCGGGCAGGCAGTCCCGCCGCCTCACCAACCGCCCGCTTGGGCGGTTTTTTCACATCCGGCGCATGGGGCGCCCGGTGGCCTTGCCGCGCCAATTGTGAGCGTTTGTTCCAAGCGGTGCATAATCGCGCCCAGAAACTGCCATGAACCGCCTTGCCTCCATCCTGCCTGCAGACCAAGTGCTGGTGAGCGTTGACGCCACCAGCAAGAAGCGCGCTTTCGAAGAAGCCGGGCTCTTGTTCGAGAGCCTGCACGGCCTGTCGCGGGCGCTGATCACCGACAGCCTGTTTGCCCGCGAACGCCTGGGTTCCACCGGCCTGGGGCATGGCGTGGCCATTCCGCACGGGCGCATCAAGGGGCTCAAGGCCCCCATGGCGGCGGTGTTCCAGCTGGCGCAGCCCATAGGCTTTGACGCGCCCGATGAGCAGCCCGTGGGCTTGCTGATTTTTCTGCTTGTGCCCGAGGCGGCAACGCAGAAGCACCTGGAAATTCTTTCCGAAATCGCCGAGTTGCTCAGCGACGGCCCGCTGCGCGAAAGAATCAAAGGCTGCACCGACGCGGTTGAATTGCACCGCATGATCGCGGGCTGGCAGTCCACCCAGACGGCCTGATCGTTCCGCTCTGCGCTGCCTCCACCCGTGAAACCCAACGTCGTCAGCGCCGATGTCCTGTTTGAGGAATTTCGCGGCCTGCTCAAGTGGGAGTGGGTGGCGGGCCTGGGCGCCTCGGAGCGCCGCTTCGACGAAGTGGCCGTGCGCTCGGCACGCTCGGGTGCCGACCTGGTGGGCTATCTCAACTACATCCACCCCTACCGCGCACAGATTCTGGGCGAACGCGAGATCGCCTACCTGACCAACGCCACCACCGAGGACTGCAAGCGCCGGGTGTCGCGCATCGTCACGCTGGAGCCGCCGGTGCTGGTGCTGGCAGACGACCAGGTGGCGCCCGACGAACTGGTGTCGATGTGCGAGCGCGCACAGATCCCGATGTTCGCCACGCGCGAGTCGGCGGCCTTCGTCATCGATGTGCTGCGCGCCTACCTGTCCAAGCACTTTGCCGACCGCACCACCATGCACGGCGTGTTCATGGACATCCTGGGCCTGGGTGTGCTCATCACAGGCGAATCCGGCCTGGGCAAGAGCGAACTGGGGCTGGAGCTGATTTCACGCGGCAACGGGCTGGTGGCCGATGATGCGGTCGATCTGTTCCGCATCAACCAGACCACCATCGAGGGCAAGTGCCCCGACCTGCTGCAAAACCTGCTGGAAGTGCGCGGCATCGGCCTGCTGGATATCCGCGCCATCTTTGGCGAAACGGCGGTGCGCCGCAAGATGCGCCTGCGGCTCATCGTGCACCTGGTGCGCAAGGAGACGCTGGAGCGCAGCTACGAGCGCCTGCCCTACGAACCCTTGACGCAGGATGTGCTGGGTGTTCCGGTGCTCAAGGTTGTGATCCAGGTGGTGGCCGGACGCAACATCGCCGTGCTCGTGGAAGCCGCGGTGCGCAACACCATCCTGCAGCTGCGCGGTATCGACACCTACCAGGAATTTGTGGAACGCCACCGGCGCGCCATGGACAAGGGCGGCTGATTATTTGCCGCGTTGCTGCGCGGCACACTGCGCGCACAGCCCGTACAGCGCCATCGAGTGATCCTGGATGACCCAACCCTTGGCTTTGGCCACGCTTTGCTGGCGCTTCTCGATGTCGGCGTCGAAAAACTCCTCGACCTTGCCGCAGCCCGTGCAGATGAAGTGGTCGTGGTGTTTGCCTTCGTTCAGTTCGTAAACGGCCTTGCCGCTCTCGAAGTTGCTGCGGCACAGGATTCCAGCCTGCTCGAACTGCGTCAGCACGCGATACACCGTGGCCAGGCCAATGTCCGAATGCTCCTGCAGCAGCACCCGGAACACATCTTCTGCCGTCATGTGGCGCTGCGCGCCTTTCTGAAAGATCTCCAGGATCTTGAGCCGGGGCAGAGTGGCTTTGAGGCCGGTACTCTTGAGTTCGTCGATGTTGGACATGGCAAGGGTTTGGGGTTGGATGGTGCGCCGCGTGCTGGCGGGGCCTGCCGCTACAATGGCCCGCATCATATCCTCTGGCCTTTTTCCATGTCAGTCAACGCTTTTCACAGTGCCCGCCTGGGGGCGATCCTGCTGCTCGGTGCCAGCCTGGCGGCCTGCGGCAGTTTCGATGGCGCGAGTACGCGCATCGCCAGCGTCGTGACGCCCTACAAAGTGGATGTGGTGCAGGGCAACTTCATCTCGCGCGAGCAGGTCGAGGCCTTGCAGACCGGCATGGGCCGTCAGCAGGTGCGGGATATCCTGGGCACGCCGCTGGTCACCAGCCTGTTCCACGCCGACCGCTGGGAGTATGTCTTTACCCTCAAGCGTCCGGGGCAGGATGTGCAGTCGCGCAAGCTGACCGTGTTTTTCCAGGGCGACGCCCTGGAGCGCTTCGAAGGCGATGAAATGCCTTCGGAGAGCGAATTTGTCGCCTCGCTCGATACCCGCAAGGGCAAACGCAAAGTGCCGCAGCTTGAAGCCACCGAGGAGCAGCTTGCCAAGTTCCCGGCGCCACAGGCTGCCGCCAAGGCGGCGGAGCAGCAGCCAGCACCCACCCCCACGGCCACCCGCTACCCACCGCTCGAATCCGGCACCCGCTAATGTCGCGCCGGTGCCACCGCATCCAAGGAACGCTATGACAGGGACTTCCTCCCCCGCCACACCCCATGCCCCCTACCGCGTGGCGGTGGCCGGGGCTTCCGGCCGCATGGGCCGCATGCTCATCGAAGCCGTGCGTGCCAGCGGCGACTGTGTGCTGGTCGGCGCATTGGGTCGGCCTTCAAGCCCCGCCATCGGCTCGGACGCGACGGCGTTTCTGGGCGTGGCCAGTGGCGTTCCCATCACGGCCGACCTGCACCAAGGGTTGCAGAATGCCGAGGTGCTGATCGACTTCACCCGCCCCGAGAGCACGCTGGCCCATCTGGCCGTGTGCCGTGAACTGGGCGTGCAGGCCGTTATCGGCACCACGGGCTTCACCGAGGCGCAGAAGGCCGAGATCGCCGCCCATGCACAGCACACGGCCATCGTCATGGCGCCCAACATGAGTGTGGGCGTGAACGTCACGCTCAAGCTGCTGGAGATGGCGGCCAAGGCGCTATCCACGGGTTACGACATCGAAATCATCGAGGCGCACCACCGCCACAAGGTCGATGCGCCCTCGGGCACCGCGCTCAAGATGGGCGAGGTCATCGCCAGTGCGCTGGGCCGCGACCTCAAGGACTGCGCCGTCTATGCCCGCGAAGGCGTGACCGGCGAGCGCGATCCGTCCTCCATCGGCTTTGCCACCATCCGCGGCGGCGACATTGTGGGCGACCACACCGTGCTGTTTGCGGGAACGGGCGAGCGCATCGAGATCACGCACAAGTCGTCCAGCCGCACCACCTATGCCCAGGGCAGCCTGCGTGCGGTGCGCTTCCTGCGCGGCAAGGCCCGCGGCATGTTCGACATGTTCGACGTGCTGGGACTGGCGTGAACACCCCCCTGAGCGGCTGCGCCGCTTCCCCCCGCTCTCGCATTGCTGCGCAATGCGGGCAGGGGGACGACGCCAGCGCGGCGGGGCGGCTCTTGCGCGGCAGCCCTGGCCTGGGGGGCGCCAGTTGCATGCGTCGCGGGTGCCGCGTTCGTGGAATGGATCACTGACATGGATCCACTGCACTGGTGGCGCCAGGGCGACGCCGTGACCCAGGCCACGGCGCTGGCGCTGCTGGCCATGTCGGTGGCAAGCTGGGTGGTCATCGCCTGGAAAGCACGCTTGCTGCACCGGGGCCGCACCGATGTGGCACGCTGCCTGGCGGCTTTCTGGCAGGCGCCCGGCATGGACGCCGCCCGCCAGGCGCTGGCCGCGTTCGACCGCGAAGCCCTGGTCTTGCCCCTGGTCCAGGCCGCAGGCACCGTGGCCGCAACGCCGGGGACGGGCACACTTGCGCAGGCGGGCAGCCGCAGCCAGCAGCTCACCAGGGTGCTGCGCGATGCCCTGCACGCCGTGCTGGCCAAGCTGCAGTTCGGCCAAGTGCTGCTGGCCACCGTGGGCTCCACGGCGCCTTTCGTGGGTTTGCTGGGTACCGTGTGGGGCATCTACCATGCGCTGACCGAAATTGCCGGGGCAGGCCAGATCAGCATCGACCGCGTGGCCGGGCCGGTGGGCGAAGCCCTGATCATGACCGCCGCAGGCCTGGCCGTGGCGATTCCGGCCGTGCTGGCCTACAACGGATTTGGCCGCGCCGTGGCCCGCATCGAGGCCGACCTGGAAGGCTTTGCGCTGGACCTGCGCGAGCTGCTGCTGGGCACGGCGGCGCAGGTCCCGGCCGGGGACGCCTGAACCGCAGGCAGGGCACACCATGGCATTTGGCCGCCTTGAACGCACCCGTGGGGCCGAGCCCATGAGCGACATCAACATGACGCCGCTGGTGGACGTGATGCTGGTGCTGGTGGTCATCTTCATCCTCACCGCGCCTTTGCTGGCCAGTTCCATCCGGCTGGATCTGCCGCGTGCCGAAGGCACGGCGCCCGCTGCGGCGCCGCGCACGCTCACCCTGGTGCTGAACCGCCAGGGCCAGGTGTTCGTGGACGACCAGCCCGTGCCATCGGCCGCCGCGCTGGCCCGCCGCCTGGGCGAGGTGGCGCAGGCGGCGCCCGACACCGAGCTGCAACTGCGCGCCGATGCCGCCGTGCCCTATGGCCGGGTGGTGGAAGTCATGGGAGCGGCGCACGCCGCCGGGTTGCAGCGCATCGGCTTCGTGGCCGACCCGGCGGCTGCGCCCGCACCCTCTACACCCGTGCGCTGAGCGGCCCACCCGCCAGCGCCTAAAATCCAGGCAGGGCCGCGTGCTGCGGCCATTCACCATCCATTGCAGGCATTCATGCAAGACAAGTACCAACACACCGAGGTCGAGCGCGCCGCGCAGGCCCATTGGACGGCTATCGACGCCTACCGCGTGACCGAAGACGCGGGCAAGAAGAAGTTCTACGCCTGCTCCATGCTGCCCTACCCCAGCGGCAAGCTGCACATGGGCCATGTGCGCAACTACACCATCAACGACATGCTCACGCGCCAGCTGCGCATGAGCGGCTACAACGTGCTCATGCCCATGGGCTGGGACGCCTTTGGCCTGCCGGCCGAGAACGCGGCGCTGAAGAACGGCGTGCCGCCCGCCAAGTGGACCTACGAAAACATCGCCTACATGAAGGGGCAGTTGCAGGCGATGGGGCTGGCCATTGACTGGAGCCGCGAGATTGCGGCTTGCGATCCGGATTACTACAAGTGGAACCAGTGGCTGTTCCTCAAGATGCTGGAAAAGGGCATTGCCTACCGCAAGACCCAGATCGTGAACTGGGATCCGGTGGACCAGACCGTGCTGGCCAACGAGCAGGTCGTGGACGGGCGCGGCTGGCGCACGGGTGCAGTTGTTGAAAAACGCGAGATCCCCGGCTATTACCTGAAAATCTCCGACTATGCCCAGGAACTGCTCGACCATGTCCAGATCGGCAACGACAAGGCCACGCTGACCGGCTGGCCCGACAAGGTGCGGCTGATGCAGGAGCACTGGATCGGCAAGAGCGAGGGCGTGCGCTTTGCCTTCACGCATGACATCCGGGGCGAGGACGGCGCGCTGATCCAGGACGGGCGCATGTACGTGTTCACCACGCGCGCCGACACCATCATGGGCGTGACCTTCTGCGCCGTGGCGCCCGAGCACCCGCTGGCCACGCACGCCGCGCGCGGCAACCCGCAGCTTGCCGCCTTCATCGAGGAATGCAAGAAGGGCGGCACCACCGAGGCCGAAATGGCCCTCAAGGAAAAAGAGGGCATGCGCACGGGCCTGAGCGTGACACACCCGCTCACCGGCCTGCCGGTGGAGGTGTGGGTGGGCAACTACGTGCTCATGTCCTATGGCGACGGCGCAGTGATGGGCGTGCCCGCGCACGACGAGCGCGACTTCGCCTTCGCGCTCAAGTACGGCATCGAGATCAAGCAGGTGGTGCTGGTCGATGGCGAAACCTTCAACTACCACCAATGGCAGGACTGGTACGCCGACAAGCAGCGCGGCGTGACGGTCAACTCCGACAGCTTCAGCGGGCTGCCCTACAAGGACGCCGTGGCCGCCGTGGCCCATGCCCTCGCGCAACAGGGCCTGGGGGAACTCAAGACGACATGGCGCCTGCGCGACTGGGGCATCTCGCGCCAGCGCTACTGGGGCACGCCCATTCCCATCATTCACTGCCCGGACTGCGGCCCTCAGCCCGTGCCCGAGAAGGATTTGCCCGTGGTGCTGCCGCAGGACCTGGTGCCCGACGGCTCGGGCAACCCGCTGGTCAAGAGCGAAGCCTTCCACGCTGGCGTGACCTGCCCCTGCTGCGGCAAGGCCGCGCGCCGCGAGACCGACACCATGGACACCTTCGTGGACAGTTCGTGGTACTTCATGCGCTACTGCGACCCCAAGAATTCGGACGCGATGGTGGCGGGCGGGGCCGATTACTGGATGCCCATGGACCAGTACATCGGCGGCATCGAGCATGCGGTGCTTCACCTGTTGTATGCGCGCTTCTGGACCAAGGTCATGCGTGACCTGGACCTCGTAAAGGTGGACGAGCCCTTCACCAAGCTGCTCACGCAGGGCATGGTGCTCAATCACATTTACTTCCGCCGCAATGAAAAGGGTGGCAAGGACTACTTCCCGCCACTGGAAGTGACGCCCACGCTGGATGCGCAGGGGCGCATCACAGGCGGCACGCTTTCTGACGGAACCGTATTGGAGTACGGCGGTGTAGGAAAGATGGGCAAGTCCGAGCGCAACGGCGTCGATCCCCAGGACCTGATCGAAAAATACGGTGCCGACACCGCGCGCCTGTACACCATGTTTACCGCGCCGCCCGAGGCTACGCTGGAGTGGAACGACGCGGCGGTGGAGGGCAGCTACCGCTTCCTGCGCCGTGTGTGGAACTTCGGTGTCAAACTGTCTGCTATCGATAAGATAGCTGCTGACGCAAGCGTGGTAGGCGCTGAAGCCATCAATGATGTGAAATTTGGCAAAGAGGCCAAGGCCCTGCGGCTGGAGATCCACACCGTGCTCAAGCAGGTGGACTACGACTACCAGCGCATGCAGTACAACACCGTGGTCTCGGGCGCGATGAAGATGCTCAACGCACTGGAGGACTTCAAGGTCTGGGACGGCGAGGGCGCCAGCGTCGCGCTGATCGAGGGCTTCGGCATCCTGCTGCGCTGCCTGTACCCCGCCACACCGCACATCACGCACCAGCTCTGGAGCGAACTGGGCTACGCCGCCCACCTGGGCGACCTGCTCGATGCGTCCTGGCCCCAGGTGGATGCGGGTGCGCTGGTGCAGGACGAAGTCGAGCTCATGCTCCAGGTCAACGGCAAGCTGCGCGGCTCCATCCATGTGCCTGCGGCAGCCGACAAGGCCGAGATCGAGCGCATCGCCCTGGCCAGCGAGGCCTTTGCGGCCCACGCGGGCGGCGCGCATCCCAAGCGCGTGGTGGTGGTGCCCGGCCGTCTCGTGAACGTGGTGGTTTGAGCATGGCGCGGCGCACCTTCCTGGCCCTGGCCCCTGTGGCACTGCTGAGCGCCTGCGGCTTTCGCCTGCGCGGCGCGCCGGAATTCGCGTTCGAGTCGCTGTTCCTCAACGCGCCTGCCGGTTCGTCCCTGGCGCGTGAGCTGCAGCGCACGCTCGAAGCATCGGGCGGGCGCCTGAAGGTGCTGCGCGAGCCTGCGACCCTGCCCACCGCGCAGGTCGTATTTGATCTGCTGGCCGAGCGGCAGGAGCGCGTCGTGGTCGGCCTCACGGCCTCAGGCCAGGTGCGCGAGTTGCAATTGCGCCTGCGCGTGCGCATCCGCCTGCGCGGTGCCGACGGCAACGAGTGGATTCCCGACACCGAATTGCTGCAGAACCGCGACATCAGCTACAGCGAGACGATTGCGCTGGCCAAAGAGGCCGAAGAGGCGCTGCTCTTTCGCAACATGCAAACCGACATCGTGCAGCAGATCGTGCGCCGTCTCGCCGCAGTCAGGTTGAAGTGAAACACCCCCCTGAGTCGCCTTCGGCGCCTTCCCCCCTCTCTCGAATCGCTGCGCGATTCGGGAGGGGGGACGCTCCCAGCGCCCGCACGTGGGAATGCTGGCGGCCCTTGCGCGGGAGCCCTGGCCTGGGGCGCGCCGGTTTCATGCGTCGCGGGTGGCGGCGCGAGCCGCCATGGAAAACTGAAATCACAGCGCTTTGAGCGCCGCCGCCGTCAGCGCCGCATCAGCGTGCTCTTGCCAAAGAGCGACTCCACCAGATCGACGGCCAGCAGGGCCGTCTTGTTGCGCACGTCCAGCGCGGGGTTGAGTTCGACGATGTCGAGCGAGGCCAGGCAGCCGCTGTCGGCGATCATCTCCATGCACAGCTGCGCCTCGCGGTAGGTCGGCCCGCCGGGCACGGTGGTGCCCACGCCAGGGGCGATGTCGGGGTCGAGGAAGTCCACGTCGAAGCTCACGTGCAGGTGCGTGTCCTCGTCCAGGCCGTCCAGCGCCTGCAGCATGGTCTGGCGCATGCCCACCTCGTCGATGAAGCGCATGTCGAACACCTCCAGCCCCTGCTCGTGCACGAAGCGGCGCTCGCCCTCGTCCACGCTGCGGATGCCGATCTGGCAGATCTGTTGCGGCTGCAGCGCCGGGGCGCCGCCGGGCATGCCCGCGAGTTGCGTGAGCGCCTCGGGCCCGAAGCCGCACAGGCAGGCCACGGGCATGCCGTGCACGTTGCCGCTGGGCGTGAGCGCGCTGGTGTTGAAGTCGGCATGGGCATCGAGCCACAGCACACGCAGCTTGCGCCCGGTATCAAAGCAGTGGCGCGCCACGGCGCTGATGCTGCCCAGGCCCAGGCTGTGGTCGCCGCCCAGCAGCACGGGCAGGCGCTGCTGGCGCAGTTCGGCCAGCACGGCGTTAAACACGGCGCGGTTCCATTCCACCACCTGGGGCAGGTGGCGGTAGCCGTCCACGGGCGGCAGCCAGGGGTTGGCCGGGCCGGCGAGGTTGCCCCGGTCCGCCACCTGCAGGCCACGGCCTTCGAGCGCCGCCTGCAGCCCGGCCACGCGCAGCGCCTCGGGGCCCATGGAGGCGCCGCGCGCGCCCGCGCCGATGTCGGTGGGGGCGCCGATCAGGCTGATGGCGGGGGCGGGGCGGTGGGTGTTCATGCGGCTTGCGGCTCCGGTTGCAGGGCGGTGCGGGCCTGGGGCGCGGGGGCGTGCAGCAGGCCGAACAGATCCTTGGGGTTGTCCATCTGTGGCACCAGGTCGATGGGTGTGCCCAGGTGCGGGTATTGTTGCAGCAGCGCGTGCAGCGTGCGCAGGGCGGAGAAGTCCTCCAGCGCAAAGCCCACGGAGTCGAACACCGTCACCTCCTGCGCCGTGCGGCGGCCCGGGGCCTGGCCGGTGAGGATGCGGTGGAACTCGGTCACGGCGAAGTCGGCGGGCATCTGCTGGATCTCGCCCTCGATGCGCGACTGCGGCTCGAACTCCACCACCACGCGCGCATCGGCGCGGCGCAGGATGTCGGCGTGCAGCTCGGTCTTGCCGGGGCAGTCGCCGCCCACGGCGTTGAGGTGCATGCCCGGTTCGATCATGTCCGGCCGCAGGATGGTGGCATTGCGCTTGTCGGCCGTGGCCGTGGTCACGATGTCGCAGCCGCGCACGGCCTCTTGCGCGCTCGCGCAGCGCTCGATGTGCAGATCCGGCAACGCCAGGCGCGCCAGGTTGCGTTCCAGCTTGAGGCTGGCGCCGGGGTCGGTGTCGAACAGGCGCAGTTCGCGGATGCCCAGCAGGTGGTAGAAGGCCAGTGCCTGGAACTCGCTCTGCGCGCCGTTGCCGATCAGCGCCATGCGACGGCTGTCCGGGCGGGCCAGGTGGCGTGCGGCCAGCACCGACATGGCGGCGGTGCGCAGCGCGGTGGTCAGCGTCAGCTCGGACACCAGCAGCGGGTAGCCCGTGTCCACATCGGCCAGCACGCCGAAGGCGGTGACGGTGAGCAGCCCCTCGGCCGTATTCTTGGGGTGGCCATTGACGTACTTGAAGCAGTACAACCGCCCGTCGCTGGTGGGCATGAGTTCGATCACGCCCACGGGCGAATGGATGGCGTGCCGCGCCGACTTGTCGAATTGCTCCCAGCGGCGGTAGTCGCTGTCCATGGCGTCCACCAGCTGCTGCAGGAAGCGAGGAAAGCCCACCTGCCGCACCAGTTCGCGCACGCTGTTCACACCGAGGTAATTCACCATGACCATCTCCTTGACTTGTGTTCTGGGAAGAATTCTCCGCAGGGGCGTGGCCAAAGAAAAGTGAGAAGCCTGCGCAATTTACGCAGCTTGCAGATCAAGTTGCCACTCATAAATGGCGATATGTTCACCTCGATGCCATGGGCAGGCGCGGCGATACACTGCCGGGCATGCAAGTCGCCCTGGCCCAACTCTCTTCGCAACTGCAGCGCGGCCTCGCGCCGCTGTATGTGCTGCACGGCGACGAACCCCTGCTGCAGCAGGAGGCGGCGGACGTCATCCGCGCTCAAGCGCGCGCCCAGGGCTACACCGAGCGCAGCAGTTTCACCGTGGCGGGCGCGCATTTCGACTGGAGCGCGGTGCTGGCGGCGGGCGGCAGTTTGAGTTTGTTCGCCGACCGGCAGATCATCGAGATCCGCATTCCCTCGGGCAAGCCCGGCAAGGACGGCAGCGTGGCGCTACAGCAGCTGGCCGAAGGCGCGCGCGGCAACGACAGCACGCTCACGCTGGTGCAGCTGCCACGCCTGGACAAGGCCACCAAGACCGGCGGCTGGTTCACCGCGCTCGAAGGCGCGGGCGTGGCCGTGCAGATCGACCCCATCGAGCGCGCCCAGCTCCCGCAATGGATCGCCCAGCGCCTGGGCGCGCAGGGCCAGCGCGTTGCGGCGGGCGAGGAAGGGCAGCGCACGCTGCAGTTCTTCGCCGACCGGGTGGAGGGCAACCTGCTGGCCGCGCACCAGGAGATCCAGAAGCTCGGCCTGCTGCACCCCGTGCGGCAAGGTGACGCAAGCGTCACGGGCGAGCTGTCCTGGGCGCAGGTCGAGGCCGCCGTGCTCAACGTGGCGCGCTACGACGTGTTCAAGCTCTCCGAGGCCGTGCTGGGCGGCCAGGTGCTGCGCGTGCAGCGCATGCTCGACGGCCTGGAGGCCGAGGGCGAGGCGCCCGTGCTGGTGCACTGGGCGCTGGCCGAGGACATCCGCGCCTTGAAGCGCGTGAAGGACGCCATGAACGCGGGCAAGCCCCTGCCCATGGCGCTGCGCGAGAACCGCGTCTGGGGCGTGAAGGAGCGGCTGTACGAGCGCATCCTGCCGCGCGCCAGCGACATGCAGCTTGCGCGCCTGCTGCAGGCGGCGCACCAGGTGGACGGCATCGTCAAGGGCCTCAAGCTCCCCGACTGGCCCGCCCAGCCCTGGCAGGCCCTGCAGCGGCTGGCACTGCAACTCGCCCGCCTGGGTACGGCGGCGCGCTGAAGTGGTGTTTGATGGAATTGGTTTCCAGCGCTTATCCATTAAGCGCTAGCAGCTATAAAAATAATAGCGTATGAGGCGCTGGCACTGCGCCACTGCAGCCGCCATCCATCTGCGGCAAAATCGTGGCCATGAACACGCTCAACGTGGCTGACTACACACGCACCCTTGGTTTACAGGCAAAAACGGCCTCTGCGCTGATGGCCAAAGCGCCAGCAGCTATCAAAAACAAAGCGCTGCGGGCGCTGGCGCGCCTGCTGCGCGAGCAGACCGGCGCGCTGCAGGTGGACAACGCGCGCGACCTGGAGCGCGCCCGCGCCGCCGGTTTGGCCGAGCCCCTGGTGGACCGGCTCAAGCTCACTCCCCAGGTGCTGGAGACCTGTGCCCAGGGCTGCGAGCAACTCGCCGCCATGCCCGACGTGATCGGCGAGATCCTCGGCCTGCAGCAGCAGCCCAGCGGCATCCGTGTGGGGCGCATGCGCGTGCCCATCGGCGTGTTCGGCATGATCTTCGAGAGCCGCCCGAACGTGACCATCGAGGCCGCCAGCTTGTCCATCAAGAGCGGCAACGCCTGCATCCTGCGCGGCGGCTCCGAGGCCATCGATTCCAACAAGGCGCTGGCCCAGCTGGTGCAGCAGGCGCTGGAGGAAGCCGACCTGCCGCGCGAGGCCGTGCAACTGGTGCAGACCACCGACCGCGCGGCTGTGGGCCACCTGATCGCCATGCCCGAATATGTGGACGTGATCATCCCGCGCGGCGGCAAGGGCCTGATCGAGCGCATCAGCCGCGAGGCCAAGGTGCCCGTCATCAAGCACCTGGACGGCAATTGCCACACCTATGTGGACGACCCCTGCGACCTGGACATGGCCGTGCGCGTGACCGACAACGCCAAGACGCAGAAATACAGCCCCTGCAACGCCAGCGAGAGCCTGCTGGTGGCGCGCGGCGTGGCGAGCGCCTTCTTGCCGCGCATCGGCGCGGTGTTCGCGGCCAAGGGCGTGGAAATGCGGGTGTGCCCCGAAGGCAAGGCCCTGCTGGCCGCAGTGCCGGGCGCGAAAGTGCAGGACGCCACGGAACAGGATTGGAGCGAGGAATACCTGGCGCCCATCATCAGCGTCAAGGTGGTGGCGGGGCTGGACGAGGCCATTGCCCACATCAACCACTATTCCAGCCACCACACCGAGGCCATCCTCACCACCGACCACCGGCATGCCCAGCGCTTCCTGCGCGAGGTCGATTCGAGCAGCGTGATGGTGAACGCCAGCACGCGCTTTGCCGACGGCTTCGAGTACGGCCTGGGCGCCGAGATCGGCATCAGCACCGACAAGTTCCATGCGCGCGGCCCGGTGGGCATCGAGGGGCTCACCTCGCTCAAATACGTGGTCCTGGGCGAGGGCGAAGTGCGCACCTGACGCACTCGCTCTTGCGTCGCTGGAGAGCCGGTGCGCGGCGGTGTGCCGGGTGGCCACTTGGCGCCCCCCCTACAATGGGCCGCACCCGACCCACACGCACAGCCATGGTTCCGCACCTCATCACGGCCCTCACGGGACCCATCAACGAGCTTGAACAACGCATCATCGACTCCATGCCGGCCACGGAGCGCTGGTTCCGGCTGGAATGGATGGAGCACACACCGCCGTTCTACACCTCGGTGGACATCCGAAACGCCGGGTTCAAGCTGGCGCCGGTGGATACCAACCTGTTCCCCGGCGGCTGGAACAACCTCACGCCCGAGATGCTGCCCCTGGCCGTGCAGGCGGCCATGGCGGCCATCGAGAAGATCTGCCCTGAAGCGCGCAACCTGCTGATCATTCCCGAGAACCACACGCGCAACAGCTTTTACCTGAGCAACCTGGTGCAGCTGCAGCGCATCTTCAACATGGCGGGCCTGAACGTGCGCATCGGCTCGGTCAGCCCCGAGATCAAGAAAGACACGGTAGTGGAGCTGCCCACGGGCGAAACCATCACGCTCGAACCCGTGGTACGCACGCGCCGCCGTCTGGGGCTCAAGGACTTCGACCCCTGCACCATCCTGCTCAACAACGACCTGTCGGCGGGTGCGCCCGGCATCCTCGAAGACATCCACGAACAGTACCTGTTGCCCCCGCTGCATGCAGGCTGGACGGTGCGGCGCAAGAGCCAGCATTTCCGCAACTACGAAGAGGTGGCCAAGCGCTTTGGCAAGTTGCTGGGTATTGATCCCTGGCTCATCAACCCGCTGTACGGCAAGTGTGCGGGGGTGGACTTTGCCGCCGAGACGGGCCTGGAGGAGTTGCAGACCCAGGTCGATGCGCTGCTGGCCAAGGTGCGCCGCAAGTACAAGGAATACGGCATCCACGAAAAGCCCTTCGCCGTGGTCAAGGCCGACAACGGCACCTACGGCATGGGCGTCATGACGGTGCACGACGCCAAGGAGCTGCAGGAACCCAACCGCCGCACGCGCAACAAGATGGCGGTGGCCAAGGACGGCCAGCCCGTGCATGACCTCATCATCCAGGAAGGCGTGCTCACGCAGGAGCGCATGAACGGCGCCGTGGCCGAGCCCGTGGTGTACATGATGGATCGCTACGTGGTGGGGGGCTTCTACCGCATCCATGCCGACCGGGGTGTGGACGAAAACCTCAACGCGCCCGGCGCCGGTTTTGTGCCGCTGGCCTTTGCCCATGGCGCCCAGTTGCCCCAGCTGGGCGCACGCCCAGGGGCCAGTGTGCCCAACCGCTTTTACATGTATGGCGTGATTGCCCGCCTGGCGATGCTGGCAGCCAGCTATGAGCTGGAAGCCACCAATCCGGACGCCGAAACTTACGACTGACTGGCACTTGGACGCCAAGTTGTTGCGACGCAACAAAATGTGTCATTTCTGCAGCAGTGGTTTGGCAGCCCATTCCACACCAGCGCCTGCAGGCGCAGAATGCGCCTTCCCAGGACCACATCAACCCCGGCGGATGGTCTGAGAGCAAGGGCTCAAGACGCTGCCTGGGGCCACAGCAGTGAACCAAGCGAAATCTTCCACGGCAGCGTTGACCTTGGCTGCCATCGGCGTCGTGTACGGCGACATCGGCACTAGTGTGCTGTATGCCGTGAAAGAGGTTTTTGGCTCCGGACATGTACCGTTCACGTATGCAAACGTGTACGGCATTCTGTCCATCCTGTTCTGGACGCTGACGATCATCGTCTCGCTCAAATACGTGGTGCTGGTGCTGCGCGCCGACAACCATGGCGAGGGCGGGCTGGTCGCCATGCTGGCGCTGGCCTCCCAGTCGGTGAAGGACCGTCCCCAACTGCGTGGCGGCTTGCTGGCGGCGGGCATCTTCGGTACTTCGCTGTTCTATGGCGATGGGGTCATCACCCCGGCCATTTCCGTGCTGTCGGCGGTGGAGGGGCTGGAGGTGGTGTCGCCCCATTTCACGCGCTATGTGCTACCATTGACACTGCTGGTGCTGTTTTGCCTGTTTGTGGTGCAAAAGCGGGGTACCGGTGGGATAGGCCGGTTTTTTGGCCCCATCACCTTGGTGTGGATGCTGTCGATCGCGCTGCTGGGTATGGCGCAGATCGTGCACCATCCGGAGATTCTTGCGGCACTGAGTCCGCACTACGCGCTGGGTTTCATGTGGCACCAGCCGGGTATCAGCTTCATCATCCTGGGGGCCGTCGTGCTCTGCGTGACGGGTGCCGAAGCACTCTACGCAGACCTGGGGCATTTCGGCAAGCGGCCCATCCGTATTGCCTGGTTCAGCGTGGTCATGCCTGCACTGGTGCTCAACTATTTTGGCCAGGGTGCTTTGCTGCTGTCCGATCCAGAGGCGGTGAAGAACCCCTTCTTCATGATGGCGCCGGACTGGGCCCTGCTGCCCCTGGTGGGCCTGGCCACCCTGGCCACGGTGATCGCCTCGCAGGCGCTCATCACCGGAGCCTTCAGCGTCACCAAGCAGGTGATCCAGCTGGGATACCTGCCGCGCCTGAACATCCTGCACACCAGCGTGCGCGACAAGGGCCAGATCTACATCCCGTTCGTCAACTGGGGGCTGTTCGTGGCCATCGTGCTGGCTGTGGGCATGTTCCGCTCCTCCAGCAATTTGGCAGCAGCCTACGGCATTGCGGTGACGCTGGACATGCTCATCACCACCGTACTGACCTTCTTCGTACTGCGCTACGGCTGGCGCTATCCCCTGGCGCTGTGCGTGGCGTCCACGGGCTGCTTTTTTGTCATTGACCTGGCCTTCTTCAGCTCTAACCTGCTCAAGCTGTTCCAGGGCGGCTGGTTTCCGCTGCTCATTGGGGGCGCGGTGTTCACGCTGATGATGACCTGGAAGCAAGGGCGCCAGTCGCTCAACGACAAACTGCGCTCCGACGCGATCGACCTGCGCTCGTTTCTGGACGCCGTGTTCGTGAGCCCGCCCACGCGGGTGGAGGGCACCGCCGTGTTCCTCAGCGCCGAGCAGGGGGTGGTGCCCAACGCACTGCTGCACAACCTCAAGCACAACAAGGTGCTGCACGCGCAAAACCTGTTCGTCACCGTGTGCAACCACGAAGAGCCCTGGATCGGCCTGGACCGGCGCCTGCAGATCGAGGCGCTGGGCCATGACTGCTGGCAGGTCACCATCCACTATGGCTTCAAGAACGACCCGGACGTTCCACGCGCGCTGCAATTGCTGCGCGGCCATGGTTGCGAGACCGATCCCATGACCACGAGCTACTTTCTGTCGCGCGACACGGTCATCCCCTCGCTGGGGGACGGCATGGCACTGTGGCGCGAAAAGCTCTTTGCCCAAATGCACCGCAACGCCAGCGCCGCAGCAGACTTCCTGCACCTGCCGAACAATGCGGTGGTGGAGCTGGGTTCCAAAATCGAAATTTGAGGCCGCCACAGGGTGCTGCCGTGGGTTGGAATTTTTGGTATTTTGGCGATTATCACCCGCAGATAAAGCGCTGGCAGCTATCAAAATAATAGCAATTTGACATACCCATCGCAGGAAACTGGGCCATGCCAGAATCTGCCCATGCAGTTTTTCAAAGACCTGAGCCTTTCCTCCGTGACGGCAGGCTTCGTGGCAGTGTTGGTGGGTTTTACCAGCTCGGTGGCCCTGGTGTTCCAGGCGGCGCAGGCCTTCCAGGCCACGCCCGGGCAGATCACTTCATGGATGTGGGCGCTGGGCTTGGGCATGGGCCTGTGCACATTGCTGCCATCGCTGTGGCTGCGCAAGCCAGTCATGGTCGCGTGGTCCACACCGGGTGCGGCGGTGCTGGCCACGGCAGGGCTGGCAGGCGGGTTCAGCATGGCCGAGGCGGTGGGCGCGTTCATGGTTTGCGCTGCGCTGATCACGGTGGCGGGTGCCACGCGCTGGTTCGAGCGCGCCATGAACCGCATCCCCATGGAAATCGCCTCGGCGCTTCTGGCTGGTGTGCTGGCGCGCTTTGGGCTGCAGGCTTTTGCCGCAGCGCAGACGGCCCTGCCGCTGGTGCTCCTCATGCTGGGCTGCTATCTGGCGGCACGGCGGTTTGCGCCGCGCTATGCAGTGGTGCTCACGCTGGTGGCTGCCATTGCGCATGTGGCACTGCGCGGGCAGATGGCCTGGTCGGCCGTCACCTTTGAGCTGGCCATGCCGCAGTGGGTGACGCCGCAGTTCAGCGTCGGCGCCATCGTGAGCCTGGCGTTGCCGCTGTTTGTCGTCACCATGGCGTCGCAAAACCTGCCGGGCGTGGCGGTCATGCGCGCCACGGGCTACCAGATGCCGGTTTCCGTCCTCGTCACCATGACAGGCCTCGCCACCCTGGTGCTGGCGCCGTTTGGTGCTTTTGCGCTCAACTTCAGTGCCATCACTGCGGCCATCTGCATGGGCCCCGAAGCGCATGAAGACCCGCAGCGCCGCTACACCGCTGCTGCGTCCTGCGGCGCGTTCTACATCGTCATCGGTATCTTTGGTGCAGTGGTCACTGGTTTGCTCACGGCCTTCCCCAAGGAATTGGTGGTGGCCATCGCCGGGCTGGCGCTGCTGGGCACCATCGGCAATGGACTGGCAACGGCCTTGCGCGACGAGCCCCACCGCGAGGCCGCGCTGATCACTTTCCTGGTCACGCTCAGTGGCGTGGTGATTGGCGGCGTGGGCTCGGCCTTTTGGGGCGTGGTGGCAGGCAGCGTGGCGCTGTTTGTGCAACAGTACGGCAAGCGGCGCGCCTCCCGCAAGCGCTGAATGTGCACCGTGCGCCGGAGACGGCGCCTTTTTCACTCTGGACGTCCACCATGCAACTGTTGTTCATCGCCGATCCTATGGAATCATTCAAGACCTACAAGGACACCACCTTCGCCATGATGCGCGAGGCTCAGCGCCGTGGCCACGCCATCAGTGCCTGCCTGCCGCAGGATGTGATGTGGCAGCGGGGCGCGCCGGTGCGGGCCCATGTGCTGGAGATTGAACTCACCGGCGAGGCCGATGACTGGTTCCGCGTGCGCCAGCAGCGGGCTGTGCCCCTGGCTGATTTTGGTGCGGTGCTCATGCGCAAGGACCCGCCCTTTGACAGCGAGTATTTCTACGCCACCCACCTGCTGGAGCAGGCCGAACGTGATGGGGCGCGTATCTTCAACAAGCCGCGCGCCCTGCGCGACCACCCGGAAAAGCTGGCGATCATGGAATTCCCGCAGTTCATCGGCCCCACGCTGGTCACGCGCGATGCGCGCGACATCCAGCGCTTTCACGCCGAGCACCGCGACATCATCCTCAAGCCGCTCGATGGCATGGGCGGCATGGGTATCTTCCGGGTGGGGCCGGACGGCCTCAACCTGGGCAGCATCACCGAAACACTCAACCGCGGTGGTGCCCAAAGCCTCATGGTCCAGAAGTTTCTGCCCGAAATCGTCCAGGGAGACAAGCGTGTGCTCATCATCGGCGGCAAGCCGGTACCCTATTGCCTGGCGCGCATTCCGCAAGGCTCCGAAGTGCGTGGGAACCTTGCTGCGGGCGGCAAGGGTGTGGCGCAGGCGCTGTCTGAACGCGACTGGGAAATCGCCAATGCCCTGGGCCCTGTCTTGAACCAGCGCGGCCTGCTGCTGGCCGGGGTGGACGTCATCGGAGATTGCGTCACCGAGATCAACGTCACCAGCCCTACCTGCTTCCAGGAGATTCAGCAGCAAACCGGATTCGATGTGGCAGCCATGTTTGTCGATGTGCTGGAGGCACGCTGTGCGCAAGAGCAAAATCGCAATGCATGAGGGAACCCTCACAATTTCTGTGTTACAGTAGCGGGCTTCGCTGCCGCAGCCGAGCAAGAGATTGGTTGGGGCGGCGGGGTAAAAAAAGATTCCTTGCGAGTTGAAAGTTGGTTAAAAACCGATGTACAATGCAAGGCTTCGCTGAACAGAAGGTTGCTGGTTGCGGTGGTTCTGTTTGGTGGGGATGCTGAAGAGATTGAAAGACCTTCGGTGTTGACGGGAAATAAAAAATCCTGTTATAATTTGAGGCTCTGCTGATCGCAGCGGGGTTTGCAAAAAGAGAGATACTTTTTGCGGTGTA